>NZ_JAGOGJ010000172.1 GCF_017996735.1 Niveispirillum sp.
ATACGGTGGCGCGCCGCAATCATCCGCAGCAGCAGCGACCGGCGCTGACCGGGATCGGTGACGGTCGCCGCCTGCCGGGCCAGACTGACATCCTCGCCCAAGGCCCCGGCCACCAGTGCCATGGCGGGGAACAGACGCCCGGCCTCCGTCATGTCCATGGCCTCGGCGCCCGCCAGGGCCGTCTGTTCGGCCACGGACAGCCAGGCGGTCAGCAGCGACCGCATCTGCCGCCCGCCCAGCACGGCCGCGCTGTTGATGCGCAACGCCGCCCCGGCCAGTTCCAGGGCCAGGGTATGCTCCCCCAGCCCCTGCGCCGCCAGACCCGCCGCCAGCCTTATGCCTGTATCCTGCGGCGCCGCCCCCGCGATCAGCAGGCAGGCCGACAGCATGGAGGACCAGTCACCTGCCACCTGTGCCTGACTGGCCAGATGTCTTGCCCCATCGATAAGGCGGGCCGCCCAGGGCCCATCCGACAGCAGGGGCCAGACCCCGCGCAGTGCCGCAACCCGTGCGGTCAGGGGCCGTCCATCATCCCCCGTCACCACGCCCGCCAACAGCGAACCCATCCAGCCTTCCCATTCTGCCGGATCCAGCGCCGCACCCAGCCGCAGCGCGCGGCCCAGCGACAGAAGGGCATCGGTCGGTCGCGCCTGGGCGGCATACACCTGCACGGCCATGCGCCACGCCCCCTCATGCGCCGGGTCCAGGGTCAGGATGCGTTCGCACAGATCCGCCATGGCATCATGGTCATGCACAGCGGCCGGCCGACGCAGCCGGGACAGCAGAGCCTGAATATCGGCTTCCCCCTCTTCCGCTGCCGGCGGGGCGGACAGGAAAGACAGCCATTGCGCCGCCCGACGGTCCCAGCCATCCTCCGCCCCCGCCTGTGCCATCTGGGCCCGCAAATGTCGCTGCGTGCCGGCGGGATCGGCCCGACGGCGGCGCAGTTCCTCAACAAGCACGTCGGCGAAGCGGGCCGCATGCTCGGCCGGGTCCTGCGGTACCGGCAGCAGGCGGGCAAATCCGGCTGCCGTTTCAGACAAGGCACCCAGCCGGCTGGATACCACCAGGCATCCGGCCGCCTGGGCCTCCATGACGCTGATGCAGGAGGTCTCCGCAAAACGGTTGGGATAGGCCAGCGCCGTCACCCCGCGCAATGCCACCGCCAGGGCGGGCTGGGCAATACCGCCGATATATTCCACACCTTCCGTTCGCCGGCATTGCTCATACAGCCCGACATAGGGATCCTGGGCCAACGGCACCTGATAGGCTTCCAGCGAGGAATAGACCCGCAGGATGGTGCCGGGGATGGCAGCCCGGATGCGCGGCATGGCGGCCAGCAACACATCCAGCCCCCGGAACGGCGTGCTGGTATAGGCCAGCACGGGCGGCCAGGGCTTGGCGGCCACAATGTCGGCATCCCCTGCGAACAGGCCGGCGAAACAGGGGGCCGGCGCATTGCGCATGATGTGGCAGCGGTCACGGCGCAGGCCGAAGCGGCGGATAAAATCCTCACGTTGCCAGCGGCTGACGAAGATGAAGGCGTCCCAGACCCCGGCCACCGCGGGGTCGGCCAGATTGGCGGCGCTGGGCTGGTCGACCGCATGCTGGGTCCAGAGAATCAGTTTCTGGCGCCGGTCCATGGCCGCGCGCAGGTTCCGCGCCCCCTCGCTGTCACAGCCACCCATGACCACCAGAACCTCATGCTGGGCCAGCAACGCCACAGGCATGGTCGAATGGTGGCGGCACATCACACCGTCACTGGTGCCAGGCGTGCCCGTACCATTGATCAGGGTGACCTCCACCCCTGTCCGCGCCAGCGCCAGCGCCAGATAACAGGCGGCCGACTGCATGCCGCCCAGGGGGACCGCATTCATGCTGCGTGGCGTATAGTCGCCGAAGGTCGTGTCAAGGAAGGCGAGTTTCATGGCCCTTCAAACCTTAGCGCCGTTCAGCTTTTTTTGCTGTTAGCATAATTCCGTTGCTATTGGATGCAGCGACGATAGGGGCATGGAAAGGCTAATGCGAATGAACCCGGCGGAATGCCGTCGCCTGCTGGCGGACGATCCGGCCCATGTAGCGGCCCTGCAACATCTGGCGATACATCAGCAGGAAAGTGGGGACGGGATGCAGGCCATGCGGCTTTTCCGCCGCGCCCACCGCCTGCATGGCAACAACACCATCTTCAGCCAGCAAGTCGCGGCCACGCTGCCTGTCGCCCTGAACCAGATTTCCGGACTGCTAGACCCCGGTCGCTTTGACGAGGCCGCAGCCAATCTGGAATGGCTGGCGGAATTTGTCCCGCCTTCGGGCCATCTGGCGCGGCTGCTGGCCACCGTCTGGCTGATCCAGGGCCGGGAAGGCGCCGCCATCGCCATGCTGCCACGCACCGACGCCTCGGTTCGACAGGACAGCGGCCTTGCCGTGGCGCTGACGGCGCTGGATACGCATCGCCGGCACTATGGCGTCATCGGCACTGTTGTCATCCCCGCCTACAAGGCCGCCGGCACCATTGTGGAAAGCCTGGACAGCGTGCTGGCCACGCTTGGCCATTACCGCACGATGTCGGGGCGGGAGGATGCGCAGGTGCATATCGTCGTTGTGGACGATTGCTCTCCCGACGACACCGTCGATGTGGTGCGGCGCTGGGGCCGGGCGCATCCGGATCAGGGACTGGCCCTGATCGTGAACAACCAGAACCGTGGCGCCGGCCGCGCCCGCAATGCCGGCGTGGCGGCGGCGCTGGGTCCGTATCTATGGTTCCTGGATGCCGACGACCGGTTCCTTGAACCGCATCTGCACGTCACGGCCGGCGCCCTGGATACCAATCCGCGCTGGGATTATGTACGCACCGACATGCTGTTCGACCGGATCGACAGCCAGGTATCCGGGGTCTGGCGGCAGGCATCGGTACGCACCTATCCCTGCAACCTGTGCATCCGGCGCGAAGCGCATGCGCGCACCGGCGGCTTTCCGGAGGAAACGCCCTTCTGGCCGGCCACCGCCGACGATGTCTCCTATTCCCGCGCCATCACACAAATGCTGACAGGCGTCTTGATCAGCGTAAAAACCGTCTTCTACCGGATGAGTCCCGGCAACGTCCTGGACCGCTTGCAGGCGGAGATGACGAGCGGCCGCGCGCCGGGCGAAGGGGCGGTGGTCGATTCCCGCTTCATGGCCATCGAGATCCTGATCCGGCGCCGCCTCCATGCCCTGTCGGCCGGTCCGGACACGGCGGAAAAGCACCAGCCGGCCAACGCCGTCGCCTTGATCACGCACGCGCATGAAATGACGAAGGCCGGCGATCTGGCGCAAGCCCATCGCCTGTTGCGACAAGCCGTGCATATCGTCCCGAACCACGCTTTGGCCTGGTTCGAACTGGGTCTGGCCGCATACCGCCTGTCACGCACGGCAGAGGCGAAATCAGCCCTTGCCCGTTCTGTCGGCCTCGCTCCGGACGTGGCGGCGGCGCGCGTCAATCTGGGCCTTTTGCTGCTGGAGGATGGTGACGCCGCTGCCGCCGCACCCCATCTGCGTCAGGCGGTGGATCTGGCGCCCGCCAACCCCAATGCCCGGTTCCTGTTGGCGCGCGCACAGCGTCGCCTGGGACACAGGGACGATGCGGCAACCAATCTGCAAAGGGCCATAACCCTGTCCCCCGACCGGGCCGAGTATCTGGCCGAATGGTCGGGCCTGCTGCTGGATCGGGGTGACGGGGTGGCGGCGCTGGCGGCGGCGAACCGCGCCATTGCCCTGTCCCCCGCCCTTTACGATTCATATGCCGCTCGTGCCTGCGCGCTGGAGACTGCGGACAACAAGACCGGGGCGCTGGCTGCCTGGAATCGCGCCATCGCCTGTAACCCGGGTTATGGCGAAGCCTTCACCCGCCGCGCCCTGCTGTTGATGACGGAACGGCTGGGTCCCCCACCCCGTCCACGGGCCTGTGCCGACCAGGACAGCCGACGGCTGGCCCTGACGCGGCTGGGCAGCAATGGCCGTTTCGGCAACCAGTTGCTGCAATATGGCGTCGCCCGGCTTTATGCGGAACGCCACGGACTGACGCTGGAAACCACACCCTGGGTGGGCCGCCACCTGTTCGATCTGGACGACCCCCTGCCCGGCCCTGCCCTGCCGCGACTTTCGGAAAGTGAAGCGGATCTGCCGGCAGGGCTTGCCCCTGACGCCAGTCCCGATGCCGCCGGCCATGATATTGATGGCTATTTCTGCGGGGAAACAGCACTCCTGGCCCCGCATGCCGAAAGTTTCCGCGGTTTCTTCGCCGGCAGCGCCCTGTGGCGCCAGCGCATGGAACAGATCGCGGGCCGGATGCGGAAAGCAGGCAGCAGTATAGTGGCCCTGCATCTGCGGCGTGGCGATTTCGGCTGGGGACCGTTCTGGATCGCCCCTGAATCCTGGTATCTGGATTGGCTGGCCGGCCTCTGGCCGCAACTGGACCGCCCGGCCCTTTATATCGCCACCGACGATCAGGCCAGTCTCGCCCCGTTCGCCGCCTACCGGCCGTTAAGTGCCGCCGACCTGGGCATGGAGACGGTTCCAGGCGTGCCGTTCCTGGATGATTTCCAGGCACTGTGCATGGCCGACATCCTGGCCATTTCCAACAGTACCTTTTCATTCACGGCAAGCTTGCTGAATGCCCGGGCCAGGGCATTCCACCGCCCCGACCGCAACCACAGCGGCCTCCGCCCCTACACCCCGTGGTCATCTCCTGTCCTTTTGGGATAATCACGGATGGCAGTCCAGAATTTAAGGTTAAAAAATAATGTGCGCCAACTCGTTCCGTTAACCAAATTATTCATTAAATAAGAAGCACAAAAATCCTCGGTGTACTTAAATAACCCATTAATTAACCCAAAAAAGCTCACCAACAGTAGCAATTTAAACCACATTTCTACCTATAGCGTAGGCAGAGCCATACTTAAGATATCTTCAAATTCAGCGATGTCACAGGTTTTTTGGTTTCCTCCAGCACAATCATAGGCTACTACGTAAGTATGGTGAGGTGTCCGCTGGGCTTCGGCTGCGCGGATGGGGTTATTTCTTTCGGACAGGTTCACTGCGCCGGAACATTCTTGGGGATCAGACATGGCTGCTGGCGGTACCTTGACCCTTTCGGGTGGCGCGGACGTAACCTTCTCTTCAGGGACCGTCTATTCCTTCGTGAAGGGTGCGGGCGGCTCGCAGGGACTGACGCTTAACTCCAGCGGTCAAACTCTGACCGTCACCAGCCTTGATCACCTCTATTCACCGAAGGTCACGGCTGCGACGTCAAAGAAAACCGTCTTCTTGGGCGGAACCAGCGGCAATACGCTGGGCATTACCTTTATTGACACCCTCATCGGCAACAAGGGCAGCGATACGCTGACCTTTTTGTCCACCGGCAATTCGATATTGGCCAGCAATATCGAAACCTTCATCGGCGCTGCCACGGGCACCGACTTCATTACCTTGTCCGGCACCGCCGGTAACACGGTGGCCGTCAGTTTCATCGAATCGCTGCTGGGTGACAGCGGCAACGATGTCCTGGTCTCCCTCAATGCGACCGGCACCACCGTCGTCGTCGGTCTGTTCGAAACCATCATCGGCAATGGTGCCCACGACCTGACGTCCGGCATCGCCAGCGCGAATGGCAGCACCGCCCTGGTCGTCGGGTTCGAATACTTGCTGGGCAATGGCTCAAAGCCCGACGCGTTCACGCTGGGCAGCGGCGGCAACACGATGGGCATATCATTTATTGATACGCTGATCGGTGGCTCCGGTTACGACATAGTCACCAACGCCTACACCACCGGGACCATCAAGACCTCGACCGGCAGCATGACATGGAGCGTGACCGGGATCGAGTACCTTGCCGGCGGCACCGGGACCAGAGACGCGCTGATCCTGGCGAGCAGCAGCACCACAATGACCATCGCCGACATCGACACGCTGATCGGCTCCAGCGGCGGCGCAGACGTCGTCACGATGGACGAACGGCGGACAACGCAGATTATCGGCGAGACCGCGTTGGCCGCCGCGACCAGCACGGGCACCATGCTCGTCGCCCTGGTGGAAACGCTGATCGGCACGAACGCGGTCGACGTCGTCATGATGGCGGCGCCCGGTGCCTCGGCCGGCACGACGATGAATGTCAGCCAGATCGAAACGATCATCGGTTTCTCCGGCAGCGATGCGGACTATGTGCGCATCGCCCATACCGGCGGCAGCACGACCAATGTGGCGCTGGTGGAGACCCTGCAGGGCACGGCCGGCACCGACATCGTCACGATGAGCAAGATCGGCCTCCTCGCCAACACGATGGAGATCCGCAATATCGAGACGTTGGTCGGCAGCGGCAACGTCGACGTCATCTCCTTCACCACCGCCAGCACCCTCACCATCGGTAGCATCGAGACGCTGACCGGCAGCAGCGGCATCGACAAGGTCCAGTTCACGTCCGCCAACATCACGGAAGCCGTGATGTACGACATCGAATCCCTCACCGGCGGCAATCTGAACAACATCATCACGTTGGGTGCTGGCTCCAAGGTCAGCGTCGATATGCTGGGCACGCTCGTCGGCTCGTCCCAGACGGATATCGTGACCCTGACCTCCGGGGCCAGTGGCCTTGATGTCCGCAGCGTCGAGACGCTGATCGGCAGCAGCTATGCCGACAGCGTCTATTTCGGTGCCGACGGCACAGACGGGGGCACGGTTTCCGTCTCGCAGGTGGAAACCCTCATCGGCAATGGCGTCAGCACCGTGGCGCTCGCCGGGACCAGCGGTCAGACCGTCACCGCAGCCCTGCTGCAGACATTGCTGGGCACCAGCGGCACGGACATCGTTACGCTGGCTTCCACCGGCAACACCACCCACGTGACAGGCGTCGAAACGCTGATCGGCAGCGGCGGCGCCAACGTCATCACCTTCGATGATACCCAGGCCACGATCTTTGTGTCCGGCGTCGATACCGTCGTCACGGCCACACAAACCCTGTCGCTGAGCGGTGCAGTACAGACCGTCGTCATCGGCGGCATCTCCAACATCCTGCATATGCCGGCCACGGGCGGCAGCAGCAATGTCGTCCTGCCCTTTGAAACCGTCATCGGCGATGCTGCGACCGACATTGTCACCCTGACCCAGACACAGGGGACAAGTCTGGCGGTTCAACTGCTGGAAACCCTGATCGGCAGCAGCGCGCAGGAACTTGTCACCATCATCGGCACCACTGGCACCACCATACTGGTGGAACAGGTGGAAACCGTTCTGGGCAGTACCGGCAGCACCATTGACCATGTGATCATGGCTTCGGGCGGCGGCACCTTGTCCGTCGCACTGATCGAAAGCCTGACAGGTGGTGCGGGAACCGATATCGCCACGGTGATAGACACCAATGGTATCACCCTGTCCGTCGCACTGATCGAAACCCTGAGGGGCAGCAGCGGCACGGATGTCGTGACCATCGCCAGCACCAGCGGCAGCACGGTGACCTTTGCCGTCAGTCTGGTGGAGAGCCTTACAGGTGGCGATGGCGATGATATCGCATTGCTGGCCGCGTCCGGCGGCAACACCCTGACCGCACGGCTTCTGGAAACCATCATTGGCAGTGCCGGCCTGGACGTGGTGGAACTCGGCACCGGCGGCAGCACGGTCAGCGCCATCGGCCTGGAAACCCTGATCGGTGGCGCCGGGACGGAGGTGGTGACCTTCACCGACCAGTCCGCCACCCTGTTTGTGAGCGGCCTGGAAACCGTCTACACCAGCAATGCCACGCTGGCCCTGGCTGGCGCCGCCACCACCGTGGTGATCGCCGTAGCCGACAGCATCCTTGTGGTCCCCAGCGCCAGCGGCAACACCGTCACCGTCGACAGCTACCAGACCATCATCGGTCAGGCCGGCAGCGATGTCGCCAGCTTCACCCAGGCATCCACCCTGGCCGTCCAATTGCTGGAAACACTGATCGGCAGTGCCGGCCTGGATGTCGTTACCGACACGGGCACCGATGGGTCCACCCTCGCCGTTTCTGATATAGAAACGATCATTGGCGGTACCGGCATTGATCATGTCCTGCTGTCCAGCAATGGCAACAGCATCGCCGTGTCGGGGCTGGAGACGCTGCGGGGCAGCATTGGCACGGATGTCGTCACCACGGCGGGCACCGCCGGCTTCACCATGGCGGTGGAGATGGTGGAAACCATCGTCGGCAATGCCGCGACCAATGTCATCACCAATACCGGCTCCTTTGGTTCCACCATGGCCGTCAGCGGCCTGGAGACACTGATCGGCCATATCGGCCTGGGCACCGACGTGGCCCTGCTGGGCGATGGCGGCACCACCATGCTGGTAGGTCAGTTCAGCAGCCTGACCGGCGGCACCGCCACCGACATCATCAGCCTGACCACCCACAGCAGCACCCTGTCCGTCTCCGCCATCGAAGCCATCATTGGCAGCAGCGGCACCGATGTTGTGCATGTGGCGGACGCCGGCGGTGTCACCATGACCGTATCGCAGTTGGAAACACTGCAAGGCGGCAACGGCGCCGATCTGGTCACCCTGGGCAGCGGCGGCAACAGCCTGCTGCTGGCCGGCGTGGAAAGCGTCGTCGGCGGTAGCGGCCGTGACGAGCTGTTCGCCTACTCCGCCGGCACCACGCTGACGGTCAGCGGGATCGAAGCCTTCACCGGCACCGCCGGCAATGATGAACTGACCATCACCGACACGTCCGCCAACACGCTGGCGGTCAGCCTGCTGGAAACCCTGACGGGCGGCAGCAGCGTCGATACGGTGGCCTTGGCAGGTTCCGGTGGCAACACCATCACCGTCTCGGCGGTGGAGAACGTGATCGGCAACAGCGGTGCCGACAGCCTGCTTCTGGGCGGCAGCGGCAATACCGTGACCGTGGCACAGGTGGAAAGCATCACCGGCAGCAGCGGCACCGACGCCGTGACGGTCGCCAGCGCCAGCGGCAACACCGTGACCTTTGCCGTCAGTCTGCTGGAAAGCCTTACCGGTGGCGATGGCAATGATATTGCATTGCTGGCCGCGTCCGGCGGCAACACTCTGACCGCGCGGCTTCTGGAAACCATCATCGGCAGGGCAGGCCTGGACGTGGTGGAACTCGGCACCAGCGGCAGCACGGTCAGCGCCATCGGCCTGGAAACCCTGATCGGTGGCGCCGGGACCGAGGTGGTGACCTTCACCGACCAGTCCGCCACTCTGTTTGTGAGCGGGCTGGAAACCGTCTATACGAGCAATGCCACGCTGGCCCTGGCCGGTGCCGCCACCACCGTGGTGATCGCCGGGACCAGCAACATCCTTTTCGTCCCCAGTTCCAGCGGCAATACGGTCGCCGTCAACAGCTACCAGACCATCATCGGTCAGGGCGGAAACGATGTGGCCAGCTTTACCCAGGAGGCCACCGTCGCCGTTCAACTGCTGGAAACACTGATCGGCACCGTCGGCCAGGATGTTGTTACCGACACGGGGACCGAGGGGTCCACCCTCCTTGTCTCCTATATAGAAACACTTATTGGCGGTACCGGCGTTGATCTTGTTCTGCTGCCCAACAGTGGCAGCACCATGACCGTCTCACATTTGGAAACACTGCTGGGTGGCACAGGTACCGATCTCATCACCCTGGGCAGCGGTGGCAACACTACCTCCATGTCGCTGATCGAAACCCTGTTCGGTAGTGCTGGCACCGACGTCGCGCTGCTGTTGCGCAGCCTGGGCAATACCATCACCGTATCCCAACTTGAAACGCTGATCGGCGGTACCGGAAAGGATACCGTGACCCTCGCGTCGGGTGGCAACAGCATAACGATTACACAAGTTGAAAGCCTGCGGGGTGGGAGCGGCGTGGATATTGTCAGCCTGGGGAACCAGGGCAACAGCATCACCGTATCCCTGGTGGAAACCTTGATCGGCGGCACCGGCGAGGATGTCGTAACTCTGGCGACAGGTGGCCATAGCATAACGATCACAGAGGTTGAAAGCCTGCGGGGGGGAAGCGGCGCCGATGTTGTCAGCCTGGGGAACCAGGGCAACAGCATCACCATATCCCTTTTGGAGACCTTGATCGGCGGTACCGGCACGGATGTCGTGACCCTCGCGTCGGGCGGCATCAGCCTCCTGATTGCGAATGTCGAAACCCTGATCGGTGGTTCCGGGTCTGATAAGATTACCATGGCATCGTCCGGCATGACGCTGGGCATGTCGCTGCTTGAATCGATCATTGGTGGCATCGGCACGGATGTCGTGGTGATCGTCAACACCACCGGCAACACCTTCACGATCGTCACTGCCGAAACATTGATCGGCAACATTGGTACTGACGCCGTCACGCTCGGCAGCGGCGGCAACACGATCCTTGTCGATAAGCTGGAAACCTTGTTTGGCGGCTCGGGCACCGATGCGGTCACCCTGAGCAGTGGCGGCACCACCATGCTCATTTTCCGCCTGGAGACGCTCACGGGTGGCAGCGGCACCGACGTCATCCAGCTCAACGCGTCCGGCGCCACCACCAGCCTGTCTGGTGTGGAGACGATACTGGGCACCACCGGCTACGATGTCATAACCCTGAGCAATACCGGCAACAGCGTGACCGTTGAGCGGCTGGAGTCGTTGACCGCTGGCTCCGGCGTGGATGTCATCGCCTTCTCCGGGACAACGGGCAACACAACCACCGTTCACTTCGCAGAAACGCTGATCGGCGGAAGCGCCACCGACGCCGTCGTCCTGACCAGCACCGGCAATACAATCACCGTCAGCGGCCTTGAAAGACTGCTCGGCACCGGGTCCGGTAACGATGTGGTCACCATGGCCGACGCCGGCACCCTGATCGTCTCCCGTCTGGAAACGATCGCCGGCAGTTCCGGCGTCGATCATGTCACCATGGACACAGGCGGCAACACGCTGATGCTGGCCGGCGTGGAAACCCTTATTGGCGACAGTGGTCGTGATGAAGTGTTTGCCTATTCCGCCGGCATAACAGTGACGGTCAACCAGATCGAAGCCTTCACCGGCACCGCCGGTAATGATGATGTGACCATCTCCAACGCTTTCCTCTCCACGCTGGCCATCAGCATGGTGGAAACCCTGACGGGTGGCAGCTTCGCCGACACCGTGGCCTTCGGCAGCAACGGCAACACCACATCCGTGTCGATGGTCGAAACGCTGGTCGGGGGTACGGGCACCGACGTGGCCTATCTGACCGCCGGCACCACGATTACCGCCTCCAATATGGAAACGCTGATTGGCAGTGGCAGCGGCAGTGCGGTGACCTTCACCGACACCGCCGCGACCATCTGGGTTGTGGGGATCGAAACGATCTACGCACCCAACGGCACGATCACCTTGACGGGCGCAGACCTGACCAACGGCCGCCAGATCGTCATTAATGACCAGGTCATCTATCTGCCCAGCGCCAATGATATCGCGGGCTATCGCACAGTCATCGGCAGCAGCGGCGCGGACGTGGTGACCTTTACCACACCCTCCACCATGTCGGTTGAGGCCGTCGAGACCCTGATCGGCTCCAGCGGAACCGATCATGTCTCTACCACCGGTCCGTCCGGGGCCACCATGCTGGTCTCCCTGATCGAAAACCTGAATGGCG
>NZ_JAGOGJ010000173.1 GCF_017996735.1 Niveispirillum sp.
CACCAGTGCCATGGCGGGGAACAGACGGCCCTGGCGGGCGCCGAGGCCATGGACATGACGGAGGCCGGGCGTCTGTTCCTCGCCATGGCACTGGTGGCCGGGGCCTTGGGCGAGGATGTCAGTCTGGCCCGGCAGGCGGCGACCGTCACCGATCCCGGTCAGCGCCGGTCGCTGCTGCTGCGGATGATTGCGGCGCGCCACCGTATGGCCGGGCGCCGCGACCAGCAGGTGGAACTGCTGCGTCAGGCGGTGCTGCCGGGCGGCGATCGCGACGGCTACTACCGCCTGAACGCAGCGCGGCTGGCCCAGTCGCAGCGGTTGCTGCTGGAGGTGTTGGGTACGGTCATGAATGAAGGTGCCAATGGCCGGATGGGGCCGGACTGGCGGCACAATGCGCGCGCCCTGATGACGCAGATCGAACAGTCGCTGTATCTGGAGGGCAATGACGAGGGCGAGCGGTCGGTAATGTGGGGCACGCTGCGCGGCTATGACGCGTTCCTGTCCTGGTTCGACGCCACCGGTCCCCAGGCCCCGCCGCTGCCGGTCCCGCCAGCGCAGGGACGCAAGGTCTATGATTGTTTTCAGTTCTATAACGAACTGGACCTTCTGGATTTGCGGTTGGCCGAGTTGTCGCCCGTGGTCGACCATTTTGTGCTGGTGGAGGCGGCCTTCACCCATGCCGGGGCGCCCAAGCCGCTATATTTCGCGGAGAACAGGGAACGGTTCGCGGCCTATGAAGACAAGATCATCCATGTCGTGGTGGAGGATGATCCCGGTGGTTTCGCCTGGGTGCGGGAGGCGCACCAGCGCCAGGCCATCTTGCGCGGCCTGACCGGGGCAGCACCGGCCGACATGGTGATCATCAGCGACGCGGATGAGATATTGCGGCCCGAGATCATCACACGGCTGCGCGCCACGGGGGATGACGGGCCGTCGCTGTTCGCCCCGCATCTGGACATCCATCTCTATTTCCTGAACCTTCGGGCGCCGGAACCCTGGGTTTCCGTCGCGGCGGCGCCGTTTGAACTGGTGCGCCGGGTGGGCGCCAACAATATGCGGTATCTGGCCAAGCAGGGGATCGGAGAGGTGATCGCGGCGGCCGGCTGGCACTTCACCTGGATGGGCGGCTTCGACCGGTTCCTGGCCAAGCTGGATGCCTTCGCCCATCGGGAGATGATCGGCAGCTTCGGCGCGGATGACATGGTCAACCGCGCCCGGCTGGAACGGTTCTTCGCCACCGGCCGGTTCGAGGAGGGGGCGATTCCCGGTATGTGGACGGCCCTGACCCGTGTGCCCATCGATGAGGGGTTCCCGGCCAGCCTGCGTACCCGGCTGGCGGAGTTCACCCGCATGGGCTGGGTGGCGCCGGGGACCGACGGATGAGCAGGAGCGCCGAGCAATTGATGGCCGACGGCATGGCCCTTCAGAGTGAAGGCCGGATAGCGGAGGCGGAAGCCGCCTTCCGCCATATTCTGGACCTGCGCCCGGAGGACCCCGATGCGCTGCATGCGCTGGGGGCCATGGTACTGCTGGCCGGTGACGCGGAAGGGGCCGTGCCGCTGCTGGCCCGGTCACTGCGCCGGCGGCATGCTAATGCACCCGCCTTTTCCAACCTGTGTGCGGCGCTGCGGCAGTTGGGGCGGCTGGAGCAGGCGGCCATCGCGGGGCGGGAAGCGGTGCTGATCGACCCGGATTTCGATCTGGCCCAGCATAATCTGGCCAGTGTGCTGCTGGACCAGAAGGATTATGAAGGCGCGCTGGTTCCCCTGCGCCGCTATATCACCCTGGTGCCCGACTGTACCCTGCAACGCTTCCTGCTGGCCACGGCGCTGATGGCCCAGGACCGGTATGCGGAGGCGGAGCCGGTCTGGCGGGAGTTGCTGTGCCTGACACCCGGGGAGGGCCGCGCCCATGCCAATCTGGGCGTCGTGCTGAAGCAGTTGCGGCGGTACGGGGAGGCCATCGACGCCTATCGCCGGGCGCTGGTGCTGATGCCCGACGAGGCGGCGGTGCTGAACAATCTGGGTCTGGCCCTGTCACAGACGGGGGAGCGGGACGAAGAAGCTGCCGCATGGTTGCACCGGGCCGTCCGGTTGAAACCGGATTTCGCCGATGCCTGGGTGAACCTGGCCTTGCTGGAGCGCAACCGCAACCGCATCGACGCGGCGCTGGTGCTGTGCCGCCGGGCGCTCGCGGAGGATGGCGGCCATGCCGAAGCCCATACGCTGCTGGGTACCTGTCTGCTGCTGAAGGGTGAGATGCGGGCAGGTTTCGCGGCCTATGAATGGCGCAAGAAGCTGCGGGAGTTCCGGGCGCCCCCCCACGCCTATCCGTCGCCGTCATGGACGGGTGGGGACCCGGCGGCACGCACCCTGCTGCTGCATGATGAGCAGGGGCTGGGCGACGGCATCCAGTTCGCACGTTATGCACCGCTGCTGGCGGCACGGGGCGCGCGGGTGGCGGTGGAGTGTGCGGCCCCGCTGCTGCGCCTGTTTGCCACCCTGCCCGGTGTGGATAGTGTGGTGGCGACGGGACAGCCCCTGCCGACGCACGATGCGCATGTGCCACTGCTGAGCCTGCCGCATCTGCTGGGTGAGACGGCGGTGCCGGCCTTTGCCCCCTACTTGTCGGCGGAACCGGCGCTGGCGGAGTGCTGGGCGGCACGGCTGGCGGGAGATGACGGGTTGAAGGTGGGGCTGGTCTGGGCCGGCAATCCGGAATTCAAGGATGACCGCCGCCGGTCACCGGGGCTGGCGGCGCTGCTGCCGCTGCTGTCGGTGCCGGGGGTACGCTTCTTCGCGCTGCAAAAGGGCGGGGGGCGGGCCGATCTGGACCGGCTGGCCGGTCGGCTGGGTGCCCGTTTCACCGATCTGGGGCCGGAGATCGCGGATTTCGCCGACACGGCGGCCATCATGACCAATCTCGACCTGATCATCAGTTCCTGCACGGCACCAGCGCATCTGGCCGGCGCCTTGGGTCGCCCGGTCTGGACCATCCTGCCGCTGAATGCCGACTGGCGCTGGCGGGAAAGCGGGCACCAGACCGACTGGTATCCGTCCATGACCCTGTTCCGGCAGGAGCGGGCAGGGGACTGGGCGCCCGTAGTGGCCCGCGTGCGCGATGCCTTGGTCGGGCGTGCGGCGGAAAGCTGCCGGGTCTGGAAGCGGGCGGACAGATAGGCGATGGTCGGACGCCCATCGCGGCGCACACCGGGGGCCGGACTTGTGAAGCCGCTTGTCCACCCCTATGCAGAAGCGGAAAGGCCGAAGGGGGCGGGCGATGGTCGATGACGGTTTCCGTCAAGAAATCGAGGCGGGGGCGGCGGCCCATGCCGCCGGCCGCCCCGACCTTGCCGTCCTGCATTTTGCCCGGGCCGTCAAACTGTCACCCCGTCATCCCGTGGCCCTGTTCAACCTGGGAATCGCGCTGGAGGATGCGGGGCGGGAGGATGCGGCGCTGCCGGTGCTGGAGGAGGCATGGCGGCTGCGGCCGGACCATATCCATACGCTGTTCCGGCTGGGCAGCCTGCTCGCCAGACAGGGGCGGCACGAGGCGGCGGCGGTGTTGCTGTCACGGCTGCTGGCCCACCAGCCCGATTTTCCGGACGCCGCCTTCCGGCTGGGCAATGTGCTGATGGCGCTGGGCCGGTACGCGGCGGCGGAGCGGGCCTATCGCCTGGCCATGATCCTGGCGCCCGATGCGGGGTCGGTCGTCAACAATCTGGGCGGCGCGCTGCGGCGGCAGGGAAGGGCGCCAGAGGCCGCCCGATGGTATCAAAGAGCGGTGCGGCTGGCGCCGCTGGTCGCCGAATACCACAAGAATCTCGGCGTCTGCCTGATCACCCTGGGTGACTGGCGGGAAGGCTGGCCGCACTATGACTGGCGCAACCGGCAGACGGTCTGGGGCTGGCGCCGGGAGCTTCCGGGCGTGCCACTCTGGGATGGATCGCCGCTAGCGGGCCGGACCATCCTGGTGCATTTCGAACAGGGGCTGGGCGATACGCTGCAATTCATCCGCTACCTGTCGGTGCTGAAGCGTCAGGGCGCGCGGACCGTGTTCGAGTGTCAGCCCACGATGCGCGACATCCTGCACTGTGTGCCCGATATCGACCAGCTTGTCTGCCATGGGGAGCCGCTACCGCCGGTCGATTGCCATGCACCGCTGATGAGCCTGCCGGGCCTGTGTGGCGATACGCCGGAAACGGTGCCGGGTGCCGACCTGCCTTATCTGCACCCCCCGGCCGATCGGGTTGCCGCCTGGGGCCGGCGCATCGGGATGGACGGGTTCAAGGTCGGGATCAACTGGCGGGCGGCGGGGGATGACCGCTCCATGCCGCTGGCCGCCTTTGCCCCGCTGGCGGCCGTGCCCGGCGTGCGGCTGTTCAATCTTCAGCAGGATGTCGGTCTGGACCAGTTGGACCACCTGGCCGGACCCTTTGGCATCACGCGTTTCCCCGATGCCGAACGGGAGCGAACCTTCGGCAGCTTTGTCGACAGTGCCGCCATCATCGCCAATCTTGACCTTGTGATCAGTTGCGACAGTGCCATGATCCATCTTGCCGGCGCCATGGGCCGGCCGGCATTCCTGGCCTTGCCCTGGCTGGCCGATTGGCGCTGGTTGACCCATCCTGATCGCACGGTCTGGTACGACTGCGTGCGTATGTTCCGGTCGGAGCAGGAGGGGGACTGGGAAAGTGTTGCTGTCCGGATCGCAAATGCCGTGGTCGATCTCATTAACCTTAAGGTCACAGGCCCACGGTAACGAGATTCATTAAATTATAAGCGTTTCTGACGATAGTACGTTATACAGGGTCTTTGTTGTCCATATGTCGGCTGCTGTCCGGCATATCTGGCCACATTCAGTCTATACCCTGTTATAGAGCCGTTAATCTTGGAGAGGGGAACAGAATTCATGAGCAGGATTGCACGTCGGCCGGCGACTATGTCGAGCATCAAGATGGCCCTGCTGTTGAGTGTGGTGATCCCGCCCCTGGTTCCTGCGGAGGCCGACGCGGCCACTTGCGACGCCGGGGCGCTGCTATGCAATGGCGGCTTTGAAAGTTTGACGAATGTCGCCGGGTCCGATGCGGTGGCCTTCGATTACTGGAACAGCAGCGATCCGTCGGGTCTGCGCGCCGGCATCGGCGCGGACGGCACTGGCAACAGCGCAGAATTCCTGTTCTCCACCAACACGCTCAGCCAGGCCGTGGCCACAGGCGTGGGCGCCCGGTACAATGTCACCTTCCAGTACAAGAGCGAGGGCGGCCAGGGTCTGAGCGCCTATTTCGGCGACGCCCTGATCTTCGACTATGTCGGCGACAGCGCCCCGCCCACGGACTGGGTCACCTACAGCTTCAACGTCCAGGCGTTCGGCGGCCAGTCGGTGCTGCGCTTCGTGGCGGACAGCCTGGGTGCCGCGCAGAATATCGACAATGTCGTGATCACGCTGTGCCCGACCTGCACCCCCAATGCGGCCGGAAACCTGGGGGCGGTCATCGACAAGAATCAAGCTTTCTACACAACCGATGATGCGGCGGGCCTGGGCACCAACCTGTCGGGCACCCGCACGCTGACCTTCGATGGCGGCACCCTGCGCCCCGGTGCGACCGGCGCGCTCGGCAGCCCCGGTCAGCCTGTGACCCTGGCGCTGAATATCGCGTCCACGGGTGGCACGCTGGACAATGCCGGGCAGAATATCGCCCTGTCGGGCGGTATCATCAATACCGCCGCCGCCGCCACGCCCTTCACCCTGACCGGGGCGGGCCAGGGGACGATTTCCAGCCCCGTCACCAATATGGGCACCCTGGTTGTCGCCACCAGCGGGCGTACCCAGTTCACCAGCGCCATCAACAATGCCGGTGGCACCTTTGCCCTGCGCAATGGCGGTCAGGCCAGCCTGACGGGCGGGCTGACAGGCGGTGCGGTGCAGGTGGAGAATGGCCAACTGTCCGTGAACAGCCTGGTGACCGCCCCCGTCACCGTGGGTGCGCAGGGCACGCTGCGCGGGAGCGGCCGCATCGCCGGAGCGACAACCATCGCCGGTACGCTGCGGCCCGGTAACTCCCCCGGCACGCTGACCTTCACCGGTCCCGTCACGCAGCAGGCCAACAGCACGCTGGTGCTGGAAATCGATGGCGCCGGCACGGGCAATGGTGCCGGCAATTATTCGCGGGTGATCGTCACCGGCGCCGGCAATGCCTATACGATCGGTACGGGCGTGACCCTGACGCCGGTCCTGCGCGGCATCACCTATGCCGCTGGGGAAACCGCGGGCACCAACAGCTACACCCTGTCGCTGGGCCAGCGTCTGGCCGGTGTGGTGCAGGCGGAAGGCGGCGTCAGCGGCACCTTCGCTACCATCACCCAGCCTACGGCCGGCCTGCCCGCCAGCGGCCGCATTGTCGCGCTGTACAGTGCCAACAGCGTCGATCTTTATGTCGGCGTCGCCTCCTATGCCGGGCTGTCGGGCCTGACGGCCAATCAGCGCGCTGCCGGCGGGGCCGTGGATGCGCTGGAAGCCGCGCGCAGCACGGCGGCGCAGCCGATCCTGAACGCGTTGATCCCGCTGGGCATCATCGCCCTGCCGGGCGCCCTGTCCGACATTGCCGGGGAGTTCAACGCCAACCTGCCGCTGGCCGCCGTAGATGTCAGCCGGGGCTTCGGCAATCTGGTGGCCAGCCGCCAGGGCAGCCTGCAGGACGGTGGTGACGGCTGGCAGGCCTGGGGCCGTGCCTTCGGCAACAAGGCGCGCACCAGCAGCGACGGCAACAATCCCGGTTTCCGCCACCGCATGGCGGGCGGTCTGGCCGGCATCGATTATGGTGTCGCCGCCGAGGGTGTGCGGGTTGGTGCCGCCGTCGGTTATGCCGACAGCCGCGTCACGGGCCGCGACGATAGCGGCCGGGCCAGCATCGACAGCTATTATGTCGGCGGGTACATGGGGTGGAGCCGAGAGGCGCTGTTTCTCGATGCCCAGGCGGGCCTGACCTTCAGCGACTATGAGACACGCCGGAACGTCACCGTCGGCACCCTGAGCCGCACCGCCAATGGCAAGACCGATGGCAAGAGTGTCGGTGCCGCCATCGAGACGGGGTATCGTCTGGATATGGGCGGTGCCGTGATCACGCCCAGCGCCTTCCTGCGCTATGATGGCAGCGATGCCGACGGGTTTACGGAGACGGGGGCCGATGCCCTGAACCTGTCCGTGGCCGACGACAAGCATGCCGACCTGCGCGGTGGTTTCGGTCTGCGGTTCACCCATCCGGTGGCGCTGGCCGGTGGCGGCACCCTGGTACCGGAACTGTCGGCCCGCTGGGAGCATGACCTGTCCAAGCCCGGCTACAGCACCCGCCAGGCCCTGCTGGGCCAGTCCTTCACGATCCGTGCGGCGGAACCAGGGCGCGACACCGCCGTTCTGGGCGGTGGCGTCAGCATGGAAGTTGCCGATAACATGCGCCTGTCCGCGCGCTATGATGCGGAATTGAGCGACAACCGTACCCAGCATGCGCTGACCGCCCAGGTCCGCGTCGCCTGGTGAGGCAGCATTCCGCGTCCGAGAGCCAGAACATCGTGACTACCAAGAAGCGTAAAGCCGCCGCCCCCGCCAAGCCGTCATCCGCCCGCCCCGCCGCCGTAGTGTCACCGGCCCCTGTGCCCGCCGCTCCCGTGCCGGCCGCCGCTGTCACGCCGCTACCAGCGGTACTGGCAGGCGGCGACGAGCAGGGGTTGCGCGCGACGGAGGATATGCTGCGCGCCAATCCGCGCGATGGCGCGGCATGGAGCACGCTGGGCATCCTGCTCCGGCGTTTGGGCCGCAGCGAAGAGGCGATGATCTGCCACCGTCGGGGTCTGGAATTCGATCCCGGCAATTCGGGGATCTGGTCCAATCTTGGCAACCTGCTGACGGATGTCGGCCGCCATGATGAATCGGCCGAGGCCCATGCGCAGGCCATGCGGCTGCTTCCCGCCAATCCGCAATTGATGTTCAATGCCGTGATCGCCCGGCGCAAGGCTGCCGCCTATCGCGAGGCCCTGTTGCTTCTGGATCAGGCCATGGCCATCGGGCCGGTGACGCCCGCGCTGCGATGGGAGCGTGCGTTGACCCTGCTGCAGGTAGGCGAGTATGAGGAGGGGTTCCGCGAGTACGAATCCCGCCGCCATATCGCCAGCTACCGCACCCGTCCGACGCCGGGCACCCCCTGGGATGGCGGTCCGCTGAACGGCAAACGGATATTCCTGTCCACCGAACAGGGGTTCGGCGATACGCTGATGGCCGCCCGCTATGTCACCCTGGTCAAGGCGCGGGGTGGGCGCATCCTGTTCGAATGCCATCCGGAATTGCGCCGCGTTCTGGGCGGTCTGCCCGTGGATGAGTTCGTGCCGGCTGGTTCCGACTTTCCGGATTTCGATGTGCAGGCATCGCAGATGAGCCTGCCCCATCTCTGCGGCACCACCTTCCACACTGTGCCGCCGCCCGTCACGCTGCATATTCCGCCCGATGCCAGGGCCAAGGCCGCCCGTGTGCTGGGACCGGCGGAGCCGGGCATCCTGCGCGTCGGCATCATCTGGTCCGGTCGCGTCACCTTTGCCGACAATCAGCGCCGGGCCACCGACCTGTCGCGGTTCCTGCGCTTTGGCGAGGTGCCGGGCGTGCGGCTGTACAGTTTGCAGAAGGGCCCGCCGGAAGAACAGTTGGAGACGCTGTCGAGCCGCCTGCTGGTCACGCCGCTGGGGCCGCATATCGACGATTTCGCCGACACGGCCGCGATGCTGGAAAAGCTGGACCTGCTGATCATGACCGACAGTTCCACGGCACATCTGGCGGGATCGCTGGGCACGCCCGTCTGGAATCTGGTGCAATACATGCCCTACTGGGTCTATGGCGACCGGACGGCCGGTACACCGTGGTATCCCAGCATGCGACTGTTCCGGCAGACAATTGACCAGGATTGGCAGTCGGTTTTCGATGCCGCGTTCGACGCCTTGCGTGAATTGTCGCGGGTGCGGCGCGCGGCCGGCAAAACTTGCGGGGCGTGATCGGGTTCCTGTATCAGTGGCCCGCTGGACGGGCACAGGGGAGGATATCATGGGCTATTACGATATGGTCGAAAGCTGCTGGCAGCTAAGCGATGCCGCCCTGAATTATGTGAAAAATGCGGGCCGTGCCGTCGAGACGCCGGAACTGTGGGAGAAGGTGTTCGCCCCATCGCCGCTGGTGGATCAGGAGCGCACCCTGCGGGAGAGCCCGCAGCGGGACAAGATCTTCCTGAAATCCCCCTACGGCCTGCAATACCGGCCCGACCAGAAGGATTGGGTGCCTTTCCGGCACGGTCCCGTCGACTTGTCGAATGAAAACAACATCTGATCTTCTGGCCGCGGCCCTGGACGACCATCGCGCGGGTCATGTCGACCGCGCGGCTGTCGCCTATCGCCGGGTGCTGGACGCCGAGCCCGACAATGCCGAAGCCCTGCATCTGCTGGGCTTGACCGAACGACAGGCTGGGCGGGTGGATACGGCCGTGGCGCTGATGACACGGGCCTTGCAGCACGCACCGTCAATGGTGGAGGCGCGGCTGAACCTGGCCAATACGCTGTCGGTCCGTGGCGACAGGGACGGGGCGCTGGCGCTCTGGCGTTCGGCCTTGGCGCTGGACCCGTCGAACGTGGCGGCCTGGCATGCGCTGGGGGCGGCGTCGGCCGGTGCCGGCGGGGCGGGCCGCGCCGGCGCCATCCGTGCCCTGCGCCGCGCCGCGCGGCTGGAGCCGGGGCGAGCTGAAATCCACCATGATCTGGGCGTGCTGCTGCGTCAGGATGACCTGAACGAAGAGGCGATCGCCTGCCAGCGCAGGGCCCTGTCCCTCCAGCCCGGCATGCTGTCCGCCTGGATGAGCCTGGGCAACGCCCTGCTGGAAGAAGGCGAGATCGAACAGGCGGAGGCTGCCTTGAAACGGGCCTTGTGCCTGTCGCCTGACCGTCCGGAAATCTGGTTCAACCTGGCCAATCTGTATTACCGACAGGCCGATCTGGAAAGCGCTTTGACCTGCTATCGCCGGTCGGCGCAGCTTGGGCTGCCGGCCGCACGCGCGCGGATCGTTGCCACGCTGGTCGACCAGGGGCGCGATGCGGAAGCGGAGGCGGCCCTGGCAGCCTATCTGCCCCTGGACGGGACGGATGTATCGAGCTGTCTGGAATATCTTTACCTGCTGCTGGTGCGTGGCGGCCGTCAGGTGGAGGCCCGCAGCATCTTCACCCGGTTGGAGACGATCCCGCTGGCCGGCCGGATCTATCCGGTGGAGTGCCGCACGGCCCTGTCGGCGCTGGATCTTGCCGATGGCGATTCGGCCGGTGCGGTGGCCCGGCTGGAAAATCTGCGCAGCGACAATTGCTGGATGTTCACGGTGCGCTCCCTGGCGGCGTTGGAACGGACGCGGCGGCAGCAGGGTTGGCACTGGCAACGCGCCACCAACCCCGACCCCACGCGCCCGCGCCTGACCTCCACCACCCTGGGTAATCGCGGGCGCTTCGCGCACAATGTGCTGGAATATGTGCTGTTGCGGCTTTACGCCGAACAGCAGGGCTGTGTACTGGAAACACCGGACTGGGTGGGCGGTGCCTATTTCGAACTGGATGACCCGGTCCCCAGCGGTCCCTTGCCCCCGTGGCCTTTCTGCCGCCGTATCCTGAACGGTTTTGTCACCGGGGAGCGGCAGGGGGAGGCGCCGGTCGACCGTGACGCCCTGTCGCCGCTGTTCCTGTATGAATATCCGCTGGCGGTGCGCGACCGTGTCCGGTCCTGGATGCGTCCGCGACCGCAATGGGCACCCTGGATCGACCCGCCGGTGGATGCGCTGCGCGCCGTGGGCAATACGGTTGTTGCCATCCATATCCGGCGCGGCGATTTCCTGCACTACGGTTATCCGATCACGGAAACCCAAAGCTATGTCGACTGGCTGCGCGATCTGTGGCCAACATTGGACAAGCCGGTCCTGTATCTCGCCAGCGACGATATCCCGGCGGTGCGGTCGGCCTTCCGCGAATTCCGGCCGGTGACCCTGCATGATGCCGGGCCGGCCTGGCCCGGACTGGAGTTCCTGCAGGATTTCCACGTGCTGACCCAGGCCGACATAGTCGGTATCAGTGCCGCCAGCGGGTTCAGCCAACTGGCCGCCCGCCTGAACGAGCGGGCCAGCCTTTGCGTGGAACCCGACATGGCGACGGGCGGGATCAAGCCTTTCGTGGGTTGGGTTTAGGGCGGGGCCGACGGGGCCCCTTGCGTGCTGCCAGAGCATCCGCCACCCTGGCGATCACCGGTGCCCAGTCACCGCGCGCGTCCTGACGGAACAGGCGCATGGTCGGGTACCAGAACGTATCCTCACCCGTCGCCAGCCAGCGCCAGTCGGGTGAGAAGGGCAGCACCGTCCAGGTCGGCCGCCCCAGCGCCCCCGCCAGATGGGCCGGACCCGTGCAGGAGGTGATGATCAGGTCCAGATTGGCCATGATGGCCGCCGTATCGGCGAAATCGGTGATCTCCGCGCCCAGGTCCGTGAAGCTGGCGGGCAGGGGGCCGATCGTTTCCAGATCCTTGCGGCCCGGTCCCTTCTGCAGGCC
>NZ_JAGOGJ010000174.1 GCF_017996735.1 Niveispirillum sp.
CGCCAAGCTGCTGGGCCTGCCCATGGGTTGCGATGTCTGCTACACCAACCATGCCGAGGCTGACCAGAACGACATGGACAATCTGCTGACCCTGCTGGGTGTCGCGGGCGTGTCCTTTGTCATCGGCGTGCCGGGTGCCGATGACATCATGCTGAATTACCAGAGCACGTCGTTCCACGACGCGCTCTATGTCCGCGATGTGCTGAACGCGCGCCCCGCGCCGGAATTCGAGGCGTGGCTGGAAACCATGGGCATGCTGGACGCGCGTGGCCGTGTGGCACCGCGCGACCTTGCCACCCTGCCGCTGGCCCGGGCCATCGCCGACCACAGGTTCCTGACGCCATGAACCAGCCGCCGGCCGACGATCCGCTTGCCCGGCTGCGGGCGACCACCCAGGCCCGGATCGGCCTGGGCCGGGCCGGCCATGCCATGCCCACCCGCGCCTGCCTGGATTTCGACCTGGGCCATGCCCGCGCCCGCGACGCCGTGTGGACACCGCTGGATACGGACGCGGTGACAGCGCAGGTGGCTGGCTGGCCGGTGTTCATCGTCCACAGCCGCGCACCCGACCGCGCCACCTATCTGCGCCGCCCCGATCTGGGCCGTGAACTGGCGGAAGAGGTGGACCTGCCGTCCGGCGGCCCGTTCGACCTGTCGATCATCATCGGCGACGGGCTGTCTTCCCGCGCAGCCCAGGCCCATGGCGCCGCCCTGGCGCTGGATCTGTGCCACCGGCTGCCGGGCTGGTCCCTGGCGCCGCTGGTGCTGGCACAGCAGGCGCGCGTGGCGCTGGGCGACCCCATCGCCGCCGCCATGGGTGCGCGCTTCGCCCTGATGCTGATCGGGGAGCGGCCCGGCCTGTCGGCGGCCGACAGTCTGGGCGCCTACCTGACCATCGATCCCCGGCCCGGCCGGATGGACAGCGAGCGTAATTGTGTTTCCAACATCCGCCCGCCACACGGGCTTTCCATCGCGCAGGCCGGCGAAAAGCTGGCCTGGCTGCTGACGGAAGCACGGCGGATCGGCGCCACCGGCATCGCGCTGAAGGATGCCGCCCCCACAAAGGACAGGCCCCATGTTCACCATCAATCCCATGCCGCCGATCCCGCCCGGCCCGTTGCTGGACAAGCTGTTGCAGGTGGAGACGGCGACGGTGGGCCATTTCCGTCATGACGGCTTCATCGATCCCGCCATCCGCCTTGTCCTGCCCTGGGCGCGCATCGCGGGGCCGGCCGTGACCGTGCGCATCGCCGGTCCCGACAGTACCTTGCTGCACCATGCCGTCAGCAGCGCCCGACCCGGTGATGTTCTGGTCATCGATCGGTGCGGGGATACGCGCCATGCCTGCTGGGGCGGGGTGACGACCAACGCGGCGCGGCTGGCCGGCATCGCGGGCATCATCATCGACGGCCCCGCCACCGATTTCGGGGAGATTGTGAAGGCCGGCCTGCCCGTCTGGTGCCGGGGGCCCTCGTCCCTGACGACCAAGTTCCTGCCCCTGGACAGCGCCATGAATGTGCCGGTCAGCGTGGGCGGTGTGACCATCAATCCCGGTGACCTGATCCTGGCCGATGAAAGCGGGGCCATCGTTCTGCCCCCCGGTCAGGCCGAAGAAGCCGCTGACCGGGCCATCGGGCTTCAGGAACGGGAAAAGCAGGTGCTGGCCCGGCTGGCGGCGGGTGAAAGGCTGGCCGATATTTCTGGTGCGTCCGATCTTATCCGGCGGGCAGGTGCGGCGTGACATTTCTGGGCTGGCATCGCTGGATCGGTTTGTTCCTGGGGCTTTTCATCGCAGTCCAGGGGTTGGGGGGCACGCTGCTGCTGTTCCGGCAGCCGCTGAACCACCTGCTGCACCCCGAGGCCTACGCTCCGGCGGCACCAGCCCTGGATGCCAATGTCGATGCCGTGCGGGCCCGTGGCTGCACCATTGCCCGCATCGATCTGCCCGACCTTGCCACGGACCCGCTATTCTTCCACCTGTCCTGCAATGGCGATCCTTTCATGGCGACGGCAGGCGGCGGGCAGGTGCTGCGTCTGGCGCCGCTGGGCGACTGGCCAATGGAATGGCTGTTCCAGTTCCATTACCGGCTGGCCGCCGGCACGGCCGGACAGCAGGCCGTGGGCTGGATCGGGGTGGCGCTGCTGGCACTGTGCCTGACGGGCCTGTGGATGCTGCTGCGGGCCGCCCGGCGGGATGGGTGGCGGGGGCTGTTCCGCCCTGGCTGGCCAGCCGCCCCCCTGCGCCGCTGGCGTGACCTGCATCGCGCTGCCGGGCTGTACCTTGTCCCCGTTCTGGCGCTGCTGTCCCTGACCGGCATCGGCATGGCGTGGAACCCGACCGTGACAGCGGCACTGCCCGTCACCCCGCGCCCCTCGCCCCGGGTGGAGGCGCGACCGGATGTGCCTCTGCTGCCCCTGTCCGTGATCCTGGACAAGACGGCGGGACAGGCGGCCAGCAGCATCCGCCTGCCGGGCGGGCATGGGCGGGTGGTGATGGTCATGCGGGGCCGCGCCGACAGCCCGGATTATGAACAGTTCTGGTACAACGGCTATGACGGCACAATGCTGGGCACCCGCCGCGCGGGGGAGCGGGCGGCGGCCGACCGGTTCATGGACCTGTTCTATCCGCTGCATACGGGCAGCCTGCTGGGACCGGCGGGCACCATCCTGATGCTGCTGGCCGGCCTGTCGCTGCCGGGGTTTCTGGCCACGGGCCTGTTCCTCTGGTCACGGCGCCGGGGGCCGGGGACCTTGCCCATGCTTGTATCAGCCCTGTCGCGGGACGGCACCGGCGTGCTGCATCTCACGCTGCGCCATCGTTTCGGCCTGCCGCTGCCCCGCTTCGGGGCCGGGGACCATGTGGATGTCCATCTGCACAACACTCTGGTCCGGCAATATAGCCTGTGCGGTCGGCCCGGCCGACGCCTGTCCTGGCAGATCGCCGTGCACCTGTCGGATGTCTCGGCGGGCGGGTCGGCCTGGATTCACACCCATCTGAAACCGGGTGCTGCCCTGCGCCTGGGCCGCCCCCGCGCCCATTTTCCGCTGTCATCCGGGAACGGCCCCGTCCTGTTGCTGGCCGGCGGCATCGGCATCACGCCGCTTCTGTCCATGGCTTGGCGCCTGTGGGAACGGGAGCGACCCTTCGCGCTGCTGGTCTGTGCCCGTGACCGGGCCGCCCGGCCTTTGGCCGCCGCCATCGCCGCCACGCCGCTGGCCCCCTTTGTCCGCTGGCATGACAGCGCCACCGACGGGCGCATCGACCTTGCCGCCCTGCTGACGGCACAGGCGCCCGGCACCCATCTTTACACCTGCGGTCCCGATGCCTTCATGCAGGCGGCTCTGGATACAGCGCGCATGTTGGGATGGTCACCCGACCGGCTGCACTGGGAGGCCTTTGCCCCCGCCACCCCCAGCGGCCCGGCCTTCACCGTCCTTGTGGATGGAAAGTCGCTGGCGGTGGCCGAAGGGGAAAGCCTGCTGGACCGGCTGCTGGCCGAAGGTATCGCGCTCACCCATTCCTGCCGCCGGGGCCTGTGCGGGCAATGCGTGGTGACGGTTCGGTCGGGATCGGTGGACCACCGCGATAGCATCCTGACAGGAGAAGACCGCGCCGCCGGCCGCATGACCGCCTGCTGTTCCCGCGCTGCCGATGCCGGCGGCACCTTGCACCTGTCCCTGACGCCCTGACGCCGCCAGACGGCGAAGCCTGTTGACAGGTGATTGATAGTAGCCAATTTTGGCTATATAGATTTCCGCCATGAAGGAGCCTGCGATGCCCCTCCTCCCCGTCGCCTGTGTGCAAAGTAGCGCGACATCCGATCCGCAGCATAATCTGGCCGCCGTCACACCCCTGATCCGTCAGGCGGCGGCGGGCGGAGCCAAGCTGATCTGTCTGCCGGAAGCGTTCGATTATCTGAACCCGTCCTTCGCGGCGCTCAGCGATTATGCCGTGCCGGAGGCAGAGCATCCCGCCCTGATCCTGTTGTCAAAACTGGCGCGGGAATTGTCGGTCTGGCTGCTGGCCGGGTCGGTGTCGGTGAAGCTGGCGGATGGCCGCATGGCCAACCGGTCGGCGCTGATCGGGCCCGACGGCGCCATCAATGCCCGCTATGACAAGATCCACCTGTTCGATGTCGACCTGCCAGACGGGTCGCGCTTCCGCGAAAGCGACTTCTACCGCCCCGGTGATCGGGCCATCGTGGCGGACGGGCCGGACGGGGCACGGATCGGCATGGCCATCTGCTACGATGTGCGTTTCCCGCACCTGCACCGCACCCTGGCGCAGGCGGGGGCGCAGATCATCACCGTACCCGCCGCCTTCAGTTCCATGACGGGCCCCCTGCACTGGGAGGTGCTGTTGCGGGCGCGCGCCATCGAAACCGGCTGTTTTGTGCTGGCCCCGGCGCAGTGCGGCGACAATTACGCCGGCCGCCGGTCACACGGACAAAGCCTGATCATCGATCCCTGGGGCCGCGTCCTGGGCCGGCTGGGCGATGAGCCGGGGGTGCTGTCGGCCAGCCTGGACCTGGAACAGGTCGCCGCCTTCCGTGCCGCCATCCCGTCGCCCGTCACCAACAACCCGTTCCGGATCGGAGCCTGAAACCCATGCAGACCATCACACGCCGCATCGCCCTGCGTGAGGGACACGAGGTCGTGGCCTATCTCCATGGTGAGGGGGACCGCACCCTGTTCCTGGCTAATGGCGGCCCTGGCCTGCCCAACCGCTACTTACGTGAACCGCATCTGCGGCTGGTGGAAAAGGGTTATCGCATTGTGGGCTGGGACCAGTTGGGCTGCGGCGCCAGCGACCGGCCCACCGATCCCGGCCTCTGGACCCTGGAGCGCTATGTCGATGAAGCCGAACAGGTTCGCCGCGCGCTCGACCTGGGGCCGGTGGATTTCCTGGGCCATTCCTGGGGTACCTGGCTCGGCACCGAATATTGCCTCACATATCCCGAGGCGGTGAGGTCCTACATCATCGCCGACGGGGCCTGCGACATCCCGCACCTGGTGTCGGAACTGGACCGGCTGCGCCTGGCCCTGGGGTCGGAAACGGTGACCATGATGGTGGCGCATGAAGCGGCGGGAACCCTCGACCATCCGGAATATCAGGCGGCCGTCACCCTGCTGAACCATCGCCATGTCTGCCGGCTGCGCACCTGGCCCGAGCCGCTGACCGCCTCGCTGGCCGACTGGAACATGGGGCCCTATGTCACCATGCAGGGACCGAATGAATTCACCTATACCGGCAACATGAAGGACTGGAACCGCGTCCCCGCCATGGGGGGCATCAAGGTTCCCTGCCTTGTCCTGGCCGGCAAGTACGACGAACTGACGCCGGCGTGCAGCTTGCGCATGCACATGGCCCTGCCCGACAGCCGTATCCGCATCTTCGACCACAGCTCTCACATGCCCTTCTATGAGGAGCCCGAGGCCTATTTCGCCGAACTGACGGATTTTCTGGAGACAATATCATGAGCGGCCTTCTGCATCTGGGCCCTGTTCCCGTGCGCCCCGACCCCGGCCTGTGGCAGGATTTGCGCGACGTGCCCAGCTCCGTCCTGGCCGACGTGACGCGCGATGTGCGGGCGGCAGGTCATCCACTGGCCATGGTGGCCCCCCGCCCCGGCTTCATCGGCCCGGCGGTGACCGTGGCCGCCGGCAGCCTGGCGCAATGGAAGGCGCTGGACAGCGTGCAGCCCGGCGACGTGCTGGTCATCGCCTGTGACGGCCGGCGCGATTGCGCGGAATTCGGCGCCGTCTTCGCCGCCATCGCCCAGGCGCGCGGTGCCGCCGCCATCATCACCGACGGGCTGCTGCGCGACCGGGCGGAGATCGCGGCGCTCAACATCCCGGTGCTGGCCGCCGGCAGTCACCCGGCGTCGCCCTTTGATCCGTCGCCGGGCCGCGTCAACCTGCCTGTCACCTTGCTGGGCCTGACGGTGCGGCCGGGCGATCTGGTAGCGGGCGATGGGGACGGGATCGCCATCATCCTCGTTGAAAGCCTGGGTAAACTGGCCGACCGCCTGCCTGCCCAGAAAGCCAAGGAGGCGGCGTTGCAGAAGGCGATCGACGATGGCCAGATGCCCGAGGCGCTGGTCGCCGGCCTCGCCCGGATACCGGTACAGCCCCCCCTGATGTAACCAGTCCTTTGCGGCGGAAGGAGGGTATGCTAATATGTTGTGCAGAAATTGGATAATAAATTGGCTACCCCCCAATCATGGCAATGACCAAGGAAAAGCCCGACGGCGCCAGCAGTCTGGTCAGCCGGCTGGAAGCGGATCTACTGGGCGGGGTGTTCCGCCCCGGTGAATGGCTCAAACAGACCGACATCGAAACGAATTACGAGGCACATCGTTTCGATGTCAGAATGGCATTGCTGGACCTGAAGACGCGGCAGTTGCTGGAACATGTGCCCAATCGCGGCTACCGCGTCGCCAGCCTGTCACAGCAGGATCGCGAGGAATTGATCGAGGCACGCACCGTGCTGGAGGTCGCCGCAGCGCGGCGGGTGGTGGAGCGCGCGACGGATGATGATGTGGTCGAACTGGACCAGATCGTTGCGGAGTTCGCCGCCAACATGGAAGATGCGGATCTTCCCCTGCTGCGGGCGCTCAACGCCAAATTCCATGACCGGCTTTATGCCATCTGCGGAAACCGCGTGATGATGGAGGAGATCAAGGCACTGCGCCATCGCGGTCTTCCGGGGGTTCGCGGATGGCGCGCCAGTTCCGCGATCCAACGATCCAACCGCGATCATGCCGATATGGTGGAGATGATCCGCACGCGCAACGCCGACGGTTTGGTTCGCTCCATCGAAAGCCACCTCAATCGCTGGCGGGAGGAGTGATGCCAGTCCGCCGACGGTCAGACCTTCGGCGGATGGGTATGAGCCGGCGAATCCAGGTCCATCTGCGTCGATAAAAGGCAGATGGACCCTGGCGGTAACTGCCGGTCACCGGCGAACTTCACAGCACCTTGAAATAATGGATGCGGTTGGCGCCCGGGATCTTTTCGGCAACGCCGACAAAGACATGCTTGGCCAACCAGTCATAGGGGCCTGCCGGAACGTCGAATTTCGGCGAGACGCGCATGTAATATTCTGAGGAGTCCACCGGTTCGTTGCGGGACATGCGTTCGGCCACTTCCGGTGTATAGGCCCAGCGATAACCCCGGTTCTGGAGATAGATGATGGTGCCATCATCCAGTTCCAGCAGATAGCGCGCATCAAAATCGATCACGCCGTCCGGACGCAGCAACGGCCAGTCGCCGCCACTCATCGGCACGACGCGTCCCTTGATGCCCGGCCCCTCCACCGTGCCATCCGCCGCATAGATGGCGGCACGCGTCGCGCCCATATTGGTGGGGCGCAGCCAGTGCGGCTTGGTCAAGGTGATCCCGATGGAAAAGGCAAATTCGAAACGCGGGGCGAAGGGATGGGGTTCGGTCATGGTGTTTCCTTGTCAAACAGGGTCGCCGTGAACGCGGCGAAAGGTGAAATCATACCGACGGTCGACATGTTTGACCGTCGGTATGGTGCCGAGTGGCGCGGCACCGCTCGTGCGGCAGGCCCGAGCCGTTGGCATGTGAGCGCTGGTATCAGTCGGCGGGAATAACGGGCACCAGCAGGTGTGAATCGTAAGCCCCGCCCGTCTTCACGACATGCTGGCCACGATTGCGCAAATCCTCATGCCGCGCGAAGGCCAGGCCATAGCGGTCCTGATCATAGATGTCGCGCCCCTGAACGGTCAGGCGCAGCCCCTCCCCCGCCGTGAAGCGCACGGATGTGGGCCAGATCTCGATCTCCACCGGCACCGGCGTTCCCGCCGGCAAAGGCATTTCCCGGTCATGGCGGTGAACGGGTTGCCAGGGGGTGGACCTGGCCATGTCCAGTTCCCGATGGGAAGCACGCAGCCAGCCCAGCGCCAGCGGCCCGTCATCGTAGAGCGCATAGAAGGTGAAGGGCACGCGGTTGCCCGACCGGTCAATCTTGTCCAGCCCGACAAACAGGTCCATGTCATCGGCCCCGTCCGCCTGCACCCACAGGCGTAGCTTGAAATGACCGGTCAGCTCCGTTTCCTTATCGAACACCATGTCAAAGGTGGTGCGCCCGGTCATCGCATCGTAACGCGTTTCCGCCTCCCGCGCGGCGGGGGTCGGCGCCAACGTGCCGTTGGCCGCATCCAGGTAAAGCGGCTGGTAGTCGGTGCGTGCCAGCGGCCATGCCGCCTCGTCCCGGAAGGGGCCGTCGCTGCCGGCCTCGCGCACCTGGATACGCACCGGCGGCCATTGCAGGACACCGCTTTCCTGCCCCTTCAGGAACTGGTCGAAGAACCGGCGCTGCAGCTCGACATTTTCCGGCGTGTAATAATGCCGCCACTTCTTCTGGCCATGCACCAGCAGCCATTTCTGGTCCGACGCGATCCGCTTGTACGCCTCCAGCGTGCCGCGCGTGTGCAGGCCGTGATCGGACCAGCTCGCCACAATGAAGGTGGGCAGGTCGATCGCCGCCAGATCCAGTTCCTTGCTGTGCCAATAGGCGTCGATCAAGGGATGGGCCTTCACATTGCCGGCCGTATCCTCGGTGCGTGTCGTGGACCAGTTCAGGCTCATCGTCGCGCGTTCGACAAAGTTGGTCTCGCGAATGCCGCCATGGAAGGCGAATTCCCGATACCAGTCGGAAAACCCTTCCCACGGGTTCAGCGCAGCCAGATGCGGCGGCTTCAGCGGCGCCACCAGATACTGGATACAGGCCAGATAAGAGACACCCGTCATCCCGACCTTGCCATTGCACCAGGGCTGCACGCCCAGCCATTCGATCAGGTCGTAACAATCCTCCCCCTCGCCAATGCCGTTATGGCGAAGCTCCCCTTCGGAAAGCCAGGCACCGCGCGGGTCGGGATAGCAGATGGCATAGCCGTGGCGGCACCAATAGGCGGGGTCGGGCGCCTCGAACGCCGTGTGGCGGGAGTTCCAGCCGTCCTCAATCCCCGCCGGCGGCCAGAGATTGGCGGATTTGCCGTGCTTGCCATAGGGGCTCCAGGCCAGAAGCACGGGCAGGTCCCGCTGTCCGGCATCCCCTTCCGGTCGGTACAGATCGACATAGATCGTCACGCCGTCACGCATTGCCACCGGCAGATTGCGTTCGAAAACCAGCCCATCCTCCACGATCCGCGCATAGTCCTTCGGCGGCAGGGGTGGCTTATAGGGGTTCTTCGCCGGGTCACGGCCCGGTATCATCTTTAATTCGAAACTGTCGGGCATGCCCGTCTCCGTCCCATGTTTTCCGGCCTTATCCGGCGGCTATCCGGTCACGCGGCCGATCATTCATTGATTAATCATCATAATTCAAAATCACCCTCTTGCAAGGGTTGATCGATGATAATATTGATTTCTCAATGAATGACGGGAGGACATCATCATGACGGACGATAATCCGCTGGCCCTGCGGCACGAGCATGTGTTCGACATCCGCATCAATTTCGACCGCCGCTGGATGACGGGGGCGATCCATCAGGGTGGCCCCAACCATGGCTACACCTCGGTCGGAGAGGGATGCACGGTCAGCGGCCCGCGCCTGAACGGCAAGCTGGTGGATCACAGCGGTGCCGACTGGCCCGTGGTCCGTGCCGACGGGGTGGTCGAACTGAACGCGCACTACATGATCCAGGCCGATGACGGGGCGCTGATCTATATCCGCAACCTGGGCTATGTGCATGGTCCCCTGCAACGGCCGGGTTATCCGCCGCTGACATCCTATTTCCGCTGTACCCCTTATTTCCGCGCGCCGGACGGGCCGCATGAATGGCTGAACCGTACCGTGATCGTGGGCGTGGGCCAGCGCCGGCCCAAGGTGAAGCCGGAGGATGATCCCGATCATTCGCTGTTCCGCTATTACGCGGTGCTGTGACCCGTCCGGTGGAGCGGCAGCCATGAACGATATCAGCCAGCGCCAGCGGCTCGACCTTTATGTCGATGCGCTCAACCGTGACGACCTGCCGGGCGTGGCAGCCTGCTACGCCCCGGATCTGCATATGACAGACGATCAGGTGGATTGCCCGTCGGCCGAGGCGGCGATGGCATTCCATCGCCGTGTCGCGCTGCGGCCAGAAATCCTGAACTATGTCGACCGTCCGGGCCGGATCGCGGCGGAGATCAGATGGACCCTGCGGGTGCGGGCCGACGCGCCCGATCACCCCGCCGGCCCCCTGCCAAAGGGAGAGACGCGGAGCTGGGTCAGTTTCACGATCATCGACATGGCCGACGGCCGCTTCACGCGCATCCGGTCGGCCCCGTACAAGGCCGCCCCATGACACAGCCAGCCACAAACCCGGCGGATGCCGCCGCCGCCTTTGCCCGCTATATCGCCGCCTTCAACGCGGGGGACTTCGAAACGGCCTGTTCCTATTATGCCGACGATATCCGCCTGACCATCGGCAATGGCCGCGAACTGCACGGCCGGGCGGAGATTGTGCGTTTCTATACCGGGGTGCGCGCCGTTACCCGGCGCACCATCAATGTACTGGATTGCTTCGCCAGTGAAACGCTGCTGGCCGCCGAACTGGAATCGGAGTTCCTGGCGGTTACCGATGTGCCGGACTTCACCTCCGGCCCGATGCGCCAGGGCGACCGGATGTATATCAACAGCTTCGCCTTCTACACCATCGACCAAGGCCGGTTCAGCCGTATCCGCGCCACCGTTTTCAAGCGGGTGTGGAAGCGCCTTGTCGATCCGTCCTGACGACCGGTGTGTCGCCAAGACGGCATCCATACCCTTACAGGGGCCAAAATGACGGATTTCCAGATCGCGCAACAGGACATGCTGTTCGCCCAGCAAGTTGCCGGTGTGCCGGCGGCGGACCAGGACACGCTCTGTGATCTTCTTCCCCCGGTGGCCCGGCTGGCAGAGACGGAACTGGCGCCGCTTGATCCCGTTGGCGACCGGGTCGGCGCCGCTTTCGCGAACGGTGCCGTAACGATGCCGCCGGGCTTTGTCCAGTTTTACCGCCAATGGGTCGAAGGCGGCTGGAACAATATCGATGTGCCCGAAGGATGGGGCGGTCTGGGCCTGCCCGTATCGGTGGCCGCCCCCGTGATGGAGGCCTGGACATCGGCCTGCATGGCTTTCGGCTTGGCACCCGTGCTGACCCAGGGCGCCATGGAGGTGCTGCTGGCCCACGGCGATGATGCCTTGCGTGCCGCCTGGATGCCCCCGCTGGTGGCCGGCACCTGCATGGCCACCATGGCCCTGACCGAGCCGGCGGCCGGGTCGGATCTGAACCTGATCCGCACGCGGGCGGAAAGCGCCGGCGACGGCCGATACCGCCTGTTCGGACAGAAGATATTCATCACGTATGGCGACCATGACCTGACCGATAACATCCTGCATCTGGTGCTGGCACGCCTGCCCGATGGGCCGCCGGGCAGCCGGGGTCTCTCCCTGTTCCTGGTCCCGAAATGGTTGCCGGATGGGATCGGCGGTAACCAGCGGCGCAATGACGTCCACTGCCTTGGCATCGAGCATAAAATGGGCCTGCACGCATCGCCCACCTGCACCATGGGCTT
>NZ_JAGOGJ010000041.1 GCF_017996735.1 Niveispirillum sp.
CAGGCGCATTGATCGACCCAGGCCTGGGTGCCCTCGATCATCAGGGCGATATTGGCCAGCTTCACGCGGATGGTCTGGTGGTCGACCAGCCTTTTGCCAAACGTCTCCCGCACCAATGCCCATTCGGCCGCCTCCTTCAGGCAGACGCGGGAATGGGCACAGCATTGCATGGCCATCAGCAGGCGTTCATCGTTGAAATTGCGCACGATACGCTGGAAGCCCTGGTTCTCCGGCCCGATCAGGTTTTCAACCGGCACCTCGACATTGTCGAAATAAAGCGTGGCCGTGTCGGAACAGCGCCAGCCCATCTTGTCCAGCCTGGTCCGGGCAAAGCCCGGCATGTCGGCTTCCAGCAGCAGAAGCGAGATGCCGCCCATGCCGGGACCACCGGTGCGTACCGCCGTCATGAAATAATCGGCCCGCATGCCGGATGTGATGAAGGTCTTCGACCCGTTCACGACATAGCGGTCGCCCACCCGTTTGGCCGTCGTCTTAAGGTTGGCGACGTCCGATCCGCCCGACGGCTCGCTGATGGCCAGCGCGATCAGCTTGTCTCCCGCCAGCACGGCCGGGGCGACCCGGCGTTTCATCTCTTCCGATCCCAGTTGCAGGACCGGCAGCAGCGCCATGGAATGGGTCATCAGGGACGCGTGCAGGCCGCCGGCGCCGGTCTTGGCCAGTTCTTCGGCCTGGGTGAAGGTGTGGAAGATGTCGAACCCCTCCGACAATCCGCCATATTCCTCCGGAAAACCCAGGCCCAGGATGCCGGCGGCCGCCGCCTTGCGGTGCAGGTCGCGGGGCAACTCGCCCTCGGCCTCCCACCGGTCGATATGCGGCGTGACCTCGCGCTCCACGAACCGGGCCACGGATCGGGCCACCGCGTCATGGGTTTCATCATAGAAGGGCGAACGCGCCCTCCAATCATCAAAGGAGAGCATGGGGAGGTCCTCAGCGTAGGGCGTTGCGCAAGTAACCCGCCACATCCGCGATGGCGGTGCCCGCGGCGGCGATGGCGGCGCCCATGAACAGGAAGCCGTGGAACTGGTTCGGATAGGGCACATGGGTGACAGAGCCGCCTGCCTGCGCCAGAGCGGCGGCATAGGCCCGGCCTTCGTCGCGCAGCGGGTCGAAGCCGCAGGTGATGATATAGGCCGGGGGCAGGCCGGCATGGCTGGCGGCCAGCAGCGGGGAGACGCGCCAATCCATGACATCGCCGGCGTAAAGATCGCGGAACCAGCGCATCATACCGGCCGTCAGCAGCCCATCCGCGTCGGGGATGGCGTAGGATGCCGTCTGCATGCGCAGGTCGGTGACGGGGTAGAGCAGCATCTGCGCCCGCAGGACCGGTTCCCCGTCCCCGTCCCGCAGGATCAGGCATGTGGATGCCGCCAGATTGCCGCCGGCACTGTCGCCGCCGATGGACAGCCGGGTCGGATCGATCCCCAGCCTTGCCGCCTGTTCGACCACCTGCCGCACCGCCATCAGGCTGTCTTCCAACCCGGCGGGGAAGGGGTGTTCCGGGGCCAGCCGGTAATCGACGGCGACGACGGCGATACCGGCCGTGGCGGCGATTTCCGCACAGAAGGAATGGCATCCGTCCAGGTCACCCAACACCCAGCCGCCGCCATGCAGGTGGATGTAAGCCGGCAGGATCGCCGCATCTTCCGCCTCCACCGGGCGGTACAGCCGCGCGGGCACGCCGCCCAGGTCGATGGCCCGCATCCGGTGGGGTACCGGCGGGGGCTGCAGCATCGCCGCCATGGCCTGCACGGCGGCGCGAGCCTCGGCGACCGGCATGGTGTCCAGCGGGGGTGCGCCCATGGATGCCGCCATGTCCAGCAGGCGGCGGGCGTCAGGGTCCAATGCCATGGCTTAGGGCTCCTTGGCTTCGCGGCGCAGGTGCGCGGCCTCGTCCGCGACATAGGCGCGGATGGTTTCGGCGTCCTGAGCGGTCAGGAACGGACGGAAACTGATCATGCCCCGGTCCTGGAAGGCGCCTTCGATGACCACCTGTTGCCACGCCTCGGCACTCTCCAGCACCAGTGACCGGCGCAGGTCGGGCAGAATGCCGCCCGACAGGGTGCCCATCCCGTGGCATCCGCCGCAATTATCGGCATAGAGGATGCGACCCTGCTCGATACGCTCGGCGGGGGCCGGCACGCTGGCATTGCTGGGCGGTGCCACAATTGTGTCCAGCGGCGGTAACGCGGCGGCGCCATCCAGGGCAAAGGCCAGGATGCGGCCATTGGGTCGGGCCTGCGGTCCCTGGAAACTGGGAAGGGCCAGGGGCACGGCGCCACCCGTGCCGGCCAGTACGGCGATGAACTGCCTGCCATTGACGCTGTAGCTGACGGGCCCGGCCATTACGCTCGTCTGCGCCGCAAAGCTCCACAGTTCCGTGCCGTTGCCTGCATCATAGGCCCTGAATCTGCCGTCGAACGTCCCCTGGAACACCAGCCCGCCGCCCGTGGCCAGCGCTCCGCCGTTCCAGGCCATGCCATGGTCGGCCCGCCAGACCTCCTTCTGTGTCACGGGGTCCCAGGCGGACAGCCAGCCCTGCAAACTGTCCTGCATGGCCTTGCGCCCATCGGCATCGCGCGGGATGGGCACGCGCATCAGGTCGTAACCCAGGTTCCAGCGACCCTTGCGATAGGTGAAGGCCTTGTCGCGGTGGTAATAGCCGGGGATCAGTTGCACGGGGATATAGACAAGACCCGTTTGCGGACTGAAGGCCATGGGGTGCCAGCTATGGGCACCGGCCGATCCCACCGTGGCCACGAACGGTTTTTCCAGATAGCGCGCCTCCGCCACGATGGCGGGCCGTCCCGTCGTCAGGTCGATATGCGTGGCCCAGTTGGTGGGCGCGTATTTCTCCGCCGACAGGGTCTTTCCCGTCTGCCGGTCGATGACATAGAAAAAGCCGTTCTTGGGTGCGTGCAGGATCACCTTGCGCTGCCTGCCCCCGACGGGCAGATCGGCCAACATGATCTGTTGGGAAGCGGTGTAATCCCAGCTTTCGCCCGGCACCTCCTGATAATGCCACCTGTACGCACCGGTGTCGGGGTCCAGCGCCACGATGGAGGACAGGAACAGGTTGTCGCCCTTGCCCTCGGACCGGATGACATGGTTCAGCGGAGAGCCGTTGCCCACGCCAATATAAAGCTGGTCCAGATCGGGGTCATAGACGATGGCGTCCCAGACGGTGCCGCCGCCCCCGCCATATTTCTTCCAGTAATCCTCCCCGCTCCAGGTCGGGCGGCCCAGCGTTTCCAGGATGGCATCGGATGCGGCCCCATCCTTGCGGGCCGGGTCGCCAGGAACGGTGTAGAAGCGCCAGACCAGCTTGCCGGTCGCGCTATCATAGGCGCTGACATAGCCGCGCACGCCGTATTCAGCCCCGCCATTGCCGATGAACACCTTGCCCTTGGCCACACGCGGGGCGCCGGTGATGGTATAGGGCTGGTTCGGATCGGTGGTCTGCACCGACCAGAGCAGCGTGCCGGTGCGCGCGTCCAGCGCCTGCAGCCGCCCATCCAGGGTGCCCAGGAACAGTTTGCCATCGGCAAAGGCCGGGCCACGGTTGACCACGTCGCAGCAGCCATTGAAGGCGGCGCGGCCCGGCACCTGCGGGTCATGCGACCAGAGCGGCTTGCCCGTGGCGGCGTCCACGGCCACGACCTTGCTCCAGGCCGTGGTCGTGTACAGCACCCCGTCCACGATCAGCGGCGTGCCTTCCTGTCCCCGGTTGGTATCCAGATCGTGATACCAGGCCAGTCTCAGGCGGCCGATGCTGGCCGGATTGATCTGGTCCAGCGGGGAAAAGCGCTGTTCGCCATAGGTGCGGCCGTGGCTCAGCCAGTTCTGCGGTTCCGCCTCGGCATTCCGGATGCGGTCATTGGCGATGGCGGGGGCGGCGGCCAGCAGGGTGCCTGCCAGCAGCAGGGCGGAGAGGCGTTTAAGCATGGAGTTGCACATAGACGGATTTGGTTTCCAGGAACGCATTCATCCCCTCCATCCCCATCTCCCGGCCCCAGCCGGATTCCTTGAAGCCACCGAACGGCATGGTCGGATGCATCACGCCATAACAATTGACCCAGACATTGCCGGCCTCGATCCGGTCGGCCAGCCGGTGGGCATTGTTGACGTTACTGGTGAAGATGCCGGCGCCCAGGCCGTAGCGGGTGTCGTTGGCGGCACGAGCCACCTCGTCCAGCGTGTCGAAGGGGGTGGCGACCAGGACGGGACCGAAAATCTCCTCCCGCACGATGCGCATGTCGGCCCGCACATTGGCGAACAGGGTCGGTTCCAGGAAATAGCCGCCCCTGTCCGGCACACCGCCGCCGGCCAGGATTTCCGCCCCCTGGGCGCGGCCATTGTCGATATAGGACTGAACCCGCTCCCGCTGCCTGGCGGAGATCAGGGGGCCGATGGCCGTATCGGGGTCCAGGCCGGAGCCGACCTTCAGGGCCTTGATGATGTCGGCGATGCCGGATACCACCTTGTCGAAGCACCGGCGCTGCACGAACAGGCGTGAACCCGCGAAGCAGACCTGGCCGCTATTGGCGAAAATGGCCATGGCGGCGCCGGGAATGGCGCGGTCCATGTCGGCATCATCCAGGATGATGCAGGGCGACTTGCCACCCAGTTCCAGGGTCACGCGCTTCAGGTTGCCGGCCGACGCCGCCACGATCCGCCGGCCCACCTCGGTCGATCCCGTGAAGGAAATCTTGTCGACGCCCGGATGGTCGGCCAGGGCGGCACCGACAACCGTGCCCGGACCATTGACGATGTTCAGGACGCCTGCCGGCACCCCCGCTTCCAGCGCCAGTTCGCCGAGGCGCAGGGCCGTCAGGGGTGTGTTTTCCGCCGGCTTCACCACAAGACAGCAGCCGGCGGCCAGCGCCGGTGCAACCTTGATGACGAAACTGCCGATAGGGCCGTTCCATGGCAGGATCAGGCCGGCCACGCCCACCGGCTGTCGCACCGTGTAGGCATGCATGCTGTTGCCGCCCCCCGAGACTGCGCCCGACGCGTTCTGGCCGATGATATTGCCGGTCAGCCCGGCATAATGGCGCAGCCAGGCGGCACTGGCCCCGATGGCCCATTGCGCGAAGGCCAGCGGCATGCCGTTATTGCGCACCTCCAGCCAGGCCAGTTCGTCGGCGTGCGCTTCCAGCAGTTCCGCGTAACGCCAGAGGATACGGGCGCGGGCATCGCTGGTCAGGCCGCGCCATGCGGCCATCTCATGCGCCTTGCGCGCGGCGGCGACGGCCCGGTCGATATCGGTGGCATCGCCATCGGGCGCCTGCGCGATGATTTCCCCCGTCGCGGGGTCCTGCACGTCGAAGCGGCGGCCGGATGCCGGCTCCACCCATTCCCCGCAGATCAGATGCCGATGCTGTTTCTCAAGGAAACGATGCCCCGCCTCGGGCGCGATGCTGGTGGGCATGTTCATGCAACGGCCTCCCGGTTGGTGTCGGCAGGTAGCAGGGCGAAACCCCTGTAACCATCGGCCGCCACCTTGTCGCAGATGTCGCGATAGGCGCCGACGCCGCCCACATAGATCATGAAGACATTGGGCTTGCCGGGGATATTGGCCCCGACATACCAGGATTTCGCCGTGGGGATCAGGGTGGCGTTGGCCACCTCGCCCACATGGCGGACCCATTCCTCTTCGGCGGCCTCCGTGGGTTCGATGCCGGCAAGGCACCGCTGACGTAGATGGTCCAGGCAATCGCCGATCCATTCGACATGTTGTTCGATGGAGATGACGACATTGCTGAAAACCGATGGGCTGCCGGGTCCGGTGATGGTGAACAGGTTGGGGAAACCCGCCATGCCCAGGCCCAGATAGGTGCGGGGTCCGCTCTCCCATTTCTGCTTCAGGCTGAGACCATCCCGCCCCCGGATATCCATGGAGAGCAAGGCGCCGGTCATGGCATCGAAGCCGGTGGCGAAAATGATGATATCGAGATCGACATCGCCCTTGCCGGTCCGGATGCCTGTTTCCGTCACCTCGATGATCGGGTCGGTGCCGTGGTCCAGCAGGGTGACGGTGGGGCGGTTGTAGGTGGCGTAATAGTCGGTATCGACGCAGATACGCTTGGCCCCGATGGCATAGGAGGTAGGGCACAATTTCTCCGCCACCGTGCGGTCGCGGACGATCTGGCGGATCTTGGTGCGGATGAATTCCGCTGCAATTTCATTGGCGTGCTTGTCGAACACCTGATCGGCAAAGGTGAACATGAACCAGGCGCCGCCACGCTGCCAGCGCCGCTCCAGTTCCGCCTGCTGTTCTTCTGTCGTCATCTGGGCAGCGGTCAGGGGTGGCGGCAGGGGTTCTTCCCCCGGAATGCGCAGATCGCTGTTGCCATGGATCAGACCAGCGCGAAGCTGACGGGTCAGTTCGGGAAAATGGTCCTTCACCGCCGCGCGGTAATGATCGGATAGCAGGGCATTGCGGGCCGGCACGCTGTAGGCCGGGGTGCGCTGGAAGACGAAAGTATGGCCGGCCTGGGCCGCGACCACGGGAATGATCTGAATGCCTGTGGAGCCAGTGCCGATGATGCCTACCCGTTTGTCTTTGAAATCGACGGGCTGTCCGGGCCAGTTGGCCGACTGGATCACCTGTCCCTTGAACCGGTCGATGCCCGGAATGTCGGGCAGGCGGCTGGCCGACAGGCATCCTGTGGCGGCGATGCAGAAACGGGCCGTCACCGTCCGTCCCTGATCGGTGGTCACCCGCCACAGATTGGCGCCCTCATCATAATGGGCGGCCGTGACGCGGGTGTTGAGACGGATGTCGCGGCGCAGATCCAGCCGGTCGGCGGCGAAGCGGATATAATCCAGGATTTCTGGCTGAGTGGCGAACCGTTCCGACCAGTTCCATTCCGCTGTGATCTCAGGAGAGAAGGAATAACAATAGGCGACGCTTTCCACGTCGCAGCGCGCGCCCGGATAGCGGTTCCAGTACCAGGTACCGCCGACATCGGGTGCTGCCTCTAACACATGCGCCCGCAGGCCCGACTGGCGCAGCCGGTGCAGCATGTAGAGGCCCGCGAAGCCGGCGCCGATGATGATCGCATCCAGGATGGTGCCATCCGGGGCGGACGGAGTCCGGGCATTGCCGACCGTCATGTCTTCCTCCCTGTTGCTTGGTTTTTATTGATCATGGGGCCGGAGGCGGTACAGGGCGCCTGTCCGGCGATAGGGTCAGCCGCCCCGCACCCAGCGTTGACGCCCGTCTGCCATAGGCTGTGCTTGGCCCGCGCTGCCCACCGGGTCGGCCCTGGTCAACCAGTCCAGCACCCCAAGGTCGTCGCCCGGCACGGCGGCCAGGAAACGGGCGCCCTCGGGCGTGCGGGCGACGATGGTGGCGCCAAGCGGCTTCCCCTCGCGCCCAAAGGGCATGGTGAAACTCTCCACTGTCCCGGGCCCCGTATAATCGTCGAGCAGTGTCGGGATAGGGCCGCGCAGCGTATCTGCCGTGGCCTGTACGTTGAAATCCTGGGGGAAGGGATTGATGGCCGGGGCCGTGCTGGTCAGTGCGATGGTATGGTTGTGCGTGGCATAGCCGCCATTGGCCACGATCAGGCCGTTGCCCGGTGCCGCGCGCAGCTTTTCCGCCATTGCCGCCGCCGCATGGGTCATGCAATTGCCGATGGGACCGCCCCCGAAGGTCAGGCCGCCATAGACGCTGGCGGGACGGTCTGCGGGCCAGCCCAGACGCCGCCGCGCCATCTTGGGCACACAGGGAAAGCAGCTATAGAGTTCAACATGATCCAGCAGGCCGGTGACCAGCCCGTTCAGGGCCAGGGCACGGTCGATGCTGGCGTTCAGGCTGGCCGATCCCGTGAACCCGTCGCGGCGCAGGAAATCCGCCGGCTCATGCGCGGCCGCCCCCGGTCCGACAAAGACCAGACGCTCTGTCGGGATACCCAGGGCCAGGGCCGTTTCCTGGCTGGCCAGGATCAGGGCGGCCCCCTGGTTGACGGCACTGTTGGCCACCATCAGCTTGGTGTAGGGAAAGCTGATCATGCGGTTGGCCAGCCCCTCGGCCAGGATATCGTGCGGGGTCAGGGGTGTACACAGCCAGGCATATGGGTTGTCCGCCGCCGTCCGCGACAGGCCGGACCAGATCAGGGCCGTCTCATCCTGTGCTTCGGCCAGTGTCTGGCCCCAGGCGGCGCGGGTGGCGTTCTCATACAGGGGATAGACATCGGCGGGCGTCACAAGACCATAGCGCCAGGCCAGTTTCGTGGCCCCGGCTTCGGCCGCTGCGGCCAGGGCATTGGCCATGCCCCCACCGGCAGCGCGCTTGGCGGCGGTGCGCAGAGCTTCACCGCCGGTGATGGCGGCCAATCGCACCTCGCCTCGTCCGATGGCGTTGGCGGCCCGGTTCAGCAGTTCCACCGGCCCATGACCGCTGGCGTCCTCGGTCAGCCGGACATGGGCGGGACGCGACGGCAGGTTCCGCGTCACGGTTTCATCGATGGCGGGATCGGGACAGGAAATCTGGTTTTCGATGCCCAGCCAGTCCAAACGGCCCAGCAGCGGTACACCGGCATCGCGTTCTGCGATGGCCAGGGCCGCCAGCATCAGGCTGGCGGAATCCAATCCCGGTTCGTCGGCAGACGGCCGGTCATTGATCTGGCCGATGCCGATGATGACGGGCAGCAACTCCTGCCGGTTCATGTCCGCCACTCCGGCTGGCGCTTCTCGATGAAGGCGCTGGCGCCTTCCTTCACGTCGGGACCTGCCAGGACAATGCCCACTGCGTCCGCCTGCAGAGCCCGCAGGTCCTGTTCCCCCTGATCGGCCGCGGCGCGGACAACGCGCAGGCTTTCGCGCACGGCCAGGGGGGAGTTGGCGGCGACCAGTTGCGCCAGCCGCAGCGCCTCCGGCAGCACGTCATCGGCCGTGGGGACCAGACTGTTGACCATGCCCAGCGCATGGGCGCGGGAGGCCGGCAGGGGATGGCCGACGATGAGCATTTCGATGGCCAGAGGCCGGGGCAGGTAGCGGGCGATGCGGAAGCTGCCATTGGCCCCGGCGATCAGGCCACGCCGCACTTCCGGCAGGGTGAAGCTGGCGGTTTCGGCCGCCACCACCATGTCGCAGGACAGCGTGATCTCTACCCCGCCGCCATGGGCAGGGCCCTGTACGGCGGCGATCCAGGGTTTTGTGCGCTTGGCATCGACAAAGCCGGCAAAGCCGGTGTCGGGCCGGGCCAGCGACATGCCCCGGCCGGCAGCCACTTCCGCCAGATCGGCGCCGGCGCAGAAGATCGGACCCTTTGCGGCCAGGATGGCGACGCGTAGGCTGGGATCTGTCTCGATCTCGTGGACGAAATTCTCGATGGCCTCGGCCATGGCGGCGCTGATGGCGTTGCGTACGGCCGGGCGGTGCAGAGTGACGATGGCGATGGGGCCATTGCGTTCCAGTGTTACGGGGTTCTGGTCACTCATCACGCATTCTCCTGCCAGACGACAAGCCCGTCCAGGGCTTCGATCTCTGCGCCGGCCACGCGCAGCGGGTTCACTTCCAGTTCGGCCAACCCGGCGCCCAGCGACAGGGCGGCATCGCCGATGGCGACGATGATTTCGGCCAGCCGGTCGATATCGGCCGGCGGGCCTCCCCGGAATCCGTCCAGCAGCCGGGCTCCGCGCAGGGATTTCAGCAACGCCTTGGCCTGGGTTTGATCGACGGGCAGGGGGGTGGTGGCGACATCGGCCAGAACCTCCACCAGCACGCCGCCGAAGCCGACCGCGATGACCGGTCCCCAGGTGGGGTCGCGGCGCACGCCGACCAGCATTTCCAGCCCGCCATTGCGCATCGGCGCTATGATCACGCCGTCCAGTCGCGCATCGGGCCGGGCGCGGGCCACATCCGCCATCAGTGCCGTGAAGACCGTGGCGGCCTCGCCCGGTGGCACGTTCAGACGGACGCCGCCCACCTCCGTCTTATGGGCGATGTCCGGGGACAGGATCTTCAGGGCCAGCGGTGCCGTGAAGCCGACGGCGATATTTGCTGCTTCCTCGGCGTTGCGCACCAGATGCTGGGGCACGCCCGGCACGCCCTTTGCGGCCAGGAAGTCCAGTACCGCGCGTTCAGTGTCCAGCCGGGGCGTATCCGCGCGCATCGACAGTGCCAGGGCCGGCGGCGGGGCGGCTTGCTTCAACTGGCCCGACCACCACAGCGCGTGACCGGCGGCGCGCAGCATGGCGTCGATGCCGGTCATGACATGCGGCAGCCCATGCTCGGCAATGGCGCCGCGCGCATAATCGTTCAACGATTTACCGCAGGTGCCGACCAGGACGGACGGCGTCTTGATCGCGGCCGTGGCCCGGCCGATGGCGGTCAGCGCCGGGGGCAGGCTCTGGCCCGGCATGGTCGGCACGGCGATGCCGATGCCCAGCAGGCCGACTTGGCTGTTGGCGGCCAGCAACGGGATGACACGGGCGAACAGGTCCGGGTCGCGCATGGCCGCCCCGGTAATGTCCAGCGGGTTCAAGGTTGATCCCAGGTCCGACAGCACGCCGCGCAGGGCTGTTACCGTTGCCGGGTCGTTGGCGGGCAGCGGCACGCCGAACCCTTCCGCCGCATCGGCGACCAGCGTACAGGCCCCGCCGGAAATGGACAGGAAACTCATCCCCGCCGCCGGCAGCGGCCCGGTGGCCGCCAGCAGGCCGGCCGTATTGATCAGATCCTCGGTGGAGGTGACGCGGATGACGCCAAGCCGGCGGCAGACGGCGTCGAACACGGCATCATCGCCGACCAGCGATCCCGTATGGGCTTGCGCCACCTGGGTGGCCAGATCGCTGCGCCCGATCTTCAGGATGATGATCGGCTTCGCCTTGTCCCGCGCCCGTCCGGCGGCACGGACGAAGGCGGCGGGGTTACGGATGCTTTCCGCGAAGACCGCGATGGCCTTTGTGGCGTCATGATCGACCAGATAGTCGATGATATCGGCCAGACTGATCTGTGCCTCGTTGCCCGTCGCGGCGACGAAGCTGGTGCCGATATTCTGCCCCTGGGCATATTCCGCCAGTTCCGCTGCCGTCGCCCCGCTCTGCGACAGGATGGCGATGGCGGGCGGCAGGAAGGGTTTCACGGCCGGGATGACGGAAACGGGGATGCCCGCTTCGACATTGTTGTAACCCAGCGAGTTCGGTCCCCACAGGGTGACGCCCAGATCGTTGGCCTGGGTTACCAGCGCCTCCTGACGCCGCCGTCCCTCCTCGCCGGTTTCAGCATAACCGGAGGTCAGAATGGTGACGTTGCGGATACCAGCGGCAGCCGCGTCCGCCAGCGCGTCCGGCACGGCATCGACGGGCACGAAGATGAAGGCCACATCGACAGGTTCGGGGATATCACGGCAGGAGCGGTAGCCCTTGATGCCGAACGTGTCGACGCCATTGCGGTTGACGGCGTAAAGCGCGCCCTCATAGCCGAAGTCACGGAAATTGCGGACGATCAGTGTCGTCCATACCGATTTCTCCGTCGCCCCCACCAGCGCCACGGAGCGCGGCGCGAACAGGCGGGCAAGCGGATGGGATGGCGATGTCATGGCGATGCCTTTCGCGGAAAATGGCATGGCATTGGGAAGGCGCGCGCGGCTCTACGCTTCTTCGGCGAAGGCCAGCATGCGGCCCAGCGCTTCGGCGAAGTCCTGCTTGAAATCCTGCACGACGGAGGTGGCGGAACGAACATCCTCCACCAGCCCCACGCCCTGGCCGACGAAATAGCTGACCAGTTCCCGTGCCGAAGCGTCGGGCCGCTCGGCCGCCTTGTCGATCATCTCGAAGGCGGGGATGGAGATCATGGCCATCAGCGGCATGGGCAGGGCGCCGGGGCTGCCCTCCTTGTCCCAGGCGGCATGCCAGCCGGAGCGCAACTGCCGTGACGGTTTGCCGGTGCGGGTGGCGGATCGCACCGTGTCGCGCGAACTCGCGGCCACCATCTTTTCCCGGAACGCCTGGCTGGTTTCGGCCTCGGTGGTGGCCAGCCAGACCGAACCGGTCCAGGCGCCGGCCGCCCCCATGGCCATGCAGCCCGCCATCTGCGCCCCCGTCATGATGCCGCCCGCTGCCAGCACGGGCACGGGGCGTAACGGGGCGATGGCGCGGATCACCTCCGGCACCAGCACCAGGGTGGAAACCTCCCCGCAATGGCCGCCGGCCTCTCCGCCCTGCGCGATGATGATGTCCACGCCGGCCTGCACCTGCCGGATGGCATGTTCCTTGGCCCCGACCAGGGCGCCCACCGGCACGCCATGGGCGCGGGCACGGGACAGCATCGATGGCGGGGCGATGCCCAGCGCGTTGACGATCAGCCGGATGGGATGGCGGAAAGCCACATCCATCAGCGCCTCTCCCACCTCTGGCAGGGTGGCGGGAAGTTGCTTTGTCACCACGTCGCCCGGCCCGGCATTGATGCCGTGACGGTGCAGAAGGTCGATGGTGAAATCGACGTGGCCCTGTGGGATACGGCTGGCCAGCGCCTCCATATCCATGCCACCGCCCAACTGCTGATGCTCGGGGATCAGGATGTCGATGCCATAGGGCTTGCCGTCGACATGGTCGTCGATCCAGCGCAACTCCGTTTCCAGCGTCTCCGGCGTGAAGCTGCTGCCGCCCAGCACGCCGAAGCCGCCGGCCCGGCTGACCGCCGCCACCACGTCACGGCAATGGCTGAAGGCGAACAGGGGGAAATCCACCCCCACCAGTTCCTTGATGGTTTTCATCAAATATACTCCGTCTTCTCCACCGTCACCCCGGTAACAAGCCGGGGCCCAGGCGCGGAGCGGCGTCTGCCGCGATATGAGTCATACCGGCGCTGACCGCGCCTTACGCTGGGCCCCGGCTTGTCACCGGGGTGACGGTGGAGATTATTGGAAGCCCGGCAGCCCGGACTTCGCCCGCCAGCTCAGAACGTGTAGCCGACCTGTACCAGGACCTGCCGCCCGCGCGTCGGGATGGCGAAGACCTGGGACGGCGTGCCCGGTGTCGTGGGCGAACCCGGCTTTTCCTGCAGGTAGCCGTACATCGCATTGTTGAGATTGCGGCCGACCAGGGAGATTTCCCACTGCCGGTCCATCTCCAGCCGTGCCGCGGCATCCAGCACCCAATAGCCTTTCAGCAGGCCGCCGGGATTGGCATTGTCGGTGCCGTTGATCTTGCTGGTGTAGCGGGCATTGCCCGACAGGCCCAGGTCCCAGGCGCCGGAAAGCGGGATCGTGTAATCGAAGCCGCTATTCAGCGACCAGTCCGCAGCCCGCGTCAGGGGGCGGCCCGACATGTCCTGGCCATACCGGTCGTCGGCCGTTCCAGCGATGCCGTCGGCTCCGACGCTGAGCCGGTAGTCGCAGCCCATGGCGAGGGTCTGACCGCCATAACAACTACTGACGAATTCCTTGTAGCGGCTGTGATTATAGGAGACCGAGCCATAAACGGTCAGGTCCGGGGTTACGCGCAGGTTGGCGTCGATCTCAAATCCCTTGCTGCGCGCGCTGGCGGCATTGGTGACGGTGAAGGAGGCCAGGGCCGCGTTGAAGGCGTTCACCTGCAAATTGCTGTAGAGGTAGGAATAGGCGGCGGTGGTCAGGGTCAGGCTTTTGTCAAACAACTGCGCCTTCAGGCCGATCTCTTCGCCGCGCACCTTCTCCGCCTCGAAATTGAAGTCATCGGCGGTGACGGCGCGCGGGGTCAGCACGGCGCTGAGGCCCAGGCCCCCCGACTTATAGCCGGTCTTGTAGGCGATGTAGGTGGTGATCTCCGAGGTGGGGCGCCAGGTCAGGGTCGCCTCGGGCGAATAGTTTCCGTCTCGGAAATTATCCTTCAGGATCGTTGTGGGCGGCAGGAACGTGGCCGTCAGCAGCGGATGGACCCAGGAATTATAGAGGTAGGAATCCTTAGTTTCGCGTGTGTAGCGTACGCCGCCCGCCATTTCCACTTCTGGTGTCACGGCCCAGATCAACTGGCCGAAGCCGGAATAGGCCTTGCCCTTGGTACCGCTGGGTTTTTCCCAGGTATGGTATTTGCCGGTGGCCGGATCAGCCGGCAGCAGGGCGATGCGGCTGTTATTCTCAAAATACAGGTCGGAATCCTGATAATAGGCGCCCAGCATAAAATTGACCGGCCCGTCGAAGGAGGAGAGCAGACGGACCTCCTGGCTGAAAGCGTCGAAATCCTCCCGCTCGGCCGCGCCGATGATGTAATAGGAGGTGGCGTCATAGCTGTCGCTGGTGCGCGACCGTGTGCTGAAATAGCCGGTCACAGAAGTGAGCGCCAGATTTTCCCAGTTATAGTTGGCTGAGAGCGAGGCCAGATAGACCTTCACGTCGCTATAGGGCTGTTGTTTGGCATAGGGCCAGTTGTCGGCCACGCCGTTGGCCAGACCGGCCGACGAGTAATATTTGTCGAACTTGCACTCACCATACGGGTCGACGCGGCCCGCCACGCCACCGGCTGGCAGGGCGCCGCAATAGAAAAGCTGCTGACCGGCGGCCGCGCCGTCGTCGCTATAGTCGCTGGCCGACAGTTTCAGCGTGGCGTCGAAATTGCTCTCTGACGGTTTCCAGGTCAGGGTCAGGCGGCCCATCGCCTCTTCCTCGCCGGGACGCGTCACGCCGGGGACAGAGGTGTTGACCGGGCCGCCGATATTGCGCAGCCACCCATCCATCTTACGATACCGCACGGCCAGCCGCGCACCCACGCTGTCGCTCACCGGGCCACCCACGGCGGCTTCGGCGATGGCCTCGTCGGCAACCGTCTCATATCCCAGGCGGGCATAACCCGACACCTCGTCCGTGGGACCGGCGGAAGTGATGGATATGACGCCGGCAGGACTGTTTTTGCCGAAGAACAGGGCCTGCGGGCCTTTCAGCACTTCCACATGACCCACGTCGAACAGGCCCTGGGTGATGGCGCGCCCGCGTGAGGTCTGCACGCCGTCCAGGTTTAGCGAAACCGTCTGTTCGAACCCAGCCTGACCGGGCGAGGTGCCGATGCCGCGCAGGGTGATGGTCGCGCCGGCCCCGCTGCTGACCTTGTCTATGGCCAGACCGGGTGAATAATTGGCGATAGAACGCACATCCGTTACACCGAAATTAGCCAGTGTATCCGCGCTGACGGCAGAAACGGCCACGGGGACGGAGATCAGGGTTTCGTTACGGCGCCGGGCCGTCACAATGATCTCGCCCAGGTAATCCTGAGCCGGGGCGGCCTGCATATTCGTATCGGCGGACGCTGATTGCGCGGCGCCTGGCATGGGGGCCAGCGCCAGCAGCGCCAACATGGCGGTGCTGCCCGCCAAATGACCATATCTCCGCCTGTTCTTGGACCCGATTTTCATTGTTTCCTCCCTGTTATCCGCTCTGGCAGCCCTTGTTGGGGTTTTGCTGCTCACCGTCGGTTTCGGCGGGTTCCGCCCCGCCTGCATGTTCATCTGTGACTGAAACTGCTGGGGCGCGAACCTATCCGTGGAGGGGGGGGGCTATCCGGGTTTTTGCATCTTATCGTATTCAGTCTTCGCCACCGAGAAGGTCCAGCAGTGGAAGCGCGAAGGCGTCGTTCTGGTCGTTGGTGAACATGTGCCCGACGCCTGGCGCCATGGCCACCCGCAATTGCGGCGTCAGGCGCCTGAAAGCCTTCACACCCTCATCGGTCAACACATCGCTGTGTTCGGCGCGAACCAGAAGAACCGGACAATGGACAGCCGATGCCGCCCGTTCCATCAAAGCTGTCTCCCCATCGGCATCCAGAAAGCCCGGCAAGGCCGTGCGGGGATCCCAGCGCCAGTACAGTTTTCCATCCATCCCGTGGCGCAGTGCGCGGATAAGGGTATCGGCATCGACGGCGCGGCGACGTCCGGGCAGGCCATCCAGCGCCTGTGCCGCCGCTTCCACGCTGTCGAAGCCGCGCATGCTGCGTTCCATGAAATCGCGGATGGGGGCGACGCCCTGCCGGTCGATGTGCGGGCCGACATCGGCCAGCAGCACCAGCCTTGTCCGTGCCGATTCCGCCGCTGCTGCGACCAACGCCACCTGCCCTCCGCGTGAGGCGCCGACCAGGCCGGCGGGTCGGTCGAGTGCCCGCAGGACATGACACAGATCGCTTGCCATGATCTCCAGACCATAGGCGCCATCCGGTGCCCAATCGCTGTCGCCATGGCCACGCATGTCGATGGTGATGCCCAGATATCCGGCCCCGGCCACCCGCCGCGCGGCATTGCGCCAGGAATGCCGGCTCTGTCCGCCGCCATGCAGGAACAGGATCGGCGGCGCATCCTGATCGCCGATGGCATCGGCCACCAGTCGCAGGCCATCGCCGGGCAGGGTGATGGTACGAAACGAACTCAAGGGCGCGATCCCGCCGCGTGCCACCGACCGTCGCCATGGCTTTCATAGGGGGCCGCCACCTCCACCAGAACGCCATGCGCGCTTTTCGGGCCGATCCAGCCCCATTCCTGCCAGGTCATGGTGGGGTCACGGTTGGTGGCGCCATCACCTAGAACTTGCACCCCTTGTGCCGCCAGTTTGGCCAGGCTGCCCGCCACGTCGTTGGTGGTGAAGCAGAGATGATGCACATGCTCCCCCTTGGCCGCCAGCCGGTCACCCAAGGGCGTACCGGGGGCCGGCTGGATCAACTGGATTTCGGCGGAATGGTTGGCGACAAAGGTCGCCCAGCGCATATCCTGGTCGGCACCGCTGGAAAAGCCGTCATACCGGACGACGGGCTCCGTCAGGGCTTGCGGGTCCAGGACGGACAATATCCTGGTCCAGTCGGCGATGGCCTTGTCCAGATCATGGACCAGCATGCAGACATGGGCGAAGGGGCCGCTTGGCATGGTGTTTCCTTTTCGTTGCACCTTCAGGCGCCGGACGCCGCCATCCGGCGGCCCCGGGCCGCTGGCATTAGAGCGTGATCGTGGCGGTGCCCTGGATGATGGGGCGATTGCCGTCGGCGATCAGCCAGACCTCGCAGGTCGCGTGTGCCTTACCGGCCTCCACCACCCGCCCGCCCGCCGTCAGCCGGTCACCCGCATAGGCATTGTCGATGAAGCGGCTTTCCAGGGCGGTGATGTGCCCGCCGGGAAAGGCCGCCAGCAGCATGTTGATGATATAGGCCAGATTGGCGGGCCCCTGATTGATCACCCGGTCGCCCAGCCCCTTGGCCCGCACAACGTCCGGGTCCAGATGGATGGGGTTGGGGTCGCGCAGGAACCTGGCCCAGTCCCGCATGGCATCGGCGCTGACGCAGGGAATGGTGAAGGGTGTCAGAGCCGTCATTGCATCAGCTCCCGGCGCGGCAGCACCCAGACATTGGTGGTTTCCAGTACCGTGGTGCCGTCGGCCTCGTGCAGGCGCAGCCGGTATTCCAGCAGGTCCATCAGGCCCAGCTTGCGGCTGGATTTGCGGGTCAGGCCCGCTATCTCGCCGGTCACGCGGTAGGGATGACCCGTGCGCAGCGGCGCCTGGAAGCGGACGCTGGAACTGGCCATCATCGGCCCCTGTTCAACGTCGAAATCGCACAGCGCGCACAGTCCGGCTACCGTCTGGCCCATCGCGACCTGGGTGGCGATGTAATAATAGGCGGGATGCGCGGTGCCGTCGGTGGCCGGTTCAACGCCCGTGGACCGGCACAGGGCCGCATTCTCCGCCGGGTCGATAATGTAGGGATCGCTGCCGTCCAGCGACCGGCCGGTCACATCGGGCGGGGGGGGATAATCCATCTCAATCCTCCTCTATGATGCGGCCGGCGCGTGCCCCGCGCCGCCGCCATTGGCGATCATCAGGCAATTGCTCAATCCCCCATCGACCAGCAGGTCGATGCCGGTGATATGGCCGGCCAGGGGGCTGAGCAGGAACAGGATGGCGTTGGCCACGTCGGCGGGCGTGCCCAGCTTGCGCAGCGGCATCGCTGCCTCCCGTTCCGCCCTTCGTGCCGGGTCGGCATAGCCGGCGGCCGTCATCCCGGTCAGGGTCGGGCCGGGGGAGACGCAGTTGCAGCGGATGCCGTCCGGTCCCCAATCCACCGACAATTGCCGGATCAGCATGCGCAGCGCAGCCTTGGCGGGGGCATAGGCACCCAGCGGCGGCGTCGGCTGTGTCGCGGCCATGGAGGCGGTGGCCACCAGCGCTCCCCGGCTTTCCCGCAGATAGGGATAAGTCGCCCGCGCCAGCAGCCAGGTGGCCCGCGTGTTCACGGCGAACAGCCGGTCATAGTCCGCTGGCGTCATCTGCATCAGCGTACCGGCGGCGATGGCACCGGCATTGCTGACCACCCCGTCGATACCGCCCATATGGTCCAGGGCCGCCGCCGCGATGATGGCGCTGTCGGCTTCGTCCGTCACATCGGCTTTCAGGATTGCCGCCGCCGGTCCGATCATGTCGGCCACCCGTGCCAGCCCGTCCGTGTCACGATCCACCAGAAGCATCCGGTGGTCGCCCCGGATGACATCCCCCTCCTGAAGCCGCTGGGCGACGGCCTGCCCGATGCCGCTGGCGGCACCTGTGATGATGACCCGCATGTTTCCATCCCCTTCGTCGTTGAAGGGACGATGAAACGGGAAAGGCCGTTTTCCACCTGCCCACGGATAGGTGCGGCTGGGCGATGGGGATGGGAAGACGGCACATCTTCCCAATTGATGAGCCATGGACCGACCAGGATGGATGCCTTCATCTATGACCATGTGCGCACGCCGCGCGGCCGGGGACGGCCCGACGGCGCATTGCACGAGGTTACCGCTGTCGAACTGCTGACCCAGGTGCTTCGGGCGCTTCGTGACCGCAACGGGCTGGATACAAGCCTCTTGGACGATGTCGTTATCGGCTGCGCCCAGCCCGTGGGCGAACAGGGCGGCGTCATCGCCCGTGCCGCCGTGCTGAACGCGGATTATGCCGAAACCGTCGCCGGTCAGCAGATCCACCGTTTTTGCGCGTCCGGCCTGGAGGCCGTGAACAATGTCGCGGCCCAGGTCATGTCGGGCATGAGCCAGGCCGGCATCGGCGGCGGCGTGGAGAGCATGAGCCGCACCTTCATGGGGGCCGACAGCGGCGCCTGGAGCGCCGATCCGCGTGTCGTCTGGCACAATTACTATATCCCGCAGGGGATCGGCGCCGACATGATCGCCACCCTGGACGGGTTCAGCCGGACGGATGTCGACGCCTACGCCCTGGAAAGCCAGCGTCGTGCGGCCCGGTCCTGGGCGGAGGGGCGTTTTGCCCGGTCCGTCGTGCCGGTGACCGACCTGCTGGGAGAGGTGCTGCTGGACCGCGACGAACATCCGCGCCCCGAGACGACGCTGGAAGGGCTGGGCAGCCTGAAGCCTGCCTTTCCGGGCATGGCGGCGCTGGGCTTCGATCAGGTGGCGATGCTGCGCTATCCGCAGATCGAGGCTTTGTCCCATGTCCATACCGGTGGCAATTCGTCGGGCATCGTCGATGGGTCGGGTGCGGTACTGGTGGGATCGAAAAGCTTTGGGGAACGGGCGGGATTGAAACCCCGCGCCCGCATCCGGGGGTTCGCGTCCATCGGGTCGGAACCGTCGATCATGCTGACGGCCCCGGCGGCGGTCAGTGCAAAGGCCCTGCGCAATTGCGGTATGGAAAAGGGCGATATCGACCTGTTCGAACTGAACGAGGCGTTCGCCAGCGTCGTGCTGCGCTATATACGCGCCCTGGATATCCCGCATGACCGCATCAATGTCTGCGGCGGCGCCATCGCGCTGGGCCATCCGCTGGGGGCCACGGGTGCCATGATCCTGGGCACCGTGCTGGACGAGCTGGAACGCAGCGACCGTGAGACGGCCCTGGTCACCCTGTGTGCCGGCAATGGCCTGGGCACCGCCACCATCATCGAACGGGTGTAAACATGCGCCATGTTTCCATCACAAAAGGTGCCGATGGCATCGCCACCCTGACGCTCGACAATGCGGATGAAAGCGTCAATCTGGTCACCCAGCCCTGGCTGGCGGAGATGGATGCCGCCATCGCCGACCTGTCCGCCGATGCCGGTGTGACGGGCGTGGTCCTGACCTCCGCCAAGAAGGGATTCATGGCCGGGGCCGACCTGAAGCTGCTGGTCGACGGGTTCGACAGCATGACAAGACGGCAGGCCTATGATTTCAGCCAGCGCGCCACCGCCATGCATCGCGCCATCGAAAAGAGTGGCAAGCCCTGGGTCGCGGCCCTGAACGGGTTGGCGCTGGGCGGCGGCTTCGAACTGGCGCTCGCCTGCCATTACCGCATCCTGGTCGACGATCCCAAGGCCGTTGTCGGCCTGCCGGAGGTCAATGTCGGCCTGCTGCCGGGATCGGGCGGCACACAACGCCTGCTGCGGCTGGCCGGTGCCCGGACGGCCATCGACCTGCTCTTGTCCGGCCGCACCGTGCGGCCGGAAGAAGCATTGAAGCTGCGCATCGTGGACGAGGTGGTGCCCGCAGCCGAACTGACGGACGCCGCCCGGTCCTGGTTGCAATCCGGGCCGGACCCGGTGCGGGTCTGGGACCGCAAGGCCTATACCAGCGTCGAGGCGCGGGGGTTGCTGATCCCTGAAACGGCGGTGCTGTTCACCACGGCGGCGGCGGGCGTCGCCAAGGGCGGGCGCAACAGCCCGGCCGCCATCGCCATCCTGTCCTGCCTGTTTGAGGGCGGGCAATTGCCGTTCGACCGGGCTTTGTCGGTGGAGAGCAAATATTTCGCCCGCCTTCTGACCGACCCCGTGGCCCGCAACATCATCCGCACCAGCTTCCTGTCAAAGCAGGCGGCCGAACGCGGTTTCCGCCGCCCCGCCGGCATCGCCCCGTCCAGGGTGACCAAGGTTGGTATTCTGGGGGCCGGCATGATGGGGGCCGGCATTGCCCTGGTTTCGGCACAGGCGGGGATCGCGGTGGTGCTGCTGGACCGCACGCCGGAACTGGCGGAAAAGGGCAAGGCCTATTCCGCCAGGGTGCTGGGCAAGGAGGTGGAGAAGGGCCGGCGTAGTGCCGCCGATGCCGAGACCATCCTGTCCCGCATCCAGCCCACAGCCGACTTTGCCGATCTGGCCGGCGTCGATCTGGTGGTGGAAGCGGTGTTCGAGGATACGTCCGTGAAGGCCGACACCACCGCACGGGCCGAGGTGGTGATCCCGCCCGGCACCCTGTTCGCCTCCAACACCTCCACCCTGCCCATCACACAACTGGCCGAGGCATCGGCGCGGCCCGACCGCTTCATCGGCCTGCATTTCTTCTCCCCCGTTGAACGGATGGGGCTGGTGGAGGTGATCATGGGGTCCAAGACCAGCGCGCAGACGCTGGCCCAGGCCCTGGATTACGTGGCGCAACTGCGCAAGACGCCCATCGTCGTCAATGACAGCCGCGGTTTTTATACCAGCCGGGTGTTCCAGACCTTCATCCATGAAGGGGCGTCGATGCTGGCCGAGGGGGTGCCGCCGGCGGTGATCGAGAATGCCGCGCGGGCCGCCGGGATGCCGGTGGGAGCGCTGGCGCTGCTGGACGAGGTGACGCTGGACCTGCCGCTGAAGATCGTGGACCAGACCATCGCGGAGGAAGGGGACCGCTACACCCCGCCGCCGGGCGTGCCTGTTCTGCGGCGCATGCGGGATGAGCTTGGGCGCAGCAGCCGCAAGGCCGGCGGCGGCTTCTACGAATATCCGGCCGGTGGCCGCAAGCATCTCTGGCCCGGCCTGTCGCAGCATTTCCCGTCCCGTCCGGATATCGATGCCGAACGGTTGACGCGGCGCTTCCTCTATATCCAGGCCATTGAAACCGCCCGCTGCCTGGAGGAGGGGGTGCTGACCACGCCGCAGGATGCCGATCTGGGTGCGGTCTATGGCTGGGGTTTCCCGCTCTGGACTGGGGGCACGCTGTCCTACATCGATACGGTCGGGATCGAGGAATTCGTGGCGGAGGCCGATCGGCTGGCCCAGGCCCACGGCCCGCGCTATGCCCCGTCGGCCTGGCTGCGGGCGCGGGCCGTCGCCGGCCGGCCCTTTTATGAGAAGGCGGGGGGCACGCCATGCGCCGCCTGATCTTCCAGCCCGAACATGACCAGTTCCGGGAAAGTGCCCGCCGCTTTTTCCAGAAGGAAGTGGCGCCGCACGGCGAACGCTGGCGCGCCCAGGGCCATGTCGATCGTGAGATCTACAAGAAGGCGGGTGAGGCGGGGTTGCTGCTGACCTGGGCCGAGGAACGGTTCGGCGGGGCCGGCATCAGTGATTTCCGGTTCGAACAGATCATCATCGAGGAAAACATCATCCATGGTGAGATCGGCTTCTATATCAACCTGCATTCCAACCTGGTCGCCCCCTATATCGATGCGCTGGGAACGCCGGCACAGCGGGAGCGTATCCTGCCGGGCTGCGTATCGGGCGACACCATCCTGGCCATTGCCATGACGGAGCCGGGTGCCGGCTCTGATCTGGCCGGCATGCGCACCAGGGCGGAGGACAAGGGCGACCATTGGCTGCTGAACGGGGCCAAGACCTATATCTCCAACGGCTTCCTGGCCGATCTGATCATCGTGGCCGCACGGACTCAGCCCGATCAGAAGCACGGGCTGGGCCTGTTCCTGGTGGAGGCCGGCATGCCCGGTTTCGACCGGGGGCAGCGGTTGAAAAAGATGGGTCTGCATGCGCAGGACACATCCGAACTGTTTTTCAATGACGTCAAGCTGCCCAAGGAAAACGTGCTGGGCGACCCCACTTCCGGCTTCCGCTATCTGACGCGGTTCCTGGCCAAGGAACGGCTGGTGGCGGCCATCGGATCGCTGGCGGCGGCGCAGGTGGCATTCGATATCACCCTGGATTATGTGCGCGAACGCCGCGCCTTCGGCCGGCCCATCGGTGCCTTTCAGCATAACCGCTTCGTGCTGGCGGGTTTGCGGGCGGAACTCGACGCTGTGCAGACGCTGATCGACCAATGCGTACTGCTGCTGAATGACGGGGAACTGTCCGGAGAGGACGCGGCCGAATGCAAGCTGCTGGCGACGGAGTTGGAAGGTCGCATGGTCGATGCCGGTGTGCAGATGCATGGCGGTGCCGGCTACATGGAGGAATACCGCATCAGCCGGCTTTACACCGACGCCCGCGTCAGCCGGATTTTCGCGGGTTCCAGCGAGATCATGAAGGAAATCATCGGCCGGGGTCTGGGCCTGGATGAGCGGAAAATGGGGTAGGGGGGGCCCTTCTCCACACCGTCACCCCGGCGAAGGCCGGGGCCCAGCGTAGAGCGGCGTCTGCCGCGACATGATTCATATCGGCGCTGACCGCGCCTCACGCTGGGTCCCGGCTTTCGCCGGGACGACGGGTGAGTGGGTGGCGACCCAGGTGCCCAAGAGCCAACAAATCCCAAGGAGCAAACATCATGGATTTCAATCTCCCCGAGGAATACCGCGCCTTTCGCGATGGTGTCCGCCGCTGGGTGGAAGCCGAGGCGCCGAAGGCCTGGGCGCGCGACCTGGAGAAGGACGAGCACAACTACCCGTTCGCCCTATGGGACAAGTTCTCCGAGGCCGGTTTCCATGGTGTCGGCATTTCTGAAGAATATGACGGGCAGGGCGGCGATGTGCTGATGCAGATGATCCTGGCCCGCGAACTGGCGCGCACGCTGGGCGGGCTGGCCTGGATCTGGGGCATCACGTCATTCGCGGGGTCTAAATCCATCGGCATCTATGGCAGCGAGGCGCAGAAGAAAAAGTATCTGCCGCTGATCGCCACCGGCAAGCTGCGGGCTGCCATCTCCTTCACCGAACCGTCGGGCGGGACCGACCTGCTTGGCTCCATGCGCACCACGGCGACGCGGGTCGACGGCGGCTGGCGGCTGAATGGCGAGAAGATCTGGAGTTCATCGGCCCATGTCGCCGACTATCTGCTGGTCATCGCCCGGTCCAACCGCAATATTACCAAGAACCACCAGGGCCTGTCGCTGTTCTGGGTTTCCACCAAATCGCCGGGCATCAAGGTGACGTCGCTGGCCAAGCTGGGCATGCGGTCCATGGGGTCCTGCACGGTGCATTTCGACGATGTCTTCGTGCCGGATGAGGATGTGCTGGGGGAACCGGACAAGGCCTGGTACATGCTGCTGCCGACCTTGAACAATGAACGCATCATGGTCGGCGCCTTCTGCCTGGGCGTCATCGACGGGGTGCTGGAGGATGCGCTGGACTATGCCAAGCAGCGTCAGGCCTTCGGTCGCACCATCGGACAGTTCCAGGCCATCCAGCATTATATCGCCGACATCGCCACCATGCAGACCAGCACCGAACTGATGCTGCATTACTGCGCCTGGAAACAGGCGTCGGGTCAGCCGGTGGGCACGGAGGCCAACATGCTGAAGCTGATCGCCTCGGAGAATGCCAACAAGGCGGCCGACCTGGGCATCCAGATCCTCGGCGGCATGGGCTATTCGGCGGAAACCGACATGCAGCGCTATTGGCGTGACAGCCGGCTGTGGCGCATCGGCCCCATCACCAACGAGATGGTGCGCAACGGCATTGCCGAAAGCCTCGGCCTGCCGCGGTCATTCTGAGGGGCATGGACATGCGGCCCTTGCAGGGAGAGGTGGCGATCATCACGGGCGCGGGGCGCGGCATCGGCCGCGCCATCGCCCTGAAACTGGCCGGCGCCGGTGCGTCGGTTATCGTCAATGATCTGGACGAAGGTCCCGCGGTGGAGGTGGTTGCCGCGATCCGGGCGGCCGGCGGGCAGGCGGAAGCCTGCGCCGGTGACGTGCTGGCACCGGGCTTTGCGGAACGGTTCGTGGCGCTGGCGGTGGAGAGGTTCGGCGACCTGACCATCATCGTCAACAATGCCGGCTATACCTGGGACAATGTCATCCAAAAGACGGCGGACGAACAGTGGGAGGCGATGATCGGCATCCATCTGACGGCGCCCTTCCGCGTGCTGCGCGCTGCCCGGCCGGTCATCGGCGCGGCGGTCAAGGCGGAACGCGCGGCGGGCAGACCGCCGCGCCGGCGCAGCGTCGTCAACATCTCTTCCATCGCCGGGCTGGGCGGCAATCCGGGGCAGGTTGGGTATGCCGCCGGCAAGGCCGGGGTGATTGGTCTGACCAAGACGCTGGCCAAGGAATGGGGGCGCTACAATGTCACCGTCAACGCCGTGGCCTTCGGCGTGATTCTGACAAGGCTGACCGATGCGGAGCAGAGCGGGGGCAGCATCGACATGGCCGGCCGCGCCATCAAGGTGGGGATCAGTGCCGAACTGCGCAGTGCGGCCGAAAACGCCATCCCGCTGGGCCGCGCCGGCACGCCGGAAGATGCGGCGGGCGCCGTCTATCTGCTGTGCCTGCCCGAAGCGGGGTATATCAGCGGGCAGGTGCTGACCTGCGGCGGGGGATACACGCTGTAGCCGATGATCAACTAAACACGTACCCTATCCATGGATAGGGTGTGAACACTGTTCTCTTCTATATGCTTGGTCCTGTCGACGGGTTCAGCGTGAGAGCACCCGTCTCGATCCTGGGAGGCACCATCCGGCAAAAGACCGACTGACAGCCCCGCGAAAACAAAAATCAGCGTCAGGCATTGGGAGGAAACAATGGGTATCATCTCTGCCATGGTCGGGTCCGCGCCCCTGCGCAGCGGCCCGCTGGTACAACGTTCACGTCTGGACGACCTGTTGGATGCGGTCGACCGGTCCCGCGTCACGCTGGTGCATGCGCCGGCGGGTTACGGCAAGACCACCGTTCTGCGCGGCTGGGCGGACGGGCTGCGCAATCGCAACCGTCCCGTGCTTTGGCTGGCGGCGCGAGGCGGCATTCGGGGGGCGGAGGATTTCCGGTCCTGCCTTTGGGCGGCCGCCGCGCGCTGCGGCCTTGATCGCCCCTTGCCTGCGCCCGACGGTTCTGCGGAAGACCTGCTGGCCCTGCTGATCGGCGATGGAGGTTGCCGGCCAGTACTGATCGTGGACGACGCGCACCTGTTGACCGCTGACACCCATGCCCTGATCGAACGGCTGGTCGTCACCATGCGTGATGCCATGACGACCATCATCGTCGCGCGCGGCCGAAACAAGATCCCCGTGGCACGCCTGCGGTCGCTGGGCATGCTGGTGGAGGTGGGTGAACAGGAACTGCGGTTCACAGCGGAAGAGACGCAATCCTGGGTGGCCGCCCATGGCGGGGGCACAGGGGAGGGGGCGTCGCTGGCGACGCGTACCGATGGTTGGGTGGCGGGGCTGGTCATGGCGCAGCGCTTGGCGGGACTGGAAGATGCCAGCCGCTGGACCCGCTTTGCCCGCGATGTCGGCGATTATTTCGAGGAGGAGGTGCTTCCCGGCATTGACCCGTCCATTGCCGCCTTTCTCACCAGCACCGCCGTTCTGGAAAGCCTGACCCCGGCCGCCTGCCAGGCGCTGACCGGGCGGGAGGACAGTCGCCGGCTTCTGGTCGAGATCGAGGCGGCGGGCCTGTTCCTGACCCTGGTCGATATCGAGGCCGCGCGCTATGTCCTCAATCCGCTGCTGCGGCAATTGATGTTGCGCCGGTTGACGGAAGACATGCCGGCCCATGCCGCGGAAATGCACCGACGGGCGGGGCGCTATTTCATGTCCATCCATGAATCGCTACCGGCCATCGCCCATGCGCAGGCCAGCGGTGATCTGGATTTTCTGGCTGATTGCCTGGATGCCATGGCGGAGACGGCGACCTATGCCGGGCACCTGTTGCAACTGGACAGTATAGCCAGCGTTCTCTCCTGGCCACAGCTTGAAGGCCGGCCCAGCCTGTTGCTGCTTCTTGCGTGGCGCCGCATCCGGGGGCTGGCCTTTACGCCCGCCCAGAAGATGATCGACGCTGCCGCCACCTGCATCGAGGCGCAGGCAGTAGCGGGCATCCTGCCCCCCCATCAGGCGATGCACCTGCGCCGCCTGGTCGAACACCGTTCCATCATTCTGGCCGCCGCCCGTGATGATATGACCACCGTGGAGACGCGGGCCCAGGCGCTGCTGGCGGAACTGGGGGATGATTATCCCTATCTCTCCTGCACCATGCTGGCCCAGCTCATGGCGGCGCGGCGGGAGCTTTACCATTTCCGCGACATCCTGAAGCTGGAGGCGGAAACCCGCCGGGCCCTGGAACTGCCCGGCGTACGCTTCGCCTCGATCGCGCTGAAATCCTCCGTCGCGCCCACCTTCATGGTGCAGGGTAAGGTGGAGGCCGCCCGTGCCCTGCTGCGTGAAGCCCTGGAGATCGCCGAGGGTTTCGCGGGCAAGGGATCGCCGCTGGCAGCGCTGCCGGCCCTGCCGCTGGCCGAGCTGCTGTATGATTGCGGCGATCTGGCCGGCGCCGACGATCTGGTGAAACGGTATGTGGGTGTTGCACGGCAACTGGGTTTCCTGGATCAGTTGGCGGCCGGCTACCTTGTCCGGGCCCGGCTGCTGGCTGCGCGCGGACAGATTGACGCGGCACTGACCGCCCTGGAAGGGGCGCATCTGGTGGCCATCGAGTGCGGGTTGGAGCGGCTGCGTGCCTATGTCGTGGCAGAGCAGGTGCGGCTTCTTTTGCGGGATGGCCAGCCGCAGAAGGCTGTTGCTGCATTCGAGGCAGGTGATCTGTCGCTGGAAGACGAGCCGCTGCCCACGATGAACCCCACCCGCCGCCAGGAAAGTATCGCCATTGCCTGGCTGCGACTGGAAATCCAGGGGCATCGGCTGGTCCGGGCACGCAAGGTGGCTAAACGCTGGAGCGCTTTTGTCCGCCGGGCGGGGGCGTTGCGGTCCGCTGTCGCGTTCGAACTGCTGCTGGCCCAGATCGCCCTGCTGGATGGCGACCGGCAGGAGGCGCGTCGTGCCGTGCGTGAAGCCGTAACCCTCGCGGCACCCGCCGGCTGGACCCGCATCTTCCTGGACGAGGGGGAGGCGGTGGGCACGTTGCTGGTCGACGCCTATGGGCACGGTCCCGTCATGGATACGCCCGTCGACCGGTTCGCCGCCAAGCTCGCCTCCTCCTTCACCGGGATCATTCCCTTCCTGGATGTGGATGAGGAGGAGATGGGCGACAGCCAGCCCAGCAGCCGCCTGTCGCCGCGCGAACTGGAAGTGCTGGGCATGGTGGGGGCGGGCCTGCGCAACAAGGAGATAGGCAACCGCCTCGGTCTCACCGAGGGCACGGTCAAATGGTACATGCAGCAGGTCTACGACAAGCTGGGCGTCCGTCGCCGGCCGCAAACTGTGATCAAGGCGCGCCAACTCGGGCTGATGGTGTGAGCCGCACGGCCTTCCGGCTTTCTGAAAGGAACATCCATGACCCAACCGCCGACCGGCCCCCTTGTCGGGCTGCGCGTGATCGAACTTGACGCCATCGGCCCTGTGCCGCTGGCGGCCATGCTACTGGCCGATATGGGATGCGATGTGCTGCGCATCACCCGCCCGCCCTATCCTGGCGCGGCATGGGAGGATGTTGGCGGCGCCATCCTGCACCGTGGCCGACATAGTCTGACGCTGGATCTGAAATCGGAGGCCGGCCGTGCCGACCTGCTGTCGCTGGTGGCGGGGGCCGATGCGCTGATCGAGGGGTACAGGCCTGGCGTCATGGAACGTATGGGGCTGGGCCCGGCCGAATGCCTCGCCCGCAATCCCAGGCTGGTCTATGGCCGCATGACCGGCTGGGGACAGACCGGACCGCTGGCGCCACGCGCGGGGCATGATATCAACTATATCGCGGTCGCCGGCATCCTGCATGCCATCGGCACGGCAGGGCAGCCGCCGACGGTGCCGTTGAATGTGATTGGCGATTATGGCGGGGGCGCCATGTTCCTTCTGGCCGGTTTGCTGGCGGGGTTGCTGTCGGCCGGACGCACCGGCAAGGGACAGGTGGTCGATGCCGCCATGACCGACGGAACGGCGGTGATGACCAGCCTGTTCCACGCCTTCCTGCATACGGGCCAGTGGAACGACCGGCGGGAGGCAAATCTGCTGGACGGGTTCGCCCCCTTCTATCGCTGCTATGAATGCGCCGATGGGCGGCATGTCGCCGTGGGGGCGCTGGAGCCACCCTTCTTTGCGCAACTGCTGGCTGGCCTGGGTCTGCCGCCCGGGCGGTTCGTGCAGTATGATCAGGCCGGCTGGCCAGCCATGACCCAGGCCTTCGCGGCGATATTCCGGACCCGGCCGCGCGACGTCTGGGCGGCGCATTTCGCCCAGGGTGATGCCTGTGTCTCCCCCGTCCTGTCCCTGGCCGAGGCGCCGGACCATCCGCACAACCGGGCGCGGGAAACCTTCACTGCGCTGGGCGGCGTGCCGCAGCCGGGGACGGCGCCGCGTTTTTCCGCGACGCCGGGCAGTGTCCGTCCGGCGTCCGGGGCACTGGATCTGAACACGGCCCTGACCCGCTGGGCCCTGCCCGCCGACAGGTGATGTGCTGGTGCTGCCGGCCCATGCTGGTACCGATGCATCATCGGAGGAGACATCATGCGTGCCTTGATCCTGCGTTCGGCCCAGGGGCTGGACGGCGCCCGCCTGGAGGAGGTGCCAGCCACCACCCCTGTCGAAGGGGAGGTCTGCGTGGCGCTGAAGGCCGCCGCTCTGAACCATCGTGAACTTTGGATCGCACGTGGCCAGTATCCGGGTATGACCTTGCCAGCGATCCTTGGCGCCGACGGTGCGGGGGTGATTGCTGCCGTCGGGCCTGGTGTCGATCCGGGACGGGTGGGGGAGGCTGTGCTGCTGTATCCCGGTCTGCGCTGGGGGGCTGACCCCGCTTATCCCGCGGCCACGTTCGGCCTGCTGGGTATGCCCGGACCCGGCACCATTGCGCAATCCGTCTGCGTGCCCGCTGACATTGCGGTGCCTTTGCCTCCACATCTTGATTTCGCACAGGCGGCGGCCCTGCCGCTGGCCGGCCTGACGGCCTGGCGCGGGTTGGTGACCAAGGCCGGCTTGCGGGCCGGGGAGAAGCTGCTGGTCACCGGGGTCGGTGGTGGCGTGGCGACCTTCGCCCTGCTGTTCGGTGTGGCCATGGGCGCGGAGGTCTTTGTCACCAGCGGTTCGGACGCGACGCTGGAAAAGGCTACGGCGCTTGGTGCGCGCGCAGGGTTCAATTACCGGCACGAAAACTGGCGCAAGGCGCTGGCGAAGCAGTCGGGGGGCATCGACGTCGTGTTCGACGGGGCACCTGCCGCCTCTTACCCCCAGTATGCGCGGGCACTGGCCATGGGCGCGCGGGTAGTTCTGTATGGGTCGACAGGCGGCACGGATTTCAGCGTCAATGCGCCGGAACTGTTCCTGAAAAACCTGCGCCTGATCGGCACCAATGTCGGCAATCCGGCGGAATTCGCCGCCATGGTGGCGTTTGTCGCGCAGCGCGGGCTGAAACCGGCCATCGATTGCCGCTTTCCCCTGTCCGCGGCTGTCGAGGCACTGGCCCATCTGGAACGGGGACATGGGTTCGGCAAGATCATTATCGATATCGAGGGGACATGAGATGACGGGCGATCTGTTCTCCCTGTCGGGCAAGCGGGCGCTGGTCACCGGCGGTGCCCAGGGGCTGGGCCGCATGATCGCGGAAGGGTTGCTGCGTGCCGGTGCCCATGTCGCCATCACCTCCCGCAAGCCGGACATCTGCGCCCGCGCGGCGGCGGAAATGTCGGCCTTGGGACCCTGTCTGGCCCTGCCGGCGGACCTGTCGACACCTGAGGCGGTGGTCGATCTGGCCGAACGCTATCGGAAGCAGGCCGGTGGCCTGGATATCCTGGTCAATAATGCCGGCAAGACCTGGGGTGCCCCGATTGAGGATTTTCCCGACAAGGCCTGGTCATCGGTCATGACCGTGAATGTGCATACGCCGTTCAAGCTGGTGCAGCAGTTCCTGCCCGATCTAACCGCCGGCGACCGACAGGGCGACCCGGCCCGCATCATCAATATTGGCTCTGTTGCCGGCGTGGCGATCGAGCCCTTGCAGGCCTATTCCTATGGTGCCAGCAAGGCGGCGATCCATCAGTTGAGCCGGCAACTGGCCAAGGATCTGGCCGACCGCCATATCACCGTCAACGCCGTGCTGCCCGGCTTTTTCCCCACGGCAATGACCGCCCATCTGCGTGATGGCGACGATGCGCCCCGTGGGGCCCTGCAGGGCCATATCCCGCTGGGTCGTCTGGGCCGGCCCGACGATATTGCCGGCATCGTCATTTTCCTCTGCTCACGTGCCGGGGCCTATGTCACCGGTGCGGAAATCCCTGTTGATGGAGGCATTCTGGGCTGCCGCTGACCCTACATCCCAAGCGAACATCCCATGAAAGGACTGGCCGCCAAGCTGCGCGCGACTGCCGGCCCGGCACCGCGTGGTGGATCACCGTCTGGATGATCTGCATGTAAAGCGGGGTCGGCAGCGCCGCATCGATCCTTCTGCTCAGGCCAACCTGCCAAGTGTGCGCCATTGGACCCTTAAAATTTAAGGAACTGATGATTTCTTATGGTCCAACTCTGCCCGATCATCAAGGCTAGATCACAGGTAATGCGATGATCGAAAACGGGTATTCAGGGTATGGCCACCATTTTTGAACGTTATGGCGCGGATGATATCCGCCATCTCATCGCTCGGTATCCGCTGGCCTGGGTCGTCACGCCGGACGGGGAGGAGGCGAGCCTGCTGCCGCTGGTGGGTGTGTTTGATGTGACGGGGCGTTGACGGAACTGATTGGTCATTTCGCCTGCACCAATCCGCTGCATGCCGCCCTCACACGTGATCCCAAGGCGGTGATCCTGTTCAAGGGGCCGGACGCTTATCTCTCGCCCGCGCATGCGGGTCGGCGGGATTGGGGGCCGACCTGGAACTATGCGCCGCTTCGTGTCTGGGCCGACATCACGGTGGACGAGAGCCTGACCCGGCCCGCCATTGACCTGCTGGCCACGCTACCCGACGTGGACCTGATCGAAACGGTCATACATAACGATATAAACAAGTCTTTATGTGTTGTTGACGAGTGACCCTGAAAATCATAGCCTGTCCAATGTCATGGTTCCCCAGGACGGGATCGGGACCCGCGTCTGTCGGGAGCGGGGGGAGTGCCTGGCCGCTTCCCCATCACCTAACCGGAGATCCCTATGAGCGACCATATCCTGGTCCACCGCATCGCCGTTTATGCCCATCATGGACTGACGGCGGAGGAGGCGAAGCTTGGCCAGCGCTTCTTCATCTCGCTGGATTGCACGCTGGACCTGTCGGCGGCTGGGGAGGCCGATGATTGGGATCTCAGCGTCTGTTACGCCAAGCTGACGGCAGCCACGACCCGTATCGCGACGGCCCGCCGTTTCCGTACCATCGAGGGCGTTGCGGAGGCTGTGGCCGCCGATCTGCTGGACGGATTTCCAACCATCCAGGTGGTCATGGTGCAGGTCGACAAGCCGTCGGCCCCGGTGCCCGCGATCATCGACGGCGTGTCGGTGCGTATCACCCGGTCGCGCAAACGCTGACGCAAGCGGGCTTTATACGAATGTTCCCCGTAACCGGACAGGGCCGAACAACCCGTCAACGGGGGGTGAACGGCGGTGGTGAAGCGCCTCCAGCGTGCGCTTCACCACCGCCGGCAAGCCGCGGAAGGACCGCGGCCTTGCCTCGTAGGGCTTGAGTGGTCGGGAGGGGGGCGGCCTGCCCTGGATCGGCGGATGCCCCCTCTCCTCCACCGCGCCGCCGTCCCATCCCTTCCGCCCCGATCCGGGGTGCAGAAGTGGACGCTGCTCTACGGGGACTTGTCCCCCAAAAGCAGGGGTTGCGGGCGTCCATCCCTGTCGACGGCGACCATTTCGAAACGTCCATCCAGCGCGTGCCGTGGGGGACCGCCCTGGGGTGGGCGGCTTTGGCCCCTGACGGCGACCGTCAGGGAGGATCGGCCGGTGCGGATGACCCGCGCGGTCAGTTCCAGCAGGTGGCCGACGGGGACGGGCCGGTGGAACACCACCTTGTCGGTCGCCGCCATGACGACGTCGCAACCGGCGCGGCGGCTGGCGGCGATGAAGGCGGCCTTGCCCATCAGGTTCAGCGCATGGCCGCCGAACAGCGTGCCGTAATGGTTGGCAAGCTCTGGGAACACCATTTCGATCAGCACTGAAGCGGCGTCTGCCGTCGCATCCGCATCCATCGCTTCACCCCCGCTCATGATTGCCATTGCCGCTGCACCCATCATCAGGATGCGAACCCGCTTGGTGAATGGCTGAAATGGTGGAGATTTGCCGAGAAGGTTCTGCAAATCTGTGTGGGTTGTTAACATTCCTGAAGGTAGTGGCCGGCGCCGGTGTCAACGGTAGACGGGGAAGGCCCGTGTAAGCTGGCTCACCTGCTCGCGAACGCGGGTGCGCACCGTTTCATCCCCAGGCGCTTCCAGCAGGTCGGCAATCAGGTTGCCCACGATGCGGGCCTCCTTCTCCTGGAAGCCGCGCGTCGTCATGGCGGGCGTTCCCAGCCGGATGCCGGAGGTCACGAACGGCTTCTCCGGGTCGTTGGGGATGCTGTTCTTATTGACGGTGATGTGGGCACGGCCCAATACCGCTTCGGCCTGCTTTCCCGTGATCCGCCGGGCCCGCAGATCGACCAGCATGAGGTGGCTTTCGGTTCGTCCGGAGACGATGCGCAGACCGCGTTCCATCAGCGTGTCGGCCAGTGTGGCCGCGTTGCGCACGACCTGGCTCTGATAGGCGTGGAAATCCGGCCCCATCGCCTCCTTGAACGCGACGGCCTTGCCGGCGATGACATGCATCAGGGGGCCGCCCTGCAGGCCGGGGAAGACGGCGGAATTGATCGCTTTTTCATATTCGGCGCGCATCAGGATCACGCCGCCACGAGGACCGCGTAAGCTCTTATGGGTGGTGGTGGTAACGAAGTCGGCATGTGGCACCGGATTGGGATAGACCCCGGCGGCGATCAGACCGGCATAGTGGGCCATGTCCACCATGAAATAGGCCCCGGCCGCCTTGGCAATCTGGGCGATGCGCTCGAAATCGATGTGCAGCGAGAAGGCGGATGCGCCGGCAATGATCAGTTTCGGCCGGTGGGCGCGGGCCTGTCGCTCCAGGGCCTCGTAATCGATATCTTCCTGCGCGTTGAGGCCGTAGCTGACGGCGTTGAACCATTTGCCGCTCATGTTCAGCGCCATGCCATGGGTCAGGTGTCCGCCCTCGGCCAGGTTCATGCCCAGGATGGTGTCACCGGGCTTCAGGGTGGCGAAGAACACCGCCTGGTTGGCCTGACTGCCGGAATTGGGCTGGACATTGGCGGCCTCCGCCCCGAACAGCCGCTGGACACGGTCGATGGCCAATTGCTCGACCATATCGACATGCTCGCAGCCACCGTAATAGCGCTTGCCAGGATAGCCCTCGGCATATTTGTTGGTCAGTTGCGATCCCTGGGCCGCCATCACGGCCGGAGAGGTGTAATTTTCCGAGGCGATCAGTTCGATATGATCTTCCTGCCGGCGGTTTTCGTTCTCGATCACGGCGAAAAGCTCCGGGTCGATCCGGTCGATGGTGTGGATGTCGCGGTTGAACATCTTGATGCTCCTCGGAAAACGGGTGGATGTGATGAAGGGGCGCGCCGGGGCGGCGGCTTCCCGCCCCGGCGGCAACGCGGGTCAGGAAACGGCGGCGCGCAGGGTCTTCGCGGCGCTGACCATGCTGGTCAGGGCGGGGATCACCTCGTTCCACGCCCGCGTCTTCAGGCCGCAATCCGGGTTGACCCACAGCCGGTCGGCCGGGATACGTTCCGCCGCCTTCTTCATCAGCGTGACGATATGGTCCTCGGTCGGGATGTTCGGCGAATGGATGTCATAGACACCGGGACCGATCTGGTTGGGATAGTTGAAGGTGTCGAAGACATCCAGCAACTCCATGTCCGACCGTGACGTCTCGATGGTGATGACGTCGGCATCCATGTCGGCGATCGACGCGATGATGTCGTTGAATTCCGAATAGCACATGTGGGTGTGGATCTGGGTCTCGTCCGCCACGCCATTGGCCGTGATGCGGAAGCTCTCCACCGCCCAGTCCAGATATTCCTGCCAGTGCGACCGGCGCAGCGGCAGGCCTTCGCGCAGGGCGGCCTCGTCGATCTGGATGACGCGCACGCCGGCCCTTTCCAGATCCAGCACCTCCTCCCGGATGGCCAGCGCCAGTTGATAGCAGGAGACCGATCGCGGCTGGTCATCGCGCACGAAGGACCAGTTCAGGATGGTGACCGGACCGGTCAGCATGCCTTTCATGGGCCTGGATGTCAGAGAGGCGGCGTAGGTGATCCAATCGACCGTCATGGCCCGGGGGCGGCTGATGTCGCCGAACAGGATGGGCGGCTTCACGCAGCGCGAGCCATAGGACTGCACCCAGCCGCCCTGGCTGAAGGCATAGCCGTCCAACTGTTCGCCGAAATACTCCACCATGTCGTTGCGCTCGGCCTCACCATGGACCAGCACATCCAGACCCAGCGCCTCCTGTTCGCGCACACTGCGTTCGATCTCACCGCGCATGGCCTGTTTATAGGTGTCGGCGTCGATGGTGCCGGCCTTGAACTGGCTGCGGGCCAGACGGATTTCCCTGGTCTGCGGGAAGGAGCCGATGGTGGTGGTCGGGAACAGTGGCAGGTTCAGGTGGGCCGCCTGCTTTGCCGCACGCTCGGCGAACGGGCTCTGGCGCCGCCCCAGTCGGGCATCAATGCGGGCGATGGCCGCCTTCACGGCCGGGTTGTTGACCCGGGGCGAGGTGCGGCGGGTGGCGATGGCGGCACGGTTGGCGGCCAGCTCGGCCTCCACGGCAGAAGGGCTTGCGCTCAGGGCCGTGGCCAGCACCTGGATTTCCGCCAGCTTCTGGATGGCGAAGGCCAGCCAGGACTTGATCTCCGCGTCCAGCTTGCGTTCGCCGGCCAGATCGACGGGCACATGCAGCAGCGAGCAGGAAGGCGCGATCCACAGCCGGTCGCCCAACTGTTCCGCCACCGGCTTCAGCCAGTTCAGCACGGCGTCCAGGTCGGTCTTCCAGATATTGCGGCCGTTGACGACGCCCAGCGAGATGATGCGGTCGGACGGGCAGGTGCGGATCAGCGCATTCACCTCGTCGCGGGCGTTGATCGTGTCCAGATGGATGCCCTGCACCGGCAGGGAACAGGCCAGGTCCAGGTTCTCGCGCAACGGACCGAAATAGGTTGTCAGCAGCAGCTTGACGCCGCTGTTCTTCAGCGCGTCATAAGCCTGGATGAAGGCGTCGCGCCAGGCGGGCTCTAACTCGGTCACCAGGATGGGCTCATCAACCTGCACCCATTCCACGCCCTGGCCGGCCAGCGCCGCCAGCAGCCCTTCATAGACCGGTAGCAACCGGGAGAGCAGGGCCAGCTTGTCCGACCCGTCCTTGGCCTTGCCCAGCGCCAGATAGGTCACGGGGCCGATGATCACCGGCTTGGCCTTTACCCCCTGCGCCTTGGCTTGCGCCAGTTGCTCCAGCAGGCGGGAGGCGTCGAGTGTGAAGCGGGTGCCCGCGTCGAATTCCGGAACGATGTAATGGTAGTTGGTGTCGAACCACTTGGTCATCTCACCCGCTGCGACCCCACCGCAGCAGCCGGCATGCGCTTCGGCGGCTCCGGCGGATCGGCCGCGCGCGACGCGGAAATAATTGTCCAGGGCGTCACCATGGAAGCCCCGCACCCGTTCCGGCAGGTTGCCCAGCGTGAAGCTCATGTCCAGGATTTGGTCGTAGAAGGCAAAATCGCCGACGGGGATCAGGTCGAGCGCCGCCTGGTCCTGCCAGTGGCGGGCGCGCAGCGCCGCACCGGTGCGCTTCAACTCGTCAAGGGGGCCCTCGCCCTTCCAATAGGCCTCCAGGGCGAATTTCAGTTCGCGTTTGGCGCCGATGCGGGGGAAGCCGAGATTGTGGGTCGTTGCCATGGTCTTCGCCTTGGGAAAGAGGAACGACCGGAACCATAGGACCTGTAAACCATGAGGAAAAATGGTATGAATTCATCCATCAATGAAATCCATTCATGCATTGGGCGATCATGTCGATTCTGGAACGTATCCATTTGGCCATTATCCGTGAGGTCGACCGTCAGGGTTCGCTGACGGCGGCGGCGGCACAGTTGCACCTGACGCAATCGGCGCTGAGCCATTCCATCCGTAAGCTGGAGGACCAGATCGGCGTGGCCGTCTGGCACCGCGAGGGGCGCAGCCTGCGGCCGACCCAGGCCGGGGAATGGTTGCTGGCGGTGGCCAACCGCCTGCTGCCGCAACTGACCCACGCCGAGGAGCGGCTGCGACAGTTCGCCAAGGGCGAGCGGGGCAATCTGCGCATCGGGATGGAATGCCACCCCTGCTATCAATGGCTGCTGAAGATCGTGGCGCCTTATCTGGACGCCTGGCCCAAGGTGGATGTGGATGTCCGGCAGAAGGTGCAGTTTGGCGGCATCGGTGCGCTGTTCGGCTACGACATCGACATGCTGGTGACGCCAGACCCGCTGTTCAAGCCGGGCCTGCGCTTCGAGCCTGTGTTCGATTACGAGCAGGTTCTGGTCGTGGGGCCGGGCCACCGGCTGCGCGACGCGGAATTTGTCGAAGCGCGGCAGGTGGCCGAGGAAACCCTGATCACCTATCCGGTGCCCACCGACCGGCTGGACATCTATACACGCTTCCTGATGCCGGCCGGCGTCATTCCGAAGCAGCACAAGGAGATCGAGACGACGGACATCATGCTGCTGATGGTCTCGCACGGACGCGGCGTGGCGGCGCTACCCCGCTGGATGGTCGAGGAATTCGGGCCCAGGTTCGGGGTGACGCCGGTGCGTCTGGGGCCTGACGGGGTGGCCAAGCAGATCTTTCTGGGCTTTCGCGAGGCGGATGCCGATATCGACTATCTGCGCGCCTTCGTCGATCTGGCGTTGACCCATCGTGATCTGCATGCCCGGACGGATACGGGCGGCCAGGAATTTTGACCGATGGTATCATCCCAACCCGCCAGGGGTGCGGATGCGCCCGACGGGTCAATGAGGGAACGGGAAATCCGCCTTGATTACAGTGGGTCGGAACAAGTCGGCCACCCGAAACTGCCCTAAGGCAGGATTTCGCCCAGCGTCTGCTGGGCCTTTATCAGGTTGGGCAGATAATCCTGCATAATCCGCTCCATGGTGGCGCGGGTCGCGTGGGCCCCGATATTGATGGCGGCCACCGTGCGGCCCGTGATGTTCCTGACCGGGACGGCGATGGAACGGGAGCCGATCTCCACCTCCTGGTCGATCAGGGCGTACCCGGTCTCCCGCACCTTGGCCAGTTCCTGCATCAGTTCGTCCACATCTGTGACCGTGCGGTTGGTCAGGGCCGGGCGTTCGGAAGACAGCAGCAGCGCCCGGCACTGGTCCGACGGCAGGGATGCCAGCAGGGCGCGGCCCATGGAGGTGCAATAGGCAGGAAGGCGGCTGCCTGAATGCAGGCCAACCCCCATCAGGCGATGGCGTGCCGCCCGCGCGATATAGACCACCTCATTCCCATCCAGCACGGAAGCGGAGCAGGATTCCTGCACATTGTCGGCCAACTGGTCGAGCGTGGGCTGGATCAGCCGGGGCAGAGACGCGGTCAGGAATGTGTGGCCAAGACGCAGGATGCGCGGCGTCAGTTCGAACTGACGCCCGTCGCTGCTGGCATAGCCCGTATTGACCAGGGTCAGCAGACAGCGCCGCGCCGTCGCCCGGTCAAGATTGGCAATGCGGGCCACATCGGCGATGGTCAGGGAGGACCGGCCCCGTCCAAAGGCCTCGATGACGGCAAGACCCTTGGCGAAGCCGCCCATCTGGTCCGTCTCCCGCGTCTTGGCGGGTGTTTCCTGGGCTTCGTCCGTCACATTGTCCCTCAAATTTTTTCCCCATGGCCGACCCGCCTCCAATGCGACTGTGCGTCCATCGCCGACGGCATTTCAATGCGTGAATTCAAAAAACTGGATATCGGCCGTGCTTATGTCCAGCAGGGCGCAACTGGCGATGAACCCGTCCCCGACCGGCCTGCCTTCCCCGGCCGAGCCGGGATTGACGACCAGCGTCCCGCCTGCCGTGCGCCGGATGCCGGGCATATGCGTGTGGCCGCACAGGATGATATCCGCGCCCGTCCCCTCGAAATGCTGGTGGAACCGCGCACCTTCACCGGCGACATAGTCGCCCAGCGGGTCCAGCGCCGTGGAATGGATCATCAATATGCGCCGGCCGCCGATCATCCGGTCCAGACGGACGGGCCGCTGCGCCAGCCAGTCCATCAGGGTGCCGTCGATCCCGTTCTTCATGCGGCCTTGGCGGGCAGCCGGGGCGAAGAACGCGGCCTCATGGTTGCCCTGGATGGTCAGCACCTCCCGGTCACGTAGCAGGCGGACGGTGTCGTTGCAGAAACGATGCTGGCTGATACTGTCGCCCAGGCAGATCAGCATCCCGGCGTCCCGCAGCAGATCGAATGCGTGCGCCAGCGCTGCGGCATTGCCGTGAATGTCTGAGACAAGACCGACCAGCATCGTGATGCCCCCCGGTCCCGGCTACCGCGCGGCCATGCGGATGGCGCCGTCCAGCCGCACATGCTCACCATTCAGGTAGCTGTTGCGGCACATCTCTAAGGCCAGACTGGAATATTCGGCGGGCTGGCCCAGGCGCTTGGGGAAGGGGACGCTGGCAGCCAGTGCCTCGCGCACATGGGTGGGTGCCGTGGCCAGCAGCGGCGTGTCGAAGATGCCGGGCAGGATGGTGTTGACGCGGATGCCATTACCCATCAGGTCGCGGGCAATGGGCAGGGTCAGGCCCACGATCCCCGCCTTGGACGCCGCATAGGCGGCCTGACCCGCCTGCCCATCCTGGGCCGCGACGGAGGCGGTGTTGATGATGACACCACGTTCCCCGTCCGCCAGGGGCTCCAGCGTCAACATGCCGGCCGCCGATTTGGCGATGCAGCGGAAGGTGCCTACAAGGTTGATCTGGATGATGCGGTTGAAGGCATCCAGCGGGAAATGGCTGATCTCCCCCGTCTCGCGGGAGCGTGAGGCGGTCTTGATGGCGTTGCCGCGACCGGCGCAGTTGACCAGGATGCGCTCCTGGCCGTGGGCGGCGCGGGCGGCGGCGAAACCGGCATCGACCGACGCCTCGTCGGTGACGTCCACGTCACAGAAATGGCCGCCGATTTCAGTGGCGAGCGCTTCACCCTTCTCCCGGTTCAGGTCGAACAGGGCGACCTTCACGCCATGCCCTGCCAGGGCGCGGGCCGTGGCCTCGCCCAGTCCGCTGGCGCCGCCGGTGATGATGGCGGCCACACCTGAAAGTTCCATGTCAGTTTCCTTGCTCTTGTTGGCCAAGCCGGCGCAGGGCCGGGGAGGGCCGGCGCGCGATGGCCGGCGAGTGTTCATGCAGATGGTCAAGGGCGGCGGCGATGCGGCCATAGCCGACCTGTCGGCCCCAGAACAGGGGGCCACCGCGATAGATCGGCCAGCCCAGCACCTTCACGGCGGCGACATCCAGGTCGGCGGCGCGCGACACCGTGCCATCGGCCAGCAGCATCGCCGCCTCATCCACCAGTGCCAGCAGCGGGCGGCAGGCGCCCGTCAGGTCCATGTCTGCCGCCGGAATGCTGTCATCGGCCGCCAGCAGGTCCGTCAGCGACGGCTGCCAGGACCGGCGCAGGCGGTCGATGGCGAAACCGTCGACGGGCCGCTCAACGATGGCGATGGTGCCCAATCGGCGGGCCAGGGCCAGGGCACAAGCCACGGCCGCGTCCGTCATGTCCGCGCCTCGCGCCACCTCGATGGCGGCCAGCGTTCCGGCTGCCATATGCAGGCGCAACGGGGCAGCGGCCGCTGTGTCCCGCAACCGGGCGGACAGGGGGCCGGCATCTGCCGCCGCGACCAGCAGGTCCGCCGTTTCCGGAGCGGACAGGCTCAGGCCGGAACGCCCGAACAGGTCCGCCAGCAGGGCGGCATCCCGTGTGGTCCCCTGGATATGCACGTGCCTGATGGTCGGCACCGGTCCTTCCGGCGCCAGATCCGGCACCTTGGCCGTGGCGCGCTCGGCAAAGAAGATATGCCGCTGTGCCGCCGATTGCGGCCCGTTTAGCAGGGCGCGCGACAATGCCGCTTCCTGCGCCAGCCCGTCCACCAGGGGCAGGTCGCAGGCCGCCTGCAACGCCCGCAGGATATGATCGGGGGCGCGATAGCCTGTGAAAAGGGCCGGATGATCGCGCCGGAACCGGGCCAGCAGGGTTTCAGCCTCCGCACCGGTCAGATCAACCCGCCCGTCGCGGGCGCGACGCAGCGGCGCGGCCCGGTCCACCAGCGCGCGGGCGAAGGCCACTGCCCCCGCTTCCATGTCGTTTTCCTCCACGATGCGGTCGATCAGGCCCAGATCCAGCGCCTTCCCGGCCGTGATGGTGCGGCCAAAGACGATCATGTCGGCGGCGGCGGCCAGGCCGACCAGGCGCGGCAGGCGCTGGGTGCCGCCGGCGGCCGGCAGCAGGCCCAGGGCCACTTCCGGCAGGCCCAGCTTCGCCGACGGCACGGCGACGCGGTGGGAACAGGCCAGCGACAGTTCCAGCCCGCCGCCCAGGGCCGACCCGTGGATGGCGGCGACCACGGGCTTCGCGGCTGCCTCCATCACCCCCATGATGTCGCGCAGCAGCGGCGGTTGCAGCGGCTTGCCCAGTTCCGTTATGTCGGCCCCGGCGAAGAACATCCGCCCGCCGCACGTGATGATGATGGCCGCCACCGCCGGGTCGGCGACAGCCGCCTTCAGCCCGTCATGCAACGCCGTGCGGACGGCGTGGCTCAGCGCGTTGACGGGCGGGCTGTCGATCTTCAGCAGCGCAATCCCGTCGGTGACGGTGAGGGTAGAAAGACTCATCCCATCCCCCTCATCGGACCTTGGGCAGATGGGCGGCCGCATCCTTGTAGCGCGCGCGCAACTGCGGCTTGGCGATCTTGCCCGACGGCAGTCGGGGCAGGGGGGACGCCTCCACCGCTACATAGCGGGGGACCTTGTAGTTGGTCAGCCGGGCGTTGCAATGGTCGATGATGCCGGCGACGGAGATGCGGTCGGGGTCACCATGCACGATGGCCAGCGGTGTTTCCCCGAAATCGGGATCGGTGGCGGCGATGACGGCCACCTCCTCCACCCCGTCGATCTCGGCGATGGCCTTCTCCACCTCGGCGGCGGAGATGTTCAGCCCGCCGGAAATGATGATGTCCTTCAGCCGGTCGGTGAAGGTCAGATTGCCATCCGCGTCCATCACGCCGATATCGCCCGTGTGCAGCCAGCCGTCGCGGATGGCCTCGGCGGTGGCCTGCGGGTTGTTCCAATAGCCGATGGTGACGCAGGGGCTGCTGATCAGGATCTCGCCGGGTGTTCCGGGCGGGGCGAAGCCGCCATCGGCGCCGCGCACGGCATAGCGGGTGAACATGCCGCCCCGGCCGCATTTCTCCGGTGCCACGATGGCCGTGTCCAGGCACGCCCCCCAGCCGCCGCCAGCTTCCGTCGAGCCATAGGCCTGACGCAGCACCACGCCCTTGTCCAGCCAGGCTTTCAGCAGTGCCGGGCTGACGCGCGCCCCACCTACCTGGGTCCAGTAGAGATGGGACAGGTCGGCAGCGGCGAAGCCGGGCAGGGCCGCGATGCGCTCGAAGAAGATCGGGGCGGCCTGGAAGGTGGTGATCTTTTCCCGTACCAGCAGGTCCAGCGCCCGGTCGGCCTTGAACTGGCTTTCGATGAAGGAGGTAACGCCCATCGCCGTGAATTGCATCAGCAGCAGATAGCCTGACGATGAACTGAACGGCCCCGCCGACAGCACCCTGGCCCCCCGGCCGCAGCGCGGCTCGGTGATGGCGAATTCAGCGGCATAGGTCATCACCATGCGATGGATGTAGATGACGCCCTTGGGCCGGGCCGTCGATCCGCTGGTGCCGATGATGAACAGCGGCGCATCGGGATCGGGGTCGAACCGGGGTGTCAGGTCCGGCCCCCGGCGCAGGTCGAACAGCGTCTCCAGGGCGCGCAGCCTGTCCGCCACTTCCCCACCCAGCGCCGTGGCCGCGTTGGCGCGCCGGTCGGCATCGGTGAAGACCAGGGATGGGGTCAACTCGGCCAGGGCGTCGGCGATCTCCGACGGGGTGGAGCGGAAGCTGAGCGGGGCGCCGATGGCGCCGATCTGTGCCAGGGCAAAGGCCAGCACGGCATAATTCATGGAATTGGTGCCGATCACGCAGACCCGGTCACCCGGCCGGACACCGGCGTCGGTCAGATGCTCGCCCACGCGCAGGGACCATTGTTGCAACTCCCTGAAGGTGCAGGGCTGGCCATCGACGCTGAGGGCGGTCTGGTCGGGCATTTCGCGCGCCCACCAGCCGAGCGCGCTGTTGACTGTGAAGCTCATGCTTGTCGATCCTTCTCTTGCCCGGTCACAGGGTCTCGGCCGTGCCGAACAGGGCGGTGCTGGTCATGGTGTCGCCGGGGCCGCCCGTCATCAAAGACAGCCTGGCCCCCGGCACCTGATTGCAGGACGTTCCGCGCAACTGCCGCACCGCTTCCGTCACCAGACCCATCCCATGCACGAACCCCTCGGCAAGATCACCGCCCGAGGTGTTGACCGGCAGCCGGCCCGATGGTGCGATGAGATTGTCGAAAGTGATGAACTCCCCGGCAGTGTCGACGGTGCAGAAACCGTGGTCGATAAGGGAGCCGACGCCCATGCCCGTCATGTTCTGGTAGACCTGGGCGACATCGACATCCTTGGGGCCATAACCGGATTCCGCCCACAGGCGCCGGGCCACGCCCAATTGTCCGGCACAACTGAAGGGACGGATATTCTCTTCCACCGCCCCACCGCCGGCCAGGGTGCCCATGGGGGCTGACAGGATATAGGCCGGCTTCTGCGCCAGATCCTTTGCCCGTTCGGCCGAGGTGACGATGACGGCCACCGCCGCGTCATTTTCGCGTGAACAATCGAACAGGTTGTAGGGTTCGGAAATCAGCCGGGCATTCTCGTAGGTCTCGTCGTCCAGCACCGTATTGCGGCCATAGGCGCGGGGATTGTTGCGTGCATGGTGATAGGCGGCCTGGGCCATGGCCTTCATGGTCGATCGCGGCACACCATGCGCCTGCAACAGGCGCTGGCTGCGCAGGGCCAGGATCTGGGCCGGGGATTCCAGACCGTTGACCAGATACTGGGCGGCCGTGTCGTTCTGGGCCACCGCCACGCGCAGCCGCTGATGGCTGGCCTCTGCCATGGCGCGATAGACGACCACGGTTTCCGCCTGCCCGGCCACAATGGCGCTGGCCGCGATGGACAAGGCGCCGGGAATGCCGCCGCCATGGATCCAGGCCAGGGAGGCAAAGCGCACCTCCTTCGTGCCCAGTGCCGGCATCAGCTTCTGCGCGTCGTTGCGTTCCGAGGCGTAGGAGATGAAACCGTCAATATCGCGCGGGTCGATGCCGGCATCTTCCGCCGCCGCCACGATGGCGCGCAACGCCAGTTTCAGTTCCGGGTCAGGTGAGGTGCCGCGCTTGTAATAGGGGGTCTGGCCGATGCCGACGATGGCGGTGGCGCCGCGAAGCCTGCTCATGATTGCCTCGGGTTCAAACGGGGGAAGGAACGGCGTCGGACGCGTCAGCCAGCCGCCAGACGATGGAGGGATAGCCCTTGGCCTTTTCCGTGGGCGGCAGGATCTCCCCCGTCACGGCGGCCCCGACGCGCAGGTCCGTCTCGTCACCGACCAGCACGCCCATGACGCGGGCGCCGCCGGCACCCTCGATCTCCACCAGGGCCGTCACATAGGGCACGTCGCCCGCCCGTTCCTTGACCCGTTCAAAGGCGTACCAGCTTCGTGTCCAGGAATAGATGGTGCCCTTCGGCACTGTCCTATGCCATTCCATTTCCCAGGAACCGCAGGCACCGCAGCGGAAATGGGCCGGCCACATCCAGCGGCCACAGCCGGCGCAGCGGGGCAGGCGGAACTCGCCGCGTTCCAGGCCGCGCCAATATTCATCATCGGCACCGATGCCGCCGGTGATGCGCCGTTTCTCGAACTCATACTCCATTGACCGTTCCCCCGATTGGAACCTTATTCCATTATCGTCCATATGAGCGGTATCAGCACACATAAGGATCACTGTGCCGTCAAGCCGCCATCCACCGTGAATTCCGCCCCGGTGACATAGGCGGCTTCCTGTGAAGCCAGGAAGGCGACCAGGGGGGCCACCTCCTCCGCAGCACCCGGGCGCCGCAAGGGAATGGCGCTGCGCACGGCGTCGGAGACAGCCTGATTGTCGCGCTGCGCCGTTCCCTGGATTTCGGTCAGGATGACGCCGGGATGGACGGAATTGACGCGGATGCCCGCGGCAGCCACCTCCACGGCCAGCGACTTGGACAGCAGCCGGACCCCGCCCTTGCTGGCGGCATAGGCGCTGGCATTGGCCATGCCGACCAGCCCGGCGACGGAGGAGATGTTGACGATGGCTCCGCCGCTGCCCTGGGCGCGCATCTGTCGCACGGCGGCGGCGCATCCCAGGAACATGCCGGTCAGGTTCACGTCGATCTGCCGCCGCCAGTCGGTCAGGCTCATGGCATCCAGCGGACCCAGCATGGCGATGCCGGCATTGTTGACCAGGATGTCCAGCCGGCCGAACCTGTCCAGCGCGTGGGCCAGCACGGTCTGCCAATCTTCCTCGCGGGTCACGTCATGCCCGATGCCGGTGGCTTTCAGGCCCTGATCGTTCAGTTCGGCGGACCGGACCTGCACGCGCGTTGCGTCCAGATCGGTCAGGACGACCGCCGCCCCCTCCTGGGCCAGCCGGGCGGCGCTGGCAAAGCCGATGCCGACGGGGGACGCCGCACCCGTGACGATGGCGATCTTTCCCGTCAATCCCCGCATGTCCGGTCCCCCTTTCATATCCGCTCCACGGCCAGGGACAGGCCCTGTCCCACCCCGACACACAGGGTCGCCAGGCCGTAACGGCCGCCCTCCGCTTCCAGCCGGTGTACCAGCGTCTGCACCAGCCGGGCGCCGGACATGCCCAGCGGGTGACCCAGCGCGATGGCGCCGCCCATGGCGTTGACCTGCGGCGCATCATCCGGCAGACCCAGCCCGCGCAGCACCGCCAGCGACTGGGATGCAAAGGCTTCATTCAGTTCGATGGCATCAAACTGGTCGATGGACAGGCCCAGCCGGGCCAGCAGCTTCTGCGTCGCCGGCACCGGGCCGATACCCATCACGCGCGGTGGCACGCCGGCACTGGCCATGCCCAGGATGCGGGCGCGCGGGCGCAGACAATGGGTCTTCACCGCCGCCTCTCCTGCGATCAGCAGGGCAGCCGCCCCATCATTGACGCCCGAGGCATTGCCCGCCGTCACCGTGCCATCCGGCCGCACCACGGGTTTCAGCTTCGCCAGGGCGGCAGCGTCGGTTTCCGGGCGTGGATGTTCATCGCGGTCGATCACCAGTTCCCCCTTGCGGCCGGCAATGGTGACGGGGGTGATCTCTGCCGCAAAGAAACCGGTAGCCTGGGCGGCAGCCGCCCGCTGCTGGCTGCGCAGCGCGAAGGCATCCTGATCCGCGCGGGAGATGGCATGGTCCTGCGCCACATTCTCCCCCGTCTCCGGCATAGTGTCGACGCCATGGCTGGCCGCCATGGCGGGGTTGATGAAGCGCCATCCGATGGTGGTGTCCTGAATGCTGGTATTGCGGCTGAAGGCGGTTTCCGCCTTGGGCAGCACGAAGGGCGCCCGGCTCATGCTTTCCACCCCGCCGGCCACAATCAGGTCGGCATCGCCTGAGCGGATGGCGCGGGCGGCATCGCCCACCGCCTGCAGGCCCGAGGCGCAGAGCCGGTTGACCGTGGTTCCTCCCACCGATACCGGCCAGCCCGCCAGCAGCGCCGCCATGCGGGCGACATTGCGGTTGTCCTCGCCGGCCTGATTGGCGCAACCCAGGATGACATCATCAATGGCGGCCGGATCGATCCCGGTCCGCGCCAGCAGCGCCCGCAACGGAATGGCCGCCAGATCATCGGTCCGTACACCGGAGAGCGCGCCAGCATAACGGCCAATGGGGGTACGCACGGCGTCGCAGATGAAGGCCTCACTCATGCTGCCAGCCTTTCGGTGAAGGAAGCGGCCGTCCTGGCCCGCACCTCGTCCAGTGTCACATCGGGGGCCAGTTCCAGCAGGGTCAGGCCGCCCTTTTCCTTGTCACAGGCAAAGACGCACAGGTCGGTGATGATCATGTCCACCACCCCGGTGCCGGTCAGCGGCAGGGTGCAGCGTTCCAGCACCTTGGGTTCGTTGTTCTTGCTGACATGCTCCAGCACAGCCACCACGCGGTGCACGCCGGACACCATATCCATGGCCCCGCCCATGCCTTTCAGCATCTTGCCGGGAATGGTCCAGTTGGCGATATCGCCATTGGCCGAAACTTCCATGGCGCCCAGCACGGTCAGATCGACATGGCCGCCCCGGATCATGGCGAAACTGTCGGCGCTGCTGAAAAAGCTGGATGTCGGCAACTGGGTGATGGTCTGCTTGCCGGCATTGATCAGGTCGGGATCGACCTGATCGGGATAGGGGAACGGCCCCATGCCCAACATGCCGTTTTCCGATTGCAGCACGACATTGATGCCGGGCGGAATATGGTTGACCACCAGGGTCGGGATGCCGATCCCCAGATTGACGTAAAACCCATCCTGCAATTCACGGGCGGCACGGGCCGCCATCTCGTCACGGGTCCAGGGCATCAGGCTTCCTCCGGCCGCGGGCGGGTGGTCAGCTTTTCGATCCGCTTTTCATTGATGGTGGAGAGCACGACCCGGTCGACATAGATGCCGGGCGTGTGGACATGGTCAGGATCGATGGCGCCCGCCGGCACAATCTCCTCCACCTCCGCCACCGTCACCTTGCCCGCCGTGGCCATGACGGGATTGAAATTACGCGCCGTCTTACGGAAAACCAGATTGCCTTCCGGATCGGCCTTCCAGGCCTTGACGATGGCAAGATCGGCGCGCAGCCAGGTTTCCCGCACATAGCGCCGCCCCTCGAAAACCTCCACCGGCTTGCCCTCGGCCACCACGGTGCCCACGCCCGTGGGCGTATAGAAGGCGGGAATGCCGGCCCCGCCGGCCCGGATACGTTCGGCCAGGGTGCCCTGCGGGTTCAGTTCCAATTGCAGCTCGCCGGACATGTAGAGCCGTTCGAACAGCTTGTTCTCCCCCACATAGGAGGAGATCATCTTGGCGATCTGGCCATTGTTCAGCAATTGCCAGAGGCCGAAACCATCCGCCCCGCAGTTGTTGGAAATGATTGTCAGGTCGCGGACCCCAGCTTCGCGGATGACAGGGATCAGGCTTTCCGGATTGCCGGACAGGCCGAACCCGCCCGACATGATGGTCATACCGTCAAACAGCAACCCGTCCAGCGCGGCGGCTGGCGACGCATGGATCTTGTTCATGCGGGAACCTTGGAAATGGCTAGGGGAAGGGAGGCCAGCATCCGGGCGTGACGTCGCCCGGCGGCTCGCAGCATCACGAATACCAGCGGCAGCGACAGGGCGGCGATCAGCGACAGGGCCATGGACAGCGGCTGTGCCGTAAATCCAAGCCGGTCGCTCAACACGCCGGCTGCCAGCGGACCGATGCCGGTGCCGATCATGGCCGAGACCATGCCCATGAAAGCGATGGCCTGTGCCCGCAGGTGCCGGGGCACCACATATTGCAGCGGCAGGGACGACAGGCCGATGACGGAACTGATCAGGAAGATGGCCAGCCCCATCAATGGCAGTTCCAACGCCAGCATCGGCATCTGCGGGCCGGCGATGGCGACCGGCAACAGGATGGTGACGGAAATACGCATGAAGCGCAGGGTGAAGCCGACGGGATCGTTCCCGCTGCCCCGGCTGACAACCATGCCCGCGACCAGCGTGCCGGCCGCCCCCGCCAGGAAATAGATGGGTCCGAACAGCAGACCGACCGATTGTTCATTCAGCCCGTGCGCCCGCATCATGGCCGCCGGCAGCCAGGAGATATAGGTGCTGAGCAGCATGGAAGTGAGCGCCACCGACAGGATATAGAGGCTGACGAACCGCCATTCCTGCCGCAGGAAGCTGGCAAGGTTGGGGCCAGCCTGTGCCCGGACGGCCGCATTGCCCCGGCGCGGATCGGCGATCAGCAGCAGGGCCGCCGCCGCCAGCAGGCCCGGCGCACCGGTCAGGATGAAGACCAGTTGCCAGCGTTCCACCGTCCCGATGCCGGGCAGGCTGGGCATGTCCCAGCCTGCGGTGGCGGCATAGAGCGCGCCGCCACCCAGCAGCGCCAGCCCGCCCCCCATGAAGGGCGCCAGCATGAAGACCGACGTGGCCCGGGCCAGCCGCTTTGGCTCGAACCGGTCAGCCATCACCGTCAGGGCCGCACCCGGCAGGCCGGCCTCTCCCACGGCCACGCCGACGCGTGCCAGCAGAAGCTGCCAGAAATTGCCGGCGGCCCCGCACAGCATGGTCATCACGCTCCACCCCGCCACGCAGCCCGCCATCAAGGCCGGCCGGTTGCCCCGGTCGGCCAGCCAAGCCAGGGGCAGGGTGGCGGCGACATAGAACAGCGAGAAGCTGACCCCCTGCATCAGACCCAGTTGTGTATCGCTGAGCCTCAGCGACGCCTTGATGGGCTCCACCAGCAGGCTGATCACCTGCCGGTCGATATAGGAG
>NZ_JAGOGJ010000002.1 GCF_017996735.1 Niveispirillum sp.
ACACCGTCACCGTCACCATCGCCGCAAAGTAATCCCAAGCCCCATAGGGCACAGCGACTTTCGTCGGGCAGTTCAAGCCTGCTCCCCCGTCCGGGTAACCGGGCGGGGGCTTTTTAATGCGCGCATGGCGCAATGGCCACTTGCTTCGTGAGCGGAGAGTAACCATGATTAGCTCATCACGACCATCTTACGTGGCGTCGTTTCCTTCTGGGCACCAACGTATCACCACTTTGGCGTTAGCATCATCGGCATGGTCGATATGATCGACAGCGCATCGGAATTTGGTGTATCTTTCATTACCGAACACATCGCAGTATTCGATGATTCCATAAATGTAAGCTCTCCAGTCCTCTTGGCGAGCAAGCATCATGGCGATATCCGCAACTGGTCCGGTCGCAAAATATGGCGCATAATAGAATTGCTGTGGCGCAAGCCCAGGCTTAGGCGATGGCTGTCTGTTACCTGTAGGTATCGGATAGCCTAATTTGCCAGCGCTGCTGCTCAACAACATTCTAATATTCCTTGCAGGCGTCTGACCAAGATTCATCACTTTAAAATTCACGACGAAACCACCTGATGGTGGATACTTTACTTCTGAATCCATAACATGAACGTAGGCCCGAAGCTGTTTCTCAGCGGTATTAGAAGCAATTTTATTTGCCTCCTTGGCCGCACGAAAAGCCAATCCGGTAAATATCACCGTGGCAAGCACTCCGACCAAACCCGCGCCGCCTATCCATACACCGGCAAGGGTCCACCGGGCGGACTCATACGCTGCATCCGCCGCCTTCCACTGGGCACAAAGATCGGACCAGCGGTTATCCTCGTTAGGCTTACATGGAGTAGTGTCATAATCACTTTTTATAGGCTCATGCGCCGGAAATGTAGGCCGCCAAACGCGATTATCTATGCTCAAAGGCTCTTGACTACTGTGTGTCTGTTCATTGCCTATATTGTGTATGGGGTTATTCATATCACCATGAGCGAAATGAGCCAAAACACTTAGGAGTGCTAGGCATCCGACAATCGCAAAACAGAGCAGTTTATGACTCGTAGACATTGGATAAAGAACACCTCTGTAAATTTGCCATTAAAGATATTGTCCTTGATTTTTATTTCTGTCTCGCGGATTCCGATGACCGCGAGCTTTTCTGCTGGATCGCGGAGCTAAGGCTCCGGCGTTTCAGTGTGCCCCGGTATTATGGCGCAAACGCCACCACGCCAAGATACCAGCGAATCAGCCATTTTGGTAGTTTTACCGCATGGCAATGTCTCCCGTTCTTCATGGTCTGGTGCGTAAGCGCGGCGAGTTGTCCGGCGAGGTCGCAAAGCTTCGCAGGCAACTGGCGGCTTTACAGTCTGATATTCAGGCCGTGGACCGCTGCCTTGTCATGCTTGGCTACCGGCATGCACCCGAGACGATACGTCCTGTGGAGAAGCGCCCCCGCGTGGCAAGAGACTTCAATGTCACGGCCTTCATCCTTGACGCGCTGAGAGACGCACCAGAGCCCGTGTCATCAGCCGAGATAGCCGGAATGATGATGGATCGCCTGTGTGTGGACGACAGGGGCGATGACGCCATGCGACGGCACATGCTGGTGGTGCTGGGCGGCCTGCGGTCCCTGCGGAAGCGGGGGCTGGTTCAGGATGGGGTGGATGGGTGGCGGATTGCGGATGAGTAGGCGCACCCTTTAATTGCCGCCGATTCTTGAGCTTAAAGCCAAAAAATCATTTAGGCCAATCGTCCGGCCTGCACAAGTATTCCAAAGAGCGCGCGCGCGGCTTCCAGATCGGCGGCTTTAGCCAGAATCTCAAATTTCTTGCCCCTTTCTACGCTGATGAAGTAACCGCCAGGGCCTCCGAGATTGTCATCCTCAATATGCTCGTGATAGGTTTGGTCATGAAGTGGAGACACATATACTGTATCTCCAGAAGCCAGCTTGGCCACAAGGGCGATATCTTCCATGGGCATCTCCTCCAACTTCGGCTTCAACAAGACGCCTGTGTTTACAGTGAATCATATTTCTGAATATCTTACCACTGACGGAGCGCCGCAGCGGACAAAGGTCATTCGCGCGGCAAAGTTCCCTAAAAAAATCGAGATTTCAGCGTATTCTCAAATACGCCAGACCCTTAAGGCGGCGTTGTCGAAGCCATCATTTGATCAGCCTGCTGTTTTGGAACTCGCCGAAAGAATGGCGGCTAGGGCGCGCCGCGAAACCGGCAATGCAAAAGACGAAGCTTTGCGTTGCGAAAGAGCCGTGCGAGCATTCATTGAGACGATACGGCCAAGCTCATTCCGTGGAATGCAGATTGCTCCAGCCCCGACGTCTTTGGCATTTTCTCAGAACGGCGTGCGTCTAAAAGTAACGCTAGATGCGATGATTTCGGCAGAAGTTGGTGATGTAAGCAACAGCGGTGGAGTTGTTCTTCTATATGCGTTCGCGGCAGATCGCGGCTCAATGAAAGCCCGACTTTCAGCGATAACTGGCATGATGCTATGGGCGCTAGAAGGTGGTCAAATGGAGCCGCTGCCACGCTTGTGTATGGCAGTTGACCTTGCCGCTGGCGAAATTGTTAAGGCCAGCGCCGCGCATTCAAGGTTCAGAGCTAAAGTTTCTGAGTCGTGCTTGGAAATCGCTGCACGCTGGGACTCTATTGAACCACCGGATGATTATGACGGGCCAGATTGGCATTGAAACTGAATTTCCTGATTAAGCCGCCTTCCGCTGCCACCGGCCCGTGAAGTCCACGGACGGCGCATTCTTCGTCACTAGCCCAACGACGCGGTTGAACAGGCTGCCGTTGGGCTGGCGGCGATGATCTTCGCGGAACCCCATCTCGGCGGCATAGCGGTTCAGGTACACGTCGCTGATCTTGTGATGCTGGCCCCATTCGGCGCGGCGCATGCGGGAAAAGAAGCTCTCGGCCATGTTGGTGCAAGCGTCGTCGTGGCTGTACGCGATGCTGTGGTTGACCTGCTTGACGCGGAACTTGGTGCGCAGGCTCTCCCACGTCGCGGCTTCGTCGGTGTGAACGACAGTGCCCTTAGCGACGCGGCCTTTGATGAAGTCAACCGACGCATCTTCGCTGGGGAACACGGCGGTGACGGTGCGGCCATCGCGCTCGCGGATCGCGACCACGACCTTGCGCTTGCCGTTCTGGTTAGCGGCCAAACGACGGTCAACCCGGTCTTCCTTGCGGTTCTCAGGGCGGATGTGTCCACCCGTGTACATGCCGTCCACTTCAACGGTCTTGCCCTCACCGCCGATCACAGCGCCCTTCATTTCTGACGCCATGGCCTCCCGCATCTTGTGGCACAGCACCCAGGCGGCCTTGTACGACACGTCCAGATCACGGCCCATCTGCAACGCGCTGATGCCCTTCACGGCATTCACGAACAACACGACGGCGGCCAGATAGTCGCGGATCGACAGCTTGTGATACGCGAACAGGGTCCCGCTGGTCGGGCTGAAATCCTTCCGGCAAGCAGCACAACGGAAGCGCGGAGTCGCACCGCGCGTCACGTCATAGCAGCGATCATGGCCGCATTTCGGGCACACAGGAGCGCCATCCGTCTCCGGCCAGCGGATGCGCTGAAACACCTTCCACGCATCCGCGTCCGTCAGGGACATCACAGCCTTCAGGCTGATCGTCCGTGCGGCGCTGGAAAGGAGGAAGTGTTGAGACACCGCTGACACCATCGTTTGCGTTACTCACGTAACGAATATGATGACACTACACATCATTGTCAATTGCAAAAGTATCGCGTATGATGATGTCCGTAACATATTAGAGGGTATCATGAAGACCGAAGAAGAATGGGCCGATGAAGTGAAGCGGATGTTGCGCGCCGAGATGACGAGGCGCGGCGTGACATATGAGGAATTAGCATCCAGGCTTGCTGCCGTTGGCGCGCCTGATACGGTCGTTAACCTTCGGAACAAGGTAGCGCGCGGCAAGTTCTCAGCGGTTTTCCTTGTCCAATGCCTTGATGTTCTTGGGTGCAAGAGCCTGCATCTACAATCCGAATAGCCGGACCACACCTCGTGTTGGTCCGGCATATCGAGTTGCGGATTATGTCAAGGCAATCATGGCCGCAGTAGCCAGCCCTTATGCCAACCTATGGATATCTCAGCGTGATCTTGGATATCGGCGGAAATGCTTTCGCACATGTTCAATCCGCCCATACCTACGACGCCGATATGCAGAAACGCTAACCATAGTTGTTCTCCACATGATGAAGAACCCCTTGATTCTGCGCACGGATTCGCTGATACTGCCCACCGTGGAATGGTGGAGCAGTTCGGCTGTGTGTGCAGCCCTGTCCTCAGCGTGTGGGGTTCTAGGCCACCGCTTAGGGGCCATCCAATTAGACGGCCCAGGGATGTAGGAGTCCCTGGGCCGTCGTCTTTGGACAGCATCATCTGCAATGAATAACTGATGGGGAACGATTCTTCAATGATTCGCATGTCTTGCAAAGTAATCCCGCATCAAACAAGAAAATACAGACTTTGTTTATTTTTATCTTATTGTGATTTATGAAGTACTTCCTAAGACATTGATTCAAATGGCTATTTGTAATGGCGCGTCCATATGACATCGCATGGCGATCATAGCCATGAGAATTTAATCAGTCAGGTATGCCGCCGATGGCCTGGGCTGCGGCGATCTCACGGAAAACCTCCAGGCCATCGGAATCCAAGAGACAGAACTGAACATTAAGAACAAGATCAGCCGTGGTGGGTTCACGGCATGCATTCATGCTGGCGACGATGAAGACCATAGGGTGCGCGACGATAAGGGTTTAGGATGACTACTGGTGGCCGGAACATTCAGAGATTATCTGATCGCAAATCTGCTCAATCCGTATGCGATCTACATTTACGGCCTTAAGCGCTTCCCCGTAAACAAATGCACTTTTCTCCATGCCACCGGAACGAAATTTTATGGATTCTTCCCAAAGCTTCAGAAGCTTTGGTGGTAGTTTATTAAAAATAACCTTTAATTCTTTGTCATTTATAATCGCCAACTCTATTCCACATTCATTTTCTTGAAGTGAATCAATATATTCATGTGAATTTTTGGCTCCAAGTGCATTATTTATCATTGATGACAATGATAATCTTATTTTTTTGGAAGCATCAAGTCTTTCTTTTGAAAACTTCCACTCATGAATTATACGATTCTTTTCTGAAATAGCTTTTTCCGCTATCTCTTTCTGCTCCCTCCACATTAGGTATCTGGACGAAACCAGCCAAATCCCGATAGTAAAGCCTATCGCCATACCGGCTACCCATGGATACCATGAGGCTTCGGTGATTGGTGCGATCCAACTCATCACACCCTCCAGGCGCTTGGAGGGGTTATCATAAATACCGTGTACCTTGGCCAATTCGACAAAGAACGTAGTAATAAGATCAAGCGCAATGGCGGCGCAGATTGCGGCCATTCCACGTCTGATCCATTTCCATAGTTCGCCACTGTGCATAGGTGCGATAGTGCCAGAAGGCGACCGGCGTAAATAGCGGATTCAGCGCTCATATCACGCCTCCCCGCCGGTTTGCGGGGCTGGTGGCGTTTGCGCCATAAGGCCGGTGTGCCCTGATCCGCGCCGGACGCGCATTGACGGAATATATCCTATATCGGATGATTTATCGCCAAATCATCCAAAGGACCCGTGTCATGCGCTTTCTTGATCTGTTGGGCCGTCTGGCCCGTATTCCGCCACCCTATCCCGATCTGCCGGATGTGATCCTGCGCGAACTGGATATGCAGACCCGCGACACGCTGGAGGGGGTGGCCCGCCATCACCGCCGGCCTTTTTCGTTTCGAATTCATCCGATATCGGAACTGACGGAATACAGGGACAGATTGTTCGTTGCAACCTTCCCGTCCTTGAGCGATAAATCCCTCTGAACCCTTCCTGCCACCCCCCAGCCAAGAGGAGAAATTTTCCATGGATAATTTGTTCAATCGTACCGGTACCAAGCGTGGGCACGGCCTGCGCGGGTCCGGTTTTGTAATGACCGCACGACAAATCCCTCTCAATCAACAAACGATCTTCCGAACAATCGAGGGCAGAGATGAGCTTCTTCATGTCGTTGGGCAGCGGCCCGAAATTCTTCTTTGAACTTACCGCGCGGCCCCATCGGGACGCCCCACGCACGCGCGGCTGCGAAGTCCGGCGCGAGAATGGCGAAACCCTGATCTGGCTTGGCCGCCTCCATGTGATTTATACGCCGGGCCGTTGGCGCCCGGTGGCCAGGGGACCCACAAACGATGGCCGTCACCATGATGCCTACCAATCCAGGGACCGCCGCATGGCATCCTGAAACGCTGGACCCACTGGTCCGCGTGCTGGAAGCGCTCCGTACACTGGACCCCGACCTGCCCATCCAATATGCGCTGTCATTCCTGACCATCGCGCAGAATGAAGGCCTGTCGATCCGTGACCTGTCGGAGCGTCTGGGCATCGCCCAATCGTCCGCGTCCCGCAACGTGGCCGCCTTGTCGAAGTGGCACAGCTTCGGCAAGGCGGGCCATGATCTGGTGCAGGCGGAGGAAGATCCGCGCGAACGCCGCCGCAAGATCATCACCCTGACCGACAAGGGCCGCGAACTGGCAGCACAGCTATCAGAGCTGATCCAGCCCCATAACCGCCCCACCCTGCGCCGCACCGCCTGATCCGCAATCGGGGGCGGCCAGCCGCCGGCGTCTGGCGCCATGTATAGCCGGATGGTCAGACGCCGCGCTGATACGCCGCCAGGAAAACCCGGACGGCCGCGTCCACCCGGGCGCGGCGTTCATCCTCCCCCATCGGGGGCAGAACGCCCAACAGGCCGCGCAACTGCACATGACCGTTCAGCAGGCCGAAAAAATGCTCGGCGGCCAGCATCGGGTCCGGCACGCTGAGCCGCCCCTCATCATGCTGGCGCTTCAGATAGGCGGCGATCCGGCCCAGCGAGACGGCGGGACCCGTCTGATAGAAGTGCCGGGCCATCTCCGTCCCCGTGCCGGCCGATAGCAGGGTGCGCAGCAGGCAGTTCAACTGCCCGCCAGCCATCAGATCCAGGAAACGCTGGCCCACATTGGTCATCACCTCCGCCACGGGGCGGGCGGGATCGGCCATGGTGACGGGCTCCGTCATCCGTTCCGACCGGCGCACCACCATGGCATCGAACAACCGGTCCTTGGCGGCGAAATGCTTGTAGATGGTCTGTTTGGAGACGCCGGCCATCTCCGCCACCCGGTCCATGCTGGCCGCATAGCCCTCCTCAGCGAAGACGGTTTCGGCGGCGTCCAGGATGGCGTCGCGCTTGGCCATGTCCAGCGGCCGTCCGGCGCCCCGGCGTCCTTCTCTTGTGTCATCCGCCATCACGCTTACCGACATCATCCTCTCCTCGACTTCCCATACCAGAGGTCAACGTCTTGACCCCTGGTATCCGCGCCGACCGGCGCGGCGGCGGTCCGTGCCGCCGAAGCCAATAAATTCCGACATGCCGGAATCTATTGGCATTGATATCAATGCCCGCCCAGATCCGCGGCTCCGCGCATGACGGGCCGCTTGACGAAGGGCAGGGTCAGCAACGCCAGGGTAAAGACCACCCCCATGGCCAGGAACAGGTCGGAGAAGGTCATCACCGTCGCCTGTTTCTGGATCGTGGCGGCCAGCAGGGGCAGCCCGGCCGTGGCCGGATCGGCACCCGTGGCGTCGGCCACCCGGCTTCCGACCTGAGCGAGATAGTTCTGCACCTCAACCCTTGTCGGATCGATCCAGTCATAAAGCACCCGGCCATGCAGGGCCATACGCTCCGTGATCAGGGTGTTGATACCGGCCAGCCCGAAGGCACCGCCCAGATTGCGCATCAGGTTGAACAGGCCCGACGCGTTGGGCACCTGATGCGCCGGCAGCGTGCCCATGGCCAGCGACGTAATGGGGATGATGCAGAACATCAAGCCCGCGCCACGGATCATCTGCGGCACCAGCAACTGGTCGAACTGCCAGTCGGCGGTGACGGGGACGGAGATATAGAAACTGGTGGCCAGCAGGGTGAAACCGATGGCCAGCACCTTGCGCACATCCATCTTGGACGACAGCATGCCGGCGATGGGCGACGACAGGAACTGGCAGATGCCCGTCACCACCATGGTGGACCCGATCTGCTGTGCGTTCAGCCCGCGCACCTGCCCCAGATAGAGCGGCAGCATATAGACCGAGCCATAGAGCCCGATGCCGATGATGAAGCCATAGATCGAGCCCATGGCGAAGTTCACATTGCGCAGGGCCTTCAGGTCGACGATGGGCTTGTCATAGGTCAGGACACGCCAGAAGAAGCCGATCCCGGCCACCAGTGCCAGCAGGGCAAAATTGCGGATCGTCGCATCCTGGAACCATTGTTCCCGGGCCCCTTCCTCGATCACATAATCCAGGCTGGCCAGGAACAGGGCCATCAGCGCGATGCCGGGCAGGTCGATGCCCTTCAGCAGGGAAAAGTTCGGCTTGTCGATATCGATGCAGTTCCAGACGATGGTGGCCACCGCCAGGCCCGGCACCAGATTGATCATGAACAGCCAGTGCCAGGAGAACTGTTCCGTCAGGAAGCCGCCCAGCGTGGGCCCCACCGTCGGGCCCAGCGTCGCCACCAGCCCGATCACCACCGTCACCGGTCCGCGCCGGGCCGGCGGGAAGGCGGTGAAGCTGGTCGCGAAGACGGTCGGGATCATGCCGCCGCCGATGAAGCCCTGCAAAGTGCGCCACAGGACCAGTTCATCCAGGGAAGAGGACTGGGCGCAGAGCATGCTGGTCAGGGTGAAGCCCAGCGCCGCCACGGTGAACAACACACGTGTGGACAGAAGCCGCGTCAGATATCCCGAGAGCGGGATCATCACCACTTCGGCGATCAGATAGCTGGTCTGGACCCAGACGATCTCATCGGCGCTGGCCGCCACGCCCGCCTGGATCTGGCGCAGGCTGCTGGCCACGATCTGGATATCCAGGATGGCCATGAACATGCCGAAGACCATGGCGACAAAGCCGACCAGGGTCCGCTTTGATATGCCGGCCGTGACGGATGGCGGCGGGGCCGGGGCGGCGTCCAGGGTAGCGGCGGCACTCATGGCCGCACCGCCACCTGCTGGGGAATACCGGTATCGGCCTTGGCAATGCCGATCAGATCACGGCCGCCATTGCGGGTATCAACACTGACCTCCACCGACAGGCCGGGGCGCAGGCGACCGGCCAGCGGCCCCTCCTTGGGCAGGGCGATGCGCACCGGCACGCGCTGCACGATCTTGGTGAAATTGCCGGTGGCGTTTTCCGGCGGCAGCAGGCTGAATTGCGCGCCCGATGCCGGGGACAGGCTGTCGATCCGGCCCGTCACCACCTGCCCCGGATAGGCATCGATGGACAGTTCCACCGGCTGGCCCACGCGCAGGTGCCCGATCTGGGTTTCCTTGAAATTCGCGGTGACATAGGCGTCCTGGACGGGCACCAGGGACATGAGCTGCGATCCGGCCTTCACGAACTGCCCCACGCGCGCGCCGGAGCTGCCGACCACACCGGCGATGGGCGCGCGGATCACGCTCTTATCCAGGTCGTTCTGCGCCAGTTCCAGCGCGGCCCCGGCTTCCTCCAGCGCGGCCAGCGCCTTTGTCCGCTCGGTCGACAGGACCGACAACTGGTCGCGTTCCGCCGTCACGGCGGCCAGCGCCTTGGCCAGGGCGGCACCGGCCTTCTGTGCATCCGCCTGGGTGGTGGACAGTTTCTGCTGGCTGGCAAATTCGCTCTTGGCCAGCGCGGTATAGCGCTGGGCATCGGCCCCGGCGCGGCGCTGCTCGGCCTGGGCGGCGGCGACATTGGCCTCCGCCTGCCGGATCAGGGCGGCTTCCAGGGTCAGGCGGCTGTCGATATTGGCGATGGATGCCGCGGCGGAGTCCCGGCGGGCACGCGCCTGGTCAACCTTGGCCCGCAGGTCGCGATCGTCCAGGCGTACCAGCACCTCACCCGCCTGCACCATCTGGTTTTCCACCACCTCCACCGCAGCGACATGGCCTTCGACACGCGGGCTGATCATCGTAATGTCAGCCTCGATATAGGCATTGTCCGTCGTCTGCTGAAACCGGGACACCGACCACCAGTGCCAGCCACCATAGGTACCGGCAAGCAGCAGCGGCACGGCGAGGGTCAGGGCGATCTTTCTGTTCATGGGTATGGTCTCGGCTGGCAATTACGGAACTGGGTAGTCCAGTTTTGTGATGAAGGTGCGCCCTGTCCGCCTGACGGTCAATGCAATTAATGGACTGGATAGTTCCATAATATTGAAACCTGTCATGCCCTACCCGCATGGTCACATGCAGGCGCTTGCCTGTTGCCGGGGATTGGCGTTCTACTGCCCGCGATGTGGGGCATCACGGGGCATGGGTATGACGGGCGCGGATCAACAACGCCGGGCGTTGCTACGACTGGGCGCAGGCGGTTTGGCCGCCACCTTGCTGTGCTTGCCTGCGCTGGCGGAAGAAGGGGGCGACCCGATCCTGGATGATCCGAAGCTGCGCTTCATCAATATCCCGCCGCTGCTGCTGCCGGGGCGGGAAAAATTCGCCTTCATCCGCATCGTCATGCGGCTGGTGGTCCGCCGCACAGAGAAGCTGCCGGTGGAATCGGCCCTGGTGAACGATTATATGCCCCGCATCGTGGGATTGCTGACCGAACAATTGCCCGAGGACCCCAACCTGACCCGCAAGGCGGGGCCGAACGACCTGCAGGCCGTCAAACAGCATGTGCGCGACCTGGCCAACACCATCATCGGTCAGCCCGTTATTGAGGATGTGCTGATCGTCAGTTTCCTGACGGGCTGATGTTCCCTGCCCCTTCGCGGGGGAAGACGGCCGGGGCACGGCCGACCCTGCTCCATATGAACCTTACGCCCTCTGACCCAGCATGCCGCGCAGCCGGTACAGGGCGTCCAGCGCCTCACGCGGGGTCAGCTCATCCGGGTTGATCCCACGCAGTTCCGCTTCGACGATCGATGGTTCCGGTTCCGAAACAACCTGTCGCGGGGCCGGCTTCTGGGCCATGGCCGCGAACAGGGGCAGGTCATCGGCAAGCCGGCTGGCGGCACTGGCCTGGTCGCCATTCTCCAGGATTTGCAACACCTGTTCCGCACGCGAAATGACAGCGGGCGGCAGGCCCGCCAACCGCGCGACATGGATGCCATAGGACCGGTCGGCCGCCCCCGCCGCCACCTCATGCAGGAAGATGACGTCGCCCTTCCATTCCTTGATGCGCATCGTGTGACAGGACAGGTCGGGCAGCTTGCCCGACAGGGCCGTCAGTTCATGGTAATGCGTGGCGAACAGGCCGCGACAGCGGGCCATCTCATGCAGATGCTCAACACAGGCCCAGGCGATGGACAGGCCGTCGAAGGTGGCGGTACCGCGCCCGATCTCGTCCAGGATCACCAGGGAATGGCGGGTGGCCTGGTTCAGGATGGTGGCCGTCTCCACCATCTCCACCATGAAGGTGGAACGGCCACGCGCCAGATCGTCGGCCGCCCCCACGCGGCTGAACAGCTTGTCCACGGTCCCGATGCGGGCCGACCGGGCGGGGACATAGCTGCCCATCTGCGCCAGGACGGCGATCAGGGCGTTCTGGCGCAGGAAGGTCGATTTACCGGCCATGTTGGGACCGGTCAGCAGCCACAGGCGCTGTCCGGGCGACAGGTCGCAATCATTGGCCACGAACGGCCCGCCACCCTGTTCGGTCAGCGCCTGTTCGACCACGGGGTGGCGACCGCCATGCACATCGAAGGACAGGTCATTGGCCATTTCCGGGCGGCACCAGCCGGCATCGACGGCCAGATCGGCCAGCGCCGCCGTCACGTCCAGCGTGGCCAGCGCCCGCGCGGTGGTGGCGATGGGGTTGGCCACGGCGATGACGGCCGCCACCAACTGCCCGAAAATCTCCAGTTCCAGGGCCAGCGACCGGTCGCCCGCCTCCGCCACCTTACGCTCCAGTTCCGACAGGGCCACGGTGGTGAAGCGCACGGCGCCCGCCATGGTCTGGCGATGGATAAAATCGGCGCGATGCTTCTCCGACATCAGCTTGTCGGCATGGACGGCCGTCACCTCGATATAATAGCCCAGCACATTATTGTGCCGGATCTTCAGGGACGCGATGCCCGTGGCATCCACATATTGCGCCTGCAGGTTGGCGATATGGCGCCGGCTGTCGTCGCGCAGCGCCCGCAATTCATCCAGCGGCGCCGAATAACCGGCGGCCACGAACCCGCCATCGCGCGCCAGCAGCGGCAGATCGGCGCCCAGCGCCCGCGACAACAGGCCGATCAGCGCCTCGTGGTCCGCCCCCTGCCCGCCGCCAAGCCCGTCCACCACCCGGACCAGACCCACCGGCAGCGGCGGGGCGATGCCGCCGGCGCCATAGGCCAGGCGCCCGCGCAGGGACACGGCGCGTTCCAGCGCGTCGCGCACGGCGGCCAGATCGCGTGGGCTGCCCCGATCCAGCGTCAGACGCGTGAGAGCCCGTTCCACATCGGGCGTGCGGCGCAATTCCTCGCGGATATCGATACGCATCGCCGTCTCACCGGCCAGATAGGCCACCATGTCCAGGCGGCGGTCGATACGCGCCGGATCGGTCAGCGGGGCCGACAGGCGCCCGGCCAGCAGACGCGCCCCCGCCCCCGTCACGGTGCGATCGATGGCGGCCAGCAGGCTGCCCTTGCGGTCCCCGGTCAGGGTGCGGGTCAGTTCCAGATTGCGGCGGGTGGCGGGGTCGATCTCCATCACCTGACCGGCGGCCAGACGGCGCGGCACGTCGAACCGGGGCAGGCGGCCCTTTTGTGTCAGTTCCACATAATCGACCAGGGCGCCGGCCGCCGCTACCTCCGCCCGGGTGAAGCTGCCGAAGGCATCCAGGGTGCCGACATTGTACAGCGACAAAAGACGCTTGCGCCCATTCTCGCTGTCAAAGCGCGCATTGGGCTGGATGGTCAGGCGCGAGCGCCATTCATCCCAGAGCGGCGACAGTTCCTCTGTCTGGCTCAACCGGTCGGGCAGCAGCAATTCCCCCGGCGACAGGCGGGCCAGGACCGACGGAAGGTTGGCGCGCTCCACGGGGCACAGGGTCAACTCCCCCGTGGACAGGTCCAGCCAGGCAAGGCCGCCCTCTCCCCCCGCCTCGGCCAGGGCGGCCAGGTAATTGTTGGATTTGGCATCCAGCAGCCCGTCTTCCGTGATGGTGCCGGGGGTGACGACACGCACCACGTCACGCCGGACCACGGATTTGCTGCCGCGCTTCTTGGCCTCCGCCGGGTCCTCGGTCTGTTCGCAGATGGCGACGCGGAAACCCGACCGGATCAGGCGGGACAGATATTGTTCATGGGAATGGACGGGCACGCCGCACATGGGGATATCCTCCCCCTGATGCTGGCCGCGCCGTGTCAGGGTGATGTCCAGCGCGCCAGCGGCCTGCACCGCGTCGTCGAAGAACAGCTCGTAGAAATCCCCCATCCGGTAGAACAGCAGCGACCCGGGATGCTGACGCTTGATCTCCAGATACTGCGCCATCATGGGCGAAACGGGGCTGTCGGTGCGGGTGCTGCTGTTGTCGGTCACGGGGTCGGTCACAGGGCTGCCGGAAGGATCGCGGCACCCTAGCACCGGCGGTGCCGCGCCTCAAAGCGTCAGTACCGACGCCTCGAAACTGACCAGTTCATCGGCCACCACCTCATCCGTGGGGCGCAGAAGGGGGCTGGACTGGCGGCGCATGGACGATCCTGACGCCCCGCACAGCAGCATGTCGACACGATCGGGCTGGTTCGACAAGGGCAGGATGACGGCATCCAGGCGCAACCGGCCACGCCGCGTGTTCAGTACGGCCGTTGTGGCCACGGGGCAGGCCTGCCGGCTGGCCCGGTCCATCCAATGGCGCCAATGGTCGCCCAGATGCGCGGGCCAGGACTGGCGCAGGGTGGTCCCCGTCAGGGCGCGGCCGAACAACCCGTCCAATCCCGTGCCCACCAGCCGGTACCGGTAATCATCCGCCAACACGTCCAGCAGCATGATCCAAGGCAGCAGATGCTGGATCTGCGCCGGGTCCAGATGATGACGGTCGGGCGCCAGGCGGTCGGCGCCGCGCAGCACCGCCCAATAATCGACAAGGCCCCGCAGGCGCGGATCGGAAACCGCGTCGATGCCGGTCATGGCCATGTCGGGCATATAGGCGACACCACTCACATCCCACCCCGAACTGGTGCCGGCGGATCACCGGCCGGCACCAGCCTACGCCGTCAGACGTAAAGAAAGCCTTATCTGACCCCCAGCAGCGGCTGCAGGACGCGCACCCGCCGCGCCAGCTCATAGGTGGCAAAGCAACCGGCCACGGTCAGGGCGATGATCAACAGCGACTCGGCAGCAACCGGCAGGTCCAACGGCGTCAGAGAATGGCCGATCACCACGATCAAAGTCTGGTGGATGATATAGAAGGGAAAAACCCCGACCGACAGATAGCGTAACAAGGGCGTGGAGCGGTTCAGATGCCGGCGGGCAAAACCCAGCACGGCCAGGATCATGGCCCATTGCTGCACACCATAGGCCACGCGGGATGCGATATGCAGCAGCGGCGCCGGATCGGGGGCGCCATCACGCCAGTAGGTGGAGCCGTACCAGGCATAGAACGCCCAGGCGGCCAGTGCGATCAGCAGGCTGGTCCAGCGCTTCGCCGACAGAAGGTCGAACAGGGCAACATTGCGCGCGATGGCATAGCCCAGCAGGAAAACCCCGAAGCTGACGGCGTGATTGTACCAGTCCCAGACCAGATTATGGGTCACGGGGAACCGGTCGATCAGGGTCAGGCGCAGCAGGACCAGCACCAGCATGGGCAGCAGCAGGACGGCCCAAGGGACCCGCGTCCAGACCCCCTGACCCAGAAGCAGCAGGAAACGCCCGCCGCCCAGCATCAAAAAGCCCGCCAGCAGGCCCGTATAGACCAGCAGATAGGCCACGAACCACATATGGTTCCAGGTGGGCAGGATCAGGCAATCATCCCCACGGCAGAAGCTTTGATCAAAGGACAGGTAACGGCCATAGAAGGCCAGGAACCCATCGGCGTAATTGATCTTTTCAACCACCTCGAAATAGGGCTGGGGCACGACCAGCACGGCCATGACAAACAGCAGCGGCAGGCCCAGGCGCCCCAGGCGCGAGCGTGCCAGTTCCCCCGGCCCCATGCGATCGGCCATGAAACGGGTGGCCACGCCGGAAATCAGGAACAGCAGCGACAGGCGCCAGGGGTTGGACAGCCACATCAGCGGCTCTATCGTATGACCCACATGCCGGCTCTTCACATGCCAGTCCCAGGTCACATAGAACATGCCGACATGATAAAGGATCAGCAGGCCAAAGGCGCCCACCCGGACCCAGTCCAGGAAAGGCAGACGCTGGCCGTTGGCGGAAGGAACGGGTGGAACAGGGCTTGTCGTCGTCATCATCTTCATCTCGGGATCGGGAAACGGCTGCCGGCCCCCGCTTCTGGCCCTGGCGCCCGCGTGCCGCCAAGGGGACGGGGACGGATGGAACCGGCCGTGACGCGGCCGGGACGAACGGCGCGCGTCCCGTGACGAACGGCATGGGCGGCTGGCGCCCCTATCTGGCCCTGGTGCCGCTGACCCTGCTGTTCGCGACGGTCAACATGTTCTCCGCCTGGGATGAACGACGGCATGGCTGGCCCGTCTGGCTGCCCGCGCTGACGGAATTCAGCAGCGCCATCGCCATCCTGTGCCTGTGCTGGATACCGGGCTGGGTCCTGGGGCGCGCCCCCCTGGCCCCGCCCTGGGGCCGGGTGTGGGCCCTGCACCTGCCCGCCATCATGGTGTTCAGCCTGTTGCACAGCGTGGGCATGGCCCTGCTGCGCAACGGCACCACGATGCTGCTGGACCTGGATTACCGGTTCAACCTGTCCATTCCCGTCCTGATCTATGAGGGGCGGAAGGACATGATGACCTATCTGCTGGTCTGTCTGGTCTATCTGCTGTTCGGCCATGGCCGCGCGCCACCTGCCGCTGCCGCACCCGCCGGGCCCGCCCCCGCGGCCCCGATGCCCGCTTCCCCGGCGGACAGCCCGGCCCTGTTCGATATCCGCGACGGGTCCCGCCTGTGGCGCGTGGCCGTGACGGAGATCATGGCGGCCCGATCGGCCGGCAATTATGTGGAATTCGTGCTGGCCGATGGCAAGCGCCCGCTGATGCGCGCCACCCTGACCCAGGTGACAGAGGCCTTGTCGGCGCATGGCTTGCTGCGCACCCACCGGTCCTGGCTGGTCAACCGCACCCATGTGCGGACACTGGCGCCGGAAGGTTCCGGCGATTACGCCCTGACCCTGACGGACGGTACCACCGTCCCCCTGTCGCGCCGTTTCCCCGACGCGCTGGAAACGCTCAAATCGTCGTGACCTGCGCCAGCAGGGCGCGCGCACCGGCCTCCACCATGTCCAGCACCTCCACAAACCCCTCGGCCCCGCCATAATAGGGGTCGGGCACGTCGCGGCCGCGCCAGGGGGCGGGGGCGAAGTCGCTGAACAGGGCCAGCCGCGCCGCCGAGCCCGGTGGCGCCAGACGGCGCATGATCTCCAGATGACCGCGATCCATGGCCAGGATCAGGTCGAACCGCTCGAAATCCGCAACCACCAGCTTGCGCGCCCGTAAACGCGACAGGTCGTATCCACGGGTGCGGGCGGCGCGGACGGTGCGCGGGTCCGGCCCGTCCCCGATATGGTATCCATGGGTCCCCGCACTATCGACCAGCACATCCAGGCCGGCATCTTCCACCAGCTTGCGGAAAACCCCATCGGCGGTGGGGGAGCGACAGATATTGCCGGTACAGACGAACAGCACGGAGCGCATGGCGGTATGGGACGGTTGGTTGCAGGATCGATGAAGATTTCATAGCAGGACGGGACCCCCTTGTCCCCTGCCCCGACCCCATGCCACCCTGCGGCCCGGCTCTCCCACCTTTCCGCCGTCGGGTTCCCCCATGGTTGATGCGCATCTGAAACGCCTTTTGCAGGGATTACGGCCCGATGCCGGCCTGGTCGTGCTGACCGGCGCCGGGATCAGCCGGGAATCGGGGCTGCACACGTTCCGCGACGCCGACGGCATCTGGGCTCAGGTCCGGCTGGAGGAGGTGGCGACGCCCCAGGCCTTTGCCCGCGACCCTGCGCGGGTCCAGGGTTTCTACAATGCCCGGCGCCGCGCCGTGCTGGACCCGTCGGTTGGCCCCAACGCGGCGCATGACGCCCTGGTGCGGCTGGAAAACGGCTGGCGCGGTCCCTTTCTTCTGGTCACGCAGAATGTCGATGACCTGCATGACCGGGCGGGATCATCCCGATTGCTGCCCATGCATGGCGCGTTGCTGAAGATCCGCTGCACCGCCTGCGACCGCATCACCCGCTTCACGGGCGATCTGGAAACGGGCGCGACCTGTCCCGATTGCGGCGCGGGGGGAAGCCTGCGGCCGCATATCGTCTGGTTCGGGGAAATGCCGTTATTCATGGAAGAGATCGGGGAGGCCCTGGCCGATGCCGGCCTGTTCATCGCCATCGGCACCTCGGGCACCGTCTACCCCGCCGCGGGCTTCGCGGCCGAGGCGCGGGCTCATGGGGCCATCACCCTGGAAATCAATATGGAGGAAACGGGTGGGCGGTTCGATGGCGGGCTTTATGGTCCTGCCACCCACACCGTCCCCGCCCTGGTCGATTTTCTGCTGAAGGAGGTCCGATGAACAACATCACCGTTATACCGTCCGATCCGACGGCGCCCGACGCCCGCGCCCTGATCGCCGCCCTGGACCATTATCTGGGGCAATTATACCAGCCGGAGGATAACCACCTGCTGGACCCCGAACAGCTCAAGGCACCGGACATCCGGTTCCTGCTGGCCCGCCGCGATGGCCGGGCCGTCGGCTGCGGCGCCCTGCGCATCGACCCGTCGGGCTATGGGGAGATCAAGCGCATGTATGTCGACCCCATCCATCGCGGGCGCGGCATCGCCAGTTCCATCATGGCCGGGCTGGAACAGCAGGCCCGCGCCGAGGGGTTGGGACTGCTGAAGCTGGAAACCGGCACTCTCCAGCGCGAGGCGGTGGGGCTTTACCGCCGGCTGGGCTTCACCGATTGCGGTGCCTTCGGGGATTATCCCTGCGGCGGCGATGCCAGCATTTTTATGGAGAAAAAGCTTTGATCCCGACGCCCCTTCCCACCCGCCTTCGACTGGTCCATAGTGCGGTCAAAATTGACAGCGCTATCAATAATGGGAGGGACAGCATGAAGGACAGGACGCGGCGGGTGGGTCTGGGGCTGGCGACGGCTTTGCTGTTGTTGATGACGGGCGGTATGGACGCTGGTGCCGCAGAGCCGGACCCGAAGCTGGAAGCCATTCTGGCCGGTGACCCGGACTACCGGCCACAGCGCCTGGTGCTGACCGATATTCCCGCCGCCACCGGGCCGGCCGTCCATCTGCTGAACGGCCGCGACCTGTCGGACTGGGATATCTGGCTGGGCTATCCGGACCCTGCCGTCACCTATATCAACAAGACGGCCAAGCCCATTGGGGCGCGGCCCGGCGGCGACCCGATGTTCACCCTGGTGACGCTGGAAGGGGAGCCGACCCTGCGCGTGGATGGCACCACCTGGGGTTCCATCGTCCATCGCGGCAGCTTCAGTGACTATCACCTGCGGCTGGAATTCAAATGGAGCGGCAAGCGCCATGCGCCGCGCCTGGACCTGCCGGAAAATAACGGCCTGCTCTACCATTCCTTCGTCACGCCGGGCACGGTCTACGGCACCTGGATGCCATCGGTGGAGTTCGAGATCATGCGGGGATCGACCGGCATGGTGGTGCCCGTCGGCACCATGGTGAAGCCGGTGACCGACGCCGCGCGCGACCGTTCCCTGATCGACCCGCAGCGCCGCTTCATGGTCGGCGGCCGTCCCGTCACGGTGGAGGCCCCGGCCTGGAATGTCGAGGCCGCCACCGATGCCGAACGGCCGGTTGGTGAATGGAACGTGCTGGACCTCTATGTCCTGGGGGACAGGTCCATCCATGTCGTGAACGGGGTTCCGGTCATGGAACTGCGCGACCTGTCCATCCTGCAGGCGGACGGTTCACGCACGCCCCTGACACGCGGCCATATCCAGTTCCAATCGGAAGGGGCAGAAACCTTTTTCCGCCGCATCACGCTGGAACCCATCACAAGGCTTCCGAAAATCAGCGCGCAATAATACCGGCGGACGCAGCATTACCATCGGTCAAGAATTTGACCGATGGTATCATACCAATCTGCCGAGGATTTGACCCTTGGCAGATTGGAGGCCGGCGACTGCCGGCCCGGCACCGCGTGGTGCCGTAAGCCAAGCCGCCGGATGGCGGCGCCGGGCGTCTGAGGCAACACGCAATCTTCCTGGATCGGTCGCGATCAAGGAAGATTGGCATAACAAAGCCGGCTGGAGGCCGGCATCACAGCAAATCCGGCCGATCCGGTCCCGGCAGAGCAATGCGGCCCAGAAAAGCCTCCAGCCGTTGCCACAGCACGCTGATCTGCTGGGCCGAGCGCGCGTCGAAATGCCGGAGCATCTGCATCGTCGCATCATCCAGCCGCGGATAGGCCATCAGTAACCCGTCCGCCTCCCCCGCCGGCGCGCGGGCATAAAGGCGGAACTGCAAGGCATTGATCACGAAGAAGGCCAGCAGCGCCACGAATCCGGCCTTGTCCTCCAGAAAGAATGTCGGGCATTCGACATAGGCCGCGTCGGGCACCATACCGGTCCAGGTCGCCTCCGGGACCACCAGACAATTGACCGGCAGTTCACACGCGGCAAGGCCCCGCGAGAGATCCCGCGGGGCCGCCTGTATGCGCCAGATGAGGCCGGAGCCGCCCTGTGCCGGGATCATGCTCCGTCCCTCCCTTGTCAGGTTTCCTTGAACGCCTTGAAGAAGCTGTCGGTCAGCGGACGCATCATATATTCGACGATGCTGCGTTCACCGGCCTTGATCAGCACTTCCGCCGGCATGCCGGAGATCAGCTTCTGCCCCCCCAGCAACGCCAACTGGTCCTTCGAGACGCGCACACGGGCGATATAGTAGCGCCCGCCCTGCTGGTTGGTGGTGGCGTCAGCCGCCACAGTCTCCACCGTCCCCGTCAAAACGGGGATATGGCGGGTGGACAGGGAAGAGAAGCGGACTTCCGCTTCCATCCCGACATTGGCCACGTCGATATCCAGCGGCGACACCATCGCTTCGATCAGCAGATCGTCATTGCTGGGCACCAGTTCCATCAGCGGATCGCCGGGACGAACAACACCGCCCACGGTATGGACACGGGAATTGACGATGACACCGTCGGTGGTAGCCTTGACGTCACGACGCTGCAAAACGTCGGTGGCGCTGGTCAGCCGATCCTGAAGGTCGAACACACGGGCCTGGGCCTCGGACAGGCCCTTGGCCACATCCTCCTCAAAGGTCTTGCGGACCTGCAGGATCTGCAATCGCGCTTCGCCGACGGCAACCTTGCTGCGGGCGATCTCCGCCTCGTAATTGCCCCGGTCGCCATCCAGTTCGGCCCGGCGGCGCTGAAGCTCCAGCAGACGGGTCTTGGAGGCATAGCCCTTTTCGTACAGTTGCTGGAGACCTTCCAACTCACCATCGATCAGGGTGATCTGCTGGGTATTGGCCGCAACCTGTGCCGCCAGACCCTTGCTTTGTTCGTCAAGCTGCTTGATCCGCTGCTCATAGATGGAAAGCTGACCGCTCAAGGCCTCACGACGGGACTTGAACACTTCCTGTTCCGTCGCACGGATGAAGGAATTACGGCCATTTTCACCCGCCCCCTGCAGCTCCGTGGGGAAAGTGATGTCTTTCTGCCCGTCACGCTCGGCGATGAAGCGGGCCTCCTGCGCCTTGGCGGTCAGGAACTGACCATACAGGACGTCGCGCTGCGCCTGGGAGGTGACGCCGTCCAGGCGCAGCAGCGTGTCGCCGGCCTTCACCTCACTGCCATCGCGCACCAGGATTTCGGCGACGATGCCGCCTTCCAGATGCTGAATCGTCTTGCGGTTGCTGTCGGCGGCCACAAGGCCCGGCGCCACGACGCCCTTGGCGATGGGTGCCAGCACAGACCAGAGAATAAGGGCGCCAAAGGCCAGGCCGATCAATATAAGGCCCGAGCGGACAACCGGCATCTCATCGGTGGGAACCGCCGGCACATCGGCACCTGCCGGCAGGGCCGGCAATGCCTTCTGGGTGGTCAGAAGCTTCATCATTTTCAAAAACTTTCAACGATGGTCGACCAGCGGTGCCGTCAGGCGCCCGCACCGGCGGGAGAGGCGATCTGCCCCGGGGGCTGCTGAGGCTGCACCTGCGGCTGTGCCACGGGGCGGGTCAGGCGGGTCAGCACTTCCTGCTTGGGCCCGAACATCTCCACCAGCCCGTCACGCAGAACCAGGATCTTGTCGACATGGTTCATGATGCTGGGACGGTGGGAGATGAGGACGACCGTGGCCTTGCGTTCGCGCAGCTTGGCCAGCCCCTGGACAAGGGCGGCCTCGCCCTCGCTGTCCAGGTTGGAGTTCGGTTCGTCCAGAACCAGGAAACGCGGATCGCCATAGACGGCCCGGGCCAGACCCAGACGCTGGCGCTGACCACCGGACAGCGCAATGCCACCCGGACCGATCAGCGTGTCATAGCCGTTGGGCAGGCGCAGGATCATCTCATGCACCCCGGCCAACTGGCCGGCCTCGACCACCTTCACCGGATCAACATCGCCGAAACGGGCGATGTTTTCCTTGATGGTGCCGTCGAAAATTTCAACATCCTGGGGCAGATACCCGATATGGGGGCCCAGTTGTTCATGGTTCCAGGCAAAGACATCGGCACCGTCCAGACGGACCGAGCCGCTATGCGCCGACCAGACACCGACCATGAGACGGGCCAGGGTGGACTTGCCGGCGGCGCTGGGGCCGACAATGGCCAGCGACTCGCCGGCGGCAAGGCCGAAGCTGACGCCCTTGATGGTCGGCGTGCTGCCACCCGGCGGCACCGCCACCACACGTTCCACCGCCAGATTGCCCTGCGGCGGCGGCAGTTCCATGGTTTCCTTGTCGGTATCGAACGCCCGCAGCAGTTCGTTCAGGCGGGTATAGGCACCACGCGCATTGACGAACATCTTCCAGGAGCCAATGGCCTGTTCCACCGGGGCCAGACCACGGCCCATGATGATGGAGGACGCGATCATGACACCGGGCGTGATCTCATTCTCCAGCGCCAGATAGGCGCCCATGCCCAGGATGGCCGACTGCACCGCCAGACGCGTGAACTTGGTCATCGCGCTGATGAAGCCGGCATTGTCGCTGGCCACGGCCTGCAACAGCATGGCCCGGTCCTGGCTGGACCGCCAGCGGCGACGGATGCCGGGCAACATGCCCATGGCCGCCAGCACTTCGCTGTTCTTCAGGCTGGCCTCGGCAAAGGCCGTGGCCCGCAATGCATGGCCATTGGCTTCCGACAGCGGCTTCTTCGTCACCACTTCCGTGGCATAGGCCAGCGCGAACAGGATCACCGCACCGCCCAGGGCCACCAGGCCCAGCAGCGGGTGCATCAGGCAGACGATGCCGATGAAGATCGGCGCCCAGGGGGCGTCGAAAAAGGCGAACGGCCCCTGCGAAGTGATGAACTGCCGCACATTGTCCAGGTCGCGCAGCGACTGGCTGCGGTTGGCCGCCGGCATGCGCAGGTTCAGGGCAAAGATCGCGTCGAAAACGCGCGAGCCCAGTTCCTGCTCCATCTTGCCGCTGACACGGACCAGCACGCGTGACCGGATGACCTCCAGCAACGCCATGACCAACATCATCACACCGATGATGACGCTGAGATAAAGCAAGGTGGATTCGCTACGCGCCGTCAGCACGCGGTCATAGACCTGCAACATGTAGATGGGCGAGGTCAGCATCAGCAGATTAACGAAGAAGCTGAACACCCCGACAAAGGCAAAAGCCCGGGCGGACTTCTGTAACGCCTGCCGCAGCGGAGATGCAGCGCCTGCGGGGCGGTTGGAACCGACAAATCTCATAGCACTGTCTGCCTTATATAAGGGGTGCCTGCACGAGGCCACCCGCTCAATCGCGCCGGCATTGTATCCGCGCATGTACTGCAGGGCAACATCAGTAAGTCGCTGATGTCACAATGGCGCCCCTCGCGCTGCGCATCGGAACAATTGCCGAGATGCGTCAGATCAACTGAGCCGCGCCCCTTCGGGCATCACAAACTGCGACCGGCGGTCCATCCAGGCCAGTTCCTTTATATCCCATTGGGCGAAAACGGATATGTCGCGCAGGATGGACAGGAACTGGTGGGACTTTTCACGCGGCAGCTCGATCTGTGCGCGGATGCCGGCGGTGTCGTGGAAGTGCAATCGCATATTGCCCTTCTCCACCGTGACATCGACCTTGGACAATAATTCGGCAGGAGCAGCAGTTTGCCGCACCCCGTCCGGACCTGCGGTGGGCGCGGGGGTGGACAGACCGCCCGGATGGACCGACCCTTCACTGCGCTGCCATCCTGCCGCGGCTTCCATATGTTCGAACAGCAGCACATCGGTGCGGTTTTCCCCCGGCGCCGCCACCACCTCGCGGCTGGACCGCATCAGCAATTCGACCATGGCGGCCATGACGGCACGGGTCATCCGCCGCGTTATGTGCAGTTCAGTACTCTCGCTGTCCGACCGCAGGGTCAGTGCCAGCCGATCCTCCTCCGGAATGAAGCGGACATCGATCGCCGTTGCCAGCATTGTCATACCGGTTTCCTCTTTCAGACCTTATGGCCCGCAACACGTTCCACCAGCGCCATCTGACGCGGCAGGCACAGGCGGCGCAGATCATACCGGTCGATAATGGTACGGCGCGCGGCCTCCCGCAATCCGTGATAGTGGTGCGGATTGGCCAACACATCGGCAACCCGGTCGGCGAGCCCCTCCCCATCGAAGAAATCGACCAACAGGCCGTTCTTGCCATGCTCGATCACTTCCTCCACCGGCGGTGTCCGGCTGCCCACCACCAGGGCGCCCATGCTCATCGCCTCCAGCATGGACCAGCTCAACACAAACGGATAGGTCAGATAGATATGGGCGGCGCTGAGCCGCAGGATGCCGACAAATGTCTGATAGGGAAGATTGCCCAGGAAAAAGACCCGGGACATATCGACACGATCCTTCACCTCGTCCAGGAAGATGTTCTTCCAGGTCTGCCCCTCCGGGGCCGCCGCCCCATAGGATACGCCATCGCCCCCCACGAGCAGGAAAATGGCGTTCGGCCGCAGGGCTTGCATGCGCGGCAGGGCCCGCATGAAAATATGGTAACCGCGATAGGGTTCCAGGTTCCGGTTGACGAAGGTGACGATCTCCATCCCCGACGTCAGCGTGATCTTGTCGGGCCCGAAATCGCCGATTTGGGCCGACGCCGGCGTCAGCAGGTCGGTATCGACCCCGTCATGGATCACCTCGATGCGGGGCTGATACAGGGCCGGAAAGGACGAGCGCTGCCACTGGGTGGGGCTGTACGCGTCATCCATGACTTCCAGGTTCAGTAACCCGTTGGCATTCTTGACGCGAACACGTGCCAGACTGCGCCAGTCATCCTTCTTGAATTCAGGATCGAACCCGACATCAGCGCCAGTCGGGCTATAGTAGAATTCAAGAAAGTGCAGTTGCGGAACCTTGGGCCATATTTCCTTCAGGAACAGCATCTCCCCCCAACCCGGATGCCCGACGATGAGATCGGGCTGAAACCCCTCCCCCCGCATGCGAAGGGCGGCGCTTGCGCAGGCTTCGCCGCGGATCAGCTTCGTCTCAAAATCTCCGGCCCAGGGATGGATATTGGCGGAGGATGTCCGGGAGACGGGGTAATTATATACCTTCACGCCGCCAAGCGGCCCGCCCTTGATGGCAAAGGCACGCACCTGATGGCCCTGGGCGGCGAGCGCGGCCGCCAGATGCTTGAATTGTCCGGGAAAATTCTGGTGGACGAATAAAATGTTCATGTCACATCCCCGCTGTCGCCGCCGTGCGGCGAAAGGCGAACAAAATCATATTTGGCCAGGAACAGCAGGGCCGGCGCCAGACTGGCCTTGGTCCCGGCATCGCAAGCTGCCGCCAGGTTACGAACCGACACAGCGGCCCCTTCCGGAAGAAAAGACAATACGGACTTCAAGACCGCGAGCCCCGGAAGAGCGGCATGGGCATAGTTGACCATGCCGCTGGTATAAACAGCCTCCAACCGGTCGGCGGGCATTTCCGTCTTGCCCACCAGTGTGTCAAGCGCCAGCAGATGCGTGGGATAATGCGCGAAGCTGCGGAACGGGTCGGGGCGCAGTGGCCAGGCGGCCCCCAGCGGCGGCGATTTCCATGATCCCATCGCCGCCCTTGCCCGGCGGGCCGCCAATTCAGTTAACAAGTCCTTATAGGCACCGACCACGACGCGCCAGTCGAATGTTTCCCGGCTGCGGCGACGGCCAGCATCGCCCATACGGCGGCGCAGGCCGGGATCGGCGATCAGTGTCCGGAACGCCTGTGTGGTCTGCTCCACATCGACACTGACAAACTGACAGCTTTTGCCGCAATACATGTCATAGCTGTCGACGCCAAGGGCATGCCGCTCCGCCATGCCGGTCCCCAACGGCGATGGCAGCATCCAGGTGGAGACCCGGAACCCGTCGATACCGTCGCGCACCGTTTCCTTGTAGCCGTTCCAATCGGACACGACACAGGGCAGGCCCGCCGCCATCGCCTCGATCGGGGTAAGGCCGAATGTCTCCTGTATGTTGTCGGACAGGGAGCAGAAGATATCGGCCGCATGCCAGATGCCGTCACGCACACTATGATCCCGGCCATCCAGTACGTGATGCACGATATCCGGGCAAAGCAGCGCGACCGCCTGGTCATAGGCGTCTTGGATATGTTTGCTGGCGAACCAGCCTGCCTCGATCAGATGCAGGCGTCCACCGGGCGGAAGGGCCGACCGCGCATTCTGCAGGGCGGTATACATCGCCATGGGGTGCGCCTTGGCATGGAAACTGAGCCGCCCCATGAAAAGAACCGCGACATCGGCTTCGCTGATAGCCAACCGATCGCGCCAGGCCTGACGCAGGTCAGGCCTATGTTCATACCGGTCGCACGCCACCCCCAGCGGTATGACGGGAAGCTGCGGCAGGCGCAGGCGCGCCGTGGACGGAACCGACAAACGCTCCGCCAGATAGGATGCCTGATCCGTCAGGGTCTGGACCACCATGCTCTTCACGGCTTGCGACGTACAGATCAGGGCGTCCCACTCCTCGACGGGGGCGATCAGCAGGTCCCCAATATGATCCAGGGCAGAACTGGACGCGGTCGTATGCGTCAGGCCCAGAACCGAGAAGGCGTCCGGCCGGACACGGGCACGCCGGGCCCAGGCATGCTGACCGATATTCGGCCCCGGGAGGATCACGCCGCCGGCGGCAGACAGCGTTTCCGGCATCTCCTGGCGATGGGCATGGACCGGCCCACGCCAGCCCAGCGCGCGGACTTCAGCCCCGAACGCCTCGGCATGGCGGATATCACCGACCTGACAATGCAACGCCTCGAAACCACCGTGACGAACCCAGCCGCGCAGGAACCCCTCTCCGGCGGCATGCCGGCCCATCAGCTTGGGGCTCTTTGTATCGAATCCTTCCGGATGGAAGAAAATCGCGGCATTACCTGTCAAATCCAATCTCCGCTCGGGGTGTGGCGCAACCGCCGAGGCATTGGCCGGCCTGCCCCTCCACCCTCAATAGGGCTTGTACGATTTTTCCTCAACAATCGCGCTGCCCAGCAGCAGGTTGATGTCCTTCTTGATACGGGCGCGTTCGTCGTTCTTCATATAGACCTGCCGCGCCAGATGGATAAAATCGTCGCCGAAGGTCTTTTCCCGTTCGCAGCGGCGCTTGCCGTCCTCAATGTCCCAAAGCTGGGAATTGATATCGTGCAGCGCATCGACCAGCGCATCAAGACCGGCCGGGAACTGCGCGCGGTCGCCAACGACCTTCTCGATTTCCACCCGCTCGCGGTTGACATTGCGAACCTTCTCCGGATCGCCGATGCGGGCCTCCTTGATGACCAGGATGGTCCATTTGTCAAAAACCTCACCCCAGGCCACAGGCAGAAGGGGAATATCGGTCCAGCTCTTGGACATGGGTCCACTCCCTTGATGAGCTGCCGGTACCAGCGGTCAGCTAAATTGCACACGCTTCAGGCCCTGGACCTTCACCTGGTCACCCACGGCCAGCAGGATCGTCGTCTCTGATTTTCCAGGCTCAAGCTGTTCGACCCAGCATTGATATTTGATCGGCATCAGCATCGTGGCGATGTCTCGCACATCCTGCAATACGGAGAGCGGACCGATCAGCACCGGGGTTTTCAGGCGTTCCAAGGTCCCCATCGCCGACTCCAGCGCCAGCTTCCAATGCGCCGGCGCCGTCAGGATCAGGCTGTTCAGCACCTGTAGGTCCATACTGTCGATGCTGACCGGCTTGACACCCTTCTTCCGGTTCATCCGGCCCCAGATGGCGGGATTGGTTTCGGCCAGCACATCCTCACCCGGGAACCCGGCCTGCTCCACCTTGCCGGGGATCGTGTCATGATATTCGACATGCACGCCGTTGGCGGCCTTGTCCAGGATATCCATGTCAATCAGCCGGCGGCGGGCTTCGCGCGGCTCGAAAATGTCAAGATGACCCGAATGCTCAAGATGCTGCGCAATGGCAACCGGCAACATGCTTTGACCGGGCGTCACCATGATCACCCGGCTGCGGGGCCGGATCAGGTTTCGGGAAATCTCGATCAGCCGTTGCTGCGCGCGGGTCCAGACGTCCGGTGTGTTTTCATAGGGCAGGAAACGACCATGGCCCGTTTGACGGTAGCGCGCCTTCTGATGCTGGCCAAAAACCATCCGTGTGCCGTTATGGCCGGGCGCGCTGCCACGGGCCGCCATCCGTTCCTGCAGAAGCTTGTAAACCTCTTCCGCATCCAGACGGCTCCAGGCCTCCGTATAGACGTCCTTGATCTCGTTCCATTCCTCGTCGGTGTTGGTCTTGAACCGCTTATACGCCGGCAAGGTCTCCCCATCCGGGATCAGAATGCCCTTGTGATGGGGATAATAGGGATAGGCATAGGGATCGATTGAGGCGAACAGGCCGACACTGGGCACATTGGCGCAATCCGCCGCGTGCAGCGCAAAACTGTCGACGCTGATCATGCCGTCCATATGGGCAACCAGAGCCGCGAACTTGGTGGCCGAATTGATTTCCTTGGAAAGGTTGACCAGACGCGGATGGTCCAGCTTGATCTCCCGATCAATGATGATCGTGACGTCGGGCGCCACCTTCAGCAGCCGCTTCAGGAACTTCGGCACATGATCATCGGCAAAGGTTCGCAATGGCACGCTGGCCTTGGGATTGAAGAAGATCTTCTTGCCCTTGATGCCCTGCAGGATACGCGTCACTTCCTGCCAGATTGGCCATTGGTGATGCATGATGTTGCGCTTGTCCGGTGCCGGCACCGCCGCCGGATCCAGGCCGCACCACCACAGGTACCAGTCGGAAATGGCCATTTCCGTGATGCGGGGCAGTGCGATCAGCCCACTAAAATCGAAATAGGCGTCATACCGCCCGAAATCCAGAATGCTCGGGCCGATCAGATGCTGGTCACCCACCCAGTCGTCATGCCCGGCAATGTCGAAATTTGCCACCCCGGCATTGGCGCCGAGCAGAAGATCAATGACAAAACTATCCAGATGCTGCTTCAAGTATTTGGCGATGTAACGCAAGGCCGTCATACCCAGCATCGTATCACCGAGATTGGTACCGAAAGCGTTCACCACCGCCAGGTGGAAATGCTTGCGGCCCGGGTGCCGCGCCTTCAACGCCTGCAACTGCATGGCCAGGACATCGCCGTCATCGGGATGCCGGAACAGACCGTCACCGAAAAAACGGCTTGATACGCGGCCCAGCCGTGGCGGCAAACCAGACCAGCTCAGCAACGCACCTTCATTGACGGTCGTCAGGAACTGCGGCATCGCCGGCTTGCCGTCGCCGTCCCCCGAACCGGTCGGGCCCTCCGGCTTGTCGCCGTCGCCGGACGTGTTCAGGTCCAGGATCTCATCTTTGGGCTGCTTGTTCTTGTAATCCTGCTCCATGGCCTTGCGGACCATATCGGCTTCGGCCCCGATATCGATGATCAGCCGGTCGAGCGGCACCTCACCCTGCATTGTCCCGCCCAGATAGCGCCGAGTGAAACGGGATGTGCTGAGGGTGAAATCTTCTGCAACCAGAAACGCGTGCATGGGAACCCTTCGACCGTATCCAGATTTTTGCTGTACGCCGCTTGTAGAAAACCCGCCGCCCCCTCTCGGGAGCGGCGGGCTTCCTTAACTCAACCCGTTTCTTCAGGGGTAACTTCGGTGATTTAGATCACGAAGTTGCTGATATCCAGGTCGTTGACCGTGTTGGAAGCGGCCAGATTGACCGTACCGAGGAGACGGACATCATCGGCCGAGAAGCTTGCGCCGGTGCCATCCAGCGACGAGTCCACCAAGTAAACCTGGAAGGCCGAATCACCGCCGCTGGCTGCCAACAGAACGATGTGACCGCTGCCCGTGGAGAAGTTGATCTCAGTGTTGCCGGTACCGATATTACCGGTACCGAAGGTTTGGCCGATCACAACACCCAGATCAAAGCTGGTCGCACCGGTAGTCAGGTTCGCCAAGACAATACCGGAACCGTTGCCAAAGCCAGCGGTCACAGTACCATCGGCCAGAGCATCGAAGTTCAGCACGTCGCCCGTCGTCGCACCGGCGTCGAAGCCGCTGAACGTCAGGCCACTCACCGTCGTCTCGAAGCCCGTACCAAAGACGATCGTATCAGCGCCACCCGTACCCAGGTCGATGACATCGCCCGAGGTCCAGGAGGTGAAGGTGGTGGTGGCACCCGTGTGGGTGGCACCACCGACCAGGATCACGTCGCTGCCGGCATCACCCAGCACCACCGTGTTCACGCCGCTGCTGCCAGTAACCGAGTCGATGTTGGTGATGGTAACGATCTGACCCGAGGACGCGAAGACCAGGGCATCCGTACCCGAACCACCATCGACCGAACCGGTGACCCCACCGCTACCCGTGACCGTCAGCGTGTCGTTCCCGCTGCCCAGGGAGAAGTTGAAGGACGCGCCGGACGCCTGACCAGAGAACGTGATGTTGTCGTTACCGGTCGTGCCAGTCAGCGTGAACAGACCACCGCTATCACTAACCGTGACAGAGGTCGAGGTGCCGTTCAGCGTAACGTTTTCGATGACGTTGCCCGTCGTAGCCAACAGGAACAGGTTGCCGCCAGTGTCCGTCACAGTCAGCGCGCCGGTGTTCACGATGCCGACATAGTCGTCGTTTGCACTACCGGAAACCGTAAAGCCACCGGAGGCATCACTAACAATGATCGCACCGGTTGCGCCGCTCAGGGTGACAACATCCGCGCCGGTCGAACCCATGACCATCACGTAGCCGCCAGTGCCGTTGGTTACCACCGTGAAGCCACCAGTGTCACCCGCACCCAGGATCACACTGTTGGCGCCCGAAGCGGCAGCAGTGATCGTGTTGATCCCGTTCACCGTCACCGAGTTACCGCTGCCGCTGAAGGTCACGCTGTCGGTGCCGTCGCCGCCAGTGTAGACAACACCGGTGGAACCGCTGGTGAGGACCAGAACGTCATCGCCCGAACCACCGGAGAAGACAACGCCGGTCGTCGCCACGGACAGGGTGAGCGTGTCGTTACCGTCACCACCGACCACGGTGCCCGAACCGGTACCGGACAGGGAGATCAGGTCCGCACCCGTCGAACCGTTGATCGTGAAGCCACCGGAGCTATCGACCACCGTGATGGCGCCGGTGTTGCCGGAACCGATCGTGATGGTATCAGCACCCACCGCACCGGTAACCGTGAAGCCACCACCATTATCGGTAACCGTGATCGCCGTCGTGCCGCTGAGCGTGACAGCGTCCACACCGGACGAACCAACAACCGTTTCCACATCAGACAAGCGAGCGGTGTTGCCGCCGGTGCTGAGGAAGGTAACCGTGTCGTTGCCGGCGCCGCCGGTGATCGTGGCGCTGGTGACGGCACCGCTGAACGTGATGGTGTCGTTACCGCTACCCAGATCGTAGGTGTGGTTGGTGACAGCCGACTTGACAGCGATCGTGTCAGCACCGGAGAACCCGGTCAGGGTCAGACCCGACGTATCGCTAACCGCGATGGCCGTCGCATCCTTCAGAACCACATAGTTATACGTGGCACCGTCACCGTTGTAGTTTTCGACCGAGGTCAGCTCAACAGTACCGGTACCCGTGTGGTTTACGGTGTCACGGTTGGTAGCGCCGCCGATGACGACACCCGTACCGGACGAGTCACCCACCGTCAGGTTCAGAGCGACCGCCGAGGTGGTCAGACCCGTGGTGCCCTGCAGGGTCAGATAAAGATCATCGCCCTGGAGCAGACCGTTGCCATCGACGTCCACAACCAGCTGGTTGGTGCTGGTGATGTAGACATACTGGCCGCGGTTGGTGCCGTTCTGACCGGTCAGCAGCGACAGAGCTTCAGCATAGGTGCCGCTGGCGCCCTTGAAGGTGTTGTCGACGCGGAAATCACCCGACAGGGTCAAGTCCAGACGAATGACGTCACCCGAAGAGAAGTCCGTGATCACGTCGACGCCGGTGCTGGTCGAGGTGCCCGGGCTGACGACGAACACGTCATTGCCGGCGCCGCCGGTCAGCGTGTCGACACCCGAACCACCGACAAGCGTATCATCGCCGTCGCCACCGACGAGGACGTCGTTACCGGCGCCACCATCGATATAGTCGTTACCAGCGCCACCCGAGATGCTGTCGGCAGCGGAACCACCGTAGATCTCGTCGCTGCCAGCACCACCCAGAACCGTCACGCGGCCCGAACCTTCATTGGTGAAGCTGAAGGATTCGCCGGTGCCGTTGAGAGCCTGTGCATCGACCAGAACAGCAGCACCGCTGTTGAAGCCATTGTTCAGCGTCAGCGTCACGGTACCCGTGCTGCCCGTGCCCGTGGCGGCGTCAACAACCGTGATCTGCTCGATCCCGACGACGCCGGAGCCCAGCGTGCCTTCGAAGGCAACGCCCGAACCGGAGGTGCCGGCGCCATTGCCGATGACGACCGTGTCGTAACCCGAACCACCCACCAGCTTGTCTGCCGAGTTCAGGTCCGCATCGCCAGTAAAGGTGAAGACGTCGCTGCCCGCACCACCGGTCAGATCCACATTGCCATCGTTCAGCGACGCCAGGAAGGTCACGCCAGAAGAGAAGCCCGCAGCATTGACCTTGACAGCACCACTACCATCAGCCAGCACCACGGTGTTGATGCCAGCCGCCTGAGCGCGGGTGTCGAGGGTGACCTGACCGGAATTATCGGCCAGAGACAGACGCTCAACGCTGGTGACGTTCAGGAAGGCCAGATCGCCCAGACCGCTGGTCTGATCGACCGACAGGGTGTCGGTGCCCGAACCGCCGGCAACCGTGTCGTTACCGTCGAAGAACAGACCGAAGGACAGCGTGTCGTCGCCGTCACCACCATCCAGACGATCGAAGCCGGAACCGGCGATCAGCAGGTCGTTGCCAGCGCCACCGCTCAGCACGTCATTGCCGGCGCTGCCGGTGATGCTGTCGGCGGCCGCGCCACCCGTCACCGTCACGGTGCCGGAGGACAGCGACGCGTTGAAGGTGAAGGTCTCATCCAGGCCCGACGCACCAGCATCCAGCGAGGAAGCATCGACGGTCACGGACTTGGCATAACCAGATGCCAGCGTCAGCGAGACGTCCTTACCAGCGCCCGTGGCACCCGTGCCCGAACCATCGCCAGCATCAATGATGTTGATGATTTCGACGTTGCTCGCGGCATGCAGGGTCACAGCCGTGGCGCTGCCGCTGATGCCAGCAGTGGCGCCGGTCAGGTTCAGCGTATCGGTGCCCGAACCGCCGAAGATCACCTGCGTGCCAGCGGCACCCATGGCGGCATCGGTGACATTAACGGTCAGCGCGACATTGGCGCCGGTGTTAACGACCGTGTCACCAGAACCCAGGGTCACCGTCGTGGCGCCGGTGTAACCCGAAGCCAGCGTCAGCGTATCAGCACCGGAATTGGCGCTCAGGTCGAAGGTGTTGAACTGGATCGGGGAGTTCAGGATGGCTTCGCCGCTGAACACCAGACGCTCAACATTGACCACGCCCGTCAGCATGGCCGAGGTGACCGTGCCGCTGGACAGGTACAGGGTGTCGATGCCCGAACCGCCGTCGATGACAACGCCCGAGGTCAGCGCGCCGGACAGGATGAACGTGTCATCGCCATCGCCGCCCGACAGGACATTGTTACCACCGGCCGACGCGTCGATCGTGTCGTTACCCGCACCACCGAACACGGTGTTGTTGCCGGAACCAAGCGTGATCGTGTCGGCACCCGCACCACCGGTGACAAGCAGCTTGCCGTTGGTTTCAGCGGTGCTGTTCAGGGTCAGGCCGAAACCGGTACCCAGCGCGCCGCCGTCAACAACCAGCGTGCCGCTGGCGGCGACATTGTCATTGTGCGTGGTCAGGGTGAGGCCCGTGGCGCCGCCCGTCGACTGCACAACGATCTTGTCAACACCAGTGATGCCGCTGCTCAGCGTAGCCGCCAGCGCACCGGTACCAGAAGCCGTGATAACCAGCGTATCGCTGGTCTGGCCCGTGCCGGTGCCGGCAGTGATGGTGGTACCGGTCAGGCCGGCACCGGCGCTGGTCACCGTCGCATTGACGGTCACCGTGGCGGAACCGCTGGCGGAGACAACCACGCTATCCGTGCCGGTCGAACCACCCAGCGTAACCGCCAGGCTGCCCGTGTAACCGGTACCGACAACCAGGGAGACATTGCCGGAACCCGATTCGGTCACCGACACGATGCCGGCGGTCTGAGCGGCAGCACCCAGCGTCACGGCGCTGGAACCCGACAGGCTCAGCACTTCGATCGAGCTGACATTACCGAAAGCGGCATCGGCAACGGTGCTGGCGGCATTGATCTTCAGCGTATCGCGACCGGCGCCACCATTGATGACGTCAAGCTGCGAACCGCCCGAAACGGTGGCGGCATTGAAGCCGGTGCCGAAATCGAACGTGTCGTCGCCCGAACCACCGGTGATCGTGACATGATCACCCGAGATCGAGTTCACCGTCAGGGCAGCGGTCAGACCGGAGCCATTCACGGCGGTGATGGCCGTACCAGCACCCAGGTTCAGCGTGGTCGCCGCCGGGCCGCTGACATTGACCGTCACCGGCTTGTCGTTGCTGGAGATGCCCGTACCGAGCTGCACAAAGTTGCCAGCGCCGGACGAGGCAATGTTCAGCACCTCAATGCCATTGGCATTGTAGGTGGCCAGCGCGCCGGAGGAACCAACACCACCCAGCGACAGAGCCAGGGCGTCACCCGAACCCGACACCACCGACGTGGCGAAGTTCAGGCTGACATTACCGGCGCCCTTGGCATCGACGGCAACCAGCTTCTGCAGGTTGGCGAATTCCAGGGTCGAAGCGGCATTCACAGACGACGCGACGCTGATGTTGGTCAGCGCACTGTCGGTCAGCGACAGGTCGAAGGAAGCCGTGCTGCCGGTCCCGCCGCTGGCACCCAGCGAGCTGGACACAACGATACGCTCAATCCCGATCAGGGTCGGCGTAACCGAACCCGACGCCGTACCGGAAGAACCACCCGCCACGGAAATCGACAGCGTGTCCGTACCAGCACCACCGACCAGGCTGTCGCCAGCGGTCAGGGTGGTGGTCGTGGTGTCCTGGGCGTTTTCAGCCGTCAGGTTGAACGCACCGATGAAGGTATCGTTGGCGGTGTCGCCGACGAAGGCTGTGCCAGCATCGGCACCGGTGGTCAGGGTGATGGTCTTCGGGGTCACCGGCGCGGCGGCGTCGGTGATGCCGACAACGTCAGAGGTCTTGACCGGCGTCAGGTTGATATCGAACAGGGTGACCTTGAAGCCTTCCAGGCCTTCCGTCACGCCGTCGGCGGTCGGGGTAACCTTGAACTGCCAGGAGGTCGAACCGGCCGGAATCGTGACCTGACCGGTCACCGAGCCGAAATCGGAAGCGGAAGCGGCGTTCAGAGCGCCACCCTTGGTGTCGCCCGTCACGTTGAATGTGTAGGTCACATCATGGGACAGCGGGATGGACAGCGTCACGGTGAACACGGCGTCCTGACCTTCGGTCACGAAGGACGAGCCCGGGGTCACGGTCACGGTCGGATTCGGCGCCGGAACCGGACGGCCTTCGCCAATACCCCAGTTCAGGTAGTGGAACCAGCCGGCCTTGACGATGTCGGCCTTGCCGTAGCCGCCAATGTTCCCGCCGGCATCCAGCAGGGCCTTCAGGTCAGTCTCAGCGTTGATGTAGGCAACCGGATCGAAATCAGCCTTCGACACGCGGCCTTCGTACACGCCGTTGGAACGGAAATGCTGCTCCAGGGCCAGACGGCCGGAGATCCCGTTAGCCTCCAGATCCGGGTTCTGAGCGGCATAGATGTCGGCGTTGAAGACGGCCGGGCTCAAGAAGATACGATCTTCGTTCACGCCATAAGTCGTGAAATGGCGGACATAATCGGCGTCCGTCACGAAACCGTTCTCTGCGCTCAGATCCGGGTTATTGTCTTTGTAGGTCTGCAGGTCGAAGAACGCCGAAGCGAGGCGGCCCTCAGAGGCGCCGAAAGCCTGCCAATGTTCCAGACCGGACTTGTACGCGCCGGCCTTGACGGCGGCATCGACATCGCTGTTCTGAGCCAGATAGTAGGCTTCGTTGAACACGAAAATGGAGGGACTAGCCATCTAAGATCTCCGTGGAAAGGCTTGGTCGCGCTTAACCGTTGCTGGGACCGTTACTGGAAACATGGAATGCGGCGAGCCAAAGAGCCTATTTGCAGACGGGATTCCGCCCGCAAAGCATAGGATAAAACGTTGGCATCCGCCATGAACAGGGCGGCACGCACTGGCAAAAAGCTGACAGAAGACATTTTGCTCGGCCACACCATACCCCAAAAACGCTCCCCACACGTTATGCGTCGTTAGGTTCTTTATGCGAGGTACATTCTTGATGCAAGCGGCAAATGCACTGCGAAACCGCCAAGAATGAGGTTTTGTATAGCAACTCTTTAACATGAGGTCGCTGATAGGCGCGCAAACTTGAAGAAAGCTGAATAGTGTATTGATAAAAAACACAAAAATGGACTACCCCGTCAGTGGTGCCATTATGCAACACCATGGGTAGAAGTGTTGGTGAACACATCCGACCTCGGATTAATGACCGGCGCGGATGCCGGTGCAAGCCCCTGTCTTCGGAAAATACACCGCGACGCGGAAAAACCCGTTCGCGATTCCCGGCTGTCTGTCCGAACCCTGGCAGGGTCAGGACCTGGTCACATCCGCGCCAGGAAGCCCATCGTCTGGAAAATCGTTTTCAGACGGAAGCCATGACGCAGGACCGTCAGGCGCCGGGCCACCGGCCCCTGATCCGCAAGCCCGGAGAACGCATCCAGCATCACCCTGTCGCGTGGGGCCAACCGGTCACCATGGCGCCCCCTGAAGAGGGCGGCCTGCCGATAGAGGCCCTGCAGCCAGCGGCGATAGGCCCGGATATTGGCATGGATCGCCGACAGCCGGCGGAAGCCCGGCAGAGTCGCCAACGGGTTACTGGGCTTCACCCCGACAACGTTGCCATCATGCTGACGGTAATCGATCAGGCATTCGGGCATGGTCCGGATCGTCCCCAATCCACTGCACAACAGGGCCAGCCACCAGTCATGCATCACCGCTTCTGCGGGAACCTGTCCACAGGCCTCCAGCGCGGCCCGGTTGACGCCCATGGCACAGCCCGTGACCACATTGTGCAGCAGCAGCCGTTCGAAGCGCACATCAGCCGGGAGATCCAATCCCAGGAACCGCCGGAAGCTCTCCTGCTGCGTCCGCCCCTCGCCATCGACCAGCTTGAGGTCGCAAAAAGCCATGGCGGGCCGGCCCGCCCCCCCCAGGTCGCGCTCCGCCGCGCGGATGGCATCAACTGTCGCCGCCACCTTGGTGGGCAGCCAGATATCATCCTGATCGGCAAACAACACATAATCTGCCGTGGAAGCCAGCATCAGGCGCCCGAAATTACCCGACGCGCTGCCGGTCGGCGCGTCGACGGGCAACAGCCGGACCCGCTGCGGCTGTCGGGCCGCCCAAGCCGCCAGGATATCCCGGGTCCCGTCGGTCGATCCGTCATCCCGCACCAGAATTCGGAAATCGATGCCGGTCTGCGCATCCAGGGAGGCCAGCATCTCCGGCAGGTAACGGGCGCCATTGTAGGTCGCCAGCAGGATATCCACGCTCGGTGACATGGCCGTCATCTCCCTCGCCCGCCAACGCGCCGCCATACGACGCCGACCGTCGCACGCAACGGTCTGTCGACAGCCAGCCCGACAATGATGACCATGGTGCCCGCGGCGATACCCGCCAGCAGCCCCTGCAGCAGCCCGGGCGACCAGAAGCCGACCGCCGCTTGTGCCAGCAGCAGCAGCAGCCCCGCGGGCAACAGGGTCCAGAGACGCCGCCAGCGCAGACCGGCTAGATGAAACATCAACAGCGCATCGACAGCCACACGCAACACCCAGGCCGCCGCCGCGCCGGGAAGACCGAACCGATCGATCAGGAACCACAGGACGCCGATGAAGGGGAGCAGTTCCAGCACATGCATCTTGGCCGGAAGGTCGGGACGCCCCTGCCCCTGCAGCAGCGACAGGGCCACGAAGGCCAGCCCGTTGATCCAGGCCCCCGTCAGCAGGATATGGGCGACCGGCGTCGCCACCTGCCCGAACGCGGGCGAGATCCAAAGCGCGAGAAACGGTTCCACAAGGAAAAGCGCACCAGCGCAGGCCGCCCCGAACAGATAGGCCAAGCCCCGGATCGACCGTTCGGTCAGATCCACCGCCTCTTCCCTGCTGTATCGCGACAGGCGGGGGAAGGCCGCGCGCGACAGGGCCGCGGCGATGATCTGGACCCGGGTCGTCAGGTTCATCGGCACCGAATAATGCGACACGGCGGCCGGCCCCAATTTCGATCCGATGACGAACTGATCCAGGGAGGTCAGGATGGGGCCGACGATATTCGACACGGAAATCCAGGCACCATAGCGGAAAAGCGAACGCCCCTGCCCCCGGTCATAGCCCGTGAGACGCAAGCGGTCGACCCGCGAGAGGTGCCAGAAGATCTGCACCGTGGTCAGCAGACGTGTGGCGAAAGCGGCGGGGATCACCCATTCCAGCGACGGCGAAACAAACACTGCGCACAGCGCCGGCACTACCTGTCCCGCCGCCGATCCGGACATCTGCAAAAGGTTGACGGAAAGGAAACGTTCCCGCGATTCAAGCGCCCCGATACCGACCCCTGATGCCAGGGCCAGCGGCAGCATCGCCGCCACCCACGGCATGCCCCGGGCCAGTTCATCCCAAAGCGCCTCGGTCAGGTTGAACTGGGTCCGGAACAGATAGCCGCCCGCGAAATAGATCACCGCGCCCCCGACCACGCCCAGGGCGAGATTGAGATAGAGCGACGATGAGAAGACCCTTGACCGGGCCTCGTCCGGCGCGTCGCGCAACTTGGCCAGCGCATTCGCCGAAGCGCGCGACAAGCCCATGTCCAGAAAGCCGAAATAGCCCAACAGCAGCCAGACGATCGACAGGACCCCGTACCGCTCTTCCCCGATATGGTGGATGTAGACAGGGATGGTGGCCAGGGCCACGACGACAGGAGTGGCCATACCAACAACGGTATAAACGAAATTCTTCTTCAGACCAGAATCGGTCAAAACGGCGCACTCCAGAGGGCGCTGCGGATCGTCAGCATGATCAGGCCGGCTTTCGGCCCGTGATGGTCAAGGCTTCGGAAAGACGTGAATCCTGCGCCGCCGCCGCGTCGGCCGCCGCGGCGCGGGCGTCCCATTCGGATGACCATCCGGGCGTGGGGCCCGGCTGGTAAGGATCATGTCCCAATTGCTGGGCGCGGCTCTGCCGGTAATAGAAATCAGCCTGGGGAACCGCATCATGCAGGGTCACCTGCTCGAACCCGATCTCCAGCAACAGCGTCATCAATCCCGCCGGCTCGAACAGCGTCAGATGTCTGGGAGGTTCCAGCCCCCGCCACGCCACGCCGAACTCCGTCAAGCCCAGGGCGGAGAGGTTCGGCTGGGTGATCCAGAGACAGCCGCCGGGCTTTAACAGTTCGTACATCTCCCTCAGCGTCCCGACCGGATCATGCAGATGCTCCAGTACGTGGCTGACGGTGATGTAATCGACGCTTTCCGGCGGCAACCCCGTGCCCGGCAGCGACCCCTGGCGGATATCCAGCCCGGCGGCCTTGCCGCGCGCCACGGCTTCCTGGTCAAAATCCAGCCCCATGGCCTGATAGCCCAACTGCCCGGCTGTGCGCAGGAAGTCACCGCTGCCGCATCCGGCATCCAGCAGAATCAGCTTGCGGCCCTTGGGCGGCGGCAAATGGCGGATCAACTGTTCTACACGCCGCTGCCGGTCCGAGAACAACCCCGCCAGCAGCCAGCCAAAGGGCAGCGCCCAGGGCAGCTTGGCGCCATACCGGCGGTTCAGCCACGCGTTGCGGACGCCCGTGATGAAACGGGTGCGCAAATCCAGCGGACCCGGCGGGTCCAGGCGGAAAGCCTCGCTTTCCCCATGGGTGTAATAGCGCTCATAGGCCTTGACGATGAACGCGGCCGCCGGGCGGGGGTCGAGGTAGGCGGCCGCGCAGCCGCCACACCGCCACAGGGTCCAGCGGCCTGGCGCGACGCGGAAAGCCATGTCGTGCAACCCGTCCAGCAACACGTCACGCTCCGCCGAACCGCAGACGGGGCACTTGCCCAACGTCTCCAGCTCATTTTCCGGCCAGGGTTCATCAAGTCTCATCGACAACGCTTTCAACTTCGGATCGGACAGCCTCGAAAGACAACCGTCAATCCATCAACAGGTTCCAGTCACGCCGAAGCGCCGCACCATCCGCCGTCCCCACCTGGCCGATCAGCGGCCGGCGGTTGTTCAGCGTCTGGCCACCATCGCGGGTCAACGGCCGCCACAACCAACCAAGACTGCCACGCGTTGATTTCACATAGAGATTGTCCAGGGGGAAGATGAAATAAATCCCCTTGTCGAATCTTCCTTCGCCGAACTGCTTTGCAGAGACATTGGTGAAGGTGGCGAAGGCGCCGACAGTGATACCGCTGTCGAAAGTTCGCGAAAGCTCGAAGGTTGCCCCTTCGTCGCCGGCCAGATAACGGCCGACCTTGAGCCGGGCATCCACACCTATCGGTTCGTAATGGTAATAGCCGGTAAGGTGACCAGTCACGACATCATAGGGTCGGAACTTGAACCACTGGTCGTAATCACGCTGCTTGGCCCAGGCGACATCCAGACCGATGGCCCATTCGCGGCCGAACGGCTTGTACAGGACTTCGCCGCCCACACCGCCGAACATCTCTTCCAGATAACCACCGTAAACACGGGCATAGGTGTCCGTGGCCACACGCTTGGTATAGTCCGCCTGCAGGTAGGTCAGGGCTGTCGTCCCCTCCTGCAGGTAGTTCTTGATGTCCGAGCGGACATGCGGAAGCTGACTGTCCGAGGGGATACGCATCTTGTCGAAATTGTTCGAGACATTGATGCCCAGACCGCCGGCAACATTGAGGCCGGGCGTGATGACCACTGTCCCGTTCAACCGTACCCATGCCTGATACAGGATGAAACTTTCCGGCCGGCCCAATGTCTGGCGGAAGGCCGGACGGATGTTCCAGCCAAAGCCCGGATAACTGACATCCTCCGGATGGCTCGCCTCTTCCGCCTTTGCCTCCGGCCGGTCGATGCGGGTGCGCATCCACGCTTCCTCGATCGAGCCGCCATAGGGGGACAGGGCGCGTTCCAGATCGGCCCGGTAAAGCGTGGCCGACAGCATCTCCATGCCATTATCCATGAAGATGATCTGCAATTCCTGATATTCGGGCGGCAGAACGGCCGCTGCCGTGCGGGCGGCGCGGCCGATGGCTTTGGGCACCTGCCGGTAACGCCCGTTGGTCAGGAACAGGGTGGCACGGGGCGACTTGTAATCCACCGCGGTCAGGAAGAAGCCCTGCTTCTGGAGCTGGCTGGCCAGTTCCTTGCGCACATCCTCGGTCGGCGGTTCGCCGGTCACGACAGGCGTGACCGGTGACGCCGCATCCGTGACGGCCCGCAGCCCCGACCCCGTCCGCAGGCTGTCAGCCTCAAAACTGGTGACCATCCAGGGCAGGTTATATTCAACCCGCGTTACCTGGATGCGGCCCTTGAAATCGGGTGCCAGTTCGGCCGCGCGTCGTGCCAGATCGTACGCGACGACCGTGCCGTCGCGCACAGGCGTACCCGACACGGTGATGTGGATCTCGCCCGCCATCCGGGTGAAATGCTGCAGACTGACCCCATCCAGCGCGGCCTGCCGACCCAGCCCGGCACGCACGTCGCCCCCCGCTGCCGATGCCGCCGATTGCGGCGGCGGGGCGGCGGCGACGGGCGTGGAGGGGATCAGCGGCGGGGGCGGTGCATCGATCTTGCCCGGCCCCTTGGCCTTGTGGAAATTCGTGGTGGTAGCAAACCGCAGCATCAACCGCTCGCCGCGCTCAAAGGCGGCACCGACCTGCAACCAGTCCCACGGCTTGTAATCGAGCCCCACATTGACGGGAATCGACTGCTTCAGATCGTTGTCCAGCGGTTCGTGCTGATAATCGTTGGGGTCATATTCAAGCTTGAGGCGCAGCCCTTCCAGGGGCGTCTGCCATGACACGCCACCGAACATCGCCACCGGTCCCCGGAAAAAATCGGTGGACAGGGTGCCGCCGCCGCTGGTGTAGCCGTCAGGGCGCTGCTTGAACTTCTTGGAGAACAGGCCCAGCGGATTGCCGAAATGGTTGCGGGTGCCCATGTTGCCCCAGCCCATGCCGACGGAGACATCGAAATCGCCGAAGCTTTGATCCGCGACCAGATATTCCGACCCGAACAGGCCGGTCCCCGCGATATCCCGCAGGCCGACGGCGATGTTGGGCCAGGTTGCATCGCCCTCCACCAACCGCAATTTCACGTCGATCCCGCGATCCTTGTAGGATTGCAGGCCCGAGAAATCCTCCGGACCGTAATAGCGGTTGGCGACGCTGGTATATCGCAGCGTCGCCTCCAGCCAGGGCAGCCCCTGCACAGTGATGAAATAACGTGAATAGGGCCAGACATAGGTGAAGCCCGCATAAGCCTGACCATCCTCCGCCGCCCGCGCGATGGGCGTCTGGATCAGGCCCGTGCCCCCGAAATCATTCACCGATTCCGGGGGACGCCATGGCAGGAACGGATTGTTATTGTCGCTTGCGCTAACCGGCGCCGCCGCCATGAGAGCGACGACGGCACCAGCCGTGCGGGCGAAGCGGAACTTCTTCACGATATGGGGTCCGCCTCAGTTCCGGGAAATTACGGCCAGCGACGCCGCCGCCAGCGCCAGGTCACTGATCAGACCGACAACGGTCCGCGTCAGGCTGAGGAAGTTGAACGGCTGCGGATCACGCGGAACAACGATGGTGGATCCTGGCGGGATCGGCACACTGCCATCGCTGAAACGGCCCAGACGCAGCGGTTCGGACTCCCCGTTGGGGTAGATCACGAAGGCATTGGAGATTTCCGCCGCCGGCGTCTCGCCACCGGCCAGCTTGATATAGTCGCGGGCCGACTTTCCGCTCTTGAACATGACGGAACTGGCGTTCAGCACTTCGCCGGAGACGGTGACATGCGACGGACGCTTGGGGATGATCAATTCGTCGCCGGGCTCCAGCACAAAATCCAGTTCCGGGCGGGCCGCCAGCACCGTGGGATCGACCTCGACCACGACACGGCCCACGGCACGCGTGCTCTTCAGGCTGGCGATCAGACCCTGCAGGAAGGGAAGCGCCTGCCGGGCCTGTTCTGCTTCCTGACCCGACGTGCTGGCCAGCACGCTGGGAATCGACTGCTCCAGTTCCAGCGCCGCCCGCCGGAACCCGGCCTCCTCCGCCTCGCGCACCCGGATACGGGTGAAGACGGCGCCATAGGGGAAAGCCTCCGGCGTCAGGCCATCCACACGGCGCAGCAGTTCGGACAGCCTCTCACCGCGCTTGATATCGTAACGGCCGGGGCGAAGCACCTCGCCCGCCACCTTGACAACCCCCACCTCCCGCTTGGCGATACGCGCGCTGACCCGCACGACATCCCCAGGGTTGAGCGTCGCCTGGTTCAACTGGCTCAGGTTCATGCCGCTGGACCGTTCACCCCCGACATTCGTCATCTCGACAGAGTTGTTGTCGGCATCCAGGGTCACCCCGCCGACGGCGCGCATGACGGCATCGGCACGGGCACCGGGGACCAGGGGATAGACACCGGGGAACCGCACCTCGCCCTCGATGGAGACGGCATATTCCAGAAGGAAGGGCAGCAGGTCTGGATGGCGATGAAAGACCTTGGGGCACGACCGGATATCGATGACCGGGGTGTCCGCCGAACGACGGGAGCCGCTGCGCAACGCCACCGCATAGCGCTGCTGCAGACCTTCGGAGGCCAGGGCCGCCAAAGTCTGCAGACCGCCACATTCCACATCCGATTCCACCAGCCGCACACCGGCCGGATTCTGCGGATCGGCATAGGTGCCGATCAGGCGGCGCTGGCGGCCGGTGGCCTGGCTCTCCCGGCCATCGGCCAGATCGTCGCGATCCTGCTGCTGCGCTACGGACCGGTCACGCGTATCAAGGGGGTCGGATATCGTGTTCACCGATCCCGTCCGGTTACGCCGGGTCGGCGTCTGTTCCGTGCCTGGTACCGTCTCTTCCCCGCCCAGATTGACGGGGGCACCGGCCATGGCCAGCTTCTCGTTATTGACGGTGCGGTCGACGGCCAGCTTGACGCTGGGCGGCTGTTCACCCCGCAACACGGCCTGCACATCGGCAGAGCCCAGATAGCGGACATCGGCCTGCGACAGGACGATCACCCGGTCCCGCTCGCGCAGGGACACATTCATCGTGCCGTCCATCACCCGCAGAAGATCAACGGGCACATAGCGGCGCTGCCGCGTGACCGGATCCTCGGTATCGATGACCGCGAGCGGCAGATACGGGTTGGAGGACAGCAGATAGGGTTCGTTCAGGACGTCGCGCAGGGTCTTGCTCTGCGCCAGGCCCCGGCCGCCCGGCCGTTCCGCCGCCCCTTCCAGGGCGATGGCGTCGCGCGGCAGATCGACAACCAGGATATCACCGGCCAGCACCTTGGCGCCGCCCGCGGCGTCGCGGATGGTCTGGTTGCGGCCGGCCTTGTCCAGCCGCAGGATGTCTATACGGTTGCCACGGGCCCGCTGCGGCCCTCCGGCCAGTTCCAGGACGGCGGACAGGCCGGCTTCGCGGCCCCGCAATTCGTAAATGCCGGGACGCACGACATCGCCCTGCACGGCGACCGTCTCGCCGATGGCCGGCACGACGATCTGGTCGCCATCCTGCAGGCGCAGATCATTGACCGTGCGGCTGCCCAGCAGCACTTCGTAAAGGTCGACCGGAATACTCTTGTCGCCGCGCAGGATACGCAGGGCGCGCAAGGACCCGGTCTTCTGAATGCCATTGGCCTGGGACAGGGCGTCGATCAGGCTGGAGAAACTGGTCAGGGTGTAGCGGCCGGGCGCCTTGACCTCGCCGGTCACCAGCACGCCGATGGACCGGACCGACCCGACGGAAACGAACACGCTGGTCTGAAGGAAGGCGGCCTGGGCCTGGGCCGTCAGATCGTCGCGGAACTCCCCGAAGGTCCGGCCGGCGGCCACCACGGGCGCCATGGTCGGCAACACCACCCGACCCTCGCGGTCCACACGGACGGACGTTGTGCTGTTCGCCTGACCGCGAAGGGTGACCACCAGTTCGTCACCGATGCCCAGGACATAATCGTCGGGGACGGCGCCGTTCAGCAGGGCCGTGGCCGCCAGGCGACGGTCGCTGCGCAGGTCGTAGCCGAACTGTTCCAGCTTCCGGCCGCCGCGCTGGCTATATTGCTGCTCCAGCGGAGACGGCTTGCGCAGGCGGGAATCGTCACGCCCGAAATCCGGATCCCTGGGGTCGCGCACGTCGAACTGTGACTGTCCGGGCTGGCTGCCTGTCCAGGTGTCAAGCCCATTTCCCAAACGGGCGCGGTCCACGGCGCTGGGCGCCGTCTGCGGGCCGTCGCCGCGCATGCCCATCTGTCCCTGCAGGCGCTGCAGGTCCAGCGAACCTTCGGACAATTCGATGGTCTGCGCCAGTCCGGGCATCGCGGCACTGACAAGCAGGACGGCACATGCTAGACCGGACCGCAAGTGCCGTCGGCCGACGACGCCCCTGAACACACGACGCATCGAGTTCTCCATGACTCTTCCTAAAAGCGATCCCGGCTTCCAGACGACCATGAGCCGCCGCAGGTGCCTGGGTCTGGTCGCCGCCACAATACTGCCAGCGGGTGCCCTGACCGGATGTGGAGACTTGGGTAACACTGAATCTCCGTACTGGGCAACTGTGGCGGCGGTTGGCGGTCTCGGGGGCAAGGCACCCGTGACCCGCGCGCAGGCGGATGCCCTTCCTTACGCCTCGATCCTGGCCTGGATGGATGACAGCAGTCAGGCCTTCATGGTGCTGGGCGAAATCGGCGGAAATGGGGCGTTGTACTATTACAGCCAGACACGGCAGGTGCTGGTCACCCGGGGGCCGTTCCTGGTGCAGACGGTCGGCCTGCCCGGCGACCTGTCGCGCACACACCTGCCCGATGACCGGGTGCCCGACCTGCGGCAACTGGTGGGGACGGAATATATCCGCCATGTAGACATCCAGGCGGCCGGACTGTTCGATATTGAGGTTCGCGGCCGTTTCACTCTGGTCGGCCCCGAAGAGGTCACCATCCTGGAACGCCATCACACCCTGACCCGCCTGAGCGAAGCGGTCACGATGCGGGGCATGAAGCCCTTCACCAATGATTACTGGATCGACCAGTCGGGTTTCTGCTGGAAGACGCGGCAGCACATCCATGACCGCACGGATGCACTGAATATCGAAATCATCAAAGCGGCGGGCTGAAAGAACCCGCCTTGAGGGCGGGGACAGCCGGCAGCCCCCGGCCTGCGGGAAAAGTGAAAAGGACCTTCGGAGCGTTCCGAAGGTCCAATCCATCATCCAAGTCCACAGCCTGCTGGTGCGAACCCTGAACGGGTTAGCGAGCCGACGACGTCGTCGTGCTGGTCGCCGGGGGGGTGGTCTGCGTACCCGGACCCGGGCCCGGACCGGGACCCGGCTGTTCTTCGTCACCACCGCCAGAAGCGGCCGCCACGACGCCGGCAACGGCGACAGCGCCAACAACGGCAACGGTGCCCAGGGAACCCAGGGCGACACCGGAAGCCCCAACGCCCGCAGCGGAGCCCGTAGCAGTGGCCGTAGCCGCGGTCGTGCCCGTCGTCGGGGCAGCGGCCGGCGCGGCACCGGTGGTGCTCTGCGCACTGGCGACACCCGGAGCAGCACCCAGGGCGAGGGCGAGCGTCAGAGCCAGGAGTTCCTTCTTCATTGGTAAAATCCCCAGAGGTTGGACCGATGTGCCTTATACCATTTCTTTTTCGCGTTGCGAGAGGCTTCTTACGTGAAGGCTCCTGGAAAATACCATTACAGCCGTGCGCCGCAAGGCGGATATGAGGGGGAACCCTCCTTCCGGACAGGACAGGCGCAACAGCGAACTTGACGCATTATTTCAATATTTTCAGTTACTTATGGAAATACATCATCCGCATTTGCATCAAAGGAAAGATCATTTTCGACACAAAACTATAACAAGTGGCGTACCGCGCATTGGTGATGTTGCCACACCGCAACGCCGAACACGCAAAATCAAACCCCTCCCCCTGCCAGTTACCGGCGAGCAGAAGAGCAGAGAATACGGCCTTTCATTTCCCTGCTGGCGTCACCAGCGATTCGGTTTATACCTTTTGGTAGAGGAGTAGCGGAATGCAGATGAAGACAGCCGATCGGACTATTCAATTGCAGCTCTCCTTGTTGCAGGAGGACTTGGTTCGCCTTCAGGCGCTCTGCTCCCGGCTGCCGCCGCCGCCCGATGTCACCATGGCGCTGCGCCAGTTCAAGGAGCTTGGACCTTCCTTCGAAGCGGTGGCCGCCTTCACCTCCGTCCTGCGCTCCAATACCGGGGCGCTGGATGAGGGACGGCGGCTGCAGGTCGAGGCGCAGTTGAGGCAACTGACCGTTTCCTTATGGCAGCTCCATCTGCTTGCGGTCGCCCCCCGCCTTGAAAAGATGGCCGCAAATGTCGGCCATCTGCCCATCGGCACCCGTTTTGTGCTGGAACGCTGGCTCAAGCAACTGAATGAGCTGCGGACGGACGCCGACATCGTGGCGGGTCTGGACCCCGCGCTTCTGGGCCAAGTCGAGGCAACGGCGCGGCAGGTCGCCTGCGATGCGACCGACCTTCCGGATTTCGGCCGAGGCTGAGCTAGCCAAGCCGCCCGGTTCCTGTGCTAAGCTGTCGCATCGGCCGGCGGTTCGACATGCCGGCGCCACGGGAACATTATATACATCATGAGCAACATTCTTGACATCCTGAAGCCCTACGGCCGTCCCACCCCCAAGGAGGAGTCCATCCTGGACGCCATTCTGGAACGGCTGGGCCGCGGCGCGCTTTCCCCCGAAGACGCCATCGATGAGATCATCGAACGGCTGAACTGGCCGCTTGAACGGGCCGCCGCCGAGGTGGACGGCTACCTGGAGTAACCGCCTCCCCGGCGCTATGCTTTGGGATAGGGTGGTGCCGACGGACTGGCCTGCCCGGCCTGATTGAGTCATGGTCGAAGGGTTGCAATGCATGGGTGGCCCCGCCGCCTATGCACGGAACCGCCGATCGGACCGGCACCCCATGCGTTTGCGCCTGCTCATCCCCCTCCAGATTCTGATCATGGCGGCGGCCCTCGTGGCGTTGGCTGTCATGGGACTCGTGCGGGATTGGGAGGGCAAGAGCGCCGCCGACCGTTTCCTGGCGGCCGAGCAGGGGCGCGGGGCGCTGGTGGAACTGGCGGGGGACTGGGCGCTCGAACGGGGAAGCGCCTATATGCTGCTGGCCCGCCCCGACCCGGCGCCGGAAGCCCGCCTGCTGAATCTGCGCGAGGTGCGGCAGCGAACGGATGCCCGGCTGGACCGGTTGCTGGCCCTGCTGGCCTCACCCGACCGGGCACCACGGGGTGGGGCAGAACTGGCCGCTTCGCTGACACAGGCGCATCGGGTCCTTGCCGATCTGCGCGACGAACTCGATCAGGCATTGCTGCTTCCGGCGTCCGCCCGGCCCTCCACCCTGTCCGACCGCTGGTTCGGCACGCTGACCGGCCTGATCGACCAGGCGCGCATTGCGCACCAATCCCTGGCCGACCGCTCCCCCGTGATCGACCCGCTGATTGCTTCCCACGCGATCTTGCGGCAGTCGGCCTGGATCGCGGCAGAACAGGCGGGCCGTGTCCGCGCGCTGCTGTCGGCGGCCCTGTTGCGGGGCAACAGCCCCCTGCTGACGGAAATGCTGGCCGAGGCAGAGACGCGCTTCGGCCTCGCCTGGGAGAATGTGCGGCAACTGACGGCGCAGAGCGGCGCCCGCATGGACGAGGTACGTGTGGCCGCGGCCGCTGCCGACAGTCTGCTGGCCAACCGGGTCGAACCGTTCCGCCGCGCGGCCCTGGCGGCGGCGAATGCCGGGGTGATCGACCCGGTCATGGCCGATGACTGGTTCTCCATCTCCACCACCGGCATCGAGGCCGTGCTGGCCGTACAGACCGCGTCGCGCACGGTGACGGAAGAGCGGGTCCGGCAGTTGTCGCAGGAAGCGATGTTCAGTCTTGCGCGGGGCGCCCTGCTTTGTCTGGCCACCCTGGTCATCGGCGGTGCGGCGCTGCTGCTGGTGCAATGGCGCGTGCTGCGGCCGCTGGCCAACCTGACCCGGGTGTTCGAACAGATCGCCCGCGGCGAAACCGACATAGCCATACCAGACACGACCCGCCCGGACGAAGTGGGTGACCTGGCCCGCGCCGCCACAGCCTTCCGCGCCGTTCACCTGGCCGGACAGAACCTTGCCGGGGCCCTGCGCCGGCGCGAACATCTCCTGGACCTGTTCATTCGCCACACACCGGCGGCCATTGCCATGCTGGACACCCAGATGCGGTATGTCGCCGTCAGCCGGCGCTGGGTGGCCGATTACGAATTGGGCGAACGCGACCTGATCGGCCGCAGCCATTACGAACTGTTCCCCGAGATCGACGAAGCCTGGCGGGAAATCCACCGGCGCTGTCAGCAAGGTGAGCATGCCAGCGCCGCAGAGGACAAGTTCGTGCGCGCCGATGGCAGCACCATGTGGGTGCGCTGGGAAATCCACCCCTGGCGTGACATTGATGGCGAAGTCGGCGGCATCATCATGTTCACGGAGGTGATCACGGCGCGCAAGCAGGCGGAAGACGAGATGCGCCGCCTGACCACGGAATTGCAGGCCATTGTCGACAGCGCCGACAATGCCATCATCGTCACCGACCCGTCGGGCGTGATCCGCGCGTTCAACCGCGGGGCGGAACGCATGCTGGGCTATCGCGCGACCGACCTGATCGGCCGGGAAACCCCCGAACTGTTCCATGACCGGACGGAGATGGAACAGGCCGTAGTCAAACTGACCGCCAGCCTGGGACAGGCGCCGGCCAATCCCTTCGAGGCGTTTGTACACCGCGCCCGTCAGGGCAAGCCGGACCAGCGGGAATGGACCTATATCGCCCGTGACGGGCGGCGGGTACCGGTGCTTCTCTCCATTACCGCCATCCGCGACGGTGCGGACGCCATCCAGGGTTTCCTGGGTGTCGCCAACGACATCTCGCATCTCAAGGAAATGGACCGGTTGAAGTCCGAATTCATTTCCACGGTCAGCCACGAACTGCGCACACCGCTGACCGCCATCAGGGCGTCGCTGGGCATGGTCAATTCCGACCTGTTCGGCGCCCTGCCGGCCGAGGCGCGGCAACTGACCGATATCGCGCAGGAAAGCACAGAACGCCTGATCCGCCTGATCAACGACCTGCTGGACATCGAAAAGATCGCGTCGGGCAAGATGCGGTTCGATCTGGTGCCCCGGTCGCTGGCATCGCTGTTGAGCGATGCCATGCGCGACAATGCCGTTCTGGCGGAACGGTCCGGCATCCGCTTGGTGGCCGGCCCCGGCCTTGCCGCGCCCGGCCGCCTGGAAGCAACGGTGCTGGTCGATCCGGACCGGCTGGCCCAGGCGTTCGACAATCTGATCAGCAATGCCGTCAAGTTCTCCCCCGGCGGCAGCACTGTGACCATTTCCGCTGAACCGCTGCCCGATGGCTGGATACGGGCAACGGTGGCCGATCAGGGGATCGGTATCGACGAGGCGTTCCGTCCCAATGTCTTTCAGCGTTTCGCCCAGGCCGACAGTTCCGACAGCCGGGCCAAGGGCGGCACGGGCCTGGGGCTGGCCATCACGCGCGAGATCGTGGAGCGCCAGGGGGGGCGGATCGGATTCGACAGCACGCCCGGCGCCGGCACCCGGTTCCATATCGATCTGCCGGTACAGCCCTCCGCCCCCCTGCCGGCCCCGGTACCGGCTGCTGGGGGCAAGCCGGCGGACATCCTGATCTGTGAGGACGATCCCCATATCGCCCGTCTGCTGGCGCTGCTGCTGGACCGTGCCGGTTTCAATCCCGTCATCGCCAGCACGGCTGCGGAAGCCATGACGATGCTGGCCCGGCAGCGTTTCCAGGCCATGACCCTGGATCTGATGCTGCCCGACCTGCCCGGCATCAGCCTGTTCCGGTCCATCCGGGCCCAGCCGGAAACCCGCGATCTTCCCGTGATCGTGGTCACCGCCACGGGGGATGCGGAACGGGACGCGGTGGAGGGGGAGGCGGTAGGCGTCATCGACTGGCTATCCAAGCCCATTGACGAGGCAAGGCTGCTGTCCGCCCTGCATCGGGCCGTATCCGCCGGCACGGAGGACAGACCGCAACTGCTGCATGTGGAGGATGATGCCGACATCCGCACGGTGGTCCGGCAATTGCTGGCCCGGCATGCCGAGATCATGCCGGCCGCCACCCTGGCCGAAGCCCGCGCGCTGGCGCGGGCCAGACCCTTCGACCTTGCCATCGTCGATATCGACATGCCGGACGGGTGCGGCCTGGACATCATCCCGGAACTGCGAGACCACCGGGGGGACCCGGTGCCCGTCGTCGTCTTCACCGGCGCCGATGCCGGCCCCGTCGCCCTGCGCCAAGTGGCGGCAACGCTGGTAAAGTCACGGGCCCGCAATGAGGAACTCGTGGACACGATCCGCCGTCTGATACATAGGATGGCGCCCCCTTTGGAAACACCCGTCCACCCGAACCACACGGAGTCCGCGTCATGATCCCAGTGTTGGAGCGTATCCTCTATGTCGAGGACGAGGAGATGCTGCGCACGGTGACCAATCTGGCGCTGACCCGTATCGGCGGGTTCAAGGTCGAATTGTGCGACAGCGGCACCAAGGCCGTTGAGACAGCGAAACGGTTCCGGCCCGACCTGATCATGCTGGACGTGATGATGCCCGTCATGGACGGCCCCGCGACCCTGCGCGCCCTGCAGGAGGACGGGGAGACGGCGGGCATCCCCGTCATCTTCATCACGGCCAAGGTACAGCCCCGCGAGGTGGAGGCCTTCCGCGCCCTGGGCGTCGTCGACGTCATCGCCAAGCCGTTCGAGCCGATGGGACTGGCGGGCCAGGTCCGTGCGGTCTGGGAACGTTTCCACGCCGGATAAGGGCCACCACGGTCACATCCTTTGACCCGGGGCATGGCGGCGATCGCCGCCTATGCCAGGATCGCGGCCGCCAGCTTTTGCGCCTGCACCCTGATGTCCGGCACGGCGGTAATTTCCCACGAGGTGCCCCGCATGATCGGCCCCATCGCATAAAGGCCGGGCACCACATGGCCCGCGCGGTCCAGCAGCCGGGCCTGCGTATCCGTATCCAGCCCCAGGCGCAAAGGGTCGGGCCGGGCAAGGCCGGCATCCAGCAGGCCGCGCAGCAGCGGATCCTGTGTGCCGGCGATATCGCCGCCGGGGCCGACGCAGTTGATGGCATGCAGCACCGACAGTTCCTCTGCCATCGGCTGGCCCCGGGGCCGCAGCCGGATTTGCAGGTCGTCCGCCGTTCCGGTCGAAAGCCGTTCCAGCCGGCCCGCCACCACCCGCAGGCGTCCTTCCGCCATCATGGCCCGCAGCCTTTCATCGACCTGCGGGGCCAGACGGTGCCGGTGTACGTCCCACCAGGGCCGCAGATGCCGCAGGAACCGTGCCCGCACCGGCGTGGGCAGGGAATGCCAGTACGGAACCGTGGCGGCCCGCAGACTGTCGATGACGGCGTGCCAGGAACGCCCCTCCACTGCCGCTTCCCGGACCGCCTGACGCACCAGCCGCAATGACGAGGCCAGCGACGGCCCGATGGCGGGCGGAACCTGCGGCTGGGGCGGCGGCGTGGCCGGTCCATGCCGCCGCGGCAGCAGTCCCCGGCGCGACAGGGCCAGGATCGGCCCCTGATGTCCCTGGTCGGTCAAAGACAGGGCCACATCCACCATGGTCAGGCTGGTACCCAGCAACAGGACCGAATCCGTCTGACCGATCCTGGCCAACGCCTTCGGCGCCCAGGGATCAGTACGGAACCGAAAAGACCCAAGCAAATCCTTGTCCACCCCAGCGGGCGGGTCGGGCGGAAAGTTGCCGACAGCCAGAACCGCGCCATCCACCGCATAGGAACGGCCGACATCGGTGGTCAGGCGGAAGCTGCCATCCGGCAGCCGGGTCAGCGACACCGCATCATCGGCCACCAGAACCAGGCGGCCCACGGCATCCGACCCCTTGGCCGCCTGGGACAGGATGTCCTGCAGATACTGGCCATAGGTGGCGCGGGCCACAAAGCCCGAGGGATCGGCGGGTTCATTACGTGACCGTAACCAATCCAGGAAATGGCTGGGCTGGTCTGGAAAGGCGCTCATGTTGCCGGCGCGGACATTCAGCAGATGCGCCCCGTGGCGCGTGCTATAGGCCACGCCCTTGCCAAAGCCGCTCGCCCGCTCCACCAGCAGGATGCGCGGGGCCGAAGCGCCGGCGGCCAGCAGATGCAGAGCCACCAGCGACCCGCTGAAACCGGCGCCGATCACGGCAATGGTGGGACGGCGGGCGCGGTCAGTCATGGGGCTGGTTTCTCCGTGGCCGGCATCAAATCCTATGCGACCAGTAGGAAATATCACCCGCCCGAAGTCAAGCCGAATACCCGTGACGATCAGATGACAAAGTCCAGCGGATGCGATAGCGAGCGCCGGCGACGGGACGCCTCTGCCAGGGTGCAGCGGTCGAGCACGGTGGCCATCGCGTCACGCGCCTTCAGCATCGCCCAGCGGATCACGCAGGTCGCCGCATCCTCGCAATCCTCGCACGGTTCGAATTTCAACCGGCTGGCACAGCGGATGGGGGCCAGGGTGCCGTCGATGACCCGGATGATATCCCCGACCGACAGATTCTCCGGCGCCCGCGCCAGGCGATAGCCGCCATGCCGGCCCCGCTGGCTTTGCAGCAGCCCGGCCTTGCGCATATCCAGCAGGATGGCTTCCAGGAATTTGGCGGGTATATTCTCCGCCGCAGCGATCTCTGCAATCTGGACTGTCGTTGCGTCTTCGAAATGATCAGCCAGATGGATACAGGCGCGAAGGGCGTACTTGGCCCGCTGGGTCAGCATCGTCTTCATACTTTCCAGCACGGAATGATCGTTACTTCATCGCGCGTCCCGCCAAGGATGGCAAGGGGCGGATTGCGCTGGTCAGCCACCCTTTTCCGTTGCCGGCCCCTCGGCGGCGGCGATACGCGTCAGTTCCGGGATGCGGGCCGCCAATGCAACCTGTGCCCGATCGGCTGCACTCAGCAGGTGCGCCACGGGCACGCTGGCCGGATCGGCGGCGGAATCGATGGCCTGCTCTACATCGCGCGCCGCCTGTGACAGTTGCATGAGCCCGAAATTGCCCGCCAGCGACACGATGGAATGGGCATGGCTGCGCACGGTGTCCAGGGGCGTGGCCGGGTCGGCGATAGTGGCCAGCCGCTGGCGCAGGGAACTGGCCACCTCCTGCATCATGGTCAGCAGCGCCCCGGGACCCATCAACATCTCCAGTTGCTGTTGCATGACGGTCGACATCACCTCCGGTGCCGGCGCGCCGGCAGCCGGAAGCTGGGCCGGGGCGGGGCCGATGCGCTGCGACCAGCGGGCCAGCGCCGCCAGCAGGTGGCTGGCCTCGATCGGTTTGGCGATGTGATCATCCATCCCGGCCTGTCGGCAACGCTCGACCTCCGACGGCAGGGCGTTTGCTGTCAGGGCGAGGATGGGGATGCGCCCGGCAACCGATGGCATGGCACGGATGACGCGCGTCGCCTCCAGCCCATCCATGCCCGGCATCTGGATATCCATCAGCACCAGATCATAGGCCTGACGTTGCACGGCCTCCACGGCGGCGGCGCCATCGACGGCGATATCGACCTTGTGGCCCGCGCGCTCCAGGATGGCGCGCACCAGCAGTTGGTTGACGTGAATATCCTCGGCCACCAGCACATGAAGCGGCCGCGCCACCCCGCCCTCCTCACCTGGCACCGCCAAGGGCAGGGCCGGTGCATGGGCCGGCGGGTCCGCCGGGCGCAGCGGGATATCGATCCAGAACCGGCTGCCGCGCCCGGCATCGCTGGTCAGCGCGACGGAGCCCCCCATCAGGGTGACCAGCCGCTTGCAGATGGCCAGCCCCAGGCCGGTGCCCCCGTAGCGGCGGGCGGTGGACGCATCGGCCTGGTGGAAGGGTTCGAACAATTGCGCCTGACGGTCCGGTGCGATGCCGATGCCGGTATCCTCCACCGCGATCCGCAGGAAAGGTTCCTTCCCATCGGTGCCGGTCACGGTCCCGGCCGTCAGGGTCACGCTGCCCGCCTGGGTGAATTTCACGGCATTGTTCAGCAGGTTCAGGACCACCTGCCGCACCCGCGTGGGGTCCAGCATCAGCCAGGGCGGCAGGTCGGGCGCGATCTCCACACGCAGGGTCAGCCCCTTCTCCTGCGTCATCGGCCGCACCAGCTCGGCACAGGTCTGCAACATGCCCACCGTGTCGGTCGGCATCTCTTCCAGCAGCAGGTGCCCGGCATCGACCTTGGCGAAATCCAGCACATCATTGATGACGGCCAGCAGCGTCCGCCCCGCCTCGGCCTGAAGGCGGATATAGCGCCGCCGCTCGCTTTCCGGCAGATCGGCGGCCAGCAGCAGGTCGGCGAAGCCGATCACGGCATTCAACGGGGTGCGCAATTCATGGCTGACCGTGGCCAGGAATTCCGTCTTGGCGCGGGCGGCCGCCTCCGCCTCCCGCCGGGCCACCAGCAACGCCTCCTCCTGCGCGGTGCGATCGGTGACATCGCTGATGGCACCGAAGACGGCGAACGGCTTGCCGGCGGCGTCGAACTCCACCACGCCGCGCGTCACGACATGCCGGATCTCCCCGGTCGGTCGGATGATACGCAGGCCCATCTCATAGGAACTGCCTGTCTGCATGGCGGCGGTCACCAGTTCCCGCAGGCGGGCACGATCCTCGGGATGGTGGGCGGCCAGGGTGGCTTCCATGCTGGGCTGGAACTTATCCTTGCGCAGCCCGTGGATACGGTAGACCTCGTCGGACCATGTCAGCCGCCTTGTCTCCAGTTCGAACCGCCAATGACCCACCATGGCCAGTTGTTCGCCCAGGCGCAGCAGACGGTTGGCCTCGGCCAGATCACGGGCATGGGCGCGGCGGCGGCGGGATTCCCGCTCCAGGGCGCGCACCATCAATCCCAGCCCCAGGCTGACGACCAGCGTCGCGATCAGCGTCCGCCAGGCCAGCGACCACCAGGGCACCAGGATTTCCTCCACTCCCCGCCCCACGATGGCCACCAGCGGATAGACGCGCATACGGCGATACGCCATCAGACGCCGGATATTGTCGATGGAGCTGACATCATCCAGCACCCCGTGGGGTGACTGCCTGGCCAGGGCCATCACGGCGCTGTCGGCCATGGACTGACCCAGGCCGGTCACCGTGTCCGGCGTGTCGGACCGTCCTGATCGTGCCCGGACGATGCCATCCATTCCCAGGATATTGACCACGCCCTCGCTGCCCAGGTCCAGCTTGTGGAAATAGGCCGACAGATAGAACGGGTCGACGGACAGGACGATCACCCCGGCCAGGGTGCCGTCGGGCTTGTTCAGGCGCAGACTGATCGGCAGCGACCATTTTCCGGACAGGCGACCCACAATGGGCGGCCCAATAAAAACCGCCCCCGTATCCTGCCGCACATGGGTGGCCACATGGATACGGTCCAGATAATTGGTGATCCGCGCCTCGGGCCCCATGCCCAGCGTGCTGTCGATGAGGTACCCATCGGCCCCGACCATCGACATCTGGATGGCAAAACCCTGGGGCATGGCATGCTGGCGCATGAATTCGCGCAGGTTGAAGGCGGCGGGGTCCGCCTCATACTCGGCCTTTGCCGTACGCAGGGTCTGCTCGACCGTGGACAGAATCCAGAATGACTGTTCCTCGAAGGCAAGAGCGAGGTTGGCCACATCGCGGCGCGCCTGGTCCAGGGCGCGCTCCCGCTCCAGCCAGAGCAGGCTGCCGGTACCGCTCCAGATCAGAACCAGCGTCAAGGCCAGTACCAGGGACAGTTTTTTGGATGTGAAAACCATCGCCCCTCCGGCGCCGGGCGGGAACGCCCGACGCACGATCATATGGTCAGGGCATTAAGTATCAAATCGCCATTCGTGATGGCAGACGCAGAAGGTTAGGTTAACAACCGTTATCCGACGTCGGATACCCGCGCGGCCGGCGGCGGATAAAGGATGGAAACGACCTCCAGCTCCTCCACCCCCGCCGGGGTCCGCAGGCTGACCAGATCGCCCTCCCGCGCCTTCAGCAGGGCGCGGGCAACAGGGGAAACCCAACTGATCCGCCCCGGCCCCATATCCGTTTCATCCACGCCGACGATGGTGACGGTGTTTTCCGTCCCGTCTTCGCGGGCATAGGTGACGGTGGCGCCGAAAAACACCTGATCGCGATGCTTCTGCTGCGACGGATCGACGACATTGGCGATTTCCAGGCGTTTCGACAGGAACCGCATGCGCCGGTCGATCTCCCGCAGCCGCTTCTTGCCGTAGATATAATCGCCATTCTCCGACCGGTCGCCATTGCCGGCCGCCCAATGCACGATTTCCACCACCTTGGGCCGTTCGACACGCAGCAGTTGGTTCAATTCCCCCCGCATGCGCTCGAACCCCTCGGGCGTGATATGGTTCTTCTGGCCGGGCGGCAGCGGACGGGGATCGTCGGGCCCGTCATCATCATCCGCCGCCGCATCACGCGCGTTCTCGTTCACCCAGGCCTTGCTCATCCCCGCACCACCGAACACCTGCAACAGGGTAGGTTTAGCGCGTCCGGCATTGGAAGGGGAAGGGTGGAACAGCCTATCCGGCCATGGCGATGTCGGAGACGTCGGACGCGGTCAGCCGGGCCAGACGGTGGTCCGGCAAGGCGCAGAGCAGCTTCACCCGCCGTTCCACCATGCCGAACACAAGGTTCAGCAAGGCCCGCCGCTCCGTCTCCGAGCCTTCCAGCGCCAGCGGATCGGGAAAGCGCCAGGTGACGATCATGGGATTGCCGGTCCAGGCCGGCTGTTTCAGGGCCGCCGACTGTTCACAGACATGGAAGACAAAATCCAGGTCGGGCGCATCCGGACCGGTGAACAGGTCCCAGTTCTTGGGACGCAGATTCTCCGTGTCGATCCCCACCTTGCTCAGCAGATCCAGGGTGATCGGATCGGCGTCCTCCCGCGGTTCCGGACCGGCGGAGAAGGTGTCGAACCGGCCCGCCCCCCATTTGCGCAGCAGACCTTCGGCCATCAGGCTGCGTGAGGCGTTGCGGCGGCAGATGAACAGCACGTTGAACGGACGGTCAGGCGACATGGGATCGGCCCCGTTGCGGTATGGAAACCGCGCGGGACTATCCGCATGATCGGCGACAGGATTGTCGCGGTTTGATGTCGTTTGCATGAAAGCAGGGAACCGCACGTGCCCCCTGCCCTTTCCCGTCCTCATGGAGGGTGTTCATGGAAACAACTGCATCGCAGCATGCGGCCCACGCATGTCATTAAACTGTAACAAATCTGTTTTTACTTGTTCTGGTGTTGTGAAACTGCATCACCGTCATGCCAACGTCACACCACCCCTTGCACGCCATCTTGAAAGCCGTGGCGGCCCTCTCCATGCTGTAGCGCAACAAACTGTTGAAACACCCGGCCGGGGCGACCTGGGCGGGTATTTCTATGTGGAGATGGGCGAACGTCCCTCGGGCAGTCAGGGAAGGGGCGGCGCCTTCGTAACGGAATCGACGCTGGCGGCACGAACCGCCGCACATATGGCTCTGAAGGGGGCATTCAATAATGCGTAAAGGCAATCCGTCATTTAACCGTCTGCTGGCCGGTGCCGCCAGCCTTCTGGCCCTGTCCATCGCGGCGCCCGCCGCCGTGCAGGCCCAGGCCGTGCTGGACGAGATCATCGTGACCGCGACCAAGCGCGCGGAAAACCAGCAGCAGGTCCCCATCTCCGTCGGCACTGTCGCCCCGGAGAAGCTGGCTGCCGTGATGTCGGGCGGTGTCGACCTGCTGGCCCTGTCGGCCCAGGTGCCCAGCCTGTATGTCGAATCCACCTTCGCCCGCACCTTCCCGCGCTTCTATATCCGCGGCCTGGGCAACAGCGATTTCGACCTGACCTCGACCCAGCCCGTGGGGCTGGTGATCGACGAGGTGGTGCAGGAAAACCCGATGCTGCGCGGTTTCCCGCTGTTCGACGTGGAACGGGTGGAAGTGCTGCGCGGTCCGCAGGGCACGCTGTTCGGCCGCAACACGCCGGCCGGCACCGTCAATTTTATCTCCAAGAAGCCGACACAGGACACGGAAGGGTATCTGTCGGCCTCCTACGGCTCAAAGAACACGATCGGGGCAGAGGGCGCCATCGGTGGCGCCCTGGTCGACGGCATCCTGTCGGCCCGCCTGTCGATGAAGTATGACCGCAAGGACGATTTCATCGACAACACCTATACGGGTGAAAACAACGCCATCGGCGGCCATAACGAGGTCGCGGCACGTCTGCAGCTCGCCTATGAAAAGGGTCCCCTGTCGGCCCTGTTCAATGTCCATGCGCGCGATCTGGACGGCTCGGCCCGTGTCTTCGTGGCCAATGCCATCAAGAAGGGCAGCAACGACCTGTCTTCCACCTTCTCCCGCAATTCCGTATTCCAGAATGGCCAGAACGACCTGTCGGTCTCCAGCCAGGGCGGCAGCCTGAAGCTGGAATATGATCTCGACGGCATCATCCTGACCTCGATCACCGGGTACGAGACGGTGGACGTCTATACGCGCGGCGACATTGATGGCGGCGTGGCGGGGGTCGGCCCCGGCTTCATTCCGTTCGACAGCGAAACGGCCGACGCCGTGCCCGACCATGCGCAATGGACGCAGGAACTGCGCCTGTCCAACGCCGAGGGCGAGCGTTTCCGCTGGCAGACGGGCCTGTTCTATTTCAACGAGGATGTGACCGCCTATGGTTACTCCTACGGCAATGCCGCCGATCCGCGCGGCATCGCGGTGTTCACCGACAGCCGGCAGGAGACAAAGACCTGGGCGCTGTTCGGCCAGGCCAGCTATGACCTGACGGAGCAGGTGACCCTGACCGGCGGCATCCGGTACAATGACGAGGAGAAGGATTTCTCCGTCGCCCGTATCCTGAAGCCCGGCGCGCCGCCCTTCCTGGGCGTGGGTGGCACCGGCGGGGCCAACGTGTCGGACGGTCAGGTGACCTGGGACGCCAGCCTGACCTACAAGGCCACGGATGATGTCAACCTGTTCGCCCGCGTCGCCAACGGCTATCGCGCGCCCTCGATCCAGAGCCGCCCGCTTTTCTATGGCGACGGCAACATCAACCGCGACGCCCTGTCCATCGCCAAGGCCGAGACGCTGATGTCGTATGAGGCCGGGGTGAAGTCGAACCTCTGGGAACGCAAGGCCCGCCTGAACGTCACCGCCTTCTATACCGATATCGAGGACCAGCAGTTCACGGCCGTCGGCGGCGCGTCCAACAACAATACCCTGATCAATGCCAAGGGCGGCGAAGGCTACGGGTTCGAGGCGGAGCTGGAACTGCTGCCCGTCGAAAACCTGATGCTGACCGGTGGCCTGTCCTACAACCACACGGAAATCAAGGACAGCACGCTGAGCATCCCCATCTGCGCCGGCGGCTGCACGGTGACCGATCCGACCAAGCAGGTCCCGGTCCTGGGCACCGTTGCCCTGGTGGATGGCAACTCCTTCCCCAACGCGCCCAAATGGATCTTCTCCGCCAGTGCGCGCTACGGCATTCCCGTGGAGAGCGGCGAGATCTATGTCTTCACCGACTGGAACTACCGCTCCAAGGTCAATTTCTTCCTGTACACGTCGAAGGAATTCTATTCCGACAGCAAGCTGGAAGGCGGCCTGAAGCTGGGTTACGTGTCGGATGATGAAAAGCTGGGCATTGCCGTGTTCGGCCGCAACATCACCAACGAAAAGTCGCTGGAAGGCGCCATCGACTTCAACAACCTGACCGGCATCGTCAACCAGGCCCCGTTCTACGGCGTGGAACTGACGTCGAAGTTCTAAACCTGCCTTCGTCAGGTTTGGGGTGTTTTGTGTTCCTTCAGGTGCCGGGCGCCGCCATCCGGCGGCTTGGCTTACGCGGCACGTGCCGCACGGCGGCGATCGCCGCCGGAGTGGTTTGCGAGAACACGCAAACCACTCTGTCCGAGATTTACGTATGATCGTTTAACGGGTCGTACCGGGTGACCGGTGCGGCCCTTTTTTCGTTCAGGCGGCGGGCACCAGCGCCCTGTACCGGTTCCACCACAGGGTCCTCGCCGCCGCCTCATCCACCACGATGATCGGGTCGGTCCACAGCTTGCCGCGATAACCGCCGCCGATGTCGCGGCGGGCCAGTTTTTCCGGCCAGCCCATCAACTGGACCGCCTCCGACACCGCGATGATGCGGTCGGCCTTCTTGATCAGGTCGGTATCGGCGGTCGACAGGGGCCAGGGCAGGCCGGCAGCCAGGAACAGCGCCCGGTCCAGTCGCGCCTTCACCTCCTTCAGGCCCGCCGTCGCGAACAGCTTGCCATAGGGGGTCACCACATCGCCCAGGCCCCCGCCCTCGTGCAGATCATGCATCAGGGCCGCCCGGCGCAGGGTGTGGCCGGCATCGGGGAGCAGCAGCGTCAGCAGCACCTGTTCCAGCAGCACCGAATGCTGCAGGACATTGTAGGCGCAGTCCCCCCGCGTCTGACCGCCCCAGCGCGCCACGCGTGAGGCGCCGGTGACCCAATCCTCCAGCACGATATCGGCAGGTGAAGGGTCGTACAGGTTGACCCAGCGCCCCGACCGCATCAGCAGGTTGGTGCGCGGTGCGTCAAGGTGGGTGGGAACGGGGCTGGGTCTGGTCATGGGGGCTCGGGGCCAGGAGCGGGATCGGCCCCTATGGCAGCATCACGGTCCCGCCGCCGTCAACCGGGAACCGGCCCCGTCGATTGCCGCACCATCAGTTCGAAGCCCAATTGCCGCACCGGCTCCCGCTCCCCGTCGCCGATCAGCAGGTCCACCGCCGCCGCCGCCATGGCCATGGTGGGCTGGCGGATGGTGGTCAGGGGCGGCCAGATGACCTGGGCGATGGGGCTGTCATCGAAACCCACGACGGACAAGTCGCGCGGCACCTGCAGCCCGTGCTTGTTGGCGGCCGCCACCGTGGCCGCCGCCATGTCGTCATTGCCGGCAAAGATGGCCGTGGGCCGGTCGGGCAGCGACAGCAGCCGTTCCGCCGCCGCGAAGCCGCCGGCAAAGCTGAAATCGCCCGGCACGATATGGTGGGGCAGCGGGGTCAGACCCCGATCGGCCGCTGCCTGCAGAAAACCGCGCTGGCGCAGTTCTGCGGCCCCATGGTCGGGATGGCCCAGGATCATGCCCAGGCGCCGATGGCCAAGATCGGCCAGATGGTCAGCCGCCAGCCGGGCCGCCGCCTGATCATCCATGCAGACATGGGCCGTACGGTCGGGATGGGTGCGGGGCGCAATGCGCACCAGCGGCACATTGGCGGCGGCCACCGCGTCCAGCACATCCTGCCGGTCGACCAGCGGTGGCGTCAGGATCAGCCCGTCCAGGCGAAAGCGCGTGGCCACGCCCACCATCAGGCGCGGCAGATTGGGATCATCCGCCTCGCACGGTTCGGTCAGCAGGTGATAGCCTTTTTCCTGACAACGCCGGATGGCCCCGCCCTTGATATCGGCCATATAATTGCTGGACGGGTTGTCATAGAACAGGCCGATCAGATAGGACCGGCGCCCGGCCAGGGAGCGTGCATTGGGATTGGGCCGGTAATCCAGGTCGGCCACGGCCGCCCGCACCCGCGCCAGCGTATCCTCCGCCACCCGCGCCTCGTTGTTCAGCACGCGCGACACGGTCTTTGTCGACACGCCCGCCCGCCGCGCCACATCGAAGATGGTGGCGGCCCGCGACGGGACCGGCGCCCGGCCATTGCCGGCGTGAAGCTGGATATCGGTCAAGGAACGCTCCCTCCTGCCCGGGCTTTCGCGCCCGGTGCCGGTTGGATGTAACATACCCGCCCGCATCTGACAACGTTGTCCAATCCAGACAGGGGCAAGACAGGGTTCCTGTCACCACACTTCTTGTGGACCGGCGATAAATACGGGCGGCAATGTTGGTACCTTGCGGTTGACACCGGTAGCAATTACTCTTTCCCGCCGAAAGCCGGGCCGTGAACCCGGTCATGGTTAAGCCGGGGGACGGAAATGCGGGCGATGGATGTAACGCGGCGGTCGCTGCTGCTGACAGCGGCGTCGGGGCTGGTGCTGGCCACGGGCGCGCAGGCGGCAACGGTGAAGGGGCCGGTGGTGAAGACCGGGGCCGGCAAGGTGCGGGGCCGCACCATCAATGGTGTCCATGTCTTCAAGGGCGTGCGCTATGGCGCCGATACGGCTGGCCGCCGTTTCCAGGCCCCGCTGCCGCCAGCCCCCTGGAAAGGGGTGGTGGAGGCCGCCGAGTATGGTCATGCCAGCCCGCAGGGATCGAACGAGGCGGACCAGTCGGAAGATTGCCTGTTCCTGAATGTCTGGACCCGGGGATTGAACGACGGGGTCAGGCGACCGGTCATGGTCTATATCCATGGCGGCGCCTATGCCAACGGCTCCGGGTCCGACCCGCTTTATGACGGCACGCGGCTGGCATTGCGCGGGGATGTGGTGGTGGTGACGGTGAACCACCGTCTGAACCTGTTCGGTTATCTCTATCTGGCCCGGCTGGCGGGGATGGAGGATGAACGGTTCGCCGACAGCGGCAATGCAGGCCAACTGGACCTGATCCTGGCGCTGCGCTGGGTGCGCGACAATATCGCGGCGTTCGGCGGCGATCCCGGCAATGTCATGTTGTTCGGGCAGTCGGGCGGCGGGGCCAAGATCGCCACCCTGATGGCCATGCCCGCCGCGCGCGGCCTGTTCCACAAGGTGGCGACCATGAGCGGGCAGCAGGTGACGGCCGGCGGCCCCCGCAATGCCACCGCGCGGGCCGTGGCGGTGCTGAAACAGTTGGACCTGTCCCTCGACCGCGCAGGGGCGCAGGGGCTGCTGTCGCTGCCCGTGGACCGGCTGAAGGCAGGGTTGAAGGCCATCGACCCCATTGCGGGATCGGGCGGGGTCTATGCCGGCCCGGTGCTGGATACAATCAACCTGCCGCGCCATCCCTTTTTCCCCGATGCCCCTGCCCTGTCGGCCGATATCCCGATGATCATCGGCAATACGCATGACGAGACGCGCAACCTGATCGGCGGCGGCGATCCCGGCACCTTCGCCCTGACCTGGGAGACGCTGCCCGAGAAGCTGTTCCCCGCCATGCGGGTGGATATCGCACCGGAGGTGGTGATCGCCGAATATCGCCGCCTCTACCCCCATTACAGCGCCAGCGACGTGTTCTTTGCCGCCACCACGGCGGGCCGGTCCTGGCGCGGGGCGGTGGAGGAACTGGAAGCCCGCGCCAGACAGCCGGCAGGTTCCGCCCCCACCTGGGCCTATCAGTTGGATTTCCGGTCGCCGCGCGACGGCGGCAAATGGGGCGCGCACCATATGCTGGATATCCCGCTGGCCTTCGACAATGCCGAAATGGCGGGCAGCCCCACGGGCGACGGGGCGGAAGCCCGCCGGATGGCCGGCCGCCTGGCCGATGCCTTCATCGCCCTGGCCCGCACCGGCACCCCCAACCATCCCGGCCTGCCGGAATGGGACCCCTATGAACTGACACCGCGGCGGACCATGGTGCTGAACACGGAATGCCGGGTGGAGGATGATCCACGCGGGGCCGAACGCCGCCTGTTCGCGCGGGTGCCATTCATCCAGTTCGGGACGTGACCTCCGGGCCGCCGAAGCCGATAAGTTAAGATGGGTCGGAACTTATCGGCACTGGTATGAAACATGCCGGAGCATCGCCCAGGCCGCGCGTACCTGCTGTGCCATGGCCATCAGGTTCAGCGGTTTGGGGATGATGCCGGCAGCCCCCAGCGCCAGCAGAGCGGCCCTGTCGTCGGCCCCGTCCAGGGCCGTCACGAAAAGGACGGGCAGGGCCCGCGTATCCGGATCGGCGCGCAGGGCCGATAATGCCGCGGGACCGTCCATACCGGGCATCAGCACATCCAGCAACACAAGCTGCGCGCCCGTCCGGCGGGCTGTTTCCACGGCCATTTCCCCATCGGCGCAAAGGGCAACCTGAAGGCCACCGACCGCGCCCAAGGCCAGTTCCGCCAGGGCCCGCAGGTCGGCATCGTCATCGACGTAAAGGACGCGGCTAAGCCCCTCCATCATCCTTTTCCTGGTTTGCCGACCTAACCATTCTGGCAGGTTCACCGCCTCGACAGAGTCGTTGCAGACAGCATAGAATGCAAATGCAATTCGCCCCAAATATCCGGTTCCGTGGATGACCGACCAGCACCCCGCCGTTTCCGTTGCCGCACGGCACCGCGAAATCCGTGAACAATATCTGCTGCTCCTGCCCGAAAGATTGGCCATCCTTGCCCAATCGGCACAGGATGCGGACGAGATGCTGCGTCTGGCCCATGGTCTTGTCGGATCGGCCAGCACCTTTGGTTATTCACAATTGGCCTGTGCTGCCCGGGACCTGGAACAGTCTCTGCGCGACCAGCGGACCAGCACGGCGGGCACGAATGACACGCTGGACACGGCTTTGGCTGCCGTCCTGCGCGCGGGTGAACTTGCGATTGCCATTCCCCTGCCCTTCAGCGAATACGAGGAAACAATATCCCGGGCTGAGGAGGTGTCGGTCTATCTGCTGGAGGATGACGGCGAACAGGCTGATGAGCTTGTCGCGCAGATGCGGCCCTATGGTTATCGGCTGCAACCCTTCGCCCATCCCGTCGGTTTCGCCGCCGCCGTGCGCGGCGCGCATCCGGCGGCCATGGTGATCGATGTCATTTGCGGCGACGATCAGGATGCCGGCAGCACGGTTCTGGCCGCCCTGACGGAAGATGGCCGGCCGCTGCCCCCCGCCATCTTCCTGTCGGGCAGGGACGATTTCCAGGCACGGCTGGATGCGGTGCGCGCCGGCGGGTCCGGCTATTTGACCAAGCCCGTGGACCCCGCCACGCTTGCCGAGCGGCTGGATCAGGTGATCGGGCGGGAAACCGTGCGCCCATACCGCGTGTTGCTGATCGACGATGATCCGCTGGTGGCGGCGGAATGCGCCAGGGCGCTGGGTACCGCTGGGATGGAGGTGGAGGTGCTGGAGGAGCCGGCCTATGCTATCGGCCATATCCGCCGTTTCCTGCCGGATCTGGTGGTGCTGGACCAGATGATGCCAGGCTGCACGGGGCTGGAACTGGCCGCGGTGCTGCGTCAGCAGGAAGGGATGCTCTCCCTGCCCATCCTGTTCCTGACCGCCGACCACGGTCTTGGCGACAAGAACCTCATCCTGGAATTGGGGGCGGAGGACCTGTTGCTGAAGCCGGTCAGCCCGACCCAGTTGGTCACGCAGGTGCGGGCGCGGGTGCGGCGTGCCCGGCAACTACAGGCCATGATGGCGCGCGACAGCCTGACCGGCGCCCTGAACCATGCCATGGTTCAGGAACATCTGGCGACGGAGGTCGCCCGCGCCCGCCGTGACGGCACGTCCCTGTCCTTTGTCATGATCGATCTGGACCGGTTCAAGCGGGTGAATGACGATCACGGGCACGCGGCCGGTGACCGTGTGCTTCGTTCGCTGTCCCGCCTCCTGCGCCAACGGCTGCGGCGCAGCGATATTGTCGGCCGTTATGGTGGGGAGGAGTTTGCCGTCATCCTGCCGCGCACGGACCCGGGCGAAGCCCTTGTGATCCTGGATGCCTTGCGCAAGGATTTTAACGCCGTCAGCTTCCGTGGAGCCAATGACGGCCTGTTCCATGTCAGTTTCAGCGCTGGCATCGCTGGCCTGCCGGAAGTCGGTGATGTTGCCGCCCTCAATCTTGCCGCTGACGCAGCGCTTTATTATGCCAAACGTGCCGGCCGTGATCGGGTGCATCTGGCGGGATCGCTGTCAAAGCAGGGCTAAGGCTGTCTATAGCGGCCTTGTCCTGGTTTTTCCATCATTGCCTCAAATTACCCTCAACCTCTCTGTTCGTTAGATTCCATCCTTTCAGGATTCTATGTTCATCCCCCATTTTCCTTAGTGATAACAAGCTATTGACCCGCGTCTCTGTGCCATGGTGTACGGCTTTCTGTGCCAGTTTATGCGAGTCCTTGTGCCGGTTGGCCCGGCTTCTTGTGCCAAGATGGCCGGGTCCATGCGCCAAATCTCACGCATCCTGTCCGATCCTGTGCCGGAATGCACGGATACGTTCTCAAGTTTCTTTGATAATCAAGTCATTATAGGGTGTTGCGGGTCACTCTGTGCCATATCTCACGGCATCCACCCCCATCCCGCCCCCGCTGCCGGGCGGGTGTATGGTTCCATGTGCCGGATATCACGGGTGCCGTTTGATACTGTGCCGGATGTCACGGTTCCGAGTCCTGGCCGATTCTGTGCCTTGAAGCCTTGTTGAGCCGGAAAGGACGGTTGCCTCCACCCTCAACCCCTGTCAATGTGCCAAAATGCACGGATGGGAATCGGTGTTTGCGCCCGTCTCTATGCCATCTTGCACGGGTCGGGTGATTCCCGCTTGATCTGTGTGCCCCCCTGGTGATGCTGTGTCACAGTGACATGGGTTGCAGGCACTTTGGCACTGAAACAGGGCCAGCGGGGGGATTGATGGCGGCGCAGGCGAACGCGGTTAAACCGGACATGATCCGGCCGCGCATCACGGGCAATGTCCTGGACCTTTCGACCGACCCGACCCTGCCCAAGCCGCGCACCCAGATTGAGGTGATGGAGACCGGAAACGGCCTGACCCTTGCCGATCGCAAACTTTTCAACGTCTTGCTGGCCTATAGCTGGGACAAGCTGGCCGATCCCGACGCGCCGCTCCCCCCCTTCCGGGCCTCCACGGCGGATTTGCGGCGTGCCATTGGCGATGATACCGAAAGCAACAATGTCCGTCTGCGACAATCCTTTGACCGGCTGATGCAGACCCTGGTGCGTTTCCCTTATTGGAGCGAGGCGGACCAGCAATTGAAGGAGGGCGGTTCGCCGCTTCTGTCGTTCCGGGCGCTGCCGCGCGGCTCCGGCTATGCCGAATGGGAGTTTCCGCCGAAGCTGCGGCCGCTGTTGGCTAAACCGGGGGCCTGGGCGCGCATCCATCTGGCCATCTGTGCGCAATTTTCCTCCAAATACTCCCTGGCGCTGTATGAATTGCTGAGCCTGCGGGCCAACCTGCGGGAACCCCGGTGGGAAGTGGCGCTGGATGATCTGCGGGAAAGCCTGGGCTGTTCGGACAAGATGCCGAACTATGCGCATTTCCAGCGCCGGGTGCTTGATCCCGCCGTGGGGGAGATCAACGAACTGTCCGGCCTTGTCATCGCCTATCAGGAACTCCGGTCCAACGGGCGCGGACGCAAGGTGGAAAAGCTGCTGTTCGATGTGAAGAAGAAGTCGAACAGCGAACTGGTTGCCACGGCCCGCATCACTGAATTCGCCAAGGCGCCGGTTGGACGGGGGGCCTCGGCCGCGACGGGCCGCGATCGGGATACGCCCGATCTGGAGGATGGCCGCACCGACCGCGAACGTGGGCCCGCCGGCACTCTGGGGCTGATTCAGCGTGTGTCACTGGCCGTGATCGAGGAACTGGTGGCGCAGTATCCCGACATGGATATGCAGGCCGCCATCTTTAGCTGGGCTGAATGGGCGATGCGCCAGAAGGAGCCTTGCCGAAACCCATCGGCGGCCTTCCGGGCTTGGCTGGAAAAGCTGCACCCTGCGGCGTCCGCACCCGTAAGGCTGACGCCGGAGGGGGCGGAGCCCCCTGCCCTCACCCAGACGGCCCAACGGGCGCTGCAGTTCCTGACGGGTGAACCCTATGCCGTGCGGGCCAAATGGTTCCGGCGGGCGCAGGCGGCCGGCGCGGCTGAGATGCGGGCCGCGACGGCGCCGGAAAATATCGTCCGCTGGATTTCGCTGGTCGCCGACGATGTGGTGAAGGCACTGCGGGCCTGACCGCCTGACCCCGCCAACCGGCGGGAATGGGGCCTCTCAGCCCCACTCTGTGCCAAATCTCACGCTTCCAAAATCCCGTCCAGCCGACCGGTCATCTGGCTCAATGTCTCGCGCAGGGCGATGAGGCGCGCCCGTTCTTCGGGCTTCAATTTGGCTGTTCCCTTCTCCGCAACCGCATCAAGGCCGACGGAAAGGCTCTCTTCCAGCTTGCCGAGGCTGGCGATGAACTTTCTTGCTGTGACAGGCTTCACGGGGGGAACGCCCTTGGCGTCCATTGCGGGACGCTGCAATCGGGCGCGATATTCGCGTGCCTCCCGCGCGGTCAGCTCCCCCTTCTTGACCTTGAGCCATAGGCTCAATTGGTCAACCTCCTCCATGCGCGCCAGTTCCAGCAGGACGGCCTTGGGCACGTCATTGTGTGACGTCACACATTCATTGCGGATGGTCGGGTGCAGTTTCAACAGCGTCAGGGTTGTATTCACCTCCGTCCGCGACCGGCCCAGCAGGTCGCCCACGGCTTCCTGATTATAATCGTGGGTTTCGATAAGACGGCGGATGCCCTCGGCCTCTTCCACGGGCGACAGGTCCACGCGCTGCAAATTCTCGATCAGGGCGATCTGATCGGTATTGGCATCGGTGGGCAGGATATGGGCCATGATCTTGGTCAGGCCAGCCATGCCGGCGGCCCGCCAGCGCCGCTCGCCGGCCACCAGCATGAACCGCTTCGGCTCGGTCGGATGGGCCTGCACCAGAATGGGCGATAGCTGACCCACCTCGCGCAGGGAGAAGGACAGGGCCTGCAGCTCCTCCTCGTCAAAATGGCGGCGCGGTTGGTTGGGGTTTGGCTCAACGTCCGTCAGACGCAGCAGCACGGTATCCCGCAGCCCGTCCGCCGTACCGAAAATCAGATCGGCGCCCGGCCGTTCCAGGCTTTCTCCGATGGATTTTGCCACCACCGCCGGCGGCTGGCCGGCCGGCTTGCGCCAATTCTTAACCATTGACGATCTCCTTCGCCAGGGTGCGGTAAACCCCGATCGGGTGGTTCTTGGGCAGCATCTTCAACGGCACGGCCCCGGCATAGGTGGCCTGGTCGATCTCCGTCGATCGCGGTACGGGCTGGAAGATGCGCGACTTGTCACCCAGGCTTTCCTGCAGGTCGGACAAGACCTGCTGTTCCACAGCGAAGTTACGGTTGAACATGGTGGGCAGAACGCCCAGCACTTTCAGGCTGGGATTCTGCCGGCGCTGGATTTTCGACACTGTGTCAAAAATCAAGGGGATGCCGCGAACATCGTAGCGGCTGGCCTTGGTGGGGATCAGCAGATAGTCAGCGGCAATCAGGGCGGTGACGGTGATCAGTGCCAGTTCGGGCGGGCAGTCGATGACGATGAAATCGTAATCCCGCAGCACCTCCGACAACCGCTCCCGCAGCACATAGCGCCCGTCATCGGGGTCCAGCAGGATCTTGATCTGCGCCTCGGCCAGCGCGATGGTGCAGGGTAGCAGATCGTAACCTTCGCACTTCACGATGGCGTCGTGGATGTCGGTCTGCCCGAACAGCACATCCTCCAGCCCGCCCTTGCGGTCCTGTACCTCCAGCGGGTCGATCCCGGACCCTTCGGTCGCGGTCGCCTGTTGGTCGGCATCGACGATCAGCACCTTCTTGCCCAGTTCACCCAATGCGTAGCCCAGGTTCAGGGTTGTTGTGGTCTTGCCCACCCCGCCCTTCTGGTTGGCGACGGCGATGATGGTGGCCGTGCGCTGGCTGGCCGCGGCCAGGAACTCCGCCACGCGCACGGGCAGGCGTTCCGCACCGGATTCCCAGCGACTGATGGTGGCGTTGTCATATTTCCGGCCCAGCTTGGCATTCACCCAGGTGGCAAAGGCGGCCTGGCTCTCGCCACGGCTTTCACGGAAATTGCGCAGTTCATCGGGCGTCATGGCACCGGTCCGTGGGAGGGGGTATTTGAGGTTTTGAGAATTGTCTCAAATCTCAGCCGGCGTCAATGACGAAGGCGTACAGGCCCGTGAATTCCGTCACTGAGACGCATCGCACGGGATGTGTCCGAGCCTCTCACGGGCGCGCATGAAGCGCACAGGCATGCTGTGTGACATCACACAGTGATCTTATTGTGCCGGATTGCACGCCAACCAACGCGCTGTGTGACGTCACACAGGTTCGGCTGCCCCACCCCCATTGGCCGCCCCATTCCTGTCGTTTGCCGGTCGAACTTCAACCGTTTCGGCTGCTCCCGCCTGCCATGCTGAAGGTGGAACGCGGAAAACGGGGAGACGACCATGGATATGCGGACCAGCATCAACGCCGATGCCATCGCAGTCGAAAAGCGCTGGTGTGCGCAGAACTACAAGCCGCTGCCGGTGGTGATCACCCGGGCCGAGGGTGCCTGGATGTGGGATGGCGATGGCAGACGCTATCTGGACATGATGGCCGCCTATTCCGCCGTGAATACCGGCCATGGGCATCCGCGCATTCTGGCGGCCCTGACGGAACAGGCGTCGAAGGTCGCCGTCATTTCCCGCGCCTTCCATTCGGACAAGCTGGGCCCGTTCCTGGAGCGTCTGTGCCGACTGACCGGGTTGGATGGTGCCTGCCCCATGAATACCGGGGCGGAAGCGGTGGAGACCGCGATCAAGGCGGCCCGCCGCTGGGCCTACCGCGTCAAGGGCGTGACCCCCGACAAGGCGGAGATCCTGGTGGCCGATGGCAATTTCCATGGCCGCACCACCACCATTGTCGGCTTCTCTTCCGAACCGGCCTATCGCGACGGCTTCGGTCCCTTCGCGCCCGGCTTCCGCATCGTGTCCTTCGGCGATGCCGATGCGATGGAAGCGGCCATTACCCCGGACACCGCCGCCATCCTGGTGGAACCGATCCAGGGAGAGGCCGGCATCATCGTGCCACCCGACGGTTATTTGCGACGGCTGCGCAGCATCTGCGACCGTCACAATGTGCTGCTGATCCTGGATGAGATCCAGTCGGGCCTGGGCCGCACGGGCCATTGGTTCGCACACCAGCATGAGGGTATCCGCCCCGACGGGCTGTGCCTGGGCAAGGCGCTGGGGGGCGGTGTCATGCCGGTATCGGCCTTTGTGGCGCGGCGTGACGTCATCGACATGTTCGGTCCCGGCAGCCATGGCTCCACCTTCGGCGGCAGCCCCCTGGCGGCGGCGGTCGGCCTGGCGGCGCTGGATACCATTGCCGATGAGGGGCTGGTGCAGCGCTCGGCCGAGCTGGGCGCCCATATGCTGACGCGTCTGCGGGCCATCGACAGCCCCGCCATCACGGCGGTTCGTGGCCGTGGCCTGTGGGTGGGGGTGGAGATCGACCCGGCCGTGGCCAGCGCCCGGCATGTCTGCGAATTGCTGATGGAACAGGGGGTGTTGTCCAAGGAGACGCACGACACCACCATCCGCTTCGCCCCGCCGCTGGTGATCGACCGCGTGGATCTGGACTGGGCCCTGGATCGGTTCGCCGACACCCTGTCCCGTCTCACCAACCGTTGATAAGAACAAGGCAGCAAGGAGCGCACATGAGCGGCTGGTACGGTTTCATCGGGGTGCCCACGGATGTGGGGAACAAGGCCTGTGGCGCGGCGGAGGGTCCGGCGGCCTTGCGTGCCATCGGTCTGGTGCCCCGCATGGGCATGGTGGATCGCGGCGATGTCCGTGGTCCCACCTATGACGGCGCCCGCGATGACACCGGCAGCCGGTCTGTGCGCGAAACCGCCGCCTGGTGTACCGGCGTGCGCAACGCTGTGGCGGGTGTGCTGGCCGATGGCGGCACGCCCGTGATGGTGGGGGGGGACCATGCCATGGCGCTGGGTTCCGTGGCGGCGGCGGCCGAACATGCCCGTCGTCGGGGGCGCAATTTTTTCGTGCTGTGGTTCGATGCCCACCCCGATTTCAACACGCCGGAAACCTCGCCGTCGGGCAACACCCATGGTTACCCGGCGGCATTGGCCTGTGGCATCGGTCACCCGGCTTTGCTGCGCGTCGGGGCCTTCACGCCACTGCTGCGCCCGGACCGGTTGATCCAGTTTGGCATCCGCGATATCGACGCGGGCGAACGGGACAATCTGCGTCGGTCGGGGATCGAGTTCCACGAGATGCCGGCCGTGCGGGAACGCGGTCTGGCGGCTTTGGTCGCCCATACGATCAACCGGATCCAGGCCGCCGGTGGTGGTCATGTCCATGTCAGCTTCGATATCGACGCCCTGGACCCGTCGGTGGCGCCCGGCGTGGGCACGCCCGTGCCCGATGGCCTGCTGCTGGATGAATGTGTGGATAGCCTGCGCCTGCTGGGGGCGTCCGGTCTGGTCCAGTCGCTGGACATTGTCGAATATGCCGCGACCCGGGATCAGGGCAACCGCACAGCCCATCTGGTCGAGCATCTTCTGGCCGGCTTCATGGCGGGAACGGAAGGGAAGGCGGCCATGGTGGCCTGATGCCAATCCGACAAGGGCGCGGACGCGCCCGCCCGGCCAATAAGGAAACAGGAGTTCCGCCTGGAACTGTCACGGTCATGGCGGATTGGTGTAAGATGCGGCTAACCCCCTCCACCCCGACGCCGGTTTCCTGTTACGCTGGCGACCCCGCCACCAGCCGGACCCATCATGCGTCGCCGTCTTGATCAAATCGATCTGCGTATCCTGGCCGAACTCCAGGCCGATGGCCGGATCACCAATCAGGCCCTTTCGGAGCGTGTGGGCCTTTCGGCACGGCCCTGCCTGGAACGGGTGCGCCGTCTGGAACGCGAAGGCTTGATCACCGGCTATCGGGCCGTACTGGATATCCGCAAGCTGCAAAGCTGCATCACGGTGCTGGCCCAGATCGCCATGGAACATCATGGGCGGCACGGACGGCAATTGTTCGAACGCCGTCTGGCCAACACGCCGGAAGTGGTGGAATGTTTCGAGGTCAGTGGCGAGTTCGATTACATCGCCAAGCTGATCTGTCCCGATGTCGATGCCTATCAGGAACTGACCCAGGGATGGATCGACGATACCGAACTGGGCATCAGCCGCCTCACCTCCAACATCGTCCTGCGCCCCGTCCGTGATCAGGCCCCGACACCACTCTTCGGGGCAGATCAGGATGGGTGAAGGATGATGCCAGGGGCCATGGCAATCCCCCTCGTAGGCCGGCAACAAGTGCATAGGGGAGCAAGCATTACGGGCAGTCATTAACAATGGCTCTGGGTGTTATTATTGATAATCACAATCAATAACGAACTGCCTGCCGATATATCCCAATGAACGGCATGAAATTCTTGGAACACCGCTTATCTTTTATGCGGGTCATCCGTGCCCAAAGCTATGTTATCAGGTGCTCAGAAAGAAAAAGGTTGGCAGGATGGTTGCACGTTTTGCAGCGTTGGCGCTGGTGGCGGGCCTGTGTGCGGCTCCGGCCTGGGCCGATATCGAAGGCTCGGTAAGCCTCATCAGCGACTATATCGACAAGGGCATCTCCCAATCCGACGGCAAGGCCGCCTTTCAGGGCGGGCTGACCTGGACCCAGGAAAGCGGCCTGTTCCTGGGTGTCGATGCGTCCACTGTCGATTTCAACGATAGCACCGACGCAGAGGTGAATCTGGTCGGCGGCTATCAATGGGAATGGGACAAATGGGCCCTGGTGGCGGGTGTCAGCCGCACCCATTATGCCGGCGCGCCCAAGGGCTCCGGCATGGACCTGTGGGAATTCGCCCTGGCGGCGGCGCTGGACCTGGAAACCCATCAGTGGGAAGCCGAATTTGTCTATAGCCCCGATGATGGCGGGGCCGGCGACGCACTGTATCAGCGGTTGGGCGTCACCATCCCGTTTGCGGAGCGTTTTGCCATCGCCCCCCATATCGGTCACCAATGGTATGACCGCCGGGATGTGGGCGGCCCGGCCTTCTGGGAATGGGGGCTGGAACTGTCCTACGCCCTGGCCCCGGCCACTGTCGGCATCGCCTATACCGATACCAGCCTGAAGAACGAATCCGGCTGCAAATGCGGCGGGCGCGTCGCGGCCTTTGTGTCGGTCAGCTTTCCGTAAGGGAAGGGGAGGTGGGTATGCGGCACCCACCCTCATTGGCCCCGCGAAATCCATGAGGGCCTGCCGCCCCCTTATCGCCGCAGCCTGATTTCCGTATCGTCCAGGCCCGTCAGGACTAGGGTGCCGTCTTCCTCGACACTGTGCGTCTGTACGCTGCGCAGGGCCGACAGGAAGGCCTGTTCGCGCAGCATTACCTCACGCGGGCAGGCCATCAGGGTGCTGGCCCCGCTGCGCCCCGCGATGGTCAGGCCGTTGGCATCGGCGCGGTAGCGGGCCATGAAGCGGTTGCAGCCGGCGCTGCCGCTGATCTCCCCCTGGCTGGTGAAGCGCATGGACAGGCCGGCATCGGCCACGGGATCACCATTCAGCATGGTGACCGTCCATTGATCCACCTGTGCCAGGAAAGCCGCCGCCGACCCGCCGCAGCCGGTCAATTCCTGGCTGCCCACCTCCACTGTCACCCGGTCGGGAAAGGGCACGCCGGTGCGTTTATCCAAGCACAGGCCGGGGTTGATGGTCACCCTCAACTCCCCCGTCCCCAGCCGGGCGACATAGCGATGGCCATCGGCCAGCAATTGGCGCTCGGGCACGGGGACCTGCGCGATCTGGGACGTTCCTGTAACAGATCTCACGAGGTCCAGACGCTCCGGACCGATGCGCAGGGTCCAGTCGGGGGCGCGTCCGCGCGCCTCATACTGGCTGGCCGGCGGGGGATCGTCGGGGAATTCCGACTGGGCACAGGAAGCCTCGGCCTCGCCCGTGATGGTCAGGCGGGCATTGCGCCCCTTGTTCCAGAATTCGATATCCCGCCCGTCTGCCATCGCCCCGCCATAGCGGGCGCCGCTGGCGGACAGGCGCTGGTCCAGCCGGTGCGTGACCCCGTCCAGGGTCAGGTCCAGGCTGTCTTCCCCCGCCAGCACCGTCACCTGTCGCTCCCCGCACAGAAACGGGATGCCGGGCGGGCGGGGGGAGGGGAGTTCGGTTGCCGCCGCCGGGGTCGCCGCGCGTGTCAGCCACAGCATGCCCAGATCGTGCAGGGGCTGGTCGGGATCAATGACATGCGCGCTCTGGATGGACCAGAGCGGCTGGCCCGCCTTGTCCTGGATAAGCGCGCGCAGGGCATAGCGTTCCCCTGCCTTCAGCTTGGCCTTGGCGGCGGTCAGGCGGAAATTCAGGGGCACCTGCTGTCCGGCCAGATCGATGCTCTGCCGGGCCAGCGCCGGGCCGGCCGGGTCGCCGCCGCCCGCCTGTTCGGCCAGGGTAACCAGCAGGGTGGCGCCCGGCGGCAGGGCCATGCGCTCGCGATAGCTCAATTCACCGATGATGGTGACAAGGGCGCGGGCGGTCGAGCCATTGGCGGCTCCATTGCTGCCCTGCGGCTGCGGGGCGATGGCCAGACCCGGTCCGGCCGCCGCCAGCAGCGCCAGCCCCGCCGTCAGACATGTCGCCACCCAACCCGTTCTGCGCATCGCGTTCCTTGTTCCCAGGGGTCCTGTCCGGGCGCCGATGATGCCGCCCCCGCGTCGGCGGTGCCAGTTTGAAATGCAGCGGCAGCGCATTTTTCGGGCGGGGCAGGGGGCCGGAACGGGCGGTTCAGTGCGCGCGATCACCCACCCGTCAAGCTTTTGCATCTGAATACGTATGCGTCGCAACGCAGCAATCCACTGCATACGTATTTTCGCGCTCTCTGTTTTCGGGGTTTGTAACTAAATTCGGAATGCAACATGCCGGAACAACGGGCCCTGAAATGGGGTCGGTTGCAAACGCCGCCGGTGGGTACATTGGTTCTGCACAGGAATCGTGCACTCATTTATTTGCCGCCCAAATAATCAAGGGCGACAAGGGCCGGCCAATAAAGATCAGGGCTGTTGCGGGTGAGGGTAGTCGTCGCGTCCGCTTGTTATGGTTGTTGCGCGTTCGGATGAAGCGAAAAGCAGGCTCGTGGCCGTAACCGGCGGCGGGCAATGGGAAATGCTGGGCTGATCCGGACGGAATTCGCTCGCGGTTTGAAACTGCGCCCCGAACGGGGTCAACAAAAAACAATGGCGTCGGTGACGCTAGTCGATGGGGAGTGAGAGGAATGTCCAAGGTTCATCCAATGCGTTTCGCGTTGCTGGCGACGGTTGCCAGCGCCGCCATGCTGCCGGCCGCCGCGTTCGCCGCCGATGACAGCATCGTGACCCAGCGTGGCGAGACCCAGGTGGCGCAGGCCGCCCCGGCCGCCGCCCCCGCCGGTGGCGATGGCATGCTGGAAGAGATCATCGTCTCCGGCTTCCGCCAGTCGATCCAGGCGTCGCTGGAGCAGAAAAAGAACGCCACGCAGGTCGTGGAAGTGATCACCGCGGAAGATATCGGCAAGCTGCCCGATAACTCCATCGCGGAATCGATCGCCCGTCTGCCCGGCATCGCGGCCCAGCGTATCGACGGCCGCGCCCAGTCGATCAGCCTGCGCGGCCTTGGCCCCGACTTCACCACCACGCTGCTGAACGGGCGCGAGCAGGTGACGACGGGCAACAACCGCTCCGTGGAATTCGACCAGTATCCGGCCGAAATCTCCAGCGGCGTCGCCGTCTACAAGACGTCCCAGTCCAACGTCATCGGCCAGGGCCTGGCCGGTACCGTCGACCTGAAGACCATCCGTCCGCTGGATTACAAGGAGCGGGTGCTGTCGGTTTCGGCCCGTACCGAATATGTGACCAACGGCAAGCTGAACAGCGACAGCGACGAATATGGCTATCGCTTCTCCGGCACCTATGTCGATCATTTCGCCAACGATACGATGGGCATCTCCATCGGCGTTTCGCACCTGATGCAGCCGACGCAGATCAAGTCGGCCCGCTTCTGGGGCGATGGCAATTATCCGCGCATCAATGACAGCCAGCCGCTGAGCGATACGGCCCCCTACATCATCGGCGGTGGTGAGTTCCGTTCGAACTCCCAGACCCTGAAGCGCACGGGCGTTGTCGCCACCTGGCAGTGGCAGCCCAGCGACAATTTCACCAGCACGACCGACTTCTATTACTCGAAGTTCGACGATGTGCAGTATCAGCGCGGCGTGGAACTGCCGCTCTGGTGGTCGGGCGCGCAATTGTCGCCGGCCAGCGTGAAGGTGGAAGACGCACTGGTCACGGCCGGCAGCTTCTCTGGCGTGAAGGGTGTGGGCCGTTCGGATATCCGCACCACCAAGGCCGACCTGTACTCCGCCGGCTGGAACGGCCAGTACAACAAGGACGAATGGACGGTCACGGCCGATCTGGGCTACAGCTCGGCCGATCGTAAGTCCTCGCGCTTCGAAGCCTATTTCGGCACGGGCCGCAATGGCGTGGGCGCCACCGACACGGTGGGCTTCACCTCCAAGCCCGACGATTTCGGCTGGCAGTTGACGCACAATCTGAACTATGCCGACCCGAACCTGATGCTGCTGACCGATCCGGGCGGGTGGTCGGGCGGTTCCATCGGTCCGCTGGACCAGAATGGCTATCTGAACACTCCCAGCATCAATGACGAGCTGTACTCGGCCCGTTTCGATGTGCGGCGCGAGATCGAAAGCAACGCGTTCAGCGCCATTGATGTCGGCGTGAACTACACCGACCGCAAGAAGGAATACACGCAGCCGGAATGGTACGTGGTGACCACGGCCAATGTGCAGAACCCGACGGCGCAGCGTTCCATCGCCGTTCCGACCTCCTCGCTGCTGAAGCCAACGGATCTGTCCTGGATCGGGTTGGGCGACACGCTGGCCTTCGATCCGCGTGACCTGCTGGCCAATGGCACCTATTCGCTGGTCAAGTGCCCGCGCGACAATTGCCAGAACGACAGCGGTTACGACATCGTCGAGAAGGTGTGGACTGCCTTTGCCAAGATCGACCTGGATGCACAGCTCGGCTCCGTCGGCCTGACCGGCAATATCGGCGCCCAGTATATCCATACCGACCAGTCTTCCACGGGGCCGGCCATCACCAAGGACCCGGTGACGAACATCCCCAAATTCACGCTGCAGACGGGCGGGGCGAAATATTCCAACTTCCTGCCCAGCGTCAATCTGATCTTCACGATGCCGAACGACGATCACAAGATCCGTCTGTCCGGCTCGCGTCAGATGGCCCGCGCCCGTCCCGACCAGTTGTCGGCCCTGTCGACCTACAATTACAACGCCGCGCGGTACAATCAGACGGACATCGAATTCTCGCCCTGGAGTGCCGGCGGCGACAATAACGGTAATCCGAAGCTGAAGCCCTGGGTCGCCGATGCCCTGGATGCGACGTATGAGTATTACTTCGCTGACGCCGGTTACATGGCCATCAACGGCTATTACAAGTGGCTGAAGACCTATATCTACAAGGAAAAGCAGATCATGGACTTCACCGGCTTCCCGGTGACCGGTCCGCAGCCCACCTTGTGGCAGGGTTATTCCGAGCGTCAGGCCAACGGCAATGGCGGCGACATCTATGGTGCCGAATTTGCCCTGGCGCTGCCATTCGATCTGCTCAGCGAGGCGCTGGACGGGTTCGGCATGACCGGCAATGTCGGCTACACCAAGACCACCATCCAGCCGAACCCCGGCGATCCGGCTCAGCCGATCCCCGGCTTCTCCAAGTACACGGCCGCCGGTACGCTCTATTACGACAAGAACGGCTTCCAGGCCCGTATCTCGGCCAATTACCGCTCCAAGTTCCTGGCGGAGGTCACTGGCTTCGGCCAGGGCCGTGCCCTGCGCATGGGCAAGGGCGAGACCATCTACGACGCCCAGGTGTCGTATGAGTTCCAGGAAGGGTCGCAGCTCCAGGGCCTGACGGTCATGCTCCAGGGCTACAACCTGTCCAACGAGCCCTTCATCGCCTATGGCCGTGGCGACACGCGTCTGGTGGAGCGTTACGAGGATTACGGCAGCCGTTATCTGCTGGGCGTTTCCTACAAGTTCTGATCCTGCCTCCCTCTGCCCCCGCCGGTTTGCTGCCGGCGGGGGTTTTTCTTTCCTGGGGCGGCACATATAACTCGTGCCTGCGCTATCCTTTCTCCCCAAACCAATCGGGGAACGCCATGCACAAACCCATCCGCAGCATCGTGATCGTGGGCGGTGGCACCGCCGGCTGGATGTCGGCGGCGGCCCTGGCCCGTGTGGCCGGCAAGACGCATAAGCTGCATCTGGTGGAATCGGAGGAGATCGGCACCGTCGGGGTGGGTGAGGCGACAATTCCGCCGATCGCCACCTTCAACCGCGTGCTGGGCATCGACGAGGATGAATTCCTGCGGGCCACCAACGGCACCATCAAGCTGGGCATCGAATTCAAGGACTGGTACCGGCCGGGCCACCGCTACATGCATGCTTTCGGTGCCTTGGGCCGTCCGCTGGGCATGACCCAATTCCACCATGTCTGGCGCCGGGCCAACGCGCTGGGGCTGGATGGCGACTGGGAACAGTATGTCTACAATACCGTGGCCGCCCGCGCCCTGCGCTATGGAAGGCCGGGGCCGCAGCGGCGCACGCCGCTGGAACCGCTGACCCATGCCTTCCATTTCGATGCAGGCCTCTATGCCGCCTTCCTGCGCCGCTTCGCCACCGAACGCGGGGTCGTGCGTACCGAAGGCAAGATCCGCCGCACCCTGCTGAACGCCTTCAACGGCCATGTAGAGGCCGTGGAGATGGAGAACGGGACGAAGATCGAGGGCGACCTGTTCATCGATTGCTCGGGCTTCCGGGGCCTGCTGATCGAACAGGCGCTGGGCACGGGGTTCGAGGACTGGTCACACTGGCTGCCCTGCGACCGGGCCTGGGCCGTGCCCTGCGCCAATGGCGGCGAATTCACGCCCTATACCCGTTCCACGGCCCATGGTGCCGGCTGGCAATGGCGCATCCCGTTGCAGCACCGCATCGGCAACGGCCATGTCTTCGCCAGCCGCTACATGGGGGAGGAACAGGCCCGCGACATCCTGATGGCCAATCTGGATGGGCAGCCCCAGGCCGACCCCCGTCTGCTGCGCTTTACGGCCGGGCGTCGCAGGAAGATGTGGAACCGCAACGTCATCGCCGTGGGCCTGTCCAGCGGCTTCCTGGAACCGCTGGAAAGCACCTCCATCCATCTGGTGCAGTCTGCCATCACCCGCATCCTGATGGCCCTGCCAAATGACGGGATCGACGCCGTGGAAGTGGATGATTTTAATGAGAAGGCGCGCGTCGAGTATGAACGCATCCGCGACTTCATCATCCTGCATTACAAGGCCACCGAACGTGACGACAGCCCGTTCTGGCGCGATTGCCGGTCCATGGAGGTTCCGGACGAACTGGCGCGGCGCATGCGCTATTTCGCCTCCCATGGCCGCGTCTCCCGCGTCTATGACGAGCTGTTCCTGGATGTAAGCTGGATCCAGGTGTTTCTGGGCCAGGGCGTGATCCCACGGAGCTGGCATCCGCTGGCCGATCAGTTGAGCGAAACGGAGTTGAGGGAGTTCCTGGACGAGGTGAAGGGCATGATCCGGCATGAAATGGCAGTCCTGCCGACCCATGCCGATTTTATCGCCCGCCACTGTGCCGCCCGCCCCTCCTGACCCCCAAAACCCGGCGGTTCCCATCCGCCGGGCCGGCCCGGTCGCGTTGACCGGGTTCTTGCTCCCTCAAGGGAAACTGCGGCCGGCGGGGCGCCCCGCCGGCCGGACTTTTCCGGGGGGAGATAGAGTTCCCGTCGCTCCCTCACCCTCCCATTGGCTGACGCCAACGGGCCCCTCCCTCTCCCGCAAGCGGGCGAGGGGCAACGTTTCCCGGCCCTCGCCCACGACGGTGGGAGGGTGAGGGAACAACGCCCCCAACCACCCCCACTGACAAGGACCCGCCATGACCCGCCTGCTGACGACCGCCGCCACCCTGCTGGCCCTGGCCGCCCCCGCGCTGGCCGACGGCCCTGCACCTTATCGCGAGCGGCCTTTTACCGATGATGTGGTCTATTTTGTCGTCACCGACCGCATGGCCAATGGCGATGCGTCCAACGACAAGGGCGGGCTTTCCGGCGGGCCGGAGCAGACGGGTTTCGATCCCACCGATATCGGCATGTTCCATGGCGGGGATTTCCAGGGGCTGGCGCAGAAGCTGGACTATATCCAGGGGCTGGGCGTCACGGCCATCTGGGTCACGCCGCCCGTCGTGAACAAGGTGGTACACAAATATGATGGCGGCCTGTCGGCAGGCTATCACGGGTACTGGGGCCTGGATTTCCTGAATGTCGATCCGCATCTGGGAGGCAACGCGGCCTTCAAGGCCTTTGTCCAGGCCGCCCATGCCCGCAATATCAAGGTCATCATGGATATCGTGGTGAACCATACGGGCGACGTGATCCAGTACCGGGAATGCGACGGCACCAGCATGTCCAAGCCCTGTGCCTATCGGTCCAAGGGCGATTATCCCACCGCCCGCCGCGCGTCGGACGGCGCCGCCATCAATCCGGGATTCAAGGGTGACGGCCCGGCCTTCCAGACCGTGCCCAACTATCAGGCGCTGACCGACATTACCTATGCCTACACGCCCTATGTGCCGGCAGCGGAAACAACCGTGAAGAACCCCGCCTGGATGAATGATCCGCGCCATTACCATAATCGCGGTGACAGTCATTTCAGCGGGGAGGACAGCACCTTCGGCGACTTCTCCCGCCTGGACGATCTTTACACCGAACAGCCCGTCGTGGTGGACGGGATGATCGATATCTACAAGCACTGGATCCGGGAATATGGCATCGACGGCTATCGCCTCGACACCGCCAAACATGTGAACCCGGAATTCTGGCACCGTTTCGTGCCAGAGATCACCTCCTTCGCCAAGGCGCAGGGCATCCCCCATTTCATCATTTTCGGGGAGGTGGCGAACGACAAGCCCGCCGATCTGGCCGCCTATACCGATATTCTGGGGCTGCCGTCGGTGCTGGATTTCGGGCTGGCCGCTGCTACGCTGGACACACTGGGCAAGGGCGCGGACCTGGATCAGTGGGACGGCCTGTTCCGCGCCGACCGGCTCTATCCCGGCGGTGACGACACCGCGCGGCAGTTGGCCACCTTCATCTCCAACCATGACCAGGGCCGCCTGGCCTTCAAGATCCGCAGGGCCAACCCGAAGATGAAGGCGGACGAGCTGCAGGCCCGCGTCGCGCTGGGCCATGCCATCATGTTCTTCGCGCGCGGCGTGCCCGTGCTCTATTACGGCGATGAACAGGGGTTCGTGGGGCTGGCCGATGACAAGGCCTCGCGTCAGCCCCTGTTCGCCAGCGCGTCCAGGCAGTTCAACACGGAGGAACGGTTGGGCACTGTCGGCCCCCGCGCCGGCGACGCCTATCAGCCGGCCCACGCCCTGTATCGTGCCTTCGCCGAGATGGCGGCGATCCGTCAGGCCCATCCCGGCCTGCGCCAGGGCCGTACATTGATGCGTTACTTCGAACGCAAGGGGCCGGGCCTGCTGGCCTTTTCCCGCATCGACGACACGCGCGGCGAACAGTTCCTGATCGTTGCCAACACTGACACCAAACCCCGCTCCATCACCGTCGATACAGAAGGCCCCGGCACGGCCTGGACCGCCCTGCGCGGTGCCTGCGGGGCAGGGCAGGGCAGTGCCTACAGCGTCACCGTCCCGGCACTGGATTATGTGGTGTGCCGGCGGTCCTGACGCCTCCTTCTACGCCTTGCGCGGTCCATAACGCTTCTTGGGCGCCCCCCGGAACCCCTGGGGGGGCTTCGGCTTGCCGCCGCCGCCCGGCCGGCCGCCGCCACCGGGCTTGCCCATGCGCTGCCGCCGGGCCGTGCTGGCCAGCAGTTCCGACAGGCGGCCCGCCACCTCGGCCCGGCGTTCCTCCACCGCCTTGCGGTCGGGGAACAGGCGGGGGAATTTGCGGCTGGCCCAGTAATAGAGGTCGCAGGACCGCGACAACTCCTCCAGCCCGTAATCGTCCAGCCGTTCCATGCGCGCCGGCACGACCAGACCCAACGGCACCGGCTCATCCTTCTCCACAGCGCGCAGCATCAGGGTGAAGAAGCGGGAATCCACCTCCTTGTCCGGATCGCAGGGCATGAACAGCAAGGACAGTTTCTGTTCGAAGCCGATATCGCGTTCGTCCAGCGACTGGGCCAGCCGGCGCAGGGCCGACAGGTCGGCCACGCGATAGGGGCTGCCCGTGGTGCGGGCGGCGGCGAAACAATCGACCAGCAGCATCATGCTGTCCCGGCCGATCCGTCCGGCCAGCCGGTCCACCATGGCGCGGGTGGGCCGCACCGTCAGGGCGCGGCGGGGACCGAAGGACGGGTCGGGCCTTGTCCAGATGGTGCGCAACTGCTGCGCCGTGCCCTTGCCGACCACCCCGAATTCGCCCTCCTCGTGATGACCGTAGCGCCCGGCGCGGCCCGCGATCTGTTTCAGTTCGGCGGGCGCCAGCTCGCGCTGTTCGACCCCGTCGAACTTTTCCAGCGTCGTGAACAGCACGCGGCGGATGGGCAGGTTCAGGCCCATGCCGATGGCGTCGGTGGCCACCACCACATCGGCCTCGCCGCCCGTGAAGCGCTCGGCCTCTCTGCGCCGCACCTCCGGCGCCAGGGCGCCATAGATCACGGCCGCCGTCAGGCCCTTGGCCTGCACGATGTCGCGGACCAGATGCACATTGCGCCGGGAAAAGGCGATCAGGGCATCGCCCTTGCGCACATCCTCATATTCCAGCCGCTGGTCGATCATGTGCAGCGGTTGCTTGCGCTCCAGCCGCACCACTTCCAGCGGCTCGTTCAGGTGCGCCGCCACCCGCTCGATCAGGGGCAGCGCCTCCGGCGCGCCCAGCAGATAGACGGTGCGGGCGGCCACGCCCATCAACGCCGCCGTCCAGGCCCAGCCGCGATCCTTGTCGGCCAGCATCTGGATCTCGTCGATGACGGCGACATCCACGATCTGCTCGGGGTCCAGCATCTCGATGGTGGAGGCCAGGTGCCGGGCGCCGGGCACACGGATCTCCTCCTCCCCCGTCAGCAGGGTGGTGGCCGTGCCCTCCCGGTTCAGCCGGTCCATCACTTCCAGGGCCAGCAGCCGCAGGGGGGCCAGATACACGCCCTGTTCGGCCTCGTGCAGGGCCGCCATGGCGCGATGCGTCTTGCCGGAATTGGTGGGGCCGACAATAGCCACCAGCTTGCGTCCCATGGATCGGGCCGTCGGGAACAGCCGTTCGAACTTCGCGAAGTCGAACTCCGTATTCACGAAGGTGCGGCCGCGCGCCACGGCGCGCTCGCGCAGCCAGGTGTCCGCCACCTCTTCCCAACGGCGCAGGATGTCGTTGGGCTGATGGTTGGTGCGGGCGATACGGTGCAGGCGCTGGGCCAGATTCTCGAAGGTCCAGCTATCGTCGGCCTCCCCCACCAGCCCATGCAACTGCCACAGCCGGGCCGCCACATCCTCCATCGCGGCTTCCAGCATCTGGCGAAGCTGCGGGTCTTCCACCAGGCGCTGGCGCAGGGTGGCGTCGTCCAGGCCGGTCAGTTCATCGATATCGAAGCTGCGCGACACTTCCAGCCGGATGGGGCCGGGCATGTCGGGAAAGGACAGTTCGTCATGGGTGCGGGCGCGTACCCGGCTTTTTGCTTCTGCCGCCAGCAGGGCGACAGGGCTGCCCTCCAGTGCGCGGCGCCCCTGTTCCAGCAGTTCGGCGCGCCGGACCAGACGGGCGACCAGCCCCTCGATCTCCAGCGCCACGGCGTCGCGCCGCTCGGCCAGCACCACCAGATCGCGCCGCCCCTGCGGCAGGGGCAGGCCAAGCGGCACCATGCCGTAGGCGGCGGCCTGTTCGACCCGATCCAGGCCCAGGCGACCGGCCGTGGTCACCTCCGGATGGTGACGGGCGACGGAGAAGACGAGGTCCGGATCCATCGGGCTGGACGGTTCCGGGGGTAATGTATCCATGGGGCGGGCAACTCGGTACGGGATGATTTCGCAAGCGCACAATATGCGCTCGAAACGCCCTTTTGCCCAGGGGGCTGGTCATGCCGGGACCAAGGCCCCCCTGTGCGCGCCGTCAGCGGGGCCGCCCCCCTACCTCACATCCACCCCATAGAAATCCAGGCGCGTGGAGGGGGAGGGGCGGAAATCGACCACTTCCGGGCGGGTGGCGGTGAAGACCTGCGGATGGGCCACCGGTATCCAGGGCAGACCCTGTCGGAAGATTGCCTGCGCCTTGAAATAATAGGCTTTCCTTGCCTCCTGGTCCGATGTGCGCCGGGCGGCCGTGATCAGGCGGTCAAGCTCCGGGTCGCACCAGCGGGCAAGATTGCCATTGCCGGGTTTGGCGGCCTCGCAGGACAGAAGGTCGGACCAGAACCGGTCCACCTCGTCATTGGACCAGCCATACTGGGCCATCGGCGCCTCCCCGAACCGCACGCGGCGCACATACTCGCCCCATTCATAGGTGACGATCTTTGCCTTGATCCCCACCTTGGCCAGATCGGCCTGGATCATTTCCGCGATACGCCGGGGCGCCGGGTTGTACGGGCGGACGACCGGCATGGTCCATAATTCCGTCTCGAACCCGTCCTTGAACCCGGCCTCTGCCAGCAGGGCCCGGGCCTTTGCGGGATCGGGGGCCAGGTCGCGGATGCTGTCATCGTGGGCCCAGTGGCCGGGGGGAATGGGGGTCACGGCGGCCCGCCCCGTCCCCATATAGGCCTGATCCAGAATGGATTTCTTATCGACCGCCAGATTGATGGCCAGCCGCACGCGGACATCGTCGAAGGGCTTCCTGGCCATGTTCATGGCGACATAACCCACCGACATGGCGTCCACCCCCAGCAGCCGCACATCCTTGTCCTGGCGCATGCGGTCCAGGTCGGCGGGGTTGGGATAGGTCATGGTGTGGCATTCGCCGGCTTTCAGCTTGGCGTAACGCACCGTCGCGTCGGGCGCGATGACAAAGACCAACTGGTCCAGCGGCGCCACCCCGCGCCAATAATCCTTGTTGGCGCGCATGCGCACCTCGGTATCCAGCAGGTGGCGCACCAGTTGGAAGGGACCGGTCCCGATGGGCTCCAGATCCACCTTTTCCGGCGTGCCGGCCTTCAGCATGGCGGCGCCATAGTCGGCGGACTGGATCGACATGGCGTGGCTGGCCAGCGCATAGAAGATGCCGGCATCCGGTTCCTTCAGGCGGAAGCGGACCTTGTAGGGGTCGAGCTTTTCTACCGCGATCAGGTTGGTGGCTAGGCCCAGATTGTGGAAGGCCGGATAGATCTTGCCTCCCGCCACGGCGAAATAGGGATGGGTCTTTTCCATCTGCCGGGCGAAGGAGAAGACGACATCGTCGGCATTGAAATCGCGGCTGGGTGTGAACAGCTTGGACCGGTGCCATTTCACCCCCTGGCGCAGGGTGAAGATGATGCTCCGCCCCTCATCCGCCAGTTCCCAGCCCGTGGCCAGTTGCGGCTCCAGCTCCAGGGTGCCGCGCTTCACATTCACCAGCTTTTCATAGATCTGCTGGGCGATGTCATAGGAATTGCCGGAGGTGGAATATTGCGGGTTCAGGCTGTCCGGCGCCGCCTCGGCGCAATGGACCAGGGTTTTGGCCGGGGCGGACGCCGCACCCAGGGCCAACGCCGCTCCCAGCAGCCACATGCCCGCAACCCGCATCACCCGCCTCCATTCCGACCCATGACAGATCAACATGGGTGGCATGGGGGCCGCAAGCGGGGCCTGCGACAAGCTGGACCAGGACAAGGGGCGGGCAGCGGTGTATGGACCATACAATCTCCATGCAATGTCATTGTATGGTCCATACAGTGGAGGGCCCCATGGCCGGCAAGCAGAAGATCGATTTTTCGACGACACCCTTCGGGATCGGCATCAAGGGCAAGTGTCCGCGCTGCCGGGAGGGGTCGATCTTTTCGGGCTATCTGGCACTGGCGTCGCACTGCCCGGCCTGCGGGCTGGACCTGTCCTTCGCCGATCCGGCGGACGGCCCGGCCTTCTTCACCATGTCGATCGTCAGCTTCCCGCTGACCGGTTTTGCGGTCTGGCAGGAGATGATGTTCCAGGCGCCTTATTGGGTGCATCTGTTCACGACCCTGCCCGTCACCATCCTGTCCGTCCTGGCCCTGTTGCGGCCGTTGAAGGGCTGGCTGGTCTGTGCCCAGTATATGAACAAGGCAGAGCAGGGGCGGCTGGATGAAGGTGGGGATGAAGGCGGTGGGCAGGGGTAGGCGCGGATGAGCGGCTGGACACCCCCCGCCCTGCCGCCCGGCGTGCCCCTGTACCGGGCCATCGCCGATGCCATGGCAACCGACATCGCATCGGGGGCCCTGCCGCCCGGCGCACGCCTGCCCACGCACCGGGCGCTGGCCGAGGCCATGGGGGTCGACCTGACCACCGTCACCCGCGCCTATGCGGAGGCACGGGCGCGCGGGCTGGTGGAGGCGGCGACGGGGCGCGGCACCTTCGTGGCCGACGATGCACGCCGGCCGCCGCCGCACGTGGAACTGGACCTGTCCATGAACCTGCCACCGCAGCCGGCCAGCGCCAATCTGGCCGCCCGGCTGGGCCGGGCCATGGCGGGGCTGACGCGGCGGCCCGACCTGTCGCGGCTGCTGAACTATCAGCCCAGCGGCGGGGGCGAGGCCGACCGGCGGGCGGGTGCCCGCTGGCTGTCGGGGCGCATCCCCGACCTGGATGCCGGCAGGGTGCTGGTGACGGGCGGGGCGCAGGCCTGTCTGACCTCCCTGCTCAGCCTGCTGGTGGGTTGGGGGGAGGAGGTGCTGACCGATCCCTTCACCTATACCGGCTTCCGCAACGCGGCCAGCATGCGCGGGCTGTACGCCACACCGGTGGAAAATGACGCGCTGGGCATGCGGCCGGACTCGCTGGGGCTGGTGGCCCGCGACACGCGGGCGCGCGTCGTCTATCTGACGCCCACCATCCATAATCCGACCGGCGTCACCATGCCGCTGGACCGGCGGCAGGCCATTGTGGAGGTGGCGCGGCGGGAGAACCTGACCATCATCGAGGATGACGCCTATGGCATGCTGGCCGATCCCGGCCCGCCGCCGCTGGCGGCCCTGGCGCCGGAACGGGTCTGGCACGTCTCCACCCTGTCCAAATGCCTGACGCCGGGCCTGCGCGTTGCCTATCTGGTGGTGCCGCCGGGCAGCGATCTGGTCATGGTGCGCACGCAGCTTCGCGCCACGGCCCAGATGGCCCCGCCCCTGTCGGTGGCCGTGGCCACAGGCTGGATCGAGGATGGCACGGCGCATGAGATCCTGGCCGCCATCCGCCGGGAAGCCATGGAACGGCAGCGGATCGCACAGCGCCTGCTGCCGCTGGGCTCCATGGCGGCGCATCCGCAGGCGCATCATATCTGGCTGACCCTTCCCCCCTCCTGGACCGACCGCAATTTTGCCCAGGCCGCGCGGCGGGCCGGTGCCACCGTCATCCCCGGCTATGCCTTCGCCATGGCCCCGGAACCGCCGCCCAAATATGTGCGCGTCGGCCTGGGGGCGGCGCCGGACCAGCCGGCCCTGATCCATGCGCTGGAAAAGCTGGCGACCCTGATGCGGCATGGCCCGGCGATGGAGGAGGATGTGGTGTAGGGGCCGGCCGGCGCAGGCCTGCATCAACCGACGACGCGCGCCCATTTCTTTCAATCGCAAGACGCTTATGTTACCTCCCCCTTAACCATTTTTTGCAGCGCGACACGGGGGCCTTCCATGCGTCTCAACCTGTCCATGAAAATCCTGCTATCCAACCTGGCCATCCTGGCGCTGCTGTTGATTGCGGCGGTGGTCATGGCGGTGGGGACCAGCCAGCAGCGCGCCCAGGTGGCGGTTGCCCGCACGGCGGCGGAGCGGGCGGCGGACCAGGCTTTGACGCTGGTGACGCTGGTCAAGGATATACGCGGTGACGTGATGCGGGTGCAGCTCTGGCTGACCGACGTATCGGCCACGCGCGGGCTGGAAGGGCTGGATACGGGGTTCGCGGAAGCGGAAAAGGCCATGGCCGATCTGCAGCGCAACATGAAGGCCGCCCGTGCCCATGCCAAGGCCATGGGCCTGCCGGAGGTGGAGGAGGCGCTGGGCCGGGTGGAAGGGTTCTTCGCGAATTTCCACACCAAGGGCACGGCCATGGCCAAGGCCTATGTCAATAGCGGGCCGGAAGTGGGCAACATGCTGATGGGCGCCTTTGTCGGCGAAACCGATGGCATGTCGGCGGAACTGGAGGCCGTGGCGGAGGATGTGCGCAAGGTGGCGGACACGGCCCGGACCCGGATGCAGGCCGAACTGGCCGCCGCCGATGCCATCGCCGCCCGCCTGACCTGGCTGATCCTGGGGCTGGCCGGTGCCGGCGTGGCCATTGCCTTTGTCGTGCTGCTGGTGCTGCGCGGCAATGTGGTGATGCCGCTGTCCAGCCTGACCGGGTCGCTGACCCGGATCGGGCGCGGCGACCTGGACGTCACCGTGCCCGCATTCGCCGACCGGCATGACGAACTGGCCGACATGGCGCATGCCATCGTGGCCCTGCGCGACCGCGCGGCGGAAAATGCCCGCCTGCGCGCCGAACAGCAGGCGGCCGAGGCGGAGGCCGAACAGGGCCGCCGTACCGCGCTGCGCAACATGGCTGAGACGGTGGAGGCCGAAAGCCGAGCCAGTGTCGATGGCATTGCGGTGGAAACCCGCGAGATGGACGAGGCCGCCGCCGCCATGGCCGACAGCGCGTCCCAGGTGCGCGACAGCGCCGCCAACGTGGCCAGTGCCGCCATGCATGCCCTGGCCAATGCCCAGGCCGTGGCCGGCGCCACGGAGCAGCTTACCGCGTCGATCAACGAGATCAGCGCCCAGGTGGCCCATGCCACCAGCCTGTCGGGTCAGGCCGTGGAGCGCAGCCGGCGCACCCGCGGCACCATCGACAGCCTGTCGGAAGTGGTGGAACAGATCGGCGGCGTGGCCAACCTGATCCGCGAGATCGCCGAGCAGACCAACCTTCTGGCATTGAACGCCACCATCGAGGCGGCGCGGGCCGGCGATGCCGGCAAGGGCTTTGCCGTCGTGGCGTCGGAGGTGAAGAACCTGGCGACCCAGACCACACGGTCGACCGAAGAGATCACGGCCAAGATCCAGCTTATCCAGAGCGTGACCGCCGATGCGGTGATGGCCGTGGAGGGCATCGCCGATGCCATCCGCGCCATGGACGAGGTGTCGGCCGGCATCGCGGAGGCCATGGAGGAACAGGCCGCCGCCACCGGCGAAATCTCCCGCAATGTCACCGAAACGGCGGAAGCCGCCCAGGAAGTGGCCAGCCGCATCGACACCGTGTCGCAGGAGGCCGGCAGCACGGGCGAAAAGGCCGCCGCCATGCGGACCGTGGCCATGCGCATCGTGGGATCGGTCAGCGATCTGCGCCAGACCCTGGTGCGTGTGGTGCGCACCGCCACGGCCGACGTGGACCGCCGCCACGGCGCCCGCCATCCGGTGGATATGGAGGCCGCCGTGCAGATCGCCGGTACCACGCGCCAGGGCCGCCTGATCAATATTTCCGCCGGCGGCGCCCTGATGGACGGCCTGGCCCTGACCGAGGGCACCCAGGGCAGCCTGACCGTGCCGGGCCTGGACGGGGTGTTGCCCTTCCGAGTGAAGACCCGCGACGGCACCCAGAACGGCCTAGCCTTCGTGCTTGACGATGGCCAGAAACTGTCGCTGGGCATGAAGCTGGTGGACCGGTTCGCGGCGTGAGCGTCACGGTTGCCGGCGGCGTTCCAGCATGATGGCCAGAAGGCCGTAGAACCCCGCCAGCCCCCAAAGCATCAGGAAGGGCGTGCGCACATCCGTCAGGCCGGCGCCAAGCTGTCCCACCCCCACCAGCGCCTCGATGGCGGAGGTGGAGGGCACCAGTTCGGCCAGCAGGCGCAGCGGCGCCGGCATGGCTTCCGCAGGCCAGGCGAAACCGGCCAGGAAGAAGAAGGGCAGGCCGATGGAGGCCGCGGCGAGCTGTACCAGCAGCGGCTGGCGGAACAGGCCCGCCACCACCTGCCCCAGCGCCCCCACGGCCAGCACGAAGGGCAGGGCAACCGCCAGGATCAGCAGCGGCGAGCCCAGGCGGGGGATGTCATAGATCCAGGGCAGCACCACCAGATAGAAGGGCACGACCAGCACCTGCAGGCACAGATAGGCCAGCAGCCTTCCCCCCACCCGCGTCGCCGGCCCGGCCGCCACCCCGGGGGTCGGACGGGGCAGGGTGCCCAGCAGGCCGGTACCGATCAGCAGCAATTGCTGCAGGATCAGCACCAGGGCCGCCGGTAACAGATAGGTGGCGTAGCCGCTCTGGGGATTGAACAGGGGCACGGCGGTCAGGGGCATGGGATCGACCGCCGCCCCGGCCAGGGCAGGATCGACGCCGATACCGACCAGCCGTGCGGTTTCCACCTCCGCCCCGAAGGCGCGGGCGACGGCGGAAACCCCGCTCGACATGCGCTGATACATCAGGAGGTAGCTGGCATCGGCATAAAGCGCCAGGGGCGAGGCACGGCCATGCAGCAATTCCTGTTCAAAATCGCGGGGGATCAGCAGGATGCCGTAAAGGTCGCGGGCCAGGATGGCGCGTTCCGCACTGGGCACGTCCGGCAGGACGGCGGCCACGGACAGATCGGGCGAGGCATCAAGGCGCCGGGCGAATTCCAGGCTGGATGTCGATCCGTCCTGGTCGACCAGGGCGATGGGCACATCGTGCAGCGCTTCGTTCAGATAGGGCTGCGGATAGAAGGCGGCGTAGAGCAGCATGCCCATGATCAGCACGGACCGGGCCGGCTTCAGCGTCAGGATGCGGCCCAGTTCTTCCGCGCAGACGGCCAGTATGGGGGTCATGGCACGGCCTCAGCTGTCACCGGCAGTCGGGGGGCACGGGCAGCATCCGTGCGCCGCCGCATGATTTCCAGCCGCGCCGCCGACAGCAATCCCAGGGCCAGCACGAAACCCAACAGCACCAGGCAGGGGCGCCAGGACAGTTCCGGCGGTGTGCCGCGCACGGTCTGATCGATACGGGCCATCAGAAACCAGGTGCCCGGCAGCAGCGCCCCCCAGAACTGAGCGAAGCCGCCCATGGCCAGACGGGGAAAGCCGATGCCCATGAAGCCGAAGGCCGGACCGGTCAGCAGGGACGCGACACTGACCGCCCCGGCCGTGGGCCGCAGCAGCAGGGCCAGCAGCAGGCCCGCCATCTGACAGGCAAGGATGAACAGGATATCGGCCAGCAACAGCAGCCAGGGCATCCCGCGCAGCGGCAGGCCCAGCAGGCCGAACAGCACCGCATCGGCCAGCCCCAGGACCAGCAGGAAGAGCAGCGTATAGGGCAGTACCTTGCCCGCCATCGCCGGCCAGAGCCCGCCGCCCAGGCGGCGCAGGATGCGCAGCCGGTGCGTCGTCTCCACATCCAGGCCCACGGCATAGGCCATGCCCGTCATCATGGTGACCTGCAACAGGGCCGGCAACAATGCCGCCAGCAGGAAATGCGTATAGTTCAGCGTGGGATTGAACAGGGCATGGGTCTGCACGGGCACGGGCACGGGCGCCAGCGAGGACTGGGCGTCGTCCATCGGCTGGCCCCGCGCGGTACGCAGCGACAGGCGGATGCCGGCGGCTGCCGTCTGGACGGCGGCGGCAACCCCGCGCAGCACCAGATTGCCGGTCGTCAGCGTCTGGGCATTGTAGAAGAACACGACCTCCGGCCGGCGCCCCGCCTGTACATCGCGCTCCAGATCGCGCGGCAGCATCAGCAGGCCGTGGATGCGGCCGGACAGGATCAGCCGCCGTCCCTCCGCCAGATCGCCCACGCGCAGCGAAACGGCGGCGTCGGGCGTGGCATCCACCATGCGCACGATGGTGCGCGACAGGTCCGACCCGTCCAGGTCCAGCACGCCGATGGGCAGGCGCGTGGCCAGGCCCGCGCTGAAAATCCCGGTCAGCAGGGCCATCAGGGCCAGCGGCACCAGCGTGGTCAGGGCCAGCAGGAAGGGCCGGCGACGCAGCCGGGCGAATTCGCGCCCGAACACCAGGGGGAAGCCGGGCGTGAAGCCGCCGCGCCGCGTCATCTCAGCGATCCCGCGCGGCCCAGGCGGCGATGGCGCTCATCCCCGGTCGCAGTCCCTGGATGGGTTCAACCGGCTTTGCCCGCACCTCGAAGGTGCGCAGGTCAAAATCGCCCGTGGCGCGTGTGGCGCGCCAGGTGGCGTATTGTCCCTGGACATTGATCAGGGAGACCTGCACGGGCACCTCCCTGCCCTTGAAGGCGGGAATGGTGACCGTGAACCGGTCGCCCACCTTCAGCCCGCCCAGCAGATCCTCGCGCAGGTTGAAGGTGAACCAGACATCGTTCAGGTCGATCAGCGAGAAGATGGGGGCACCGGCGCTGAAATTCTCGCCCACTCCGGCCACGCGCGTCGTGATCTGGCCGCTGATCGGCGCATGCACCGTCAGTTCCGCTACATCCACCTCGCGCTGGTGCAGGGCTGCCTCGGCCTGTTTCACCTGGGCGGCGACCAGGGCCTTCTCCTCGGGGCTTGCACCCTCGGTGGCCAGTTTCAGGGCGGCATTGGCCGTTTCGCGCTTGCGCGTCGCGGCCTCCAGATTGCGGGTGGCCTCGTCCAGGCGGGCCTGGGGGCTGAAGCCGGACTTGATCAGCTTGCTCTGCCGGTCATAGGTTTCGGCATAGAGCCGGACATCGGCGTCGGCCGCCGACAGTTCGGCCCGCCGCGCGGCGATGGTTTCCGGCCTTGTGCTGGAAATGCGGGCCAGATCGGCCTGTGCCACGGCCAGGGCCGCGCGGGCGGCCAGCAGCGACGCCTCCAACTGCGGACTCTCCAGGGTGGCGATGACAGCGCCCTTTTCGACGGTGTCGCCGACATCGGCGGCAAGGCCGACCACGCGGCCGGCGGCACGCGGGCTGATATCGACACGATCGGACGAGACCTCCCCCTGGATGGTCAGCGGCGGCGGTCGTGTCGCCAGCCAGAGCACAAGGGCGAGGGTCAGCGCGACCATGGCGCCAGCGAGCATCCGTGTCCGCTTCACAGCCATGTTCCTTTCTGATCCTGAGGCTTCGTGTTGTTGATGTATTCGTGTTCGCGGTCAAGTAGTGAGAGGAGATATTTCCAATGGAGACAAGGCGGGAATAGCAATGATGCGGATGCAATCGCGGCCGCCAGATCAACTTCCCCGATAGGTCGCATAGCTCCAGGGGCTGAGCAGCAGGGGGACGTGGTAATGGCCGGACGCCTCGGCAATCGCGAAGCGGAGGGGGATCTCGTCGAGGAAGGGCGGGTCCGGCAGGGATACGCTGGTTGCCCGGAAATAATCCCCCGCCTGGAACAGCAGCTCATAGCGGCCGGTGGGGATCGTGTCGCCGGACAGGAGCGGCGTGTCCGTGCGGCCATCGTCGTTGGTCCGGTCGGTGCGGACCAGGGTGCGGTGATCACCGTCGAGCCGGTAGAGGGCCAGCGTCACCCCCGCCGCCGGGCGGCCCGTGCTGGTGTCCAGGACATGGGTGCTCAGGCGGGCCATGTCGTGCTCACCAGTTCGGGTTGGTCATATTCTTTCAGGTCTTTCAGGAACTGATCCTGATCGGCCAGCCAGAGATCGCGGATGATGCCCTGCACCAGCCGCTGCACCCCGTATTTCATGCCGCTGATGGACGCGCCCGACAGGCCCATGGACAGCGTGGCGCCGAAGGTGAAGTTGTGGATATTGGCCAGATGCGGGGCGCTGCCCGGCACGCGTTCGGTGAACTGGAAGGCGTCGCCCAGATAGGGATAGCGGATCAGCAACGGGTTGCCCTCCCCCCGGGGCGGGGTGAAACGGTCGGCCCAGGTGGCGATATCCTTGGCAAAGGCCGCCACTTCCGGCCGGAAGGCGGCTTCCACGATGAAGCCCGTGCCCACCACCAGGAAATCGAATTTCATCACGCCCTTGGGCGTGCCGACATGGATCTCGTCCCCCTCCATCCGCAGCCATTCCCAGGGGCAGGCGGTGTGGAAGGTGAAAGTGGGGTGCATGGCGCAACGGTGGAACGTGTCCTGCGGCGGTGGCTGGTTCAGGTCGAAGATATGGCGCATGTAGCGCCAGCGGTTCAGATCGCCCATCGCCGCGAAATGGCCGAGGAAACCGGAAAATTCCATCCAGCGATACGGGTTGACGCGCGGGATGTCGGGCCGGCGCAGGCAGAGATCGACCGATGCCACGCCGGCCTCCAGCGCCGTGCCGGCATTGTCGAAGGCCGAAGCCCCGGCGCCCAGCACGCCAATGCGCTTGCCCTTCCACTGTGTGAAATCGATGAACTCCGACGTGTGGGCGTAGCGGCTTTCCGGCACGACACCCCGGATGAAGTCCGGCACATGCCAGCGCCCGGCCCCGTCAATGCCCGTGGCCAGCACCAGCTTGCGCGCCAGCAGCAGTTTTTCACCATCGGGCGTGTCGACCGTCAGGCGCAGGATGCCCGTTTCCTCCTCCGGATCGATGCGGATCAGGTCATGGTTGTTGCGCACGGGGATGGCGAGCGTGTGGCGGTACCAGTTCAGGTAATCCTGCCAGATCTCCTTGGGCAGCTTGCCCAGATTGGCCCAGGCGTCCGCCCCGTACTTGGCCTCAAACCAGGCGCGGGGCGTCAGGCTGGGCACACCCAGGTCGGGGCCGGTCAGATGTTTGGGCGTGCGCAGGGTGATCATGCGGGCGAAAGTCACCCACGGCCCTTCCTGTCCGGCCGGGTTGCGGTCGATCACCAGGATATTGCCGACCTTTTCCCGCATCAGGCCAAAGGCGGTCGCCAGCCCCGCCTGACCACCGCCGACGATGACCACGTCAAACACGTGCCCGTCGGCATGGCTGCGCGCCGGCACCCAGGGCCGGGCGGGATAGTCCAGCAGGGTTAGGTCGCGGGCAACCTGGGCAGCCAGCGCTGCCAAACCATCATCACTCATGTCCCAAAAAGCCCCTCCAGGCGGAATTTGGCTATTTTGGCGACTTCTCCCAATGCTGTTTTCATTTCCACGGCGGGATCATTGTCCAGCCGGGTTGCCAGGGCGGCTTTGATACTGTCCCTGGTATGTTCCTTCACCGCGATGATGAAGGGAAATCCAAAACGGTCGCGATAGGCGGCGTTGTGGCGGTCGAACCAGTCGAACTCCCCATCGCTCAACCGGTCCAGGCCCAGACCCGCCTGTTCCGCCGTGCTGTGTGCCGTCAGCCCGCCACCGCGCGCCAGCTTGCCCGCAAGGTCGGGATGGGCGCGCAGCAGGGCAAGCTGGGCCGCGTGGCCGGCATTGCGCACGGCCCGCACCATGGCGTTGTGCAGTGCAACAATATCGGCGAAGGGCCGCGCCTCGAATGCCGCCTCCGCCACCCAGGGGCTGTCCTCCCACACAGCACGCAGCAGATGCACAAAATCGGCGTGCGCCAAGGTGTTCAGCGTGTCGGGCGCGGGACGGGCGGGGGTGGGGTCTTTGTCATCGGCCATGTCTCATGGTGCCACGGATTTTCTTGTGCGCAAGCGAAACGATGCGCAACATCATTGCAACGAGACGCTGGTTTTTGTGGGTGCTCAGGAGGTGAGGCATGCAGCAGGACTATCCCCGCGACCTGATCGGCTATGGCGCCCATCCGCCGCATCCGCACTGGCCCGGCGGCGCCCGCATCGCGGTGCAGATCGTGATGAATTACGAGGAGGGCGGGGAGAATTGCCTGCTGCATGGCGATGGCCAGTCGGAGGCGTATTTGCAGGAGGTGGTGGGGACCCAGCCCCTGGCCGGGCAGCGCAACCTGTCGGTGGAATCGGTGTATGAATATGGCAGCCGCGCCGGCTTCTGGCGGCTGATGCGGCTGTTCGACCGCCATGGGATCAAGATCACCTGCTATGCGGTCGCCATGGCCCTGGCCCGGCATCCTGACGCGGCCCGGGCCATGGTGGCGGCCGGGCATGAGATCGCGTCGCATGGCTGGCGCTGGATCGATTACCAGAACGTGCCGGAGGATGTGGAGCGCGAGCATATGCGGCTTGCCATCGACACGATCCGCAACCTGACGGGGGAACGGCCGCTGGGCTGGTACACGGGCCGGCTGGGGCCCAACACAAGGCGGCTGGTGGTGGAGGAGGGCGGGTTCCTTTATGATGCCGACGCCTATAATGACGATCTGCCTTACTGGCTGCCGCCCGGAACCTATCCGGGGCAGGGAGAGCCGCATCTGGTCATCCCCTATACGCTGGACGTCAATGACATGAAGTTCGGCACGGCCCAGGGCTTCAACCAGGGGGATGATTTCTTCACCTATGCCCGCGATGCCTTCGACGCGCTTTATGCGGAGGGGGAAACGGCGCCAAAGATGATGTCGGTGGGGCTGCACACACGGCTGATCGGCCGGCCGGGGCGGGTGCGGGGACTGGAGAAGTTCCTGGACCATGTCATGGCGCATGACAAGGTCTGGGTGGCGCGGCGCGTGGATATCGCCCGGCACTGGCGGGCGGTGCATCCGTGGCGCGGGTGACAGAAGCCCCAGGATTTTGCAGGATAACCGCAATCCTATGACGAACGATGGCGAGACATGGATTTGAAGCCGTTCATCGTGGGCTTGTGTTGCTACTCACATGTACTGGATATACAATAAGGATATCCAAGAATGAGGTCAGCCCCGATGTCCGCCACGACCACCCTGTTCCTTTCCAATCGCACGCAAGCAGTCCGCCTGCCCAAGGATGTCGCCTTTCCCGATCATGTGCGGGAGGTGGTGATCCTGAAGGAAGGGGATCGCCGCGTGATCGTGCCGCGTGACCGGCTGTGGGATGATTTCTTCGACCAGCCGGGCATCGACTTTCCGGACCGGGAGCAACCGGCGATGCAGGAGCGGGAAAGCTTCTGATGCTTCGCTTCATGCTGGACACAGACACATGCATCCATGTGTTGCGGGACCGCCCGGTCTCGATGCGAGAGCGGTTCCGGTTGGCGGCGGGCGGTTTGTGTATCTCCACCGTCACCCTGTCGGAATTGCTGTTCGGCGCGCTGAATTCAGCGCAGCCGGAGGCAAAGCGGGCCCACGTGGAGGCCTTGGCCGGGCGTCTGGAAATCCTGTCCTATGATGACGCGGCGGCCGACCATTTCAGCAGTATAAAGGCGGACCTGAAACAGCGCGGGTGCCTTATCGGCCCCTACGACGTAATGATTGCCGCCCATGCCCGCAGCTTGGGCCTGATGCTGGTCACCGGTAATCTCAGGGAATTTCGGCGGGTCGAGGGCTTGCGATGCGAAAACTGGCTTGAAAACTGACAGGGCGGCCATTGCGGGCCGCCCCGTCGTTTTCCCCTACCGTGCCTCACGCATCTCCGTGAACTCGCTGTCCTGCTCGTTCAACTCCCCCAACTCGCCCCGTGCCCTGGCCTTGCGGCCATAGACCAGTTCGAACAGGGGGGAGGCCATCAGGGTGGTGACGATGGCCATCAGCACCAGCATGGAGAACAGGGCGGGGCCGATGATGCCCTTCTGCAACCCGATATTGATGATGATCAGTTCCATCAGGCCGCGTGCGTTCATCAGGGCGCCGATGCCCATGGCGGTCGCATTGTCCTGTCCGGTCAGACGCGCCGCCGCCCAGCAGGCCCCGCCCTTGGCCAGGATGGAAGCCGCCAGGATGACCAGGGTGGCCAGCAGCAGTCCCCAATTATCGACCAGCGTCAGTTGGGTGTGCAGGCCCGAATAGGTGAAGAACATGGGCAGCAGGACCACGACCGCGAAGGGTTCCAACTGTTTACGCAGTTCAGTGGCGAACAGGCCGCGCGGCATGACGGTGCCCAGCAGGAAGCCGCCGAACACGGCATGGATGCCCACCGCATCCATGGCGAAGGCCGACAGCAGGAACAGGCCCAGCGCGATGGCCAGCATCGAATGGGTGACCTTGCCCTCCCGTTCCGCCCAGCGGCCCAGAGGGGCCAGCAGGCGCGGCCCGAACATCAGGACAAAGACGGCAAAGGCCACGCCGCCACCGATGGCCTTCACCGCCACCATCGGCCCGTCGCCGAACGTGGCCAGTACGATGGCCAGCACGGTCCAGGCCCCGGCATCGTCGATGGCGCCGGCCGACAGGGAAAGCGTGCCCAGCGGCGTGCCCGACAGGCCGCGTTCATGGATGATGCGGGCCAGCATGGGAAAGGCTGTGATGGCGATGCAGGCCCCCATGAACAAGGTGGCCTGGAACTGGTTCAGCGCCTCGTTGAACAGGTTATGGCCCATCAGCCAGGGCGTGATGACGACGGCCAGCAGGAACGGGGCCGCCATGCCCGACAGGGACACGGCCGCAGCACTGCCGGCGTTGGATTTGAAATGGTCCGATTTGAAGCCCAGTCCCACCAGGAACATATAGAGCCCGACACCGAACTGCGCCCCCACAAACAGCACGCCCCTGGTTTCCTTCGGAAACAACATCGCCTGGATGTCGGGCAGCAGCAGGCCCAGCAGCGACGGCCCCAGGATCACCCCGGCGATCATCTCGCCCACCACCTGCGGCTGGCCCAGATAACGTTTGGCCAGCCAGCCGACCAGCCGGCAGGCGGCGATGATCACGGCAAGCTGCAGGAAAAAGATCACGCTGAGCTGGGCTGGCGTCATGCCCCCGTCCTCCCGATCGGACAACGTTGTCTGGCGGTGTTTAACCGCTTCTTAAGAATTGGACCTGGATGGCTATATCAGCGCTGTCATGCCAAGCAAAGCGGCAAATCGGGACCGGCATGGTTTCGGCGGGGGTGACGGGAACCGCCCGCCCGCCTGCCACCCGGGGGCGATATGGGGGTGATGCCGGTCATCCGTGACGGACAGGGGGAAGTCGTATAAGGTCCGCCGCCAAGCCCGGTGCAATCCGGGCGCGGGAGGCGTCGGTCGGACATGGGAATGTTGGGGTTTCGGGCCAGGATCGGCTATGCGGTCGGCGATTTCGGCCTTAATCTCTATTGGCAATCGCTGCTGCTGTTCATCCTGTTTTTTCAAATGGATGCGCTGGGCCTGTCAGCCGTGGATGCCGGCCTGTCCTATCTGGTGGCCTCGATCTGGGATGCGGGCATGGACCCGCTGATGGGTGTCATTTCCGACAGGACGCGCACCCGGATGGGGCGGTACCGGCCCTTCATCCTGTTCGGCACGGTGCCGCTGGCCGTGTCGTTCTGGTTGTGCTTTTCCCCGCCCGGCTTCCTGGTGCCGGGATCGGCCGGCATGCTGGTCTTTGCCACCCTCACGCATATGGGGCTGCGCACCTGTTACGCGGTCGTGGCCATCCCCTATTCGTCGCTGACCGCCGCCATGACACGGGACAGTGATGAACGGGCCAGCCTGACCGGCTGGCGCATGCTGCTGGCCTTTGCCGGGTCGACATCGGTGTCGGCGCTGTTGCCGCTGCTGGCGGGCTGGTTCGACAGTTACAGCCCTGCGGCGGCCTGTATCGGGGGGCTGGCCGTGCTGGCGCATCTGGCCTGTGTCGCTTGCGTGCGCGAACTGCCGCCGCCGGCCACGGACCATGGGGCGTCGCCGATGGGTCTGCGGGCCGACCTGGGCGGGTTCATGCGCGGGGTTCTGCGCAACGGGCCGCTGTTGCGCCTGCTGGCCGCCACCGTGGCGCTGCATTTGTCGCTGGGCATCCTGATGCGCAACGTGCCCTATCTGCTGAAATACGACCTGGGCGGGGACGCCACCCTGACGGCGCAGGTCCTGACATGGTTCTCGGCGGTGGGGGTGCTGGCCGTGCCGCTCTGGGTCTGGGTCGCGCGCCGCTGGTCCAAGGGCGTGGCCTGGCAGGGGGGCAGCGCCCTGGTGATCATAGGCTGTATCGCCCTGGTCTTCGCGCCGGCCGGCGGCCTGTGGGACACGCTGGCCTGCCTCACCCTGATCTCCTTCGGTCATGCGGCGCATGCGGTCGCCATGTGGTCCATGCTGCCCGATGCCGTCGATTATGCCCATTGGCGCCATCGCCGCCGGGACGAGGCCAAAGTCTATGGTCTGGCCTCCCTGATCCTGAAGCTGGCGCTGGGCGGGTCTGCCTTCCTGGGGGGATTGGCCCTGGATGGGGTGGGATATGTGCCGGGGGTCGCCCAGACCGAGGCGACGCTGAGCGGTTTCCGCCTTCTGGCCGGGCTGGCGTCGGCCCTGGGCCTGGGCCTCTCCATGCTGGCCGTGGCGGGATACAAGCTGACGGCGCAACGGCATGGCCGTATCCAGCGGTTCCTGGGCCGGCGGGCCGTCACCCGGTCCGGTCCGGGCGGCTGAAGCGCCCACATCCGTGGGCTCGCGCGCGCCGCACGAGCGGCGCGGCGCCAGTCGGCACCGTACCGACGGTCAAGATTTCCTGACCTTGGGATTTATACTATCGGTCAAAACTCTTGACCGATAGTACGGCGGCGACTGCCGCCGCGCGGCCCATGCCGCGTAGCCAAGGGCGCGGATGCGCCCGCCGGCGATTGAGGCGCACGAAAGCTTGACCATCGGTCATGATTTCGTGCCGATGGGATTAGCTGCTCCCGCAAGCGCCTGCAGGCCAGCGGTCGCTATCCCCGCATCGCCGTTGCCAGCTTCTCCCAGGTTCCCGGTGCCATCCGCAGCAGATTTGCCCCCAGCCGGGCCGTGGTTTCCGCGTCATCCTCACGCAGGGCCTGTTCCAGGTCACGGCCCAGGCGTACCAGGGCGCGGCAGCCGAAGCCGCCCGATGTGCTGATCATGTCATGCACATCGCGGGTCAGGGCATTGTGGTCACCGCCGGCCAGGGCCGTTTCGATACGGGCCAGACGGGCGCGGGAATTGTCCAGGAACTGGCCCAGAAGCCGGTCGAAGGGCTGTGCCCCCATCATGTCGCGCAATTGCCGCACGGGCACCAGATCCAGTTCCACCGGCTCCGCCGGCGGCGGTGGCGGGGTGCTGTCCGCACGGCTGCGATCCAGCCAGTGGCGCACCTTGCCCAGGAATTCCTGATGCTCCACGGGCTTGGAGATATAGTCATCCATGCCGGCGGCGCGATATTCCGCCTCCACACCCGTCATGGCATTGGCCGTCATGGCGATGATGGGAATGGCGGAACGCGCACCGCCCATGGCCCGGATGCGTCGCGTAGCCTCCAGCCCGTCCACCACGGGCATCTGCACGTCCATCAGCACCAGATCATAATCGGCCGCCTCCAGCGCCTCCACCGCCTCTCCGCCATGGTTGGCGATGTCGACGCTGTGTCCGGCCCCGATCAGCATATGCAGGGCCACCTGCTGGTTCACATAATTGTCCTCGGCCAGCAGGATGCGCGCCCCGCTGGCGGCGGGGACGGGGTTGGCGGCCAGGGGCTGCTGCGGCGTGCGGGCCGCGTTCACCGCCGGTTTCCAGCCGCGCAGCACGGACAGCAACTCGGGGCGCAGCACGGGCTTGTCCAGCACGGCATCGATACCGGCCGGAGCGGTCCCCGCCCCGGTCATGGGGCGCAGCATGATCAGCCGGGCCCGGGGCAGCCAGCGACGCAGGCGCCCCACCAGATCGGCCTCTCCATCGGCGACCAGGGCCATGTCCAGCAGCACGGCATCCGGTGACAGGCGGCCGCCCGCCACCTCCGCCAGCGCGTCCTCGGCCTCCTCCACCCGCACCGACAGGCCCAGCCGTGACAGTTCGCGGACCAGCGGCGCCCGGACGAGACCATCGGGAACCAGCAGCAGCGCCTGACGCCCGGCAAGGTCGGGTGGCGGGCCGGCGGGCGGCTCACCCTCTCCCGCCGTCAGGCCGGCCGTGAACCAGAAGGTGGAGCCCGTGCCCACGGTGCTTTCCACCCCGATGCGGCCGCCCAGCAGGCCCACCGTCTCGCGGCAGATGGCAAGGCCCAGGCCCGTGCCGCCGAAGCGGCGGCTGACGGAACTGTCGGCCTGCACGAATTTTTCGAACAGGCGGTTCACGGCGTCGGGCGGGATGCCGATGCCCGTATCGATCACCTGTACATCCAGGGTAAGCGCGCCGCCCGCCCCCTCATGCACGGCCACGGCCACGGTGACCCCGCCGCGCGAGGTGAACTTGATGGCATTGCCGATCAGGTTCAGCGCCACCTGCCGGATGCGGGTCGGGTCGCTGATGGCCGTGCGCCGGGCCGAGGGCAGCAGGTCCAGCACCAGCTCGATCCCATGCTCCGCCGCCTTGGGCGCCATCAGCAGGGCCGTTTCCTCGAACAGTCGGGCCAGATCGAATTCGATCTGTTCCAGCGTGACCTGATTTGCCTCCAGCTTGGAGATGTCCAGGATGTCGTTCAGCAGGCTGAGCAACAGTTTGGCCGACGATCCCACCAGTTCGGCGGAATGGCGCTGGGCCGGGGTCAGGGGGGTGGCCAGGAGCAGCGTGTTCATGCCGATGATGCCGTTCATCGGTGTCCGCAACTCGTGGCTCATATTGGCCAGGAATTCGGATTTGGCGCGGTTCGCCGCCTCTGCCTGATCCTTGGCGCGGGTCAGTTCGACCTGCGCCTGGGTCAGGCGCGCGTTGGTTTCCGCCAGTTCGCGGTTGGATTTTTCCAGCGCGTCGGCCAGCGAAGCCCGGGCTTCGGCCAGCCGCTTCTCCTCTTGCGCCCGCAGAAGCTCCCCCTCCTTGCGGCGGAACTCGGTGGAGATGCGCAGATTTTCCTCATGCAGCAGCTTGCGCCGCAGCAGGGCGCGGATGCGGGCCTTGATGATCTCGATATCGTTGGCCTTGGTGACATAATCGTCGGCCCCGGCCTCCAGCCCGCGCATCAGGTCGGTCTTGCTGTCGGATGCCGTCAGCATGACGATCTGGAACAGTTCCTCCCGCCGCCGGCGCACGGCGTCCAGGCGGGCGCACAGTTCCACCCCGTCGATTTCCGGCATGTTCAGGTCGACGATGACGCAGTCGAAGCTTTCATGCTCGGCCCGTTCCAGCGCCTCCAGGCCCGACAGCAGGGCCATGACATCGTGCCCCTCCTCCTCCAGCAGGCCGCGCAGGAATTCCAGGAAGGTCGGGCTGTCATCGACGATCAGCAACTGACAGCGGCGCAGTGCCTGGGTCGAGGCGTGAAAGCCCGACCCGCCGCCACCGCGTTTCAGCAGGGCATTGATGCGGGCCGGCAGCAGCTCGCTGTCGGCGGATTTCGGCACATAGGCGTCGGCCCCGCTCTCGATTCCGCGGAACTCGGCCTCCGCCGTCGCCTCGTCGGTCAGCATGATGATCGGTAGCTGACGCGTGCGCACATTCAGCCGGACCCGGCGGATCAGCTCATCCCCGCTCATCCGGGGCAGATGGTAATCAACCAGCAGCAGATCGGGCAGGGTGCCGTTCAGCTTTTCCAGCGCATCCTCTGCCGTCGCGCAGACATCCGCCGTCCAGCCCTGGGCCGCCAGCGTGATTTCCATCTGCAATGCCTGCGTGGGGCTGTCCTCCACGATCAGCAGATGCGGCGTCTGCGTGCTCATCCGGTTCCCTGCCGTGGGGATTTCGTACCCCGCCGCACGGACGGGCATTCCCTATCCTTTTAAGCACTTCCAATTGCAGATACCAGAGGTCAGGCGGCAGGCACCCCATGCGCGGTGGCCGACAGTGCGGTTTTTTGGTCGGGCGGGGCCGTTTCATAGCAGTGCCGATAAATTCCGACCCATCGGAATTTATCGGCTTCGGCGGCAGGGGCCGCCGCCGCCATCCACCGGTCATGAATGATGGCCGGTGGTATCAGCCGGTCAGTTCGACCAGTTTTCCCGCGATGGCGGCCGGTGTCAGGATATGCATGGCGCCGCCGCGTTCGATGGCCACGCCCGGCATGCCATGCACCACGGAGCTGGCCGCGTCCTGGGCGATGGTCACGGCACCCAGGGTGCGCAGCAGGCACAGGCCGTCGGCCCCGTCCGCCCCCATGCCGGTCAGCAGCACGCCGATGGCACGCGCCCCGTAATGGGCCGCGACGGAGCGGAACATATAGCCCACGGCGGGCCGCAGGCCGGCTTCCAGCGGACCATCATCCAGATGGATGCGCCCCACCGTGTCGACCCCCAGATGCCGGTCGTCGGGCGCCACATAGACATGACCGGGCCGCACCTCTTCCCCATGCCGGGCCACGGTGACGGGCATGGCGCAGCCCGACGCCAGCCAGTCGGCGAAACCCTGCACGAAGCCGGTGGCGATATGCTGTACCACCAGCACGGGCAGCGGAAAATTCATCGGCAGCGCGCCCAGCAGCGTCTGCAGCGCCAGCGGGCCGCCCGTGCTGGCGCCGATGGCCACCACCCGCGCCCGCTCGTCCGTCCCTTCCGCCGGCGGATGTGCCGCCATGCGCTGCACGATGGCGGGCGGGCGTTTCCAGCGCCGCACCACCTTCACCTCCGACATCAGCCGGACCGAGGTGACCAGTGCGTCCGCCTCCTGCTCGTGATCGTCATGGCCCAGGCCGGCGGGGCGGCGGATGAAGGCCAGGGCCCCCGCCTCCACCGCCTTGAACGTGGCCGCCACCTCATCCTGGACCGCGCCGCTGACGATGACGATGGGAACGGGCACGGTCTCCATGATCTCCCGCGTCGCGGAAAACCCATCCAGGCCGGGCATATGGATATCCATGGTCACGACGTCGGGCCGCAGGCGCTGCACGGCCTCCACGGCGGCGGCCCCGTCGGAAACAGCGGCCACGACGGTAATGTCGGGCTCGCTTTCCAGGATGGCGGTCAGGAAGGCCCGGATAGTGGGCGAATCCTCGGCGACGAGTACCTTGATCACGAAACGATCCTTAGATCAGGCGACCGATGATGTCCAGAAGGTCGCTCTGGTCGAAACTCCTTTTAACAATATAGGCGCTGGCCCCGACATCAACCCCACGCTCCCTATCCTCTCGCGTCTCCAGAGAGGTGATCAGGATGACGGGGATGTCCGACAGGCGGGGTTCCTGGCGGATACGCTCGGTCAGTTCGAAACCGCCCATGCGGGGCATTTCCACGTCCGACACCACCAGATCAAACAGTTCCCCCGCCAGAACGTTCCAGGCCTCCATCCCGTCCACGCAGGTGCGCACCCGGAACCCGGCCGCTTCCAGCACATGTTTGAACAGGGTGCGGGCCGTGATGCTGTCCTCGGCGATCAGGATGGATTTGCGCGCATTGGCCGTTGCATTCGTGACCGGTCGCGCCGCCATGGCCTGGAAATCGGGTCGCAGCGCCGCGCGCAGCACTTCATGCACGTTCAGCACGAACCCCAGCCGCCCCGAGGGCAGGGCCACGGCGCCCGCCACGGCCGGCACCCGTGTCAGGGGCCAGCCCAGCGGCTTCATCAGGATCTCGCTCTCTCCGACCACATGCTCGACCTCCACCGCCAGGCGCTGCCCGGCGGCGGCCAGCACGATGTAGGACCGGAAGTCCCCCGCCGGCCCCGCCGCGCCCAGGCGCAAAAGGTCGCACAGGCGGACCAGCGCCAGGGGCCGGCCGTCGATGCGCAGCATCTCGCGCCCCTCGACGGTCATGACCTCACCGCTGGCCACCCGGCCCACGCGTTCGATGCGGTTGGTGGGCATGGCGTAGCAGCCGCCGCAGACATCGGCCATCACCACCCGGAACGCGGCCATGGTGACGGGCAGCAGCAGGCGGAAGGTCGTCCCCCGGCCCGGCAGGGATTCCACCGTGACCGTGCCGCCCAGCCGTTCCACCTTTTCCTGCACGATGGCCAGGCCCAGTCCGCGCCCGGAAATATCGGTGATGGCGTTGCTGGTTGACAGGCCGGATTGGAAGGCCAGGGCCATGACCTGATCGGACGCGAGGCCGGCGGCCTGTTCGGCCTCCAGCAGGCCCTGCGCGACGGCTTCGGAGGCCAGACGGCCCAGATCCATGCCCTTGCCGTCATCGGCGATGGCGATTTCCGCCCGGCCACCCTCACGCTGGCTGACGGACAGGGTGACGGTGGCGTGGGCGGGCTTGCCGGCGGCCAGCCGGTCGGCCGGCAGTTCGATGCCATGGTCGATGGCGTTGCGGGCCAGATGCAGCAGCGCTTCGCGCAGTTCCTCCTGCACCCGGCGATCCAGTTCCAGCTCCTGTCCCGCCAGCACCAGATGCACATCCTTGCCCTGACGGCGTGACAGGTCACGCAAATCCTGGGCTACCGGTTCCAGCAGGGTGGCGGCAGGCAGCATCAGCACCTGTTTGGTGCCCGACAGAAGACTGTCCACGCCCTTGGACAGGCCGCGCACATCCTGGTCGGCCTCCAGCGCCAGCCGGCCCAGCTTCGCCCCGATCCAGGCCAGCGTCTGCGCGTCATGGTCGGCCTGCTGCGCGGCGTCCAGGCGCTGACGGGTGCGCATGCGCTCGGTCAGGCCATGGCCCAGCGCCCTGATCTCCGCCACCCGTTCCCCGCCCGACAGTTTGGCGGTGATCAGTTCCTCTGCCTGATGCAGCAGGAAGTCCAGCCGCTCGATCGGCACACGCAGGGTCTGCCGCGCCGCCGGTCGTGCGCCTTCATCCCTTGCCGGTTTCGGCGGCGGCGGGGGCGGCTGGACGGGCGGTGGGGGTGGGGTGGGGGCAAGGGCCACGGGCGGTGCTGTGGGCGGCGGTGGCAGTGGCGGAGGGGATGAACCCAAGCGGGCCGCCCCCTCCAGCCGCTGCACCAGCATATCCAGCCTGTCCACCGGGGGCGGGCTGGTGCCGTTCACCTCGTTCGGCACCATCTGGCGCAGGGCCGCGAAACCGTCGGACAGAACGGCAACGACGGCCGGAGCCAGCCGCAGGTCGCCGCGCTTCAGCAGCGCCAGCAGCGATTCCATGGCATGGCACAGGGCCACCAGATGCGTCAGGTTGACGGTGCGGGCCGCCCCCTTCAGCGTGTGTACCTCGCGGAAGGTCTTTTCGATCAGTTCCCGCGCCCGCTGTTCGGAAACCCCCTGTTCCAGTTCGCGCAACGATACCGCCAGCGAACCGACATGTTCCTCCGCCTCGACCGTGAACATGGCGAGCAGGCGTTGGAAAAGCTGTTCGTTGCGGCTGTTCATCGCGCTGGCTCCGGACCGGTCACGCCTTGTACTGGCCAACCAGCGATTTCAGCCGATGGCCGAGCGCGTTCAGGTTATGGGCCGCCGTCTCCGCCTGCTTGGTGGCGATGGTGTTCTGGCTGCTGGCCTGACGGATGCTGTCCATGGCCAGCGCCACCTGATCGATGCCCACCTGCTGCTGCTGGTTCGACGCCACGATCTGGGTACTGGCCTGGGTGGCCAATGCGATATTCTGGGCCAGCCGCTCGATGGCTTGCCCCGCCTCCTGCGCCTGTTTCACGCCGGCATCGACGGCCTTGCTGCCCTGTTCTGCGGCCAGGACGGCGGTGGCCGTGGCCTTCTGGATGTCGCCCAGGATGGCGCGCACCTGCGCCGTGGCCTGCTTGGACTGTTCGGCCAGGCTTTTCACCTCGGCCGCCACGACCACGAAGCCCTTGCCCTGTTCGCCGGCGCGCGCCGCCTCGATAGCGGCATTGACGGCCAGCAGGTTGGACTGTTCGGCCAGATCATTGACCGAGGCCACGATGGTACCGATGGCCTGGCTCTGTTCGGACAGTTTGATCACCGCCTCGGCGATCGACCCGATCTGTTCGCGTACCAGCCCGATACCGGCAATTGACTGTTCCACCGACCGTTTGCCGGTGGCAGAGATCTGGGCCGTGGCCTGCGCCGTGTCCGCCACATGGCGGGCCTTCTCGGTGGAAAGCTGCGAGGTCTTGCGTACCTCTTCCATGGTGGAACTGGTTTCGGCCAGGGCCGTCGCCGTTTCCGCCGCCGAGGCCGAAACCTGGGCCGTGGTGGATACGATCTGGCTGCCGGCCGTGCCCAGCACATTCACCCCTTCCGACAGTTCCTGGATCAATTGGCGCAGGGCGCGGGTCATGTCGCGGAAGGTGTTGTTCAGGATGCCGACCTCGTCCTCGCGATGGGACGGGGCGATATCGGTGGTCAGGTCGCCCTTGCCGATCCGTTCCGCCGTGGCCGTGATGTCCCGCAGCGGCGTCACGATATTGGCCGACAGGAAGATGCCCGACAGCAGCACGATGATCGAGGCCAGCAGTGCGCCGCCGATGACCGTCATGTTGGCCAGCCGGGTGCTTTCTTCCTTGGCGTCGTCGCGTTCCTTCAGCAGGCGGGTTTCGATATCCTGCATATGCTGGATGGCGTTGCGGAACTCCACCATGGCCTTGCGGCCGGTGTCGCTTTTGATCTCACGCTGGGCCGCCTCGAACCCTTCGTTACGGCGCAGATCGATGCGTTTCTGCGCCTCTGCCAGCCGGTTGCGCGCCGTCTGTTCCACCCGGTTCAGATTTTTCTGCTGTTCGGCATTGTCGCCGGTCATGCTGCGGATATCGGTGATGATCGTGTCCAGCGACTGGCGCGCGGCCTCATAGGGTTCCAGGAAGGGCTCGTCGCCGGTGATGACAAAGCCGCGCTGCCCCGCCTCGATATCCTGCACGGCCGATAACAGGTCGCCCAGCCGGTTCTGGACCAGATGGGTATGTTCGCTCCACCGCGCCGCCTCTGTCAGGCGGGCCGTCGTGTCCAGCGACACCCAGCCCACGCCCAGCACCACCAGCAGCAGCAGGCCCAGACAGCCCCAGATCTTCTTGCCAACCGTGATCTTCATTTCAGTTCCCCCGCGTCCCGGCCGAACCGTCCGCTGCCACGATGCCCGTCAGGGCACCATCCTCGAAAAATGCGCCGGCATCCAGCACCAGCGCACCCTGTTCCGTCACGCCCAGATAGAAACGGCGATGGCCATGCACGGTCGCCGGCACCGGGTCCAGCGACGACCGGGCCACCGGATGCAGACCCTGCACCGCGCTGCTGGCCAGGGCCAGCACCCGCCCACCCTGATGCAGGACCACCAGCGGCCCGTCATCCGGTTCCGCCCCGGCACATCCGGTCAGGGCGGAAAAATCCAGGACCGTCACGATCTCGCCCCGCAGATGCACAACACCGGCGGCCCAGGCCGGGGCCTGCGGCACCCGTGTGGGCGGCGGGCTGGGCGTCACTTCACGCACCAGCCGGCTGTCCACGGCATGCCGGCGCCCGCCAATATCGAATTCCAGGATGCGGATCTCGTCGCGCGGTACGGCCGGGGCCTGGGTGGCGCGCGCCAGCCGCTCGGCCCGTTCGCGCAGGCGCCGGTCCACCTCTGCCTGATCGGGTTCGAACCCACGTTCCAGCCCGTCCATGGCAGCCCGGATGCGGGCATGCATGGCGTTCCAGTCGATGTCCCGATCCGGTGTCCCTGTGCTCATGCCCCCACCTCCGCACTGGCCACCCGCACGATCTCGATCAGGCGGCCCACCGTCAATCCGTCGCTTTCGGCCAGGGTTTCGGCCGGGTCATGCGCGGCCAGCAGGGTAAGGGCGTTGCGGTAGCAGCGCCTGGCCTCCGCCCGCCGCCCCTCCGCCACGGCCAGCCCGGCCAGCGCCACATGGGCCAGGATATAGTCGGGGTCCAGGAACAGGGCGCGTTTCAACGCCTCCGCCGCCCCGCGCGCATCCCCGCATTCCTGGCGGATCATGGCCAGCAGGTAATGGCGCTCCGGCGCCAGCCGGTCCACGGCGAGTGCGCGGCGGCAGCATTCATCGGCCAGATCCAGCCGCCCCTCATTGGCATAGAGCCGCGCCAGCAGGGTCAGGGCCTTGCCATCGGCCGCCAGATAGGGATCGGACAGCAGCAGGGCGATCGCCTCGGCATTCTCGCCCCGCTGATAAAGCACCAGCGCCCGGTCCAGCGGCGCCACCGCTTCCGGCTCCACCACGGCCACCACCGGTGGTGGGGGAGGCAGCGGGACCGACAGCAGCGGCAGGACCGGCGCCGGCTCCTCCGGCAGCGGCGGCAGGGTGAAGGGCATCAGCGGCGGGGCCGACGGCTTGCGATAGATGGTGGCGTTGGACAGGCCGATATTGACCAGTGGCGCGAACAGTTCCGACGATCCTTCCACCGACGCCGCGACCAGCCAGCCGCCTTCGACCAGCGAATGCTGCAGGTTGCCCACTACCTGCCGCGCCCGCGCCGTGCTGAAATACATCAGCACATTGCGGCAGAAGATGATGTCCATGCCGTTGGTGTTGTTATGCACCGACGGGTACAGATCCTCGGCCAGATTGTGATAGGCGAAGCTGACCATGCGCCTTATATGGGGCGCGATTTCCCAGCGCCCGCCGCGCGGGGTGAAATAGGTGCGGCGGATTTCCGGATCGATACCCCGGAATGACCATTCACTATAAACGCCATCGATGGCCTTGCGCAGCGAGCGCGGATTGATGTCCGTCGCCAGGATGGTGATGTTCCAGGACTGAATGTCGGGGATCAGCCGGTGCAGCAGGATGGCCATCGTATAGGCCTCCTCCCCCGTCGAGCAGGCCGCACTCCAGATCCGCAGATAACGGCTGTTCGCGAGGCGGCGCTGATCGATCAGGCCGGGCAGGATCCGGGTGGCCAACGCCTCGAAACTGGCCGGTTCCCGGAAAAAATAGGTCTCGCCGATGGTCAGATGGCTGGCCAGCGTCTCGATCTCCGCCCGGTCGACGGGCGTGGACAGGAAATGACGCATGCAGGCGCCGGCATCCGCATAGCCCAGTTCGGCCGCCATCTGTGCCACGGCCCGGTCCAGGTCGGCCCAGCGTTCGGGCGGGTAATGGAGGCCCATACGGGTACCCAGGAAAATACTGAACTCTTCCAGCAGCGAATGCACAACAGGTGCCTGCATCACGATGCGGCCCCCTGTGCCAGCGCGGCATCCAGTTCCGTTTCCTCCGCCATCGACAGGAAGCGGTCGGCATCATGGATGAAGACGGGCCCGTCGGGCAGCGCCGTCACGGCATCGAACCAGCCGCCCGCCGGCACCACCCGTTCGGTGGGCACCAGCGACGCCGCCGGCAGATGGATGGTGCCTTCCACATGGTCGATCCACAGGGCCACCGACCGGTTGGCCAGACGCACCACGACCAGCCCATCATCCAGCCGCGGCGCGCGCGGCACCAGACCCAGCCGTGCCCGCACATCCAGCACGGGCAGGAAACGCCCGCCGACATTGATGACCCCCGCCACGACGGGCGGCGCCCCCGGCAGCGGCGTAAAGGCGGCCATGGCGGTCACCCTTTCCACCTGGCCCAGGCGCACGGCAAAGGGCCTGCCGTCCAGCAGGAACAGCAGCAGATCGACCATGGCATCGGCGGTCGCCGCCTCGGCGGCCCGCACGGCATCCATTCCATCCTCCCGGGTGGCAATCGTTTCCATCTCTTATTGGCCGAAAACAGGGTGTTTCCGCCAGTCCCTTTCACTGTCCATGCGCATAGTTGTACTGCCCATTGCCTTTCCACCGCCATGGCGCGACAAAGATTACAAAGTCCAATCAAGAAAGCGAACCATGCGCCACCGCCTTCCGGCCCTTCTGCTGGCCTGTCTTTCCGCCCTTCCCGCCACAGCCGAACAATTGACCATCGAACGGGTGGTCGCCAGCCCCGCCCTGGCGGGGGCGGCCCCGCGCGGGGTGGAATTCTCCCCCGATGGCACCCGCGTCACCTATCTGGAGCGCGCGGCCAGCGATGCCAGCCGCCGCGATCTCTGGGCCTATGACCTGAAACAGGGCAAGCCCGTGCTGCTGCTGGACAGCGCCGAATTCGCCGCTGTCCCCGAAAGCGAGGAAGAGCGGGCGCGGCGCGAGCGGCAGCGCATCCCGGAGACGGGTGTCACCGAATATGTCTGGGACAGCCAGGGCAAGGCCGTTCTGGTGCCGAAATCGGGCGATATCTGGCTGAAGCCGCTGGATGGTGCCGTGCGCCGCCTGACCCGCACGGAGGAGGCCGAGACCGATCCCAAATTCAGCCCCGACGGCAGCCATGTCGCCTATGTCCGGGCCGGTAACCTGTATATCCAGAACCTGTCCACCGGCGTGGAGCGCGCCATCACGACGGATGGCGGCAAGGATGCCATCCTGAACGGCATGGCGGAGTTCGTGGCGCAGGAGGAGATGGACCGCGACACCGGCTATTGGTGGTCGCCCGATGGCAAATCCATCGCCTATGCCCGCGTCGATGAAAGCAAGGTGCCGCTGGTCAACCGCTATGATTACGGTGCCGACGGGGTGAAGGTGATCCCGCAGCGCTATCCGTTCGCGGGCGGGCCGAACGTGGCCATCCAGCTTCTGGTGGCGCCCATCGACGGGTCGGCCCCGCCGGTCGCCATCGATCTGGGCCCCGATCCCGACATCTATCTGGCGCGCGTCAACTGGAAACCCGATGGCGGGCTGGCGGTGCAGCGCATCAGCCGTGATCAGAAGCGCCTGGACCTTCTGTTCGCCGATGTGAAGACGGGCCGCACGCGGCTGGCCCTGTCCGACACCAAATCCACCTGGGTCGATCTGCACAAGGACCTGTATTTCCTGGCGGATGGACGCTTCATCTGGTCGTCCGAACAGTCGGGCTGGCGCCATCTCTACCTGCATGACCGGTATGGCAAGCGGCTGCACGCCATCACGCGCGGCAAATGGCCGGTGCATGGACTGGCCGGGGTCGATGTCAAGGCGGGCACCGTGGTGTTCACGGCCCTGAAGGACGGGCCGCTGGAACGCCATGTCTTTACGGCCCGGCTGGATGGCCGCGATGCCGGCAGCCCGCGCCGCATCAGCCAGGGCGAGGGCTGGCACGGCGCCGTCCTGGCCGATGCCGGCGGCGCCTGGCTGGACGCGTTTTCCAGCCCCTCGCAGCCGCCGCAGCTATCCTTGCGCGACCGCGACGGCAAGGTGCTGACCTGGCTGCAGGAAAACAAGGTGGAGGGGACGCATCCCTACGCCCCCTATATGGCGAACCATATCCTGCCCACCTATGGCACCCTGAAGGCCCCGGATGGGGAAACGCTGTACTGGTCGATGCTGAAGCCGCCGGGCGTGGATGCGGCCCATCCGGCGCCGGCCATCATCTATACCTATGGCGGCCCCACCTCCCGCGTTGTCACCAAGGGCTGGGGCGGCCGCACCAGCCTGTTCCTGCAGGCGCTGGCCCAGTCGGGCTATGTGGTCTTCATGCTGGATAATCGCGGTACGCCGGGCCAGGGCAAGGACTTCCTGGACCAGATCCACAATGGCTTTGGCACCGTGGAGCCCGACGATCAGGCCCTGGGGGCCAAATATCTGAAGACCCTGCCCTTCATCAAGGGTGACCGGATTGGCATCTATGGCCATTCCTATGGCGGCTACAACAGTTTGATGAGTCTGCTGCGCCATGGCGAGCTTTATGCCGCCGGCGTCGCCGCCGCGCCGGTCAGCGACTGGAAACTGTACGACACCTTCTATACGGAACGGTTCATCGGCCGCCCGGACGCCAAGGGCGGCGTCTATGAGCGGGCGGACGCCAACAGGCTGGCCGACAAATTGTCAAAGCCGCTGCTGCTGATCCATGGCATGGCCGATGACAATGTCTTCCTGGACAATTCCGTGCGCATGGCGGCCGCCCTGCAGCAGGCGCGCAAGCCGTTCGACATGATGTTCTATCCGGGCGAACGCCACGGCTTTTACGACACCAACCTGGCCGCGCATTATTATCTGTCGGCCAAGGCGTTTTTTGATCGGGAGTTGAAGGGGAAATAGGGGCGTCGCTCACCATCCCCCGCCCCGCTTCGCCGTGGCAGGGGATGATGAGACCGGTTGGGGGTGTGGCGTCAGCCCAATATGCCCGGCAGGTTCAGGCCCTTTTCCCGCGCGCAGTCCCGGGCGATGTCGTAGCCGGCGTCGGCATGGCGCATGACGCCCGTGGCGGGGTCGTTCCACAGCACGCGTTCCAGGCGGCGGGCGGCGGCAGGCGTGCCGTCGGCGACGATGACGACGCCGCTATGCTGGGAAAAGCCCATGCCCACCCCGCCGCCATGGTGCAGGGAGACCCAGGTGGCGCCCGACGCGGTGTTGAGCAGGGCGTTCAGCAGCGGCCAGTCGGAGACGGCGTCGGACCCGTCCAGCATGGCCTCTGTCTCGCGGTTGGGCGAGGCGACGGAGCCGCTGTCCAGATGGTCGCGGCCGATGACCACGGGGGCCTTCAACTCGCCCTTGGCCACCATCTCGTTGAAGGCGAGCGCCAGACGGTGACGGTCGCCCAGGCCGACCCAGCAGATACGGGCGGGCAGGCCCTGGAACTTGATCTTTTCCCGCGCCATGTCCAGCCAGTGATGCAGGTGGGCATTATCGGGCAGCAGTTCCTTCACCTTGGCGTCGGTCTTGTAGATATCCTCCGGATCGCCCGACAGGGCCGCCCAGCGGAAGGGGCCGATGCCGCGACAGAAAAGCGGGCGGATATAGGCGGGCACGAAGCCAGGGAAGGCGAAGGCGTCGGTAACCCCCTCCTCCAGCGCCATCTGCCGGATATTATTGCCGTAATCCAGCGTGGGCACGCCTTCTTTCCAGAAATCCAGCATGGCGCGGACCTGGACCGCCATGGAGGCGCGGGATGCCTTCTCCACGCTTTTGGGGTCCTCCTCCCGCGCCTTCAGCCATTGATCGAGCGTCCAGCCGGCGGGCAGGTAGCCGTTGATCGGGTCATGGGCGGATGTCTGATCGGTGACGGCATCGGGGCGCACGCCGCGGCGGACCAGTTCGGGGAAGACATCCGCCGCGTTGCCCAGCAGGCCGACGGAGACCGGCTTTCTGGCCTTGCAGCTTTCATCGATGATGGACAGCGCTTCATCCAGGCTGTCGGTGGCGCGGTCGAGATAGCCGGTGCGCAGGCGCATATCGATGCGCGATGGCTGGCATTCCACGGCCAGACAGGAGGCGCCGGCCATCACGGCGGCCAGCGGCTGGGCCCCGCCCATGCCGCCCAGACCGCCGGTCAGGATCCAGCGGCCGGCAAGGCTGCCGCCATAATGACGGCGGCCCACCTCCACAAAGGTCTCATAGGTGCCCTGGACGATGCCCTGAGTGCCGATATAGATCCAGCTTCCGGCCGTCATCTGGCCGTACATCATCAGGCCCTTGGCATCCAGTTCATGGAACTTGTCCCAGGTGGCCCAGTGCGGCACCAGATTGGAATTGGCGATCAGGACGCGCGGGGCATCTTCATGGGTGCGGAAGACGCCGACCGGCTTGCCGGACTGTACCAGCAGGGTCTGGTCATCCTCCAGATCGCGCAGTGCCGACACGATGCGGTCGAAACTGGCCCAGTCGCGCGCCGCACGCCCGATGCCGCCATAGACCACCAGCTCCTCCGGCCGTTCGGCCACGTCGGGGTCCAGGTTGTTCATCAGCATGCGCAGGGCGGCTTCCGTCAACCAGGACTTGGCGGTGCGGTCAGTGCCGTGGGGCGCGCGGATCACGCGGGTATTGTCGATGCGGCTCATCATGTCCTCGGTTATTTCGCGTCCGTCGCCCAGCCGATGCAGGCGGTCAGGATGTTGCGCAGGGCCTTCACCATCGGAGCCGCATAAGCGGCATCATAGGCGGGGGGCCAGTTGTCGGGCGCCAGATCGCCCTCGGGTTCCAGCAGGTAACCGCGTGTCGCCAGTTCCATCTGCACCGCATGCACGCCCTTGGCGGGCTGCCCGTAATGGCGGGTGATGTGGCCGCCCTTGAAGCGGCCATTGGTCACGCGGGTGAATTGTGTGACATCACACGCCGCCTCGATCACCCGCGTCAGGCTGGGGTCGCAGCTTCTGCCCTCGAACGTGCCGATGTTGAAATGCGGCAGGGCGCCGTCGAACAGGCGCGGCACGAAGGACCGGATGGAGTGGCAATCATAGAGCACCACACGCGGATGGGTGCGGCGCAGGCGCAGGATCTCGGCCATCAGGGCCGCGTGATAGGGGGCATGGAACAGTTCGCGCCGGCGCAGGCTTTCCAGCGCGTCGGGCTCGCGGCCGGGACGATAAAGCGGCTCGCCATCAAAACTGGTCAGCGGGCAGAGGTCGGTCGTGGCCTGTCCCGGATAAAGCGAGGCGCCGTCGGGCGGACGGTTCACGTCGATCATGGTGCGCGACAAGGTCGTCTGCACGATGGTGGCGCCCAGGTCGCGGGCGAAGAAATAAAGCTGATCCACCCACCAGTCGGCATCCTTGCGCGCCAGCCAGGGATCGACCAGCGCATCTTCCATTTCCCAATCGATCTCCGTTCCCGCATGCGGGATGGAAAGGATCAGGGGGGCGGTGCCCTGGTGGATGATCAGCCAGTCCTGTTCCATGATCGCTTCCTCCTGTTCTGGGCGGGGGGGGGGCCCCTCCCTCTCCCACCTTGGTGGGCGAGGGGTGAAATATCGCCCCTCTACCATTGTCGTGGGCGAGGGGTGGAATATCGCCCCTCTACCGTTTGCGGGAGAGGGAGGGGCCCGAACGCGGCAGCGTTTGGGAGGGTGAGGGAGCAACCATCCTTACATACAAGGCAGGTCCACGCCCGCCGCCGTCACTGTCCTGATCAGGGCACCGGAGCGGACCAGGGTCAAGGCGGCGGCAATGTCGGCGTGGAAATAACGGTCGTCGGTCAGGGTCGGCACCTCCGCGCGCAGGGTGGCGCGCAGGCTTTCCAGGACCGTGCTGCTGGTCAGGGGGGCGTGGAAGTCGCAGCCCTGGGCCGCCGACAGATATTCGATGGCCACCACGCTGTCGGCGTTTTCCACCATGGACAGCAGGCGCCGGGCGCCGTGGGCCGCCATGGAGACATGATCTTCCTGGTTGGCGGAGGTGGGGATGCTGTCGACGCTGGCCGGGTAGGCGCGTTGCTTGTTTTCCGACACCAGCGCGGCGGCGGTGACCTGTGGGATCATGAAGCCGGAATTCAGGCCGGGTTTCGGCGTCAGGAAGGCGGGCAGGCCGGACAAGGCCGGGTCCACCAGCATGGCGATGCGGCGCTCCGACAGGGACCCGATCTCACACACCGCCATGGCGATCATGTCGGCGGCGAAGGCCACCGGTTCGGCGTGGAAATTGCCGCCGGACAGCACGCTGTCATCCTCGGCAAAGACCAGCGGGTTGTCGGAGACGGCGTTGGCCTCCGTCAACAGGGTCTGGCCCGCCTGACGCAGCAGGTCCAGGGCGGCCCCCATCACCTGCGGCTGGCAGCGCAGGCAATAGGGGTCCTGCACGCGGATATCATCCTCGCGGTGGGAGGCGCGGATGGCGGAGCCGTCCATCAGGCGGCGCAGCGTGTCGGCCACGGCAATCTGGCCCTTATGCCCGCGCAGCAGATGGATACGCGGGTCGAAGGGGGTGTCGGACCCCTTGGCCGCCTCGGTGGAGAGTGCGCCGGTGGCGAGCGCCGAGCCGTGCAGGCGTTCGGCTTCGAACAGGCCGGCCAGCGCATAGGCCGTCGAGAATTGCGTGCCGTTCAGCAGGGCCAGCCCTTCCTTCGGCCCCAGGGTCAGGGGCGACAGGCCGGCCGCGGCCAGCGCGTCGGCGGCCTTCATGCGCGTACCCTTGGCGATGACCTCGCCATGGCCGATCATGGATGCTGCCATATGCGACAGGGGGGCCAGATCGCCCGAGGCGCCGACCGAGCCCTGGGCCGGGACCACGGGCAGGATGTCTTGCGTCAGCAGCGCTTCCAGCAGGTCCAGCGTTTCCGGCCGCACGCCCGAGGCGCCCACGCCCAGGCTGGACAGCTTCAGCGCCATCATCAGGCGCAGCACGGTACGCGGCATCGGCTCACCCACGCCGGCGGCATGGGACAGCACGATGTTGCGTTGCAGCAATTCCAGATCGTCGGTGGCGATGCGGACGGAGGCCAGCTTGCCGAAACCGGTATTCACGCCATAGACGGGGTCGCCCTTGGCGATGATGCGGGCGATGGTGGCGGCGCTGCGCTCCACCGCCGGGCGGCAGGCGGGGTCCAGTGTGACGGCGGCCCCGTTATAGATGCGGCGCCAGTCGGACAGGCTGACAGCGCCGGGGCGCAGCGTGACGGACATGGAGTGCGACATCAGATCCCCCTGTGGATACGGGCGTGCAGGGGGTTGAACCCCATGCGGTAGACAAGTTCGGCGGGACGCTCAATGTCCCAGATGGCGAGGTCGCATTGTTTGCCGGCCGCCAGCACGCCGATATCGGCCTGCCTTCCCAGCGCCTTGGCGGCGTGGCGGGTGGCGCCCAGCAGGCATTCCTCCACACTCATCCGGAACAGGGTGGCGGCCATGTTCAGCGACAGCAGCAGCGAAGTCAGCGGCGCGGTGCCGGGGTTGCAGTCGGTTGCCACCGCCATGGGCACGCCGTGCAACCGGAACAGGTCGATGGGCGGCGCCTTGGTATCGCGGGTGAAATAATAGGCGCCGGGCAGCATGACGGCGACCGTGCCCGATTGCGCCATGGCGCGCACGGCGGGTTCATCGACATGTTCCAGATGGTCGGCCGACAGTGCCCCGCACTGCGCAGCCAGCGCCGCACCGTTCAGGTTGGAAAGCTGCTCGGCATGCAGCTTGATAGCCAGCCCATTGGCCTTGGCGGCGTGGAAGACGCGGCGGACCTGGGCCAGGGAAAAGCCGATGCCTTCGCAGAACCCATCCACCGCGTCGGCCAGCTTATGCTGCGCAACATGCGGGATCATGGTGCGGCAGACCAGATCGATATAGGCGTCGTGATCCTCGGCATATTCCGGCGGTACCGCATGGGCGCCCAGGAAGGTGGTGGCGACATCGACGCCGCGATGATCGGCCAGCGCGCGGGCGGCGCGCAGCATCTTCACCTCGTCCGCCAGCGTCAGGCCATAGCCGGACTTCACCTCGATCGTCGTCACGCCCTCGTCCAGCAGCGCATCCAGGCGCGGCAGGGCCTGACAGATCAGCGCCTCCGTCGTGGCGGCACGGGTGGCACGCATGGTGGAGACGATGCCGCCGCCGGCCCGCGCAATCTCCTCGTAGGTCGCACCCTTCAGGCGCAGTTCGAATTCATGCGCGCGGTCGCCGGCATGGACCAGATGTGTGTGGCAATCGATCAGGCCCGGCGTGACCCAGCGGCCATCCAGGTCGGTGGTTTGTACCGCGTCGAAAGCGGGGGCGTCGGCCTTGGGGCCGGCAAAAATGATGCGGCCATGCTGCGCAGCAATCACCCCATCCTCAATGATCCCCAGGCCGGGCAGGTCGGGGCGCATGGTGGCAAGGCGCGCATGGGTCCAGAGATGGTCGGCGTTCATGGGGTTCACGTCTCCACTCCCGTCACCCCCGCGAAAGCGGAGACCCGGCGGGGGGCGCGGTCAGCGCCGATATGAGTCATGTCATCGCTTACGCTGCGCCCCCGCTTTCGCGGAGGTGACGCCAGCAGGGCCATCATCACAGGGTGACCATTGAACCCATGCCGCATGTCCGAACCCTTTCCGCTGAACCCCTTGCCCGGGCGTCTGTCGCACCCGTTTTGGCCTGTTTTATGTCTATACATAATTTATGTCTATACATTAATATGGGGCTCGCGACAAAATTCGGGGGTTGGGTGATGGCCGGGTTCTGGTTCCAGCAGGCGCTGCTGCCGGGCGGTTGGGCGGAGGGGGTGCGGGTGGTGGAACAGGGCGGGGTGATCACCGCCGTCAGCGTCCATGCTGCCCCGGAAGCGACCGATGAGCGTCAGGCGATTGCCATTCCGGGCCTGCCCAACCTGCACAGTCACGCGTTCCAGCGCGGCATGGCCGGGCTGGCGGAGGTGCGGGGGCCAGGAGAGGATAGTTTCTGGACCTGGCGGGAGCTGATGTACCGCTTTGCCCACCGGATCGGGCCAGACGAGATGCAGGCCATTGCCGCCATGGCCTTTGTCGAGATGCTGGAGGGCGGGTTCACGCGTGTGGGCGAGTTCCACTATATCCACCATGATCTGGATGGCCGTGCCTATGCCAACCCGGCGGAAATGGGCGCAAGGCTGGCGGATGCTGCGGCGGAGACGGGCATCGGCCTGACCCTGCTGCCGGTGCTGTATCAATATGGCGGGTTCGGCGGGCAGGCGCCCAGCCAGGGGCAGAAACGCTTCATCAACAGCATCGACGGGTTTGCGACCCTGGTGGAGGCCAGCCGCACGGCGCTGGCCGGGCTGCCCGACGGGTTGGTGGGTGTGGCCCCGCACAGCCTGCGCGCGGTGACGCCGGTCAGCCTGTCCCATGTCCCCGCCCTGGCGGCGGGTGGCCCCATCCATATCCATATCGCCGAACAGATCAAGGAAGTGGCCGATTGCCATGCCTGGAGCGGGCAGCGGCCCGTGGCCTGGCTGTTCGACCATGCGGATGTCGACGGGCAATGGTGCCTGGTGCATGCCACCCATATGGACGCGGCGGAGACGGCGAAGCTGGCCGCGAGCGGGGCCGTGGCGGGCCTGTGTCCGATCACCGAGGCCAATCTGGGCGACGGGATCTTCAACGGGCGGGATTATCTGGCGGCGGGGGGCCGGTTCGGCATCGGGTCGGACAGCAATGTCCTGATCGATGCGGCGGAAGAACTGCGCAGCATGGAATATGCCCAGCGTCTGGCCCACCGGGCGCGCAATGTGCTGGGCCGGGCCGACACGCCGTCCACGGGGCGGGTGCTGTTCGATGGCGCGCTGTCGGGTGGGGCGCGGGCGTTGGGGCAGAAGGGGGCTGGCCTGTCCGTAGGCGCAGCGGCGGATTTTGTGACGCTGGATACGACACAGCCCAGTCTGGCGGCGCGGCGGGGTGACGCGCTGCTGGACGGGTTCGTCTTTGCCGGGCAGCGCATGGTGGACGGGGTTTGGCGGCGGGGCCGGCGCGTGGTAAGCGGGGGCCGCCATATCGTGCGCGACGCCGTCGCCGCCCGTTACCGTCTGGCGCTGGGAACCATCCTGTCATGAGTTTGGACGATATAACCCTATCGCTGCATGCCCGCATCCGGGCCGATATCGAAGGGGCCATTCTATCGGGCACCCTGCGCCCCGGTGACCGTATTCCGTTCGAACATGAGTTGATGGCGCGCTATGGCTGCGCCCGCATGACGGTGAACAAGGCGCTGTCGGGGTTGGTGGAGGCAGGCCTGCTGGAGCGGCGCCGACGGGCGGGGACCTTTGTGTCACGCCCGCAGATCCATATGGCGGCCCTGGCCATCCCCGATATCCAGGCGGAGGTGACGGGACGGGGCCAGATTTACCGCCTGGAATTGCTGTCGCGCGACGTGTTACCGGCAGCGTCGGTCGATCCGGAACGGATGCGGCCGCCGCGCGGGGCCAAGGTGCTGTCGCTGACCTGCCGGCATCTGGCCGATGGTGTGCCCTTTGCCGTGGAGGAGCGGTTGATCAGTCTGAAAGCCGTGCCGGAAGCAGCAATGGCGGATTTCACCACCGTGGCGCCGGGGTCCTGGCTGCTGGCGCATGTGCCGTGGACGGAGGCTGAACACCGGATCACGGCGGCGGCGGCGGGAAGGCTGGCCGGCGCCCTGGACGTGGATGAGGGCACGGCCTGCCTGATCCTGGACCGCCGCACCTGGCGCGGGGACCAGCCCATCACCCATGTGCGGCAGGTGTTTCCGGGTGCCGGCTTCGATCTGGTGGCGCGCTTTACCGGCGCCGGGGGGGCGGGATGAGCGGGGTTCTGCTGCGCGCGGCAACCCGCGTATCGACGCCCTGGAAGAATGGCGGGGGCGAGACGGCGACGGTGGCCGTCTTCCCGGAAGGGGCGGGCCTGTCGGATTTCGACTGGCGCGTGTCCATCGCCCGGGTGGAGGGGGATGGGCCGTTCTCCGCCTTTCCCGGCATTGACCGGACGCTGACCATCCTGTCGGGCGGTTCCATGGCGCTGAACGGCCATGTACTGACGCCGGCCAGTGCGCCATTTTCGTTTGATGGCGGGGAGGCGGTGCAGGCATTGGTGACCGGCGGGCCGGTGCAGGACCTGAACGTCATGACGCGGCGGGGACGGTTCACGCATTCGGTGGCGCGTGTGCGTGGGCCGGTGGCGCTGGGCGCGGTGCCGGCGGTGCGGCTGCTGCTGGCGCTGGATGGCGGCTATCGGGGTTTGAGCCGCTGGGACGCGCTGATGGTCGGGCCGGAAGAGGTGGCCAGGGTGACGGGGGAGGGGTCGGGGCTGCTGGTGGTGATGACGGGGGTGTAGGGGGAGGGTTGTTCCCTCACCCTCCCAAGCCTTTGCAGGCTTGGGCCCCTCCCTCTCCCACTTTCGTGGGCGAGGGGCGAAATCAAGCTCAAGGTGTGTTTCCGTCCCTCGCCCGCCTGGCGGGAGAGGGAGGGGCCCGCCGCGTCGCGGTGGGAGGGTGAGGGGGCTAGGCTGCCGCTTTCGTCCGCTGGTTCAGCAGGAACAGCGTCACGGCGATGGCACCCATGGGCACCAGCGCCATGTAAAACGCCGTGTGGCCGCCCAGCCGGTCGAACAGGAAGCCGGTGACGAAGGAGCCGAAGGTGCCGCCCAGGGCGGAGAACACCACAATCAGGCCGGTCATGGCGGCATGGTCATGCTTGGGCAGGGCCGACAGGATCACCGAGTTGATCACCGGATAGATCGGCGCCATGAACAGGCCGATCAAAGGCAGCATGAAGGCGGCGATGGGGGCCGCCAGCCAGTTGGCCTCCGCCATTGGCTGCACCCCTTCGGCCAACGGCAGGGTCAGCAGGACCAGGGCCGTCATGGCCACCAGACAACCGGCCAGGAACGGGAACCAGCCGATACGGGCCAGCGCCACGCCCGCCCCCAGCCGGCCCAGCGCGATGCCGGCGGCGAAAATGCTGGTGGCCTGGATCGACATGGCGGCGGGCAGATGCAGTACCTCCGCGTTGAAGGTGGGCAGCCAGGTGCCGATGGCCTGTTCGATCAGGACATAGAGAAAGGCCGAGGCCAGGAAGACCACGGCGATGGGGGTGACGGCCAGGCGCGCCATCTGTTGCAGGCCGGGCTTGGCGTCCGGCGCATGCGCCTCGCTTTCATCCAGGGGCGTGATGGCCCAGAGTGCTGCAGCGGCAAAGGCGATGGCGGACAGGACCCAATAGACATTGAGCCAGGAGGGATCGGCGGGGTTGTCCTGATTCACGAACAGGCTGAACAGCCAGTAGCTGCCCAATACACCCAGCATGAACACGCCCTCGATCAGGTTGGTCAGGCTGGCATGGCCCTGTTTGTCGCGGGTCAGCAGGCCGATGGAGGAATATGCCGCCACCTTCACATGCGCAAAGCCGACGCCGATGCAGAAAAACATCAGCTTCATGGCCCAGAAGGCCGACAGGAAAGGCATCAGGGCCGCCGCCAGCCCCTCCAGCACCAGCGCCGCGATCATGGCGCGGCGATAGCCGATGCGGGGCAGAAAGCTGGCGACGATGAAGCTGGTGATGGCGATGGGCAGATCCTTGTAGGCCTCCAGCCGCCCCGCCTCCAGCTTGGTCACGCCAAAGCTCTGGATCGATTGCAGGATGACCGTGCCCACCGAATTCAGCAGCATGGCAAAGACCACATAGGTCAAAGCCACCGCCAGTACCGCCCGTCCGTTACGCATGCCTCATATCCTTCCCTGTTCCGTTCTTGTTGGTTTGGCGCTGTTTGTCAAAGGGCCGGTGGTTTGACGGCCAGATAGACCGTGCTCCACAACTGGGCGGCGTTGGATTCCGTCTGATCCCCGCCGCCCTGGCCGAAGGGGCGGTAGCTGAAGCGGCCGCTATTATAGGCCCAGGACCAGAGCTCAGAGGTCTGCTGATCGGCCGGCACGGCGCGGATCGCCCGCCACAGGGCGCGCTGGGCCGCGTGCAGGCGGGTGCGGGTGACGGCGGGCAGGTCGGTGCGCGCCAGTTGCCGTTCCAGGCCGGCGGCCATCAAGGCCTGCTGCCAGGACCAGATCACGGCGCCGTGGTAGTAGCCGGGGCCGAATTCGGCGCGGATGGGGGCGGGGGCCCAGGCGGCGTTGGCCACCACCATACCGGCATCGGTCATCAGGCCGGCGGGCAGGCGGTGCAGCAAGGGGGCGATGGCACGGTCCAGGGTGGCGGCATCGGGGTTCAGGAACAGCAGCGCAAAGCCCGTGTCGGAATGCATGACGGGCAGGGGGCGGCCGGCATCATCCAGGGAAAGCGCGTCGAAACTCAAGGGGCCGGGGGGCCGGGGGGCGGCGTCGATGCCCAGTTCGGCGGCAAAGCGGTTGGCGGCGGCCTGGGCTTCGGGTGCCGGGATGGTGACGGCGAAAAGACCGGGGGCCTTGTCGGTCCAGACCTTCGCCAGAGTTTCAGCGTGTGACAGGTCACGGGCGTAGGGTGCCATCAGGCCGGATGTGTGCAGGCGGGTGATGGCGGCCAGGGCGGCGGGTGCCAGGACGGCATTGACGCTGTAGGAATAGCGGCCGCCGGCCAGCCCTTCCTGGCTGTCGCGCCAGTCGCCCACCTTCTGTCCCGCCGGCAGGGGGATCAGGTTGGTGGCCACCGGGTCGGCGGCGAAGGCTTGCGCGCGGGTCAGGACGAAGGACAGGTTGCGGGCCAGCAGGGTGCCATAGGCCTCGCCCGATTGGGTGCGCCGCGCCAGGAACAATCGGGCGTCGCGGGCGGGGATGCGGCCCAGGTAATCGGCCAGGATGGGGGCCAGCATCAGATCATCATCGACCATCTTGTAATCAAAGAGGGGATCGGCGCTGCTGTTTCCCTGTTCCAGGCGGTGGCGCAGGACGGCGAATTCGCCCACATCCTCCTCATGCGCGACATCGCCAGACGGGCTGAGCCGTTCCAGGACGGCACCCAGCCCGGCCTCAATGGCGGCCGGTTGCAGAACCGGCATCAGCAGGCGCAGCGACATCAGCGTGTCGCGCCCGAAATAGGTGTTGTAGGCCCAGGACCCGGCCATCAGCTTTTCCCGGTAGCTGAGGAAATCCAGCACCTGCCTTGCCTTCTGGTCGGGGGCGGCTTTGTCGTTCAGCAGGTCGGACAGGGCGATGGGGGTCAGGGGCATTTCCCCACTGACCGCCGTCAGTGTCAGGCGCAGGGCGGGGGCGGGGGTGGAGAGGGTGACGGAGCCGTCGGGGTTGGCCGTGGCGGTGCCGTTCAGTGGGGTCAGGGTCAAGAGACAGCCGGGAGCGCCGTCCAGACGGTCACGCTGCCAAAGGACGGTGCTGCCGTTGACGGTTGGCGTGGTTTCCACCGGGGGCTGACGCGTGGAGGATTGCTGAAAGTCGCGCAAGATGCGGATGCTGGACAGGATCGTGTGGCGGAGGGTCAGGCTTTGGGTCGCGACCGTCACCGTGGTTTCGATGCCGTGCAGGGGGCGGCCCCGGATATCCGGGATGGTGATGGGGGAGAGGGGGCCGGCGGTGATGGCGGCCTGGCTGTCGGTCCACAGGCCGATGCCGGCATTGCCGGCGGGAAAGGCCACCACGATCCGGCCCGCCCCTGCCACCAGATGGGCGGAGACGGGGCCGTCTCGCAGGAACAGGTTCTGATGCTGCCCGACCGTCAGGTCGAAACGCAGTGCATCCTCCCCCCAGGCGGGACCCGCCAGAAGCAGGGCCAGCAGCGGCAGGGTCTTGCCGAGGCGGGTCAGGCGGGGCATGGCGGGCTCCGGGGTGGAGGATGCGGGAAAAGGACCCTCACCCTCCCGTTGGCTGGCGCCAACGGGCCCCTCCCTCTCCCACCTTCGTGGGCGAGGGGCGAAACTTTAGGGGTGAGCCTTGTTCTGCCCCTTTTCCACTATTGTGAGCGAGGGGCGGAACTTGGTGTTGAGCCTTATTTCGCCCCTCTACCGCTTGCGGGAGAGGGAGGGGCCCGAACGCGGTAGCGTTTGGGAGGGTGAGGGAGTGACGCTGCGGCGGTTTAGAACTTCGTCGCCACCGACATCTTCACGTTACGCCCGAAGATGGGGCGGCCCATGAACACGCCGCTGGTGTTGGCGCCGCCGATGATGCGGGCATTGCCCTCGGTCAGGCCCAACTCGTCCGTCAGGTTGGTGCCCGACAGCATCACCGTCACGTCATCGCCGATATCGGCGGAGATGCCGGCATCGATCGTGTCGAAGCTGGGCAGGCGCTGGGCGTTTTCCACATCGGCCCAACGCTTGCCGGTGTAGTTGTAGCTGGCGAAGAAGCGCAGCTTGCCCCAGTCCATGGGCACGTCATAGGAGGGCGAGAAGGTGAACTGGATCTTCGGCTGACGCTGCACCTGATTGCCGCTGTTTGGGCCGAAATCCTTGAACTCGCCCTTCTGGTAGTTACCGCGCAGGGCCAGGTTCAGGTTTTCCAGCGGGTTGACCATCAGTTCGAATTCCACGCCATAGGCCTTGGAACCGCCGATGCGGGTCAACTGTGTCTGGCTGCCATCGGGATTGATGATGAACTGCTGGAAGGGCAGGCCTTCGAACTTGTTGTGGAAGAAGGTGACATAGGCAGCATAGTCGGACGTGCGGGTCTTCAGGCCGATTTCCTGCTGATCGATCTTCTGCATCTGGTCCTGGCCGTCACGCAGATTGTCGAATTGCGGGAACTTGAAGCCGCTGTTCAGGCGACCGAACACCGACAGGTCGCCCGTCAGATAGTAGTTCACGCCCGCCGTCCAGGAGGTTTCCGTGTTGGAATAATCCAGCGTGCGGAAGGAGCCGTTCAGGACCGAGGTGGCGTTGTTCGACAGGGTCAGCGGATTGCCGTCCAGATCCATGGTCGAGACGTTTTCCAGGGTCGCATTGACCTTCTGCTTTTCCACACGGCCACCGATATCGATGCGCAGATCTTCGGTCAGCGCCCATTCATCGGCGATGAAGGCGGCGATGTTCTGGCCGTTATAGCTGGCATTGACGTCGAAGAAGGAGGTGCCGACAAAGCCGTTGCGCGTGACCTTGGCGCCGTTATTGAGCGTCAGGTTGATCAGCTTGGCATTGGGCGTGGCCGTCATCAGGACATTGTTGCCCAGGTACCAGAGATCCTTGGACGAATAATCGGCGAAATAGGCGCCGATGGTGATGGTGTTGCCGTCGAAGATCTCACGGCTGAAACGGATATCGTCGGTGAAGCTTTCGATATCCTTGTCCACCGACCAGAGGCCGGCCGTGATCACCTGTGTGTTCAGGTCGGTGATGGCGCCGCCGCCATTGGCGAAGCTGGCGGAACCGGCCGTGGCCGTGCGGCCGGCGGCGGCGACCACGGCGGCATTGCCGTTGGCGGACGTGATCTGATCGTTGATGAAGCTGCCGAGCGTCTGCGGATTGGCGCCCGTGAACAGGCCGCGCGTATCGGCCTGACCCTTCAGGTAGTTCATCTTATTGCTGACCGTCCATTCCCCGAAGGTCAGGTCGATCGTGTTGCCCACAACCGCGGCCTTCACGCCACGGCCATCGGCGAAATCGCGGCGGATGGTGCCGGGCGTGGCGCCGGGGGTGACCTCCAGCACGACATTGCGCAGATCATTGCCCAGGAAGGTGCCGGTGCCGGCATCAAAGCCCGGAAATTCCTTGATGGTCTTGCCATTGTTGGAAGAAATCAGCGGGATGGCGGTGTAGAAGGCGTTCTTGTCGCTGGTGTAACGGCCGTAGAAGGTGACCTCGCCGTTTTCCAGGACCTTGGTGATGTTGCCGCTGACCTGACCGCCACGATCGGCGGGGAATTCGGTGTCGCGGATGCCGTCCGACGTACGGTAGAAGCCGCCGACCGAGAACAGCAGATCCTTGTCCAGGGCCCCCTGGTAATAGGTGTCGAACCGGTACAGGCCCTCATCCCCCACGGTCAGCTTCAGGCTGCCTTCGGGGTCTTCCTTGCCCTTGCGCTGGATGAAGTTGATGGTGGCGCCCGGCTGACCGTTGGAGAAGATGGGCGAGGGGCCGCCGCGCAGCACCTCCACCCGCTCCACCGTGTCATCCAGACGGAACAGGGTGCTGTTTTCCAGGAAGGAAAGGGTGGGCGGCGGGAACAGGGGCGAGCCGTCCAACTGTACCGTGATGAAGGGCGCGTCGCCGCCACCGGGGAAGCCGCGCACATCGATATTGGCGCCGGACGTGCCGGACGAGCTTTCAACCCAGACGCCGGGGACGATCTTCAGGAGGTCGGCGGTGCTGGCGGGCTGCTGCTCGGCGATGGCTTCGGCATCGGCGGTAGTGATGGAGAAGCTGGCATCCAGCTTCTTGATACCGTCGGAGCGCGCCACACCGGTGACGATGATCTCCTCCAGCATGGCACCCTGGCCGGCTTCCTGCGCCTGGGCAGCACCCAAGGCGGGCAGCAGCAGGGCCGCGAAGGCGGCACCGGTCAGCAGCTTCTTGTCAAACTTTGTCATAGGGACCTCCCGTATGAGCATCACCCGGATGCTTCTTGATTGATGGGCTATCGTTTGTTTCCGTCCGGGCGACGCATCCCCCCTCTCGGGATGGCGCCCGGATTGTCAGGCCGGGCGGACGAAACGGTCCAGCCGGAATTCGCGTATATGGCCGATGACGGCATCGGCCTCTGTCAGGATGGCGGGATCACCGATACCCAGCGCCGGCATGCCGGCGGCTTTGATGGCGGTGATCCCGGCCATGCTGTCCTCCACGCCCAGGCACGCGGGCGCGGGAACATCCAGGGCCTGGGCGACCGACAGGAAGATGTCGGGCGCGGGCTTCGGATTGGGGATGGCACCGGCATCGGCGACATGGTCAAACAGGTCGATGATGCCCAGGCGTGTCAGAAGCGTGGGGGCGTTGCGGCTGGCCGACGCCACACCCAGCTTCAAGCCGGCTGCCTTGGCCGCCAGCAGCAGGTCGCGCACGCCGTCGAACAGATCATCGGGGCTGAACCGTGCGATCAGGTCCTGGTAATAGCCGTTCTTGGCGGTGGCGGCGGCCAGCTTCTCCGCGTCGGTCAGGGTGACGGCAGAGCCGGCCAGGATGCGTTCCAGGCTGCCCATGCGGTCGATGCCCTTCAACGCCTCGTTCTTCTCCCGGTCGAACGGTACGCCCAGTTCGTCCGCCAGACGCTGCCAGGCCTGATAATGGCCCTCCGCCGTGTCGGTCAGGACACCGTCCAGATCGAAAATGATGGCCTTCACCGCGACCGGAAAGGGCGTGTGGGCGATGGCCGTATCCTGGCCCGGCGTCAGGGTGACGGGGGTGCCGTGATGGTGGATGGTCAGGGCGTCGCCCGACAGCAGGTGGTAGGTGGTGCCGACCGGGTCCACCGTCACCCGCAGGCGGCTTCCCCGCCAATTGATGCCGAAACCGTAACGGGTCCAGCCGGGGGGCAGCAGCGGGGCAAATCGGGCGATGCCCCCCTGCCAGCGCAAGCCGCCGAAGCCCCAGGCGATACCCAGCCAGCTTCCGGCCATGGCTGCCATATGCACGCCATGGCTGGCATTGCCATGCAGATCATCCAGGTCGATGCGGGCCGTTTCGGTAAAGTAACGAATGGCCTTTTCACTGTCGCCCAGCTCTGCGGCCAGGATGCCGTAGCTGCTGGGCGACAGGGTGCTGTCATGCACCGTTACGGCTTCGTAATAATCGAAATTACGGCGTTTCAGAGTGGGCGTGAAACGGTCGCCGGCCAGCAGCATGGCCAGGACCACATCGGCCTGTTTGCACACCTGATGGCGATAGATGGCCAGCGGGTGATAGTGCAGCAGCAGCGGATATTTGTCGGCCGGCGTGTCGGCGAAGGGCCAGACGGGCTTGGACAGGAAATCATCATCCTGCGGGCTGACCCCCAGGTCGGGGTCGGTGGGCAGGTACATGGCGTCGGCCGCGCGCTGCCACAGGGCCACTTCGGCATCAGTCAGGCCGATGCGGGCCGCCAGGGCCGACAGATGGTCGGGCGCGTCGCTGCCCATGCGGCGATAAAGATCGGCGGCATGGGCCAGATGGGCGGCGGCCATGGCGTTGGTGTAGAAGTTGTTGTTCACGAGCGCCGTGTACTCGTCCGGCCCCGTCACCTCATGAATGGTGAAGGCCCCGCCCTTGCGGGCGTTGAAATGCCCGACCTGCGGCCAGATGCGGGCCGTTTCGAACAGCATTTCGGCGGCATGGGCGTAGAGGAAGGCGCTGTCGCCCGTCGCTTCCTCATAAAGGCGCGCGGCGAAGGCGATGTCGGCATTGATATGGTACTGGGCCGAGCCGCTGGGGTAATGGGCCGAACATTCATCGCCGGCGATGGTGCGCCAAGGGAACAGGGCCCCGGCGCTGTGCCCCATGCCACGCGCATGGGCGCGGGCGCGGTCCAGCCGGCCGATGCGGTATTCCAGCATGCGCCGCGCCAGGTGCGGGGCCGTGAAGGCCAGTACCGGCAGGATGAAGGTTTCCGTGTCCCAGAAATAATGGCCCTCGTACCCTTCCCCCGTCAGGCCCTTGGCCGCGATGGAGGTGGCGCCGTCGCGGCCCGTCGACTGGTACAGATGGAACAGGTTGAAGCGGATGGCCTGCTGCAGCCCCGCATCGCCATCGATCACCACGTCGGCATCGGCCCAGAAGCGGGCCAGATCATCGGCCTGTTCCGCGGCCAGCACGTCCCAGCCGGCGCTGCGGGCGGCGGCGAGGGTGGCACCGGCAGTGGCGAACAGACCGTCACTATCGCCATCCTGGTCGGCCCAGGCATAGGCGGCGAACTTCACCAGGCTGGTTTCCCCACCGGGCGTCAGGTCGGCATGGAAGGGCTGGCTGATGCTGTCCAGCGTCAGGAAGGGCTGGTCGGCGGATAGGCCGTGACCGGGCACGTGATCCTGGCGCAACAGGCAGGTGCGGCGCGACAGGCGGGCCGTCTGACGCAGGGCGGTGGGGATGCCGTCGGTTACAACCGGGAAACTGTCCACCCCGCCGGCGCCCAGAGAGACGCCGATGCGCGGATCATCGCCCTGCCCCTCCGCCCGGCGGCCCCAGCGCAGGTCCGACAGCAGGGTGACGGGGCCGGTATAATCGAGGGAACGGACGGTCAGGCGCAGGGCCAGCAGGCCGGGCCGGGCGAAGCTGACCAGACGGTCGGTAGTGATCTCAACCGTCCCGCCCTTTGCCGTATAGCGCATGGATGTGCGGAACCGGCCCGTGGACAGGTCCAGTTCCCGGATCAGGCCGGCATCCGGCGTCAGGCTGACACTTTCCCCGTCCAGCACGACCCGCACATGCTTGGCATCAGCCACGGGCACGCGGGTGTCGGTGGACAGCGCAAACCCGGTGAATTTCTCATGATAATGAATGGGCGCCTGTTCGAAGAAGGCGGCCAGGAAGGCACCGTCGCTGGCGCTGTCCACGCCATCGATGCCGCCGCGCACGCCCAGTGCGCCATTGGCCAGTGCGAACAGGCTTTCGTCACGCGCCGCATTTGCCGGATCGAAACCCGCAACCCGGATGGTCCAGCCATCCCCGGCATCGGCACGCACATCTCCTGCGCGGACGTGAGATGCTCTCTCCGCCACGGCAAACCTCCCCAAGATACGCTTGATCCACCGCCATGATGTGGTGGTTGGGCCTTAAGCTAACATCAATGTTATCGATGTCAAGATATCGATATCATTTTTCTGGCTACGTATGCGGCGACGGTCCGGTGCTTGGCAAAGGCAGGTCCCAAAGCCTTGGAAAAAATCGGCACCCATGCCAAAGTCCCCGTGCTTTCCCCCGTCCGTCACCCAAGCCGGAACCCGATGACAAAGCCTGTTGCCGACCGTGGACGTGAAATCGAGACCCGGACCGTTCCGGCCGGCCGCCTGACCATGGCCGATCTGGCCGAACTGGCGCAGGTGTCGAAGATCACGGTGTCGCGGGCGCTGCGCGACAGCCCGACGGTGAAGCCCGATACGCGGGCCAAGATCCAGGCACTGGCCAAGGAACATGGCTATAAGCTGAACCTGTCGGCGCGCAGCCTGCGCCTGCAACGGTCCAACAGCGTGGCCGTGGTGGTGGAGATGAAGCCCAGCCCCGACCGGCCCCTGTCCGACCCGTTCCCCATGGCCTTGATGGGCGGCATCTGCCAGGAACTGACCAGCATCGGCTATGCGGTGGTGCTGACCACGCGGGACGGGGTGCATATGCCGGCGGTGCAGACGGCCGATGGCATCATCCTGCTGGGCCAGGGCAGCCATGACGAGGCGGCGGCGCAACTGGCCGACAGCGATGTGCCGCTGGTGGTCTGGGGGGCAGAGGCGCCGGAGCATGATTATGTGACGGTCGGGTCCGATAACCGCCAGGGCGGGGCGCTGGCCGCCGACCGTTTCCTGGCGCTGGGCCGCCGTCGCGGCCTGTTCATCGGTGACACCAGCCACGCGGAGATCGAACAGCGCCATGACGGGTTCCGCGACGCCATGGTTGCGGGCGGCGGGCAACTGGTCGGCGGCATTTCCTGCCCGTTCAGCATTGCGGCCGGGTCGGCGGCGATTGCCGACTGGATCGATGGCGGGGGCGCCTCGTTCGATTGTCTGCTGGCGGCCAGCGACCTTCTGGCCATCGGCGCCCTGCAGGCGCTGCAGGAACGCGGCATCGCGGTGCCGGACATTGTTTCCGTGATCGGTTACGATGATACGCCGCTGGGCGCCTGTCTGACGCCGCCGCTTTCCTCCGTCCACCAGGATTGGCAGGCGGGTGGGGAATTGCTGGCACAGCGCATCCTGTCCCTGATCAACGGGGAGGAGGTGGCATCGGTCAGCCTTCCGGCCCGGTTGGTGGTACGGGGCACCTGAGGGCTGGCTCATCCATTGCCTCAGTGCTGGCTCGCCCGTTGCATGGTTGGGCCGGCTGGCCGGGACTCTCCCGGCTGGCCAGGAAATATTTGCCGCCGGAGTCCGTTCCATGCCCAGCCTGAAGACCGTCCTAGACGCCGCCATCACAGCCGGTGAAACCGTGACGGACGAGATCGAGCTGTTCCGCGATGTGCTGAACCAGGCGGGCATGATCTGGGGCGGCGAGCGCGTGCGCAACGGGGCCACCGACAGTGCGATCATGGTGGATGACCGGCTGGATAGCTGGTCCGATTACCGGACCGTGGCGGCCAAGGATCTGGCCATCATGTACCGCAACCTGGCGGTGGGCGAGATCCTGCATTTTGTCTGGAACAACGGCACCGTGGTCGAGGCGCACAGCGTCATCATCTATGCCGTCGATAAGCTGAACGGTGTCATCACCGCCTTTGATACGGAGGGACAGGGCGGGGTGCCGCGCCTGTTCACCCTGCTGCCCTCCACCATCCAGGGGCCTGTGCAGATACAGAGCTTCAACAACAGCCGTTCGGAATATCTGCGCGGCGACATCAAGGGCCGGATGGATAATTACATCGACGGCGCCGATGGCAATGACACGATCGATGGCGGGCTGGGCAATGACACGCTGATCGGCGGGGCGGGCGATGACAGCCTGATCGGCGGCTATGGCGATGACAGTTTGGAAGGCGGGTTGGGCAATGACACGCTGATCGCCACGGCCGGCAATGATGTGCTGATCGGCGGCGGCGGGGTGGACCGTCTGATCGGCGGGTCGGGCCAGGACCGGTTCGTCTTTGCCCGCGCCAGCGACACGCGCCTGTCCACCGCCCTGACCTTCAACAGCATGGATGTGATCGTCAATCTGGACCTTGGCAACAACGGCACCTTGCTGGCCGACACGATCGAAGTGCCCTTTGCCGTGAACAGTGTCGTCGGCGGCGGTGTTGTCCGTGTCACCGGCATCTCCTTCTATGAGGCCATGAACGGTCTTTTCGCGCGCGGGCGGCCCCTGTACGACACCAACAAGGCCGGGCTGTTCAATTATCTGGGCGAGGTCTATCTGGTCGTGTCCGGACCGTCGCGCAGCAACAATCTGGGGCTGGATGATTACATCTTCCGCCTGCAGAATTTCTCCGGCGTGCTGGATGTGTCGGATTTCGGCTATTCGTATACGACCACCGACAGAACCGGCAAGGTCACGCTGAATACGACCGCCTCGGCCTATACGCTGACGGCAACGCAGGACAATCTTGTCTATCTGGGGGCGGCGAGTTTCCGCGGCACCGGCAATAGCGGCGCCAATTCCATCCAGGGCGGGGCCGGGAACGACACGCTGAATGGCGGCGTCGGCGCCGATACATTGGTGGGCGGGGCCGGCAACGACACCTATGTCGTCGATAATATCGGGGACAGCATTATCGATACCGCCGGCACCGACACGGTGCGGACCAGCCTGACGACCTATGTGCTGGGGACCGGTCTGGAGAATCTGCAATTCACCAGTACCCTTGATGCCACGGGCACGGGCAATGCCGTTGCCAACAGCATGGTCGGCGGGGATGGGGCCGATACGCTGACCGGTCTGGCCGGTGATGACACGCTGGATGGCGGTGCCGGGATCGACAGTCTGGTGGGCGGGGTCGGCAACGATACCTATATCGTCGACGATCCGGGCGACATCATCCTGGAACTGACGGGAGAGGGGACCGACACGGTGCGGGCCCGCGCCGCCAGCTATGTGCTGCCCGACGAGGTGGAAAACCTTGTCTATATCGGGCTTGGCGCCTTTGACGGCACGGGCAACGCCCTGGCCAATTCCATCACCGGCGGGACCGGGGCCGATACGCTGACCGGTGGTGCCGGCGCCGATACGCTTGACGGGGCCGGCGGCGACGATGTCCTGGCGGGCGGGGCCGGCAACGATGTCTATATCGTCGCGGCCGGATCGGTCACCATCACCGAACTGGCGGGCGAGGGCACGGACACGGTCCGCACCGCCCTGGCCGCCTTTACCCTGGCCGCGGAGGTGGAGAATCTGGTCTTTACCGGCACCGGGAATTTTGCGGGCGACGGCAATGATGGCGACAACCTTCTGACCGGCGGGGCGGGGGCCGATACATTGACCGGCGGGGCCGGCAATGACACGCTGGATGGCGGGGTCGGGATTGACAGTCTGGTCGGTGGCGCGGGTGACGATACCTATATCGTCGACAATGCCGGCGACAGGGTGGAGGAGGTGGCGGGCGGCGGCAACGACACGGTCCGCACCAGCCTGGCCACCTTTACATTGGCCGCGAATATCGAAAATCTGGTCTATACGGGTACCGGCACCTTTGCGGGAACGGGCAATGCCGACGCCAATGCCATCACCGGCGGTGCCAGGGCCGACACGTTGAGGGGCGGCGGCGGGGCGGACACTCTGACGGGCGGCGGTGGGGCGGACAGGTTCGTGCTGTCCGATGCCACACAGAGCCCCGTTGCCACACCCATCACCATCGCCGATTTCAGCACGGCCGACGGCGACCGGATCGACCTGTCGGGCATGGATGCCAACAGCGCCACCCCGGCCAATGACAGCTTCACCTTCATCGGCACGGCCTTGTTCTCCGGTGTGGCGGGGGAAGTGCGCATCCAGGCGGTGGGCGCGGATCTGCAAGTGCTGGGCGATCTCAATGGCGACGGCACGGCCGATTTCGCCATCACCCTGACCGCCCTCACCACCCTGGTGGCGACCGACATCGTGCTGTAGTGGTAATCCGCCTGGACCCGTGACCGATCCAGGAAGATTGCGTGTTCCTCAGACGCCGGGCGCCGCCATCCGGCGGCTTGGCTTACGGCACCACGCGGTGCCGGGCGGGCGCATCCGCGCCGTTGGGCTTGCGTACATGGGATCAGGCCGCAGCCACCACCTGATTGCGGCCCTGGCGCTTGGCGCAATAGAGCGCCCCATCGGCGGCCTTCAGCAGGGAGGGCCAGTCCCGGCCGTGCGTGCCGTACCAGGCGACGCCGAAACTGGCCGCCACCGTCACCGGGCCGGCGGGGCTGTCGATGGACAGGCGGGCCATCTCCTGGCGGATCTGTTCGGCCAGTGCCAAGGCCTCGTGACCGGTCGCGTTTGGCAGCAGCAGGCAGAATTCCTCGCCCCCCAGCCGGGCTACCGCATCGTCGGGGCGCAGAAGCCGGCGGGCCGTTTCAACCACGCCCACCAGCGTGGCATCGCCCACGACATGGCCATGCGTGTCGTTCAACTGCTTGAAATGGTCCAGATCGAAGGTGGCCAGCGCGAAGCCCGTGCCGTCGCGCGCCGCGCGGGCCCGTTCCTGGTCCAGCCGCGCCAGCAGCGCGCGCCGGTTCAGTGCCCCGGTCAGGGGGTCCGTGGCCGCCTGCCGCACCAGATGTTCCTGCAGCCGCCCCACCACCAGCCAGACAAGGCCCAGCGCGTGGCAGGTCAGCATCAAGGTGCCCACCAGCATGGCCGGGGCCAGGGTGGCGATGGCGGCCGGCCGTCCAAAACCGTTGGCCGCGATATAGACAAGGCGGGCCACGGCATAAAGCGACCAGCAGCCGTGCAATGCCGCCAGCGTCAGGGCCGCCGGGCGCACCTGCCCCTTGCCATTGCGGTAGAGCAGCCAGGCATTCAGCCCGGACGTGCCGCCCAGGACGGCAATGGTCACCGCGATGATCAGGCCCGCCCGCCCCGTCAGCGACAGCAGCGGCAGCAGCACCAGCATCGCCAGGAACGCGCCCACCGCCGCCCGCGTCGCCCATCGGGACAGGCCCAGGAACCGGTGAAAGCCCAGGCTGGTCAACAGCGCGCCGGCAAAGCAGAAGAAGAAGCCGGGCATGGCCGTCGGCTGGATCGTCTTCATCATCGACAGATAGAGCAGCAGGAAGCCGGTGAAATAGGCAGCCTGACCGGCCGCCCACGGGCCGATGCCGCTGATGTCGGGCTGATGCCGCCGGATGACCGTCAGCACCAGGGCCGTCACGCCCGCGATGACGCTGTTGGCTACAAAAATGGTGGCGAGATCCAAGGCCGGCAGCATCGGCAACCCAATGTTGTTCGACCGGATGCTACACCCGGCCGACCCTGCGGTGCCACTTCTCCTTGAAGAACACGGGCGTGTGCGGTCTTGTCGCGCCAATCATGCCTGCACGCCGTGCAGATGATCAGCCGCTGCGTTCGATCCGTTGCACGTAAGAGGTGATCAACTGGCGAATCAGGGTGGGGGCCGCCCGCAGCAATTCCTCGAACCGCAGACGCTGGATCACTTCGCACACGGTCAGTTCCACCGCCGTGACATTGGCCGCCCGGTTGGCATCGCGCAGCAGCGCCATTTCTCCGAACACCGATCCGGGGCCGGCCTGGCCCAGCACCTGAACCTGATCATCGGTCGTGTCCTTCCAGATCTCCACCAGGCCCGACTGGATCAGATAGGCGTTATGCGCCTCGTCCCCCCGGCGGAAGATGACGCGGCCGGGGGCGAATGTATCGCGGCGCAGCAGCTTGTGCGTGCGTTCCGACACGATGGGATCATCGGCGAACAATGGGTCGCCATGATCGGTGGGAATGCCGTTGATGGCCCGCAGCGTGCGCACCAGCGAATGCAGCACATAACGCACCAGGGGCGGGCTGGCGCGAAGCTGTTTCACGAAGACATCGCGGGAGATCACGATCAGCCGCGTCGGTTCCATGCTGGCGATGCAGGCCGAGCGCGGGGCATTGTCGATCAGCCCCATTTCGCCCGCGATCTCCCCCGGCCCCAGCGTGGCCAGCCGGTGCTTGGTGCCGTTGACGGCGCGGAAAACCTCCACCCGGCCGGCGGTGATCAGGAACGCATCACCCGACCAGTCGCCTTCCTTGATCAGCAGCTTGCCGGGGCCGACATTGATTTCTTCCAATTCCGGTTTCCTGTTCGGTGACGCAGGCGGGCAGTCTGCCCATGGAATATTAACAATCATTTACGTACGTCAGTATGACAGCACAAGGGCGGCATATCCCGAATTCCTGTGGCGGATGGGCGGTGGGTGGTTGCCCTTTTCCAATCCTTGGCTGAAAGTGCCCCTGTTGGGTCCGCGGTTGATCCAGCGGGACAGAGGCGGCGGACCGGCGGAAATGAGTGACAGCGGCTTTTTTGTGCGATTCTGGGGCGTGCGCGGCAGCATCGCCACCACCGGTGCCGACACGCTGCGGTATGGCGGCAATACCACCTGCCTGGAAATGCGCTGCGGCCCGCACCTGCTGATCTTTGACGCCGGCACGGGCATCCGGCTTCTGGGCGACGCTCTGGAGGCGACGGGAGAGCCGGTGACGGCCGACCTGTTCTTCACCCATTCCCATATCGACCATGTCGTCGGTTTCCCGTTCTTTTCCCCCTTCCATGACAAGCGCAGCCGCATCAGCCTGTGGGAAGGGCATCTGGGACCCGACCTGACGCTGGGCGGCGTGCTGGGCAGCCTGATGGCCGCCCCGCTGTTCCCGGTGCCGCTGCGCGGGCTGGAACGCTGCCTGGATTATCGGAAATTCATAGCCGGCCAGGTGCTGGAACCCCGGCCGGGCCTGGTGGTGCGCACCTGCCCCCTGAACCACCCCAACGGGGCCACGGGTTACCGGGTCGATTACCAGGGCCGGTCCATCTGCCTGATCACCGATACCGAACATCCGGCCCAGGGCCGGGACGAAACCATCGCCGATCTGGTGCGCGGCGCCGATGTCATGATCTATGATGCCAGCTATACCGATGCCGAATATGCCGACCATGTCGGCTGGGGCCATTCCACCTGGCAGGAGGCGCTGCGTCTGGCCGACCATGCCGGCGTGCGTCACCCGGTGATCTTCCATCACTGCCCCGACCGGACCGATGCCATGCTGGACGAGATCGCCGCCGCCGCCCGCGCCCTGCATCCCGGCGCCCTGGTGGCGCGGGAGGGACAGGTCATCACACCGGAGGGTGAGCGGGTCCTTTAAGCCAGGCATCGGCCGGCATGCATTGACATGCGGCGTCAGTCATTTGCCAGTTACTATCAATAGTCGTATTTCTTCTCTATCACTTCTACAAATAACGCGAACAATATCCGTGCGTTAATGCACAAACGGCTGGCGTAGCCAGTGCCTTCCGGCTTAAATCCTTCTCGCCATATCAGGGAAGGCCCGAAGAAGAATGCGACGGCGGTTGGCAATTGCGGGGATGGCGGCCGTTCTGGCGCCGGCCGGGGCCGGTGCGCAGTCCGTTCCCGGTGGCCGGTTGCCCGGCAGTGTGGAGCCGGGCCGCCCCAGCATACCCGCGCCGCTGGAGGAAATGCGCAAGGCGCCCAAGGCACAGTTGCAGTTTTCCATCCCGGCGCAGCGCAAGGGCGCCCCCGCCGCCGGGGCCGGCGACCTGCGGTTCCCCCTATCCCGGGTCATCGTGGAAGGGGCCACGGTGTTCAACCCGGAAATGGAATTTGCCGAGGCCATCGCCGCCCTGATCGCGCAGCCGGTGACCCTGGCCGATGTCGCCGCCTTGGCCGACCGTATCCAGGCACGCTATCTGGCTCTGGGCCATGGCCTGACCCGCGTGTTTGTGCCAGCGCAGGAATTGCGCGACCAGACCATCACCATCCGTGTCATCGAAGGCCATCTGGAACGCGCCCGGGTGGAAGGCGGGGGGCCGCGCGAACGGGCGCGGGTGGAGGCGCGGCTGGCCGATGCCCTGGCCGCGCGGCCGGCGCGCGTCGACCTGATCGAGCGCGGGCTGCTGCTGGTCGATGATCTGCCGGGCGTGACGGTCACGGGCCTGATACGACCGGGCGACAGTTTCGGGGCGGCCGAACTGCTGGTCGGGTATACGCAAACGCCTTATGCGCTGGTGGCCGGGGTCGGCAATCGCGGGTCGGAATTTGCCGGACCCTGGTCGGCCTTTGTCGATATCGCCGCCAATTCCCCCTTTGGCTTGGGTGAGCAACTGGGCCTGACCCTGTCTGCCACGCCGCAGATCCGCGAACAGCGGTCGGCCAATGGCCGCTGGGTGCAGCCGCTGGCCGGCAGCGGCCTGTCGCTGACCAGCAATGCCAATTATAGCCGGGGACGGCCGGGGGCCGCGCTGAAACCCTTCGCGGTGGCCACCGAATCCTATGGCGCAGGACAGCGCCTGTCGCTGCCGCTGGTCCGGTCGCGGGCGCGCAATCTGAGTGTGGAGGCGGGGTGGAACGCGCAGACCGCGACCGTGGAGCTGCTGAACCTGCCCTTCAGCCGTGACCGGTGGCGCAGTGTGGACGCCAGGATCAGCTATAGCGAGATGAAGTTCCTGGGGGGCGACCTGTTCGCCCAGGCCGGGGTGACACAGGGGCTGGATGTGGCCGGTGCAACCGGGCGGGGGGATCGTGAGGCCAGCCGCCTGCGGCCCGATCCCTGGTATATGAAGGTCAATGGGGAAATCGCCTATGGCCGGCGCCTGCCCGCCGATATCACCGCCACCCTGACGGTGGCCGGGCAATATACGCCCGACACGCTGCTGGCCGGCGAGGAATTCGCGCTGGGCGGCAGCCGATTCGGGCGCGGCTATAATGGTGGTGACCTGTCGGGGCCCAACGGGGTGGGGGCCGGCCTGGAACTGCGCCGCGCCTGGAATCCGGGGGTGGAGCAGGTGGACGGCGTGACCTTCTATGGCTTTGTCGATACGGGCCGGGTCTGGGACAGCGTGGCGGCCAGCACGCATCTGTTGTCGGCCGGCGGCGGCGTGCGCCTGGGGCTGCTGGGCAAGGCCAGCCTGTCGGCTGAACTGGCCCGCACCCTGCGGTCCCTGCCCCTGCCGGGGGCCGAGGGACAGCGGACAGGTCTGTTCATCGACCTGACGGTCCAGATCTGAGGGCGGGCGGCATGGCAACGGCGCGGCAACAGGGAAACGGGCACAGGCGATGGGGGCGGGGATTCCGCGCCCTGACGCTGGCTTCCGTCTTCACCCTGCCGGCGGCGGCACAGACGCCCGGCCCCACGCCGCAGGGCGGGACCGTCACCGTGGGGACGGCCGGGATCAGCAGCCAGGGCAGCCAGACCCTGATCAACCAGACCAGCGATCGCGCCCTGATCGACTGGCGCCGCTTTGATATCGGCAAGGATGCGTCGGTGGCGGTGACCCAGCCGGGGGCGGGGTCCATTCTGGTCAACCGCGTGACCGGTAGCGGGGCAGGCACCAGGATCGACGGTTCGCTGACCGCCAACGGCCAGGTGGTGGTGATCGACAAGGCGGGTGTGGTGATCGGGCGCGGGGCGCGGGTGGATGCCGGCGCCTTTCTGGCCACCACGGCCGATATCGACAATGCGGATTTTGCCGCCGGGCGCCTGACCTTCGGCAAGGCCGGGCAGGCGGGGGCCGCCATCATCAATGAGGGCACGATCCGCGTGGCCGATGGCGGCTATGCCGTGCTGGCCGCGCCCGATGTGCGCAATAGCGGCGTGGTGGAGGCCCGGCTGGGCCGTGTCGTCCTGGCCGGCACGGAACGGTTCACGCTGGATCTGGCGGGTGACGGTCTGCTGCGGTTTGAACTGCCGGCCGATCTGGCGGGCCGCGTGGTCAATGAGGGCAGCGTCACGGGCGCACAGGTCCTGATGACGGCGCGGGCGGCGCGCGACGGCATGGCCGGGGTGGTGAATGCCGGCGGGTTGGTGGAGGCCACGACCGCGCAGGAAGTGGATGGCCGCATCATCATCGGCGGGGAGGGGACGGAGACCGAGGTCACCGGGACCCTGCGGGCGGCGGGCGGGGCCATCGACATTCTGGGCGACCGGGTGGCGCTGACCGGGGCGCTGGTCGAGGCCAGTGGCGCCGGTGATGGCGGACAGGTGCGGATCGGCGGGGATTTCCAGGGCGGCGGCGACCTGCACCGCGCCCGTACCACCCGCATCGATGCCGACAGCAGCATCCGGGCCGATGGGGCGGCGGGGGCGGGCGGGCGTGTCATCGTCTGGTCCGACGGGCGCACGGATTACGCGGGCGCGATCAGCGCACGCGGCGCCAGTGATGGCGGCTTTGCCGAAGTGTCGGGCAAGGGCAGCCTGCGCTTTGCAGGTAAGGCCGATCTGGCGGGTGGGGCGGGCGGCAAGGCGGGCCAATTGCTGCTGGACCCCACCAACATCACCATCGGCACCGTTGCCGATGTGGATGGAACGGGCGCGCAGGATGACGATATCCCCGCCAACGGCACCATCGGATCGGGCGATTATGGCAGCGTCACCAGCCTGATCACCGCCAGCGCCATTGCCAGCCTGCTGAACAACGGCACCAGCGTGACGCTGACCGCCAGCAATGACATCAATGTCAACAATTCCATCGCCAAGACGGGCGGCACCGGCGCCACCCTGTCCCTGACGGCGGGGCGGGACCTGAGCTTTGCGTCGGGTGTGGGGGTGACGTCCAGCAGCGGCAGCCTGTCCATGGGCTTCACCGCCGGCCGGTCTGTCACCGCCACCAATGGCAGCTTCACCAGCAATGGCGGCAGTATCACCGTCACCGCCACCGGAACGGGGGCCATGACGGGTATCAACCTGTCGGGTGTCAGCATCGCCGCCGGGTGGGGTGGCTTGTCGCTGACCGGTACGGGCAGCATGGCCGGCGTCCGTCTGGCCGGCAATACCCAGCTTTCGACCGGCACTGGTAATCTGTCCGTGACCGGTAATGGCGTCATCGGTGTGGATTTTGCCTATGCCACGGCCAGCAGCACAGGCGCCGGCACGATCGGCATCACGGGCACGGCGCAGGGCGGCAGCACGGATGCCGTGGGCATCCGGCTGGATGGCGGTAGCGGCGGGGGCATCGGCAGCAATGGCGGCACCGTCACCCTGACCGGTGCGGGGGCCGGCAGCAGCGGCAGCGCCAACCATGGCGTGCTGCTGACGGGCGGATTCGCGGTGTCGGCAGGGTCGGGCAACCTTTCGGTCACGGCCACGGGCGGGTCGGGCAGTGTCGGCCTGGCCATCGATGGCAGCGGCACCTTCGGCGGCGGCTCGCAATCGGGCACGGTCACCCTGTCGTCCAACGCCATGTCCCTGTCCGGGGGCACGGTGCGGTCATCGGGCCGCGTGCAGGTGCGGACGCAGAGCAATGGCACCAACCTGATCATCGGCGGCACCGACGACACGCAGGGGCTGGCCCTGTCCACGACGGAACTGGGCACCATCAATGCCGGCACCCTGACCCTTGGCCATGATCAGCATACCGGCAGCGTCAGCGTCACGGCCAACCCGTCCACCACGGGTATCGGGGCCCTGGAACTGGTCAGCAACAGCCTGAGCCTGGGCAGCGCCATCACCGGTCTGCTGGAAAATTTCCTGAACGCCGGCAAGAACGCGACGGTGCTGACCACCGGGTCCATGATTATCGCCGACAGCATCGCCAAGAGCGCCGGTACGGACGCCATCCTGACCCTGCGGGCCGGTGGCGACCTGACCTTCAGCAGCGCCATCGGCGTGACATCCAGCAGCAACAAGCTGTCCATGGACTTCACCGGCGGCTATGGCGGGACGGGCAGCCTCAGCACCACGGGCACCGGCAGCTTCACCAGCAATGGCGGCAATATCGGCTTTGCCGGGCGCACCGGCCTGTCCCTGAACAGCAGCGCCGTGAGCGCCGGGGCCGGTACCATCACCCTGGCCGGCGGCGATATCGCCCTGTCCGCCACCTCCATCACCAGCAGCGACCGCGTCATCCTGCGCCCCTATGCGGCGGACGGGCAGATGAGTTTCGGCGGGTCCACATCCGGCGTGGCCAATGTCTCCCAGGCTGAACTGAACCAGATCAGTGCCGGGGTGATCCGGCTGGGCGCCCTGGATGGCGGCAATCTGGTGATCAGCAGCGCGCTGAGCCATGCCAGCGACACGGTGGAACTGGCCAGCGGCGGGAATGTGACGCAGACGGCCGATATCAATGTGGCCAACCTGTCGCTGCTGGGCACAGGCACCCATACGCTGACGCGCAGCGGCAACAGCGTCACCAGTCTGGCCGCCAATACCGGCACTATCGATTTCCGGTCCGGGTCGTCCTTTGCCGTCGGCACGGTGGCGGGCACGACGGGCATCACCTTCACCGGCAATGCCAGCCTCTATGCCTCTGCGGCTCTGGTAACGCTGGGCCAGACGGCAACCTATGCCGGGGCGGGCACGGGCACCCTGACCCTGTCCGGCGACATTGATGTGACGGTGTCGGCCAATGCCGGCGTATCGAACAATGGCAAGCTGAATATCGTGCTGGCCGCCGACGGCAATGCCGCCGGCTCCTCCGGCCGTGTCGCCATCAGCAATGCCAGCCTGTCCACCAATGGCGGCGCCATCACCATCGGCAGCGGGGCCACCCCCGCCACCCGCGCGGCGGAGGGCAAGGCGGATACCGGCATCGGCGTCAACATCCTGTCCAGCACCCTGAACAGCGGGACGGGCGGCACTATCCTGATCAATGGCGACGGCGCCCCCAGCGGCACCAACAGCGCCACCGGCATCGGCATCAATATCTCGGCCAGCAGCCTGATCGCCGCCGGTTCGGGCACCATCACGCTGAATGGCAAGGGCGGGGCCGGCAACAGCCTGACGGCCGGCATCGCCATCGGGAATGGTAGCACGATCCGCACCGCCAGCGGCGCGCTGGCCCTGAACGGCGAGCAGGCATCATCCGGCAGCAACCGGTACGCCATTCTGCTGCGCGATGATCCCACGACGCGCAGCGCCATCTATTCCACCAACAGCGGCGGGGTGGAACTGAAGGCCACGGGCACGGATGGCCGCATTTCCGCCAATGGCGGCACGGGTGACAGCAGCCGCGCCTATATCGGCTGGGACGGCACCAATGCCTATGCCGGCACCGTGACCCTGACGGCCGACAATATGGTCCTGACCAGCGCCACCGGCACGGCCGCCATCAGCATCGGCGGGTCGGGCACCCTGATCCTGAAACCGGTCAGCACCGGCGCCAGCATCGGCGTGGGCGACGGGGCCATCGGCGGCAACGACCTGGAACTGGGTCAGGCGGAACTGGATACGCTGCGCGCCGGGTTCGGCAGCATCGTGGTCGGCCAATCCACCGGCACGGGCACTGTCACCGTGTCGGGCGCCAGTTTCAAGGACAATACCACCATCCAGGGCGGGACCGGGGCCGTCACCATTGCCGGCGCCCTGTCCACCGGCACGGGCGGCGATGCCGGCACCCTGTCGCTGGAAACCAAGGGGCTGCTGACCATCAGCGCCGCCATCACCACCCAGAACCAGAATATCACCCTGACGGCGGACAGGCTGGCCCTGACGGGCAGCGTCAATGCCGGCACGGCCACCGCCACGCTGACCGTGGCCACGGCGTCGCGCGCCATTGACCTGGGGTCCACCACCAATGCGGCCGGCGCGCTGGAGATTTCGGCGGCGGAACTGAATCTGGTGACGGCGGGGGTGATCCGGGTGGGGGCTGCCAATGCCGGCGCCATCAATGTGAGCCAGAATATCGCGCCGACCGGCAGCAGCACCCTGCATCTGCGCAGCGGCGGGGGGATCAGCCAGAGCGGCAGCATCACGGTCAGCAATCTGGCCGTGACGGCGGGCGGCACGGTGGCGCTGGCCTCCGTCAATAATGACGTCACCAGCCTTGCCGTCAGCGCCAGCAACCAGACTATGGCCTGGCGCGATGATAGCGGCTTTGTCATCGCGACGGTGGATGGGGTGGCGGGCGCCAGCCTGGGCACGGGCACGCTGAGCCTGACCAGCACGGGGGCGGTCACGCAGACGGCGGCCATCGGTGCCGCGGGTCTGGCCCTGACTGGGGTGGGGGGCGCCTACACATTGGCCCATGCGTCCAACGCCGTCTCCACCATCGCTGCCGATACCGGATCGGTCGATGTGGGGGTGTCGGGGGCGGCCAGTATCGGCACGGCCGGGTCGGTGACGGGGATCACCACCACCGGCACGGTCAAGCTGAGCAGCGGCGGCAACCTGACCCTTGCGGCGGGGGCGGCGGTGTCGGCCACCGGCACGGGCGACGCCCTGGTCCTGGCTGCCAATGGCACCTTCACCAATAATGGCGGGGCCACTTCTTTGTCCGTGTCGGGCGGCGGGCGGTTCCTGGTCTTCTCTGCCTCCCCCCTGACCAGCAGCACGGGCGGGGTCGATGCCCTGCCCTATTACAACCGTGCCTTCACCTTCACCGACCGCACCTATACGGCGCTGACCAACACGGGCAACCGCTTCGTCTATGCCTATGCCCCCACCCTGACCGTGACGCCCGATGCGGTGAACCAGACCTATTCGGGGGCCACCTTCACCGGTTCAGCCTATACGATCACCGGACTGGTCACGGGTGACACGCTTTCCAATGCCGTCAGCGGGACGGCTTCCATCAGCGGGTCGGGCCGCAATGCTGGCACCTATACCCTGACGGCGGGGGTGGGGACGCTGGTGTCCGACCTGGGATACGGGTTCAGCTATGGCACCGGCACCCTGAGTGTGGCGCGCAAGGACCTGACCTATGCGGTGGCCAATGGCAGTTCCACCTATGGCACCTTGGCCACGAACGGGGCCGTCACCCTGACCGGTGTCGTGGACGGGGACAGAGTGGCGGGCACCGTCACCACCTGGCGCGGACCCAACGCGGAAACCCTGGCCATCCGTACCGATGTGGGCAGCCTGACCCAGAAGGTCACGGACTTGACCGGCACCGATGCCGGCAATTACCAGATCGCGGCATCGGGCAATAGTGACGGCACCCTGACCATCGGACAGAAGGCCCTGACCTATGTCATCGATGCCGCCAATTCCATCTATGGCACGCTGGCCACGCTGGGCGGCGCCACACTGACCGGGGTGGTGGAGGGCGATGAGGTCAGCACCAGCGTCGGCCTGTCGGGTGTCACGCATGAGGCGCGGCTGGCCGCCGGCTCCTATGACCAGACAGTGACGCTGGGCGGGACCGATTCCGGCAATTACAGTCTGGCCGCCACGGGCAACAGCATCGGCCAACTGACGGTGGCGCGCAAGACGCTGACCTATGCCATCACCGATGTCGACAGCATCTATGGCACGCTGGCCACCCTGTCCACGCCCAGCCTGACGGGCGTGCTGATGGGCGATACGGTGGCGGTGGCCGCCCAACTGCAAAGCGGGACCCTGTCGGCGCGGTTGGCGGCGGGGGATTATACGCTGGTGGCGGGTGACCTGACGGGGGTGTCCGCCGCCAATTATGTGCTGGCCGGCAGCGGGCATACGACCGGTACCCTGCGCGTGGCCCGCAAGAGCCTGACGGCCACCATCGCGGCGGTGACCAGCACCTATGGCACGGCGGCCAGTACCGGGGCCGTCACCTTCACCGGCGTTCTGGAGGGCGACACGGTCGGCGCCAGCGTGGTCGTGTCGGGCACGGGCGGCACCGTGACCCTGATCCCCACCCTGGATGCGGGGGCCTATACACAGACGGTAATGGGCCTGACGGGCAGTTCCGCCACCAATTACGAATTGACGGGCGGACCGGTCACGGCTGGGCTGACCGTCAACCGCAAGGACCTGACCTATCGCGTTGCTAATGGCACTGTCACCTATGGCACCCTGGCCGGCAATGGGGCCGTGACCTTTACGGGCGTGGTTGATGGCGACACCGTCGCCGGCACCGTCACCACCTATCGCGGCGCCACGGAGGAAACGCTGGCCGTCCGCACCCCGGTCGGGACCTTGACGCAGAAGGTCACGGCCCTGACCGGCGCCGATGCCGGCAATTACCAGATCGCGGCGTCGGGCCATACGGATGGTGTGCTGACCATCACGCAGAAGGCCCTGACCTATGTCGTCACGGCCGCCAATTCCGTTTACGGCACGCTGGCCACGCTGGGCACGGGCACCCTGACCGGGGTGGTGGAGGGCGACAGTGTAACCGGCATTGTCAGCCTGTCGAATGCCGCGCATGAGGCCAAGCTGGCGGCCGGCACCTATGACCAGATGCTGACGCTGACGGGCAGCGATTCCGCCAATTACAGCCTCTCCACCACCGGCAACAGCCTGGGCCAACTGACGGTGGCGCGCAAGGCGCTGACCTATTCCATCGCCGATGTGGCCGGCACCTATGGCACGCAGGCGACGCTGTCCACGCCCGACCTGTCCGGGGTGGTGGAGGGCGACGTGATCACGGCGCCGGCCCTGCTGCAGGGTGGAACGCTGTCCGACCGGCTGGCCGCCGGTTCCTATACGCTGGTGCTGGGCGATCTGACGGGGGCGGCCGCCGGCAATTATATCGTGCTGGGCGAAGGCAACCGCGATGGCACCCTGGTCGTGTCGCCAAAACGGCTGATTGCCAGCATCGAAAGCGTCACCGGCACCTATGGTCAGGCGATCGAAACCGGAACCGTGACGCTGGACGGACTGCTGACCGGTGACGATGTGCGCACGGGTCTGGTGGTCGAAGGCGGTGGCGGGACCGTCACGGTGGGGCCGACATTGGGGGCCGGCACCTATACCCAGCGGATCACGGGGATCATGGGTGGGGATGTGGCCAACTATGTCCTGGCGGATGGTCCGGCCCTGACCGCCTCCCTGATCGTGACGCCCGCCTTATTGACGGTGAAGGCTGATGACCTGACCCGTATCTATGGCGCGGCGGACCCGGCCCTGACCTATACCGCGACGGGCCTTGTCAATGGCGACGGTCTGACCGGCAGCCTGACGCGCGATGCGGGCAAGAATGTCGGCACCTATGCCATCGGGCAGGGCAGCCTGACGGCCGGGGCCAATTATACGATCAGTTTCCAGGCCGGGACCCTGACCATCGATCCGGCGCCGTTGAGCATCATCGCCGCATCGGCGGTGAAAACCTATGGTCAAGCCGATCCTTCCCTGTCCTATAGCGTGACTGGTCTGGTCGATGGCGATGGGTTGACGGGCAATCTGGTGCGCGCGGCGGGCCGGGATGCCGGCACCTATGCCATCGAACAGGGCAGCCTGTCGGCCGGCGCCAACTATACGATCAATTTCCAGGCCGGGACCCTGACCATCGACCCGGCACCATTGAGCATCATTGCCGCGTCGGCGGTGAAAACCTATGGCCAAGCCGATCCATCCTTCACCTATAGCGTGACCGGTCTGGTCGATGGTGATAGTTTGACGGGCAATCTGGTGCGGGATGCGGGCAAGGATGCCGGCACCTATGCCATCGGCCAGGGCAGCCTGTCGGCCGGCGCCAATTACACGGTCAGTTTCCAGGCGGGGACCCTGACCATCAATCCGGCGGCGCTGACCATCATTGCCGGATCGGCCGCCAAGACCTATGGCGATGCCGATCCCACCCTGTCCTATGCCGCATCCGGTCTGGTGCAAGGCGATGGATTGACCGGTGCGTTGAGCCGTGCGGGCGGGGAGAATGTGGGGACCTATGCCATCGGCCAGGGCAGCCTGTCGGCCGGGGCCAATTATGTGGTCACGTTCCAGGGTGGGGAACTGACCGTCACGCCCGCGGCCCTGAGTGTGACGGCCAATGCCGTGACCCGTGCCTATCTGGATGCCGATCCGGACCTGACCTATGGTGTGTCGGGGCTGAAACGCGGGGATGCGGCGGCGGCTGTCCTGTCCGGCACCCTGTCGCGGGCGGCGGGGGAGGATGTCGGCACCTATGCCATCACCCAGGGCAGCCTGACCGCCAATGCCAATTACACGCTGAGCTTCACCGGCGCCGACCTGCGGATCACGCCGGCCAGCCTGATCCTGTCGGTCGTGGCGGCCAATGCCAGCAAGATCTATGGCGATGATGATCCGGTTTTCGGCTACACGGCCAGCGGGTTGAAGGGCAATGACACGCTGGCGGGCCTGCTGTCGGGCACGCTGTCGCGGGTGGCGGGGGAGGATGTGGGCACCTATGCCATCACCCAGGGCAGCCTTGCCCTCACCAACCCCAATTATGTGCTTTCCTTCACGCCCGGCACCCTGACCATCAGCCCGGCCAGCCTGTCGGTGGCGGCCCTGATGGTGACCCGCACCTATGGCGATGCCGACCCGTCCCTGACCTACAGTGTCAGCGGGCTGAAACGTGGGGACAGTGCCGGGTCGGTCCTGACCGGCAGCCTGACGCGGGCGGGGGGCGAGGATGTGGGCATCTATGCCATCGGGCAGGGCAGTCTGGCCGCGGCCACGGGCAATTACACACTCTCCTTCACGGGCGCGGACCTGACCATCAACCCGGCCCTGCTGTCGGTCACGGCCAATGCCGCCCGCCGGCTCTATGGGGCGGCCGATCCCGTGCTGACCTACGATGTATCGGGGCTGAAGCGCGGGGATGCGGCGGGGGCCGTGCTGTCGGGCGGGCTGACACGGGCGGCGGGCGGCACCGTCGGGCGCTATGCCATCGGCCAGGGCAGCCTGGGTGCCAACGCTAATTACCGGATCAGTTTCCAGGGGGCCGACCTGACCATCGATCCGGCGCCGCTGTCGGTTCTGGTCGACAATGCCACGCGGCAGGCCGGGGCCGCCAACCCGGTCTTTACCGCGCGGTTCCAGGGGCTGGTCAATGGCGATACGGGCAACAGCCTGACGGGTCTGGTTTTCCAGACCAATGCCGACGCGGCCTCGCCGGCCGGCACCTATGCCGTCAGTGCCGGGGGCATCACCAGTATCAATTACCAGATCACCTATGTCGACGGGGTGCTGACCGTGACCGGTGGCGCTGTTCTGCCGCCGGCCCTGGCCGAAGCCGTGCCCATCACCACCGTGACACAGCCTGTGCGTGCGCCATCCGTGCCCACGGTGACGGTGGCGGCGCCCGCCGCGCCGGCCGCGCCCGTGGCCCCGCCGCCGGCCCCGGCCAGCACCGCACCGGCCCCGGCGGGTGATGGCGGCGGCGCGGCGCTGGCGGCCGTGAACCAGAATGTACAGTCGGCCAGCGGGTCGGCCGCCGATGATGACAGCGCGGCGGAGGAGATGATCCCCGGCCTTCTGTCGCAGCAGCGCCGCCTGCCCGGCGAGACGCCGGAAGGAACGCCCGGCCTGGAACAGCAATTCCCCAACCTGGGACGGGTCTGGTGATGGCGCGGCGGCTTACCCCCCTGATCCTGGCCCTGCTGCTGGCCGGCTGTGCCGCCAAGGGCCCCCGGGTGCCGGCAATATCCGCCGGCCCCATCGCCATGGGTCGAAACGCCATCGGGGAGGAATGCCGCGCCCTTCCGGCCGACAGCGCCGATGGCCAGGCCTATGCGCTGTATTGCGGGGCATGGGAACAAGCCAGCGGCGCCATCGCCGTAACCCGGCTTTACGACCCCCTGCCCGAGGGGGAGGAGGCGCGGGCGCGGCAATTGGCGGTGGAGGCGGGCCGCACCGCCTGGGCCGGATCGCTGGCGCAGAAAGCCATCTGCCAGCCGGCCCAGCCCGTACCGGGCGGGTTGCTGACCCAATGCCAGTTGCGCGAAGGCGGCTGGCCCTATATCGGCGTCACCCTGGCCGACGGAACGCGCATGGTGCAGGCCGATGGCATTCCGGCCGTGGCCGACCTGCTGATGGCGGCGCCTTCGCTGCTGAATGCCGGACCGGTCACGGAAAAGACCGATATTGCGGCGCTGCTCCGCGCCACATTGGGTGACGAGGCGCTGCGTTTCGGCCGCGGCGACCTGAATAGTTTCGAGCGGCTGTCGGAGGTGGGGCGCCTGTCCAATTCCGTGGAGGATTATGCGGGGGCGGAGGCGGCCTATCGCAAGGCGCTGGACCTGCAGGCGCGGGCCCTGGGGCCGGACAGTCCGGGGGCGGGCGACACGCTGATGGCGCTGGCCCTGGAAGTCTCCAACCAGGGGCGGGGGGCGGAGGCGGATGCGCTGTTCCGGCGGGCCGATGCTTTGCTGCAAAAGAGCTTCGACAAGGCGGCGCGGGCGCGGCTGGGCAGTTACATGGCCTTCCATGCGGCCAATAGCGGCGATGCGCGGCGCGCCCTGTCGCTGGGCCGCGACAGCAGCGCCACCCGTCGCGCCCTTGTCGATGACCTGGAGGAACAGGCGGGCGGTGGCGCCAACCGGGCCGTGCTGGGCAGTCTGGCCGCCGCGCGGGGCGACCTGATCCATTCGCTGCTGCTGGAGGCCACGGTATCGCTGCGGCTGGAACAATATGGGCTGGCCGAGGCGGCAACGATCGAGGCGGCCACCCTGTTCAGCCGCACGCGCGGCCTTCCCCCCTGGTGGCATGCCCGCATACTGGGCATCCAGGGCCTGGCGCGGGCCGGCAAGGGCGATGCCGCCGGCGGGGCAGCCCTGATGTCGAAGGCGGTGGCGTCCAACAAACAATTGTTCGGGGCCGGATGGCCCGTGGCGTCCAGCATGCTGGAACTGGGCCGCGTCTATGCCCAGGCTGGCATGGATGCCGAGGCGCTGGCCATCTATCGCGAGGCGCTGTCGATGGTGGCGGGGCTGGATACCGAGCGGGGGCAATTGCCGCTGGACCGGTTGATCCCGTTCCTGGATGTGCTGTACCGGCGCGGGCAGGCGGAGCCGGACCGGCGCGCCGATCATTATGCGGAGATGTTCGCCGCCCTGCAGGCCGTGCGCGAGGGGGTGGTGGGCCAGACCATCACCCGCGCCGCCGCCCGTTTCGCCAGCAGCGATCCCGCCGTCGCCGACCTGATCCGCCAGCAGCAGGACGCGGTGCGCAGCCGCGACCGCCTGCGGATCGAAGCCGCCGCCGAAACCGCCAAGCCCGATGCGCAGCGTGACCGGGCACGCGAGGAAACCCTCCTGAAACAGTTGCAGGAGGTCTCGGCGCAGGCGCAGGGGCTGGAGCGGCAATTGCAGGCCGCCTTCCCCGATTATGCGCGGCTGACCAAGCCGGCGCCCGTGCGTGCGACCGACCTGTCTGCGCGGCTGGCACCGGGACAGGCGCTGGTGCAGTTCGCCTTCGGCAATGCCGGTTCCTATGGGTTCATTGTCACCGATCGCGGGGTTCATGCGTATCCGGTCACGATCGACCGTGGTGCCTTGCAGGATCGGGTGGCGGAGCTGCGCCGGTCCATCACGCCCCGCGCCGGGGTGCTGCCGCCCTTCGACCTGGACCTTGCCCATGATCTTTATCTGCGGTTGTTCGGGGGGGCGGGCGATACGCTGGCGGGGGTGAAGCATCTGGTGCTGGTGCCGTCGGCCTCGCTGTCCAGCCTGCCGCCCGCCCTTCTGGTGCGTGACAAGCCGCAGGGGCGGGATTATGCGCGCGCTGGCTGGCTGGTGCGGGACATGGCCATATCGGTGGTGCCGTCTGTATCCTCCTTCCTGGCCCTGTCCGGCGCAGCGGCGCGGCCGACGGCGGTCAAGCCCTTCATCGGCTTCGCGGCCCCGCCCTTCCAGGGCCGGGATGCGGGCGGGTTGAAGGCGCTGGGCGATGAATGCCGCACCGATGCGGCCCTGGACCCGGCCCTGCTGCGGGCCCTGGCCCCCCTGCCGGAAACGGCGGATGAGATCAGGGCTATCGGTGGGCGGCTGGGCGCGACCCCGACCGATCTGATCACCGGGGCCGGCGTCACCAAGGCGGCGGTGCGCGGCGCGGGGCTGGACCAGTATCGTATCGTCTATTTCGCGACCCACGGCCTGTTGCCGGGGGAATTGCGCTGTCAGGCGCAACCCGGTCTGGCGCTGGCGCCGCCTGCAACCCCGCCGGCCAGTGCCGCCGATGACGGGTTGCTGACCGCGTCCGACATCGCCTTGCTGCGCCTGAACGCCGATCTGGTGGTGCTGTCGGCCTGCAATACGGCGGGCGGGGATGCGCGGCTGGGCGGCGAGGCGCTGTCGGGTCTGGCGGAAAGCTTCTTCTTTGCGGGCGCACGCTCGCTGCTGGTCAGCCATTGGCAGGTGCCGTCGGCGCCCACCGTGCGGCTGATGACGGGCCTGTTCGCCGGGGACGGCGACACGGCGCAGGCGCTGGCGCGGGCGCAGAGGGTTCTGGCGTCCGATCCCGCGACGGCGCATCCTTTCAACTGGGCGGCCTTCACCCTGGTCGGTGCCGCCCCCCATTCCGGCAAGGGAGTTTGATCCATGTTCCGCCCCGCCCCGTTCCTGGCGCTCGCCCTTTTCCTGGCGGCCCCCGTCCAGGCCGCCCCCCTGGTGGTGGTGGAGGCCAAGGGCACCGATCTGGCGCCCGGCGCCACCATCGATGACAAGGCCCCGCTGACCCTGGCCGATGGCGCGCGTCTGGTGCTGATCGGGGAGGATGGGTCGCAGGTGACCTTACGCGGGCCGTTCAAGGGTGCGCCGGCCGGCGCCGGCTCGGGAGCCACGCAGCAACTGGCGGGCCTGCTGTCGGCGCGCGGGGCCGACACCACCAGCCTGGGGGCCGTGCGCGACGCCGGCCCGGCCGCCCCGCTGCCCGAGGCCTGGATCGTCGATCCGGCCGTATCGGGGTCGGCCTGTGTGAAGCCGGGGCAGGAGGTCGTGCTGTGGCGGGCCGATGCGGCGAAACCCGCCCGCCTGACCCTGATGCCGGCCGATCGCGCCTGGACCGCCAATGCCGAATGGCCGGCGGGCGAGGGGCGTCTGGCCCTGCCCGAACTGCCCATCACCGATGGCGGCACGCTGCTGTTCGAACTGGACGGGGCGGCGGCGTCGGTCACGTTCCATCTGCTGCCGGCCGCCGTCACGGCGCCGAAGATGACGGCGGGATGGATGGCGGCGAAGCAATGCGACCGGCAGGCCCGTGCGCTGCTGGCCGGTGGGTGAGGGTGGCGGCGGTGCTTTCATCCGGCGGTTTTGCCCTCACCCTCCCATCGGCTGGCGCCGACGGGCCCCTCCCTCTCCCACCTGCGTGGGCGAGGGGCGGAATTGAAGGTGAGGCGCAGGTTTTTGCCCCTCGCCCGCTTGCGGGAGAGGGAGGGGCCCATCGCGCAAGCGATGGGAGGGTGAGGGACAAGCACACCGGCCGCGCCGGGACGGGATGACCAATGTCCATTCGCCGCCTTCCGACTATTCTGTCCATCCTGCTGCTGGCCGGTCTGTTGCCCGTGCTGCTGGTGCGGGCCGCGCCGTTTTTGCAGGGGATCGAGAACTGGGTGGCGGATTACCGGGTGGCGACCCTGACACCGGCCCAGCCGCAGCAGCCCGACATCGTCATCGCCGCCATCACCGAGGATACGCTGGCGCGGTTCCCCTACCGGTCCCCCGTGGACAGGGCTTTCCTGGCCGATCTGCTGCGTGTGCTGCAGGCCAAGGGCGCGCGGGCCGTGCTGCTGGACGTGCTGCTGGATCAGCCGACGGAGCCGGAGAAGGATCAGGCGTTGGCGGCGGCCATCCGGGAGATGAGTATCCCTCTGGTGGTCAGCCATGGCGGGGCGGCGGAGGGGCTGACCGAGGCGCAGGTGACCTATATCGACGCCTTCGTGCCGGCGGACCGGCGCGGCTGGGCCAATCTGGTCAAGGATAATCTGGACGGCACGGTGCGCTGGATCTTCCCCGGTAAAAACCGGGCGGACGGGCAGTGGCAGGCGGGGGTGGTGCCGGCAATGGCGGCGCATCTGGGCCTGACCCCGCCGCGCGAACGGATCCCCATCGCCTGGCGCGGGCGGCCCGATGCGGCCACGGCGCCCTTCCGGCAGTTCCCGGCCCATGCGGTTGCCGTGCTGCCGGCCGCCTGGTTCAAGGACAAAGTCGTGCTGGTGGGGGCCGACCTGTCGGACCGCGACCGCCATGTCACGCCGTTCCGTACCGCCTTTGCCGGCAATGCCGGCGTGCTGCCCGGCATCACCATCCATGCCCATGCCCTGTCGCAGGTGCTGGAGGGGCGGACGGCGCCGGGGCAGGGGGGGGCGCTGGCCATTCTCGCCGGCCTGATCGCGGCGGGGCTGGGGCTGGTCCTGGGTCTGGTGGAAATATCGCTATGGCTGCGCGCGCTGCTGGGCCTGGGCGTGGTGGCCGGCATCTGGCTGCTGGCGGGGCCGGCCTATGCCCAGGCCAATATCCTGCTGCCGCAGATCGGACCGTCGCTGTCGGTGCTGCTGGGCCTGTGGCTGACCGATATCTGGCGCGGACGGCGGGAACGGGACCAGAAACGGTTCGTGCAGGCGGCCTTTGCCAAATATCTGTCGCCGGCCTTGCTGGACGATATCCTGAAAGACCCGTCGAAACTGTCCATCGATCCCAAGCGCCGCGACATGTCCTATGTCTTCACCGATGTGGCGGGCTTCACCACCATCTCGGAAGGCATGGACGCCACGACGCTGGCCGATGTCATGAACCGCTATCTGGACGGCATGGTGAAGGTGGTGTTCGCCCATGGCGGGACCGTCGACAAGTTCATCGGCGATGCCGTCTTTGCCCTGTTCGGGGCGCCGCGCGACATGGAAGACCATGCGGCCCGCGCCGCGTCCTGTGCGCTGGAACTGGACCGGTTCGCGCAAGGGTTCCTGGCGGCGGAGACGGCGGCGGGCCGGCCGTTCGGCATGACACGCATCGGCGTGCATTCCGGCCCCGCCAGCGTGGGCAATTTCGGGTCGGATGCCCGGTTCGAATATACGGCCCTGGGCGATGCCGTGAATACCGCCGCCCGCCTGGAAGGTCTGAACAAATATTTCGGGACGCGGGTGGCGATGAGCGGGGCAACGGCGGAACGCTGCCCCGATCTGCCGCGCCGGCCCATCGGCCGCATCGTCCTGAAGGGCAAGACCGAGCCGATCGCCGTCTATCAGCCCTTGACGCAGGAAGAGGCGCGGAGCGGGTTCATGCAGCGCTATCAGGCGGCCTATGCCGCCATGGCCGCCGGTGACGCCGGAGCGGCGCCCCTTCTCGCCGAGCTGGCGGCGGAACGGCCCGATGACGGACCGGTGGCGATGCATCGCGACAGGCTGGCCAAGGGCGGCGACAGCGACCTTGTGGTGATGAGCGACAAGTAGACCCCAACAATACCTTGCCAGCACGGGTGCAGGGAACGATAACAAGCGTATGCTCTCTCAGGGATCAGGCAATGGCCGAAGGCATCCTCAACCGTAAGTTCGTCCCTGCCGGCAAGCAGCTTTTCCTGACGGGGGAGCGTGGCGAGCACATGTATCTGGTGCAGTCGGGCCGTATCCGCATCTGGCGGGGCGAACCCGATCATCCCGTGGTGCTGGCCGAAGTGGGGCCGAACTGCCTGTTCGGGGAAATGGCCCTGATCGATGACGGCACCCGCTCGGCCTGTGCCCATGCGGTTGAGGATACGACCCTGATCGTCATTTCCGGGGAGAAGGTGCGCCAGCGTCTGGCCGAGGCCGATCCGTTCGTGGCCAGCATCGTGCGTATCCTGGCCCGCAACCTGCGCGCCGCCAACGACCATCTGGAAGGGCTGATGGGCCAGATGCTGGCCGTCAGCGCCATCAAGGCCCGCGAGATCGCCCCCAACGAGGATGTGAAGACCCTGTCGGGCGCCGCTGAGGAATAATCACCCCTCCACCAGCAGCGGCCAGGCGGCCTTGCAGCGTTCGGAAAAGATGCGCAGGTGGCCGATGGCGCCGCCGCCGGCCGCCGCCACGGGAATGGTGCGGTGGGTGATGCGCGCGGCCGGGAAAAAGGCCGCATGGTCGCGCACCACGGCGGGCGGGATCATCTCGTCATCCTCGATCGCGATCAACCGCACCTCCCCCGTCATGCGGGACAGGTCGGGCTGCGGCAGGGCACGGCCCCATTCCCCGCGGTAGAAATCGCGCCGGATGCACCAGCGCCGCCATTGCCAGAAGGCGCGGGCCGGCAGGTCCGCCCCCTGGCCCAGGATACGCCCCGGCATATAGCCCAGCGCCAGGGTCGCGACGGGGCCCAGCAGGAACCAGAAGGCCATGGCCTTGCCGATGAAATGGCGCGGATGGCGGGTCCAGTGCGCGGGGCCGGTGGCCACCGTCGTCAACCGCCGCACCAGACCGGCCTTTTCATGGAAGGGCAGACCCATGCCGCCCAGGGAATGGCCCATCACCTCCAGCGGCAGGCCGGGGAAGCGGGCTGCCAGCCAGTCCAGCGCTGCCCCCTGGTCCCGAACGGCCCAGTCCCCCATGTCCGACCGGGCGTGGCGCACGGACCCGCGCGCCGAATGGCCGCAATCGCGGTAATCATAGATCAGCACCGCCGCGCGCCGATAGCCGGCCAGCCAGGCGGCGAAACGGGCATAATAATCGCGCGGCACACCCGTGGCCCCATGCAGGACCAGCGCCAGGTCCATCTCCGCCCCCTCCGGCGGCAGGAACAGCCGCCCCGCCAGGACCGGCCCGTCGGCACAGGGGATGGTGACCATTTCGTCGCTGTGTGGGCTGGTGGCCTGTTCCGTCATATCCTGCTCCCACCTTTTGCTGCGTCTGGTCAGAATATAACGAACGATCGTGCTATGAACAATATCGAGGATTTATGCCGCCACGCCAGTCGGCGCGGATACCATCGGTCAGACATTTTGACCGGCGGTATTATCAGGCTGTTGTGTCCCACGCCTTTCGCATTGATTGCCAGACCCCTGTCTCGCTCTATATGGTGGTCACAGGGAGAAAACAGGCAGAAGCCGGGACAACAATGCGGGCGAAAAGGCCGACGTCCTTCGATATCGCTGAACTGGCGGGCGTTTCGCAATCCACCGTGTCGCGCGCGCTGCGCCGCGACAGCATGGTCAGCGAGGATACGCGCCTGAAGGTGGAGCAGGCGGCGCGGCAACTGAACTACAAGGTCGACGTTAATGCCCGCAACCTGCGGTCCCAGCGCACCAAAACGCTGGCCCTGTTGTTGTATGAGGATCCGGGCGCGTCAGAATCGCTGATCAACCCGTTCTTCCTGTCGATCCTGGGCAGTGTCACGCGGGCCAGTGCCAAGCGTGGCTATGATCTGCTGATCTCCTTCCAGCAATCCAGCACCGATTGGAATGCCGATTACGCGGCGTCGAAACGGGCCGATGGCATCATCTTCTTAGGGTATGGCGATTACACCGCCTATCTGGACAAGATATTGTCCCTGGACGAGGCGGGTATCCAATACATCACCTGGGGCCCCGTGCTTCCGGGCCAGCCGGGCCATTTCATCGGGTCCGACAATGTGCAGGGCATGGCAGAGGCCGTGTCGCACCTGATCGCCACGGGCCATCGCGACATCGCCTTTCTGGGTGATATTTCGGAAAACTGTCCGGAATACCGCGACCGGCATCAGGGATATGTGCAGGCCTTGACGAAGGCCGGCCTGTCGGCCGACCCCGCCTTGCGGCTGGACAGCCAGACGTCGGAGGAGGCGGGCCATGCGGCGGCCCTGCGCCTGCTGAACAGCGGGCGGCGGTTCGATGCGGTGGTGGCCGCCTGTGATCTGGTGGCCATCGGCGCCATGCATGCGCTGCGCGACCGGGGCGTGTCGGTGCCGGGTGACGTGTCGGTGGTGGGGTTCGACGATATCCAGGCCGCCAGCTATACCAACCCGCCCCTGACGACCGTGCGCCAGGACACGGTGGCGGCGGGCGAATTGCTGGTGGAAAACCTGTTGCGCCTGATGAACGACCAGCCGTTGGAACGCACCATCATCCCGGCGCGGCTGGTGCTGCGCGGGTCGACCAGGGTGCGGGGCTAGGGTTTTGGAAGCCTTTAATCCCCGATGAGTGGGGATTAAAGGCCGCCGGTCTCACATGCCATCAGACCAAAATCGGGGCGCCGTCGGCCAGGGCGGCCAGACCGTCGGCCGTGACGCGCAGATGGCGCAGGGTACCCGGCGGGCCATTCAGGCTGGCGGCGGCCAGGACATGGCCATCCACCTCCCACTGCGACAGGCGCCAATCACCGGCGCGCAGCCATTCCTCATGCGCGGTCAGGGTGGGGCCGGCGTCGGGCGTGGGCGGGATGACGGTGAATCCCGTCAGTTCCTGCGACAGACCACGGCCCGTGGCCTTGATCACGGCTTCCTTCAGGTTCCAGATGCGCATGAAGCGGGTGCGCTTGGCATCCTCGTCCAGTTCCCCGCCGATCTGCGCCACCTCATCGCGGGAGAACCAGCGATCGGCGATTTCCAGTTCCACGGTGCGGTTGGGCACCAGCGGTTCGATATCGACCCCCACCTCGCCCTGTGCGGAAACGGCCACGGCCACCATGGACCGTGTATGCGACAGGTTGAAGGAAGCGCCGCCGCGCACCAGCACCGGCTTTCCGTAAGGGCCGGCATTAAAGGCCAGCGATCCCGCCGACCGGCCCGTCCAGGCGCCCAGGAACAGCCGGGTCAGGCCGTGGGCCGCAATATAGGCGTTTCTGTCGGCGTCGAACTGGAAACGGGCGGCACGTTCCCGCTCCGTCCGGTCCAGCGTGTGGGAGAGGGGCGCCAAATCCCGCGTGCCGAGACCTTCAACGGCCAAGGTCAGCACGATCACATCATGTCGCCAATCGCCACGCACGGCAAAACCGTCCCGCATCCGATGCCCCCGTTTCCTGAAAGCGCGGATCATAGGCGCTTCGATATGGTTTGGTAAGAAAAGAAGCCCCGACGCTGGGTGAAGGCGGCCCCGCGAATCCCGAAGGGCGCGGATTTTTTGCCTGTTACCGAACCGTTACAATATTCCCCCCACTCTGACCTTGAAATCATTTTGCGCAGGCCCGCCCCCTGAGCATTATCAGTATCTTGTCGGCAGCGGGCCCGTTCGGACGCGGGCCCGGCCGTATGGCTGGGGGTAGGGATGGGGTATTGGCAGGGACGCGTGGCGCGCCTGGTGGTCGCCACGGCTTTGGTATTGTCGGCCGGCATGGCCGGAACGCAGATGGCGGCGGCCGATGCCATCGAACAGACCAAGGGCACCTGGCAGGACAAGTTCCGCCAGTTGGACGTGGATCTTCCCACCCCCAACACCTATCGCACGGCGTCGGGCGCGCCCGGCCATCAATATTGGCAGCAGCGCGCCGATTACAGCATGGACCTGAAGCTGGACGCGGCGGGCAAGCGCCTGACGGGCCGGCAGACCGTGCGGTACCACAACAATTCCCCGGACAGCCTGCGCTATCTGTGGCTGCAAGTTGATCAGAACATCTATAAGGACAGTTCCATCGCCGAACTGACCCGCACGGCCAGCCCGGCCAAGGATGGCGGCGACCAGATCAGCTATGGCACGCTGGCCCGTGTCCAAGCCCTGAAGGACACAAAATACGGGGTGGAGATCGGGTCGGTCACCGACGAGGGGGGCCGGGCGCTTCCCTATACGGTGGTCGACACCATGATGCGCATCGACCTGCCGCGGCCGCTGGCGCCCGGTGCGTCCTTCACCTTCAAGGTGGAATGGGCGCACAATATCATCAATCAGGATATTGTCGGCGGCCGCAGCGGGTATGAGCATTTCCGCGACAACAATACCGACCTGTTCTTCCTGGCGCAGTTCTTCCCGCGCATGGCCGCCTATACCGATTATGCCGGCTGGCAGCACAAGGCCTTTCTGGGAAGGGGTGAATTCACCCTGGAATTCGGTGATTACGATGTCGCCATCACCGTGCCGGCCGACCATATCGTGTCGGCCTCGGGCGAGTTGCTGAATGCCGGCGATGTCCTGACAGCCACGCAGCGCGACCGTCTGGCCAGGGCCGCCAAGGCGGACAAGCCGATGTTCATCGTGACGCCGGAAGAAGCCCTGGCCAATGAGAAGGAGACGGACAAGGCGACCAAGACCTGGCGGTTTTCCGCCAAGAATGTCCGCGATTTCGCCTTTGCCAGTTCCAACAAGTTCATCTGGGACGCGATGGGGGTGAAACAGGACAATCCGGCGGGCAATCCCGTCCTGGCCATGTCCTTCTATCCCAACGAGGCGGAACCGCTCTGGTCGAAATATTCGACCTGGGCCGTGGCGCACACCATCAAGACCTATAGCAAATATTCCTTTGCCTACCCGTACCCGACGGCGCAGTCGGTCAATACCTGGGACGGGGGCGGCATGGAATATCCCATGATCACCTTCAACGGCTACCGGCCCAATATCGACAAGAAGACGGGCAAGCGCACCTATACGGCGGCCGCCAAATACGGCCTTATCGGTGTGGTCATCCATGAGGTCGGGCATTTCTATTACCCGATGATCGTGAATTCCGACGAACGGCAATGGAGCTGGATGGATGAGGGGCTGAACACCTTTGTCCAGAACGTGGCGCATCTGGAATGGGAGGAGAATTTCGGCGAGCATCGCCGCAATCCAAACCTGCCGTCCGACATTACCAGCTACATGACCAGCCAGGGTCAGGTGCCGATCATGACCCAGTCGGACTCGGTGCTGCAATTCGGCCCCAACGCCTATACCAAGCCGGCCACGGCGCTGACCATCCTGCGCGAGACGGTGATGGGGCGTGAGCTGTTCGACCACGCTTTCCGTGAATATTCGCAGCGCTGGAAATTCAAGCGCCCGACCCCGTCCGATTTCTTCCGCACCATGGAGGATGCGTCGGGCGTGGACCTGGACTGGTTCTGGCGCGGCTGGTTCTATACGACCGACCATGTCGATATCGATCTGGCCAGCGTGCGGGAATACCGCATCTCCACCGGCAATCCGGACGTGGAAAAGGCGCTGCAGCGCGAGGAATATCACCGCGACAACAAGGAGCCGCTGGCCCAGGTGCATAACCGCGAGCAGGGGCTGAAAACCCTGCTGGAGCGCGAGCCGGACCTGAAGGATTTCTATAACGAGAATGACAAGTTCACCCCCACCAACAAGGACCGCAACAAGTTCGCGGAAATGGTGGAGGGGCTGGAACCCTGGGAGCGCGAGGCGCTGGCACGGGCCGAGAAGGATGGCGACTGGGTCTATTTCCTGGATTTCGCCAACAAGGGCGGGCTGGTCATGCCGCTGCCGCTCCAGCTTACCTATGCCGACGGCACAAGTGAGTTCCTGATGATCCCGGCGGAGATCTGGCGTTACAATAGCAAGGCCGTGACCAAGATGCTGATCCGGCCCCGCCAAGTGGTCGGCGTCGAACTGGACCCGCGCCAGGAGATCGCCGATGTCGACGTCTCCAACAACGCCTATCCACGCAAGATCGCGGCCTCGCGCCTTGAACTTTACAAGTCCAAGGATGAGACGAAGGACCTGATGGCCGACATGCTGGTTGAATTGAAGGCCAAGAAAGAGGGCGAGGGCAAGGAAGGGGGCAAGGACGTGCCCCTGACGCCCGGAGGGAAGCCGTGACGGTTGCGCGTATCGGCCGGCGCCGGGTGATGGCGCTGGCCGGGGCAGGCCTGCTGGCCGGCCTGGCGCTGCCTGCCCGCGCGCACCGGGCCAAGTCCGCCCTGACGCTGGTCACCTGGAACAAGGCGGCGGGGCTGCTGGAGGTTGACCATTCCCTGCATGCCCATGACGCGGAAACTGCCCTGGCGCAGGTGGGTGGCGTCAGCGCGCCCGACCTGTCGCGCCTGGAGGATCAGGCGCGGCTGGCGCTTTATGTCGAGGGGCGGTTCGCCCTCAGCATCCCCGGTGGATCGCCGCTGCCCCTGAAACTGCTGGGGGCGGAGCCGGAGGGCGATAATATCCATGTCTATCAGGAAGTGCCCCTGACGGCGGTGCCCGCCCGTCTGCTGGTGCGCAACATGATCCTGCGCGACATTTTCCCCGTGCAGATCAATCAGGTGAATATCGATATGGGGGGCGGCCCGGACCATATCCGCACCCTGACCTTCCTGGGCGGCGACGGCGAAAAGGACGCCACGCCGGGATAAGGGCCGTCAGCCGAAGCGCCAGCGGACGCCGCCCGACAGGCTCTGCCGGTCGCTGTCGCGCCGTTGTTCCAGATCGACCTGGGCATAGGCTTCCAGCCGGTCGTCAAGCTGTGCGGTGATGCCGGCGCCCAGGATGGCCGCGTCCCGGCCCGGTTTCTCCCCGGTCAGGTCGAAGGAGGCGCCATCCAGCCAGGCCCGGCCGGAGATGGTCACGTCCCGGAAATCATGGTCCCAGCGCAAGGAGAGTTCCGGTTCCAGGATCATGTCGTTCAGGCCCCGGAACCGCCAGGCGGCGCGCAGGCCCAGATTGCCGCGTACCGCCGTGCTGTCCAGATCATCGATGGTCAGGTCCAGCGTGCCGGCCCCGGTCTCGCTGAAGCCCTGGCGATCGGTGCGGTCGAAACGCAGGCCGGCGGCCGGTTCCAGGATCAGGTTCCCCACCGCCCAGCGATAGCCGGCGGTGATGGCGGCCGCCAGCGCATCGCCGCTTGCCTCCGCCCGTGCCGTGCGTTCCAGGTCCCCCAGGCGGATTGAACGCCGGCTGTCATTGTCGGTGAAGGCGATGGACAGGCTGCCTTCCGCAAAGAAACGCCCCCGCGTGACCCCGCCATACCCGGCCAGCACCACCATATCCTGTGTCGCCTGGCCCGGACCGCCGTCCAGATCGTTGCGGAAATAGCCGAACGCCATGCCAAGATCGAGATTGCCGGCCAGACGCGTATCAATGCCCGACACGAAGCCGGCACTGTCCAGATCGAAACCGCCGCGCGTGCCCGACCCGACCACGGCCCGCCCCCACAGGCCGGTGCCGCCGGCCGATGGTGCCAGGTCGGCCATGCTCAGCGCCTCCCCATCCTCCGCCTTGCGCATCACCTCGGCCCCCAGGCGCAGCGACAGGCCGCCGCGCCGGGCCGCCGCCGTCCGCTGCGACAGCAGATCGCCGAACAGCCGCATTGTGTCGAGACCGGCCGCGTCGGTTTCGGCATGGACATTGCCCGCCAATCCGTCGAACAGCGCCGGAAGGTTGGCCGCCGCCAGCCCATACAACCCGCCATAGACCGTGTCGCGATCGGTGAAATCACGGGTGCCAGCCGCCGGCCGCGCCTTGTCCAGGGCGGACGCCACCTGTTTTTGTGAGCCTGTCAGGCCCGGCAACGCCGCATAGAGGTCGGGCGTGACCCACAGGGTCACGGTATCCGATCCATAGGACAGGTCGAAACGGGCATTGGCCGGCAGGTCCGCCGTCGGCTGGGTCACGGACTGGAAACTGCCCGACACGCCGCCGGCCGCCTGCAGGATGGTGAAATGCTGTCCGATGACGGGCGTGAAGGGTGTGGCGGCAGCTTCCGCGAATCCACGGATGACCGGGGTGACGCTGCCGCCGGCCGTGAAGCGGCCGCCGACCTTCACCTGATCATGGTGACCGTCGCCGGCACCGGCCGTCGTTCCATCCAGTTCCACCCGCAAACCGGCCGCCGTCCCGCTGTTCATGAGCGAACCGGTGACGGTCAGGATGCCTGGCGAGCGGCCCGGTGCCAGGGTCCCGGCATTGATCACCGACGTCTCCAGCACCCCGCCGCCGGCAAGCACGGCGCCGGGCAGCACGGTCAGGCTGCTGGTCGTCAGGCGCCCATCCACCCGCAACGTGCCTGCATCCACCTGCGTGCCGCCGGTCAGGACGCTGTCGGCGGCCAGAATCAGGGTGCCTTTCCCCTGTTTCAGCAGCGTGTCGTTGCCGGTCAGGGTGCCGGTGAAGTCCAGCGTGTCGTCGCGGTCAAAAATCAGCTTGCCGCTTTGTCCAGGCAGCAGGTCGGCCGCATACCAGGCAATACCTTCATAGGCATAGCCGTCCGCCGTGAACCCTTCCGTCAGGGAGGGGGTGTAGAGATGGCCCCCCCGGACCGAGTCGTTGAAGCGATGGATGGGGGCGGCGCCGGCCATGGGGCGCGTCAGGCCGGTGAAGGCCGCCCCGATCTCCGCATAGCCGCTGTCGCCCTGGCGCAGCCGCGCGATTTCCGCCGGGTCGAGCGTATAGATGTGGTCGGTAGCCGCCGCCGAATGGAAGGCGATCACCGCCGATTTTCCCAGACCGGGGGCCTCGTTGGAAAAGGGCACGCCCTGTTCGGTGAAACCCTGGGCCAGCAGGTCGGCGGCCTGCCGGCTGCTGGCCGTATAGACCGTATCCGCCGTTGCGGCATTGTACAGGCGGAACACAATGGGCATTCCATCGGCGCTGTCATAGGCAGCCACCTGCTGGGCGGCGTGGCTGACGGTCAGGGTCTGGTCCAGGGCGTTGCTGATCGCCAGGGTCTGTGCGGCGGCCGGCCTTGTATAGGTGACGCCCGGCGTCGGCGTGCGGCCGGGGCCGCCGGGCGTGTAGATGTCGCTGTAGCCGGCGACGGCGGCGGTAGGGATGGCGACATTGACCAGGCTGCGGATCGCGGCCTCGTCCCCGTTCAGGATGATGTCGATATAATTGTCATTGTCGTTGCGGTAATAGGGGGCGGGAATGCCGGTGGCCGGCGGCCCCAGTTCGGCCAGCCCCACCACCGTGACCGTTCCCAGGCCGGCGCCGAGATCATAGGCGACACCGGTGCGGCTCAGGGTGACCAGGGCACCGGTGGCGTCGCGGGCCTGCAACTGGAAAAACTTGGAAAAGTCGCCCGGCAGCATGGGGGAGACACCATCGGCGGAGAAGCCGCCCGTGGTCATCAGCCGCAGCCGGTAGGCGGATTGCCCCTGATAAAGCGTGGCGCCATCATTCAGGACCCCGGCCGTCAGGGCGGCGGGGCCGGCATCCCCGACCGAGGAGAAATGGCTGACACGGGCCGCCAGCAGGCTGGGCCCCGTCACGAAGGGGTTGCGGCTTTCGGCGGTCAGGCCGACAGCCGATTGCAGGCCGCCGGGCCCGACCAGCATCAGCGGCTTGCTGTCGGCCACGATCTCCACGGACACGGGATAGATGGCGCCGGGTGTGCCCGGTGTCAGGCGGTTGCCGAATTCCCCGAAAACCACGACGACATTGCGTTCATTATAATCGCCATTGGGATTGAGGCCGGCGGCCGCAGGTGTCACCACCTCCCCCGTATTCAGGTGGATGGCGATATCGGTGGGGGCCAGCGTGCCGGGCAGCACCGGCCAACTGAACACGATCGGCAGCGCATCGCCCCGCACAACATTGGCGCCATATCCGCCCAGCACCCCGGTGCCGACCGGCTGTGCCGATGTCAGGTTGCGCAGCGGCGGCGTCGGGGTCAGCCCGGCCAGATCGCGGTTGATGCCGGCCCCCGCAGCGGCAGCCAGTTCCAGGCCGCCCGGCCCGTCCAGCCCCGGAATGCCGATGATCCCTTCGAAGCCCAGATCCGCCGACAGAATCCGCGCCGTGGTCGACCAGATATCGGCATTGATCACGATCTCGCGCTGAAGCTCGATATAGGCCGGCGAGATGATCGGGGCAGCAGCGGAGTCGGGCAGGGCATCCATCTCGCAGAAAACTCCGTCCAGGCCGGTTTGCAATTCATCCTATCGTCGGCAGGAGATTTACACCAAAGCCGTGCCAAGTGTCAGCGTCTTCACCGATGCCGCCTTCATTCCTGGTCAAAGCGTCCGCTGCTCAGTAAGGTAGCGGTAACAGGCGGCATTATACCGGGCGGCGGCAGTCGCCGCCGTACCATCGGTCAAGAATTTGACCGATGGCATTATTGCTGCCGGACAAGGGAGGAAAATGCCATGAAATGGCTTGCGTTTTCGGGTTTGATCCTGGGCTTGCTGTGTTTGCCGGCCGCTTCGGTCCTGGCCGCGGATTGCGGGCCGGATGCGTTGGGTACCACCCGCACCATCAGTTTGAAGCGCGGCGCCGGCGGGGCGTTCGGCACGGTGCAGCATCCGGCCCTGCCGGGGCTGCAAAAGGGGGAGGTGGTGCTGACCTTCGATGACGGGCCGGTGCCGGTGCTGACGCCCAGGGTGCTGGACGCGCTGAAGGCTGAATGCGCCAAGGCCACATTCTTTATGACGGGCGGCAATCTGGATGCCCATGGCGATCTTGCCAGGCGCGCGGTGGCGGAGGGGCATTCGGCCGGCATCCACAGCTATAGCCACCCGCATCTGGGGACGTTGAGCGAGGCGGCGCAACTGGACGATCTGGCGCGGACGCAGGCCGCGTACAAGCGGCTGTTCGGGGTGACGGCCCCGTCCTACCGCTTCCCGTTCCTGGAAGAGACGCCGGCCCTGATGGCGGCGCTGGCCAAGGACAAGGTGGCGGTCTTCTCCATCGATCTGGCCATCACCGACTGGCAGCCCGCCGACACGACGGCAATGCTGGCCGACCGCCTGTCCAAGGCGCTGGACGAGGCCGGCGGCGGCATCATCCTGATGCATGATGCCAATCCCCCCACGGCCGAGGCCATCGCCACCCTGCTGCGCGTGATCAAGCAGAAGGGATACCGGCTGGTGCATGTGGATTGGGAGGGGTAATGCCGACGGCCGAAATATTTGACCGTTAGTATAAGGCATCACCCCTCCGTCACCAGATCCTTATAGGCGTGCCAACTGGCATGGCCGATCAGGGGCAGGGTGACGATCAGGCCCACAAACAGGGTCGCGATGCCGATGGCCGTCAGGAAGACGATGATGAAGGCCCAGAGCGCCATGGCGGGCAGGTTCACGCGCACCGCCATGATGCTGGTCGCCATGGCCGTGAAAGCGTTGGTGCGGCGGTCCAGCAGCATGGGGATGGACACGACCGACACGGCAAAGGCAACGCCTGCGAATCCGGCGCCGATCAGGGTCCCGGCGATCAGGAAGGGCAGGCTGGCCCCGCTGTGGAACAGGGTGGCGGTCAGCCCGTCCAGCGTCGGCGAAAGGTCGGCGAAGAACAGCGCATACATCAAGGTCGCCACCCGCACCCAGAACAGGTGCAGCAGCAACAGCAGCACGCCCAGGAACCCGACCTGCAAAGGGTTCACGGCCCAGGCCCGCAGCGCGCGGCGCAGATCGGGCACCCGTCCCTTGCCCAGGTCGCGCGAGGTGGCATAGAGCCCGACGGCGATCAGCGGCGCCACCAGCGTGAAGCCCGAGGTCAAGGGCAGCATCAGCATGACATGGCCGGAGCCGATGACCAGCAGGGTGAGCGCCAGGCTGAACCCCGCGATCAACGCGCCATAGGTCAGGCTGACCCGCCAGGCGGCCCCCAGATCGGCCATGCCCAGTTGCAGCCAATGCCAGGGCCGGTCCACGGGAACGGGACGGATATGCGGCACCGGTCCACTGAATACAGGGACGGGGCCGACATCATCTTCATGGTCGATTGTCATTTCCTACCCCAATAGTTCACCAAGTGTCGCTTTTCGCGGCTTTTGTTGAGTATGGCAGGTTTTGGGGCGGGGGGAAGGGGCGCCATGCTTTTGATGAATATTGGGGGTGCGGAATTTAATACCAGCCATGGAGCATGGCTCTTGGTAAGTGCACTCGCCTTCAGCGCCGATTTGATACCAATCTTCCTTGATCGTGACCGATCCAGGAAGATTGCGTGTTCCTCAGACGCCGGGCGCCGCCATCCGGCGGCTTGGCTTACGGCACCACGCGGTGCCGGGCCGGCCGTCGCCGGCCTGCAATCCACCGAAGGTCACTTCGGTGGATTGGTATGAGCCTTGTTTTGGCAGACGCCGCTCTGCCCGGGGGCCCCCGGCTTTCGCGGGGGTGACGGGAAAAGCGTGGAGCGCCCCCACCCCCTTGATCTTCCTTCCGCTTGATGTTTTGCCCCCGAACCATCGGCGGGTTGATGCATGTCAATGCGCATCCCCCCGGCATGGCTCATGAAGGCAGGGTCGGGGATCGGGCATGGGTCCGGTCCTGTCCTGAGAGTTTCCGCCGACACCGGGGGTTTGTCATGGGTGTAGCAATCGCCGACGGGGCGTATGGGGGAACGGCCAAAGCCGTACCCGTCGAGGCGTATCACGAGGACGTTGTCCGCGCCTTCGTCGTCGCCGCCATGTTCTGGGGCATCGCGGCCTTTGCCGCGGGTGTCTATATCGCTTTCCAGCTTGCCTTTCCCGATCTGAACCTGGGGCTGGAATGGACGACCTTCGGGCGGCTGCGCCCGCTGCACACGTCCGCCGCCATCTTCGCCTTTGGCGGTTCCGCGCTGATCGGGTCCTCGCTGTACGTGGTGCAGCGCACCTGTCGCGCGCCGCTGTTCGGCGGGCGTGAATGGGGCTGGTTCATCTTCTTCGGCTATCAGCTTTTCATTGTCATGGCCGCCACCGGCTATCTGCTGGGCATCACCCAGGGCAAGGAATATGCCGAGCCGGAATGGTATGTCGACCTGTGGCTGACCATCGTCTGGGTCGTCTATCTGGTCGTGTTCGTCGGCACCATCATGAAGCGCCGCGAGCCGCACATCTATGTGGCCAACTGGTTCTATCTGGCCTTCATCCTGACCATCGCCGTGCTGCACATCGTGAACAACACGGCCCTGCCGGTCAGCCTGACGGGCACCAAGTCCTATGTGGCCTGGGCCGGCGTGCAGGACGCGATGATCCAGTGGTGGTACGGCCATAACGCGGTCGGCTTCTTCCTGACGGCCGGCTTCCTGGGCATGATGTACTATTTCATCCCCAAGGCGGCGGGTCGCCCGGTCTACAGCTACCGTCTGTCGATCATCCATTTCTGGGCGCTGATCTTCCTCTATATCTGGGCCGGTCCGCACCATCTGCACTATACGGCGCTGCCCGACTGGACGCAGACGCTGGGCATGGTGTTCTCGGTCATCCTCTGGATGCCAAGCTGGGGCGGCATGATCAACGGCATCATGACCCTGTCGGGTGCCTGGGACAAGCTGCGCACCGATCCGTCCTTGCGCTTCTCGGTCACTGCCGTCGGCTTCTATGGCATGAGCACGTTCGAAGGCCCGGTCATGTCGGTGAAGGCGGTCAACGGCCTGTCGCACTATACGGACTGGACCATCGGCCATGTGCATTCCGGTGCCCTGGGCTGGGTCGCCTTCATCTGCTTCGGCATGATCTATTATCTGGTGCCGGTCCTGTGGAAGAAGCAGCGGCTCTATTCCGCCCGTTTGGTGGAATGGCACTTCTGGACCGCGACCGTCGGCATCGTCTTCTACATCACCGCCATGTGGGTCAGCGGCATCATGCAGGGCCTGATGTGGCGTGCCTATGACGAATACGGGTTCCTCCAGTATTCGTTCGTCGAGACGGTGCAGGCCATGCATCCCTACTACATCATCCGTGGCATCGGCGGTCTGCTGTTCCTGACCGGCGCCATCCTGATGGTCATCAACCTGATCCGCACCGTGCGCAGCGCCCCGGCCCTTGAGCCGGTGACGCAGGCCGCGGCCGTGGCGGCCGAATAAGGAGGGCGCCACCATGAAGTTCTCCCACGCGATCATCGAAAAGAACGTCATCCTGATGGCGGTGCTGACCCTGATCACCATCTCCATCGGTGGTCTGGTGCAGATCGTGCCGCTGTTCACGGTGGAAACCACCATCGAACGGGTCGACGGCATCCGCCCCTACAGCCCGCTGGAACTGGCCGGCCGCAACATCTATGTCCGTGAAGGCTGCTATCTCTGCCACAGCCAGCAGATCCGCACCTTCAAGGACGAGGTCGAGCGCTATGGCCATTACAGCCTGGCGGCCGAGAGCATGTATGACCATCCGTTCCAGTGGGGGTCGAAGCGTACCGGCCCCGATCTGGCCCGCGTTGGTGGCAAATATTCCAACGACTGGCATGTGGCGCATCTGAACAATCCGCGCGCCCTGGTGCCGGAATCGATCATGCCCACCTATGCCTTCCTGAACCGGCCGCTGAATTTCGACGATGCGGCGGAGCATCTGAAGACGCTGCGCACCCTTGGTGTTCCGTATTCCGAGGATGACATCGCCAATGCCGCCAAGGACCTGAAGGTCCAGGCGGGCGCCCTGCCCGACGAGGATACGACGGCCCTGCTGGCCCGCTATCCCAAGGCGCATCTGGGCGATTTCGACGGCAAGCCGGAACAGGTGACGGAGATGGACGCGCTGGTCGCGTACCTCCAGATGCTGGGCACGCTGGTCGATTTCACCAAGATCAATCCCGAAGACCTGAAGCAGTGAGGGGGATGCCATGCATGAACTTCTCCCCCTTCTGAAACAGCTCTGGCTGGTCTGGTTCCTGGTGCTGTTCCTCGGGATCGTGTTCTGGGCCTTCCGGCCCAGCGCCAAGCGCCGGTTCGAGGCCGACGCCATGATCCCGCTGAACGACGACCCCAGCCCCGCCCGAAACAACAGGTGATCCCATGCCGACGAAGATCGAAAAGGACGCCACCACGGGCACGGAAACCACGGGCCATGAGTGGGACGGCATCAAGGAACTGAACACACCGCTGCCGAAATGGTGGCTGTATACCTTCTATGCCTGCATCGTCTGGGGCGTGATCTATACGATCGTGTTCCCGTCCTGGCCGACGCTGTCCAGCCATTTCGGCGGCACGTCGGGCTGGACCCGGCGTGGCGAGGTGGCGGAAGCCCTGGCGGCCCAGAAGGAAGGCCAGGCCGAGATCCGTGAAAAGATCGTGGCCATGGATATTGACAGTATCCGCAAGGACCCGGCCCTGATGGGCTATGTCCAGGCGGCGGGCCGCGTGGCCTTTGCCGACAATTGCGCGGGCTGTCACGGTGCCGGCGGTGCCGGTGCCGTGGGCTTCCCCACGCTGGCCGATGATGACTGGATCTGGGGCGGCAAGCCGGACCAGATCTTGGCAACCATCACCTATGGCATCCGCAACACCAACGAGAACAGCCGCGTGTCGGACATGCCGCGCTTCGGCGCCGACGGGCTGCTGACCAAGGAACAGATCGGCGACGTGGCCGATTATGTCCTCTCGCTGTCGGGTACGCAGGGTAATGCGGCGGCGGTGGAACGCGGGGCGACCGTGTTTGCCGAGAACTGCGCCGCCTGCCATGGCGAAAAGGGCGAAGGCATCCAGGATATGGGTGCCCCCCGCCTGTCGGATGGCATCTGGCTTTATGGCGGCGACCGCAAGACGGTGGTGGAGACCATCACCTATGCCCGCCGCGGCAACATGCCGGCCTGGATCGAACGCCTGGACCCGGCGACGGTCAAGGTGCTGGCGACCTATGTTCACGCTCTTGGTGGCGGGCAGTAACCCCCCGAACCTCCTAGCCCCCACCCAACTTGCACCCCGCCGGAGAGAGACCGGCGGGGTGTTTTGTTTTGGGGGATCGGCGCTGGCCTTCTATGGAATGTCTTACCCCCCTGCGACCAAACATCCCCCCGCCAATCATTCCCCCGTCATTTGATTTATCGCAACGCGCGCCGGTTGGGAGCGGCCTAGGGTACGGTCAGGGTGGGTTGGCCACCGAACTGTTCATGACCGTTCCCAAGGGGTGCCCCGATGTCCGGGCAGGAGACATTGCTGGAGAAAGCCGCTGCCGCCGATGCGGCGCAGGCGGCGTTCGAGACGGTGAAGGCGCGCAAGCCGGCCATGGTGCCGAAGGCGGCCGATGTGCCGCCGCCCTCGCTCTATGCCGCGCGCGTCAAGGTGCAGCCCAAGTCGGTGACGGGCAAGTACCGCACCATCAAATGGGCGGTGCTGATCTTCTGCCTGACACTTTATTATCTGGCGCCGTGGATCCGCTGGGACCGGGGGCCGGATGCGCCGTCCCAGGCCCTGCTGATCGATATCGGGGCGCCGCGCGCCTACCTGTTCGGGATCGAGATCTGGCCGCAGGAGGTCTATTTCATCACGGGCCTGCTGGTGCTGGGGTCGCTGGGTCTGTTCCTGGTCACGGCCCTGTTCGGGCGGCTCTGGTGCGGGTACGCCTGTCCGCAGACGGTGTGGACTGACCTGTTCATGCTGGTCGAGCGCTGGATCGAGGGTGACCGGGGCGCGCGCATGCGCCTGGACAAGGCGCCGATGAGTGCCGAGAAGGTCGTGAAGCGCACGGCCAAGCATGGGGCCTGGCTGGTGATCTCGCTCGCCACGGGCGGCGCCTGGGCGCTGTATTTCAACGACGCGCCGACCTTTGTGGTCGAGTTCTTCACGGGTCAGGCCAGCCTGGTCCAGTATTTCTTCGTGGGCCTGTTCACCACCACCACCTATGTCCTTGCCGGCTGGGCGCGTGAGCAGGTCTGCACCTATATGTGCCCCTGGCCACGTTTCCAGGCCGCCATGCTGGACGACCAGTCGATGGTGGTGACCTATGAGCGCTGGCGCGGGGAGAAGCGCGGGCCGCACAAGGCGGGCACAAGCTGGGACGGACGCGGTGACTGTATCGATTGCGGCCAGTGCGTGGCCGTCTGCCCCACGGGCATCGATATCCGCGACGGGTTGCAGCTTGAATGTATCGGCTGCGGCTTGTGCATCGACAGTTGCAACCAGATCATGGACAAGGTGGGCCGCCCCCGCGAACTGATCACCTTCGACACCGAAGCGCGGCAGCAGGCGCGCGCCAAGGGTGGCCGCGCCAAATGGAAGATCGTGCGCCCGCGCACCATCATCTATGCCGGGCTGCTGGTCCTGGTCAGTGCCGTGATGCTGGCCGCCCTGTTGATGCGGACCACCGTTGAAGTGAATGTCCTGCGTGACCGGGCACCGCTGTTCGTGACACTGTCTGATGGCGGGGTGCGCAACGGCTATACGCTGAAGGTCCTGAACAAGCGGCGGGAGGAGGTGGATTTCCTGCTGACACTGAAGGGCCTGCCGCAGGGCCACCTGCTGGTCCAGGATGTGGGCGAGGCGGGGGACGGCCAGTCGGTCATCCTGCACGCCAAGCCCGACAAGGTCGCCACCTTCCGCGTCTTCGTCACGGCCCCGCCGGACAAGGGTCGCGACGAGCGGGTGGATATCGAATTCGTGCTGACCAACCCGGTGCGCGGGGAGGGCGACGCCTATGACGCGGTGTTCGTCGGTCCCCATATCGCCGGCCGCGCAAGGGAGTGAGACATGGTCATGACCATTGAACAGCCGCGCAAGAGCAACTGGATTCCCTGGGTCTTCGTGGGCGCCATGCTGATCGTCATCGCCGTCAACGCCGTGATGGTGACCTATGCCATCAATTCCTATTCGGGACTGGCGGTCGACAAGCCTTATGAACGCGGCGTGCATTACAATGACGTGCTGGCGGCCCAGAAGGGGCAGGACGCCCTGGGCTGGCGCGTGTCGGTCAATGTGGAGGCAGGGCAGCTTGTCATGCGCGTCCAGGACCGGGATGGCCAGCCGCTGAACCATATCGGCATCACGGGCCGCCTGGAACGGCCGGTCAGCAATGACGCGCCGCTGCCGCTGGGCATCACGGCCGTGGGCGACGGCCAGTATGTGGCCCGGCTGAACACGCCGCATCCCGGCCAGTGGGATGTGAAGGCGGCCCTGCGCCATGGCGACGACCAATATCTGCTGGTTCAGCGGATCATGGTGCCGAAATGACATCCGTCAAGGCCGGTGCCGCCAGGATCGTGACCGATCACGGTTCATCCGTGGGATGTGCCCATTGCGGGCAGCCCGTGGCGGCGGGGGAGCGTTTCTGTGGAACGGCCTGCGCCGAGGCCCATGCCCTGATCCATGATCTGGGCCTGGACGCCTATTATGCCCGGCGTGATGCCGCCGCCCCCACCCCGGCGGGGGAGGAGGAGGCGCCGCTGGACCTGTCGTCGGCGGTGGAGACGCTGCCCGACGGGTCGCATTGTTTGCGGCTGGTGGTGGATGGGGTGACCTGCGGGGCCTGTGTCTGGCTGATTGAAAGTGCCTTGCGCCGCGAGGCGGGTGTGACGGCGGCGCGGGTGAACCTGACGACGCGGCGCCTGTCGGTGACCTGGGCCGGCGGTGCGGAGGGCATGGCGGAAAGGCTGGCCGGCATCGTGCGCCGCCTGGGCTATCGCCCCGCCGTGGCGGGCATGGACGGGGCCGATGATCCGCAGAAACAGGCGGAAAAGGAACTGGTCCGCGCCATGGCGGTGGCCGGATTCGGCATGATGAACATCATGCTGCTGTCCGTTTCCGTCTGGTCCGGCCATGCCGGCAGCATGGGTGAGGCCACGCGCACCCTGATGCACTGGCTGTCGGCCCTGATCGCCATCCCCATCGTGGCCTATGCGGGAAGGCCCTTCTTCCGGTCGGCCATCAATGCCCTGAAGGCCGGGCGCACCAATATGGATGTGCCCATCTCCCTGGGTGTGACGCTGGCCACCAGCGTCAGCCTGTGGGAGACGGCGCGGCATGGGGAACATGCCTATTTCGACGGCGCCGTCATGCTGCTGTTCTTCCTGCTGGTCGGGCGGTTTCTGGATGCCCGCGCGCGGGGTCGGGCACGGAGCGCGGCCGAACATCTGCTGGCCCTGGGCCGCGCGCCCGTCATGATGCTGAACGAGGCCGGGGCCGCCGTGCCCACAGCCCCGGCGCAGGTGCCCGTCGGCGCGACGGTGCTGGTCGCGGCGGGGGAGCGGATCGGCGTGGATGGCACCGTGGCCGATGGCGTGTCGGACATCGATACATCGGTCGTTACGGGCGAAAGCCATCCGCAGCCCGCCCGCCCCGGCGACAGGCTGTTCGCCGGCATGGTCAACCTGTCGGCGCCGCTGCGCCTGACGGTGACGGCGCGGGGCGAGGGCACCCTGCTGGCCGAGATCGTGCGGTTGATGGAGGCGGCGGAACAGGGCCGCGCCCGGTTCGTGGCCCTGGCCGACCGGGTGGCCCGTTCCTATACGCCGGTGGTCCATACCGCCGCCCTGACCACCTTCCTGGTCTGGGTGCTGTGGGTGGGCATCGCCTGGCAGAGCGCGCTGTTCATCGCCGTCGCGGTGCTGATCATCACCTGTCCCTGCGCCCTGGCGCTGGCCGTGCCGGCGGTGCAGGTGGTGGCCACGGGCCGGCTGATGCGCGGCGGCATCCTGCTGAAATCCGCCACCGCGCTGGAACGGCTGGCCAAGGTCGATACGATCGTGTTCGACAAGACGGGCACGCTGACGCTGGGCCGGCCGGACCTGCTGCCCGATCCCGCCCGCGACATGGCCGATCTGAATCTGGCCGCCATGCTGGCGCGGGCCAGCCGTCACCCGCTGTCCCGCGCCATCGTCCGCGCCGCCGGCCCCGGCCCCGTGGCCGACGGGGTGCGGGAGGTGCCGGGTGCCGGCCTGGAATGGCAGGGGCCGGAGGGGCTGGTACGGCTGGGCCGCCGGGGCTTTGTCGGACCGGTCAGCGTGCCGGGCGGCCTGATCGAAGGGCCGGAACTGTGGCTGTCCCGGCCGGGCCGGCAGCCGATCCGCTTCACCTTCGCCGATGCGCCGCGCGCCGATGCGGTGGCCGTGGTGGCCGACCTGCGGCGCAAGGGATACCGCCTGGCCCTGATTTCCGGCGACCGCGAACCGGTGGTGGCCGCCATGGCGGCCCGCCTGGGCATCGAGGACTGGCGGGCCGGTGTGGACCCGGCGGGCAAGGCGGCGGCCCTGGCGGAAATGAAGGCCAAGGGGCGGCGCGTGCTGATGGTCGGCGACGGGCTGAACGATGCGGCGGCCCTGTCGGCGGCCGATGTCTCGGCCTCCCCCGGCAGTGCCGTGGACGTGGCGCAGAATGCGGCCGATGCCGTGTTCCAGGGTGACAGGCTGGCGCCGCTGGCCGAATTGCTGGACGTGGCGCGCAAGGCCGACCGGCTGGTGCTGCAAAATCTGGGCTTTTCGCTTTTCTACAATCTCTGCGCGGTTCCCATCGCCATGCTGGGCCATGCCACACCGCTGATCGCGGCCCTGGCCATGTCCAGTTCGTCGCTGGTGGTGCTGGCCAATGCGCTGCGCCTGTCGCGCCGGGCGCCGGAGGGACGTCGATGACCAGCCTTCTGTTCCTGATCCCCATCGCGCTGGGCATGGGCCTGATCGGCCTGGTGGCCTTTCTCTGGTCCGTGCGCAGCGGACAGTTCGAAGACCTGGACGGGGCGGGTGCCCGCGTCCTTTTCGATGACGGGCAGCCCCTGCCGCCGCCCGCCCCCCAACCTTCCAAGGAGAAACATCGTGACTAATATTGTTCTGCGTCTTGTCGGCATCGCCCTGGGCTTTCTGGGCCTGTTCCTGGCCGCCGGTGCAAAGGACCCGGGCATGTTCCTGGGCGGTATGCTGTTCTGCCTTTTCGGCGTGGCGCTGAACTTCTGGCTGATTGCCCAGGACTACCCGCATCACCACCAGAGCGCGTAAAGACAAGCCGGGGGCGGATGCCGCCCCCGGCATCCGTGCTTCAGGTCATTGCCCCTTGAAGGCCAAGTTTTTATTTACGCGGCCATTTCCCGCTTCATGCAATGTCCGGAATCAGTGTAAAGGAGTCCCTATCCATCAGTTTCGGCATGTCGGGCAACATGGACGGGCATTTGATCGGAAGTGACAGGGTCTGCTGGCCGGACATGCTGCGCATGGTCCGTGGCACAAGGTTCTGGACACTTACCCAGATGGCCGCCCAGTTGAAGGTGTCGCCCGCCGCCTTGCGAAGCTGGGAATCCGGTTATGATGTGCCCGACCCGGCGGCGCAGCGTCTGGTTCGCGATCTTCTGGACACCCCCGTGGGGGAGGCGCAGTTGACGGCGATCATCCGGGGCAGCACGGCCTGTCGTTACCTGTTCCGGGCCGACCGGTCGCCGCAGGTCGGCAAGCCCAGCCGCATCCTGGAATTGAGCGACGCGATGGTGGCCGAGCAGCCGTTCGGCCGGGATGTCTTCTTTGCACCGCGCACGCCGCAGCACGTTGAGTTGACGGCGGAATCCGATGCCGTCCTGAACAGCCAGGGCAATTTTTATGGGGGTGAGATGGTGATGGCCACCATGCGCCTGATCTGGCTGCAATATGTACAGGGGGGCATGACCGTGCGCCACGCCCTGACCCGCTGGGTGCCGATGCGCCTGCCCGACGGCACCCCCGTCTGTCTTTATGAACGCCGCACCGTAACGCCCTCGGCCTATCTGGCCCTGCCGGCCCAGCCCATCTTCACGCCGCTGGATGGGCTGGTCGGCTGAAGGCCACCCTGTCAGCGCCCGCATTGACGCGCCGGGGCGATTGATCTAATGCCAGGGCATGTCCACCAACGGACCCGCCAGCCGTGCAGATGAACCCGCCGATCCAGGCCGACAGCGACGATTCCCAGGCGCCCCGCATCCTGACCCTGGCCCTGCAACGGCTGCGGCCGCGGCCCGATCAGCCGCGCCGGCATTTCGACCTGGATTCGCTGGACGAACTGGCGGCCAGCATGGCGCGGGTGGGTGTGCTGCACCCGCTGCTGGTACGCCCCGCCGTGGACGAGGAGGGGATGTACGAGATCGTGTCGGGCGAACGGCGCTGGCGGGCGGCCAGGCGCCTGGACTGGGACTGGCTGCCGGCCCTGGTCACCCGTGGCGATGTGGACGAGATCGCCCTGATCGAGAATTTACAGCGTCAGGACCTGAACGCGCTGGAAGAGGCGGCGGCGCTGCAGCGGCTGATGGACAAGCATCATTATACCCAGGATGCGCTGGGCCGGGCCATCGGGCGCACCCAGGGGCAGATCAGCTCCACCCTGCGCCTCCTGAGCCTGCATCCCGATATCCTGGACCTCTATCCGCAACATGAGCGGCAGGTGTCGCGATCCATGCTGGTGGAACTGGCCACGATCGACGATCCCGACCGGCAGATGGCCCTGTGGGACCGCGCCTGCCAGGGTTCGCTCACCGTGCGCGCGATCCGGGCGGAAAAGGCGGCGCAGGGCCCGGCCAATGACCCGACGGCGGGACTGTCCACCGATAAGGTGACCGTGGCGCTGCGCCATGTGGACAGGACCGTGACGGCGCTTGAACAACTGCGCGTGGGGCCGGCCGGCCTGACCGACGGGCAGCGCGCCCATCTGGCGGCCCTGTCCCGGCGGATCGCGGCGCTGATCGGGTGAGTTGGGGTTGACGGCACCACGTGGTGGAGGCCGGTCCACGATGGGGACCGAAATTTCGCGCTGCGATATTGCATGGATACCCGTCGCAATGAATAATCGTTCTACCGCCGGGGAAATCATCCCCGCGCGGCCATGGGGCGGAGGCGTGCATGCGGCATGTGCGGGCGGCCCTGGCGCTGTTTCGTGGACGGGCAGAGGATCTGCCCCCCGTTTTCGACGCGGCCTGCCGGGACATTGTCGAGGATCTGGGCGTCAGCAGTGGCAGCGTCTGGTTTTTCGATGATGACGGGGCCGCCATCGAATGCGCCGCCCTGCATGACAGCCGCGATGCCCATCTGCCGCGCGGCGCCCGGCTGAACGATGCCGATGCTGGCGCGTATTTCAAGGCCTTACGCCAGGAACGGCGCATCGTGGCCGAGGATGCCCTGACCCATCCGGCCACATCCTGCCTGCACGATTATCTGACGCGGCGCGATGTGCGGTCATTGCTGGACCATGTCGTCTCCACCCATGGCAAGGCGGTCGCCGTGATGTGCTGTGAACAGGGCGGGCGGATGCGGCGATGGTCGGAGCAGGACGAAGCCTATCTGCGGCAGATGTGCATCCTGCTGGGTGTCGCCTTCGATCTGCATTGCGAGGCGCGGCGGGCGGGCGCATGAGGCGTTAACGCGCCCGTCATGTTGCGGCGCACAAATTACATAATGGTTTCAAGCCTCTGGACCAAGGTCGAAGCGACCAAGGTCGGGGCTGTGTTAACCTTCCGTCTGTCCCATCGTGACAGCCTCAAGACCGACCCGGAAGCCCAATAACGGGCCGCCGGTATGGCGGCCATAATAGCCGGGGCCGGTCCGTCTGATGCTGACGTGCGAAAAAGGGAGGGCACATGGCTAATGTGGCAGCGGCCGGGGCGGAACCAGCTCCGATGACCAAGGAAGAGAAGAAGGTGATCTTCGCCTCTTCCCTGGGCACCGTGTTCGAATGGTATGACTTCTACCTGTACGGCTCGCTTGCGGCCGTCATCGCCAAGCAATTCTTCTCCGGCGTGAACGAGACGGCGGCGATGATCTTCGCGCTGCTGGCCTTTGCCGCCGGTTTCTTCGTGCGTCCGTTCGGTGCGCTGGTGTTCGGCCGGCTGGGCGACCTGATCGGCCGCAAATACACCTTCCTGGTCACCATCCTGATCATGGGTGCCTCGACCTTCGTCGTCGGTATCCTGCCCAATTATGCCACCATCGGCATCGCCGCCCCCATCATCCTGATCGGTCTGCGCATGCTGCAGGGTCTGGCGCTGGGCGGTGAGTATGGCGGTGCCGCCACCTATGTGGCGGAACATGCCCCGCATGGACGGCGCGGCAATTACACCTCCTGGATCCAGACCACGGCGACGCTGGGCCTGTTCCTGTCGCTGCTGATCATCCTGGCCTGCCGCTCCTCCATGTCGGTGGAGGATTTCGAGAGCTGGGGCTGGCGTATCCCGTTCCTGATCTCCATCGTGCTGCTGGGCATTTCCGTCTGGATCCGCCTGATGCTGAATGAAAGCCCGGCCTTCAAGAAGATGAAGGAAGAGGGCAAGCATTCCAAGGCGCCGCTGACCGAAGCCTTCGGCAACTGGAAGAACCTGAAGATCGTGATCCTGGCCCTGGTCGGTCTGGTCGCGGGTCAGGCCGTGGTCTGGTACACGGGTCAGTTCTATGCCCTGTTCTTCCTGACCTCGACGCTGAAGGTCGATGCCTATACGGCCAATATCCTGATCGCCGTGGCGCTGGCGCTGGGCACCCCGTTCTTCGTGATCTTCGGCACCCTGGCCGACAAGATCGGCCGCAAGCCCATCATCATGGCCGGTCTGGCCCTGGCCATCGTCACCTATTTCCCCATCTTCAAGGGCATCACCCACTTCGCCAATCCGGAGCTGGAACAGGCCGTTGCGACTTCGCCCGTCGTCGTGATCGCCGATCCGGCAAGCTGCTCCTTCCAGTTCAACCCCGTCGGCACCTCCAAATTCACCAGCTCCTGCGATATCGCCAAATCGGCGCTGGTGAAGAAGGGTATCCCTTATTCCAACGAAGTGGCCCCCGCCGGCACCCTGGCCGTGATCAAGGTCGGCGAGACCGTGATCTCCGCCTATGATGGCTCCGGCATGGCTGCCAAGACCGAGGTTTCGCTGCATGGCCCGGCCCATAGCAGTGCCGCCCCGGCCGATCCGAAGACCGCCGCCGCCGAGTTCGACAAGTCCCTGGGCGACGCGCTGAAGGCCGCGGGTTATCCTGCCAAGGCCAATCCGGACAAGATCAACAAGCCGATGGTTGTCGCCCTGCTGACCATCCTGGTGATCTATGTGACGCTGGTCTATGGCCCCATCGCCGCCATGCTGGTGGAGATGTTCCCGACCCGCATCCGCTACACCTCCATGTCGCTGCCCTACCACATCGGCAATGGCTGGTTCGGCGGGTTCCTGCCGGCCACCAGCCTGGCCATCGTGGCGGCCACCGGCGACATCTATTCCGGTCTCTGGTACCCGATCATCGTTGCGGCCGGCACGCTGGTCATCGGCCTGCTGTTCGTGAAGGAGACCAAGGACGTGGACATCTACGCCGACGATTGATGTCCGGCGCGGGTCTGTCGATTTCCCCCTAAAAACTTGGCGGGTGGTGAAAACCATCCGCCATATTCTTTTTTTGTGAATTGTGTGCTTGCGTCCGTGTCCGGATGCGCATTCAATCCTTCTTTCCAAGAAAGCGGCGGAACAGCCGCGGGCATGAACGGTCGGGAGGGGCGAAGGGAATGTCGATCCGGGTTCTGGTGGCCGACGATCATCCGTTGATGCGTGCCGCCCTGTGCCAGTCGGTGGTGGGCGCCATGCCCGACCTCGGCACCGTGGAGGCCGCCTGTTTCGCCGATGTCGAAGCGGCGCTGCGGCGCGAACCGGGCATCGACGCCATCCTTCTGGATTTGCACATGCCGGGCATGAACGGGCTGATCGGCCTGGCCCTGTTGCGCAACGAACATCCGACCATCCCCATCATCGTGGTGTCGGCATCGGAAGATGCGGCCACCATCCATCGTGCCATGGAATATGGGGCGGCGGGCTTTGTGCCGAAATCCGCCCCCATCACCCATATCGGCGACGCCATCCGCGCCGTTCTGGACGGGGCCGTCTGGCTGCCCACGGCCGGCACGTCGGCCGGTACTGTTGCCCCGGCACCCGATGCCGATATGGCCGCCCGCGTGGCCGGCCTGACGCCGCAGCAGTTGCGCGTGCTGGCCGGCATCGCCGAGGGCAAGCTGAACAAACAGATCGCCTATGAGATGGGCGTGGTGGAAACCACCGTTAAGGCCCATGTCACGGTCATTCTGCGCCGCCTGGGTGTCGTCAGCCGCACCCAGGCCGCCATCGTGGCATCCAGGCTGGCCCTGGCGCCGGTGGAGGCGCAGGCGGAGGCGTCGTAGGTCAGGTCGAGGCGAATGCCTCACCCTGACAGCAGGGCTTTCAATTCCCTGCTGTCAGCGACGCGAACCCTTACCGGTCCTTCACATAAGGCCGCCCGCTGGCCTTGGGCGGGATGGCCTTGCCCACAAAGCCGGCCAGCAGCAGGACCGTCAGCAGATAGGGCAGCGCCTCGATCAACTGTACCGGCACCTCGCCGATGCCGGGCAGGGCCACGCCCTGCAACCGCGTCTGCAGCGCGTCGGCAAAGGCGAAGGCCAGGCAGGCGAACAGGGTTGGCACCGGCTTCCATTTGCCCAGGATCAGGGCGGCCAGCGCCAGGAAACCTTTGCCGGCCGTCATGTTGGTCTGGAACCCGGCCCCTTGCGCCGTGGACAGGTAGCTGCCGGCGATGCCGCAAAGCACACCCGCGATCAGGACCGCCTGATAGCGCAGTGCCGTGACCGAGATGCCGGCCGTGTCCACGGCGGCGGGGTTTTCCCCCACGGCGCGCAGGCGCAGGCCGAAACGCGTGCGGTAGGCGATCCACCAGGTCAGCGGCACGATGGCCAGCGCCAGATAGACCAGGATGTTGTGACCACTGACCAGTTCATAATAGATCGGGCCCAGCAGCGGCACGCCGCGCAGCGTCTCCGCCAGCGGCAGGGTCAGTTCGCCGAAACGGGCATCGGCCGGCAGGTTGGGGGTGCGGCCCCCCATCTGGAACCAGGCATTGCCCAGAACGGCCGTCAGGCCCAGGGCCACGATGTTCAGCGCCACGCCCGACACGACCTGATTGCCCTTGTGCGTGATACAGGCGAAGCCATGCAGCAGGGCCAGGGCCAGCGACGCCAGGATGCCGGCACCCAGGCCGACCCAGGCCGAACCATAGATGGCGGCGGCAGCGGCCGAGGCGAAGGCCGCCACCAGCATCTTGCCTTCCAGCCCGATATCGACCACGCCGGCCCGTTCCGAATAGAAGCCGGCCAAGGCCGCCAGCAGCAGCGGCGTCGCCAGGCGGAACGTGCTGTCCAGCAGCGACAGGAAACCCAGAAGCGTATCCATGGCTCAGGCCCCCGCCGGCTTGGCTGCCGCTTGCGCGCGGCGCGTGAACAGGCGCACCAGGGCCGGGCGGAACATATGTTCCAGGGCACCGGCGAACAGGATCACCACACCCTGGATCACCACCACCAGTTCCCGGCTGATATTGGGATAGTCGAAGACCAGTTCCGTGCCGCCCTGATAGAGCGCGCCGAACAGCAGGGCCGCCGGGATGATGCCCGCCGGATGGTTGCGGCCCATCAGGGCGACGGCGATGCCGGTGAAGCCCAGGCCGGCCGGGAAATTCAGCAGCAGCCGGTGCTGCACCCCGTGCAACTCGTTCACGCCCAGCAGCCCGGCCAGCGCCCCCGACAGGGCCATGGTCACCACGATCACCTTCTTCGGATCGATGCCGGCATAAAGGGCCGCATTCTCATTGGCGCCCGTGGCGCGCAGCGCGAAGCCCCAGCGCGTGTGCCAGATAAAGGCCCAGACGGCGAAACAGGCCAGCAGCGCCAGGAACAGTGAGAAGTTCAGCGGCGAACTGTCCATCTCAATCCCGATCGTCGCCATCATGTCGGCCATCATGGGCAGGAACATCGACGCGCTGAACGCCTCGCTCTCCGGCGACATCTGGCCCGGTTTGATCAGCACATTGACCATCAGATAGACCATCAGCGAGGACGCGATGAAATTGAACATGATGGTCGTGATAACGATATGGCTGCCGCGATAGGCCTGCAGCCAGCCGGGAATGGCTGCCCACAGCGCGCCGAAGGCGGCACCACCCAGCACCGACAGCGGCAATGCCGCCCACCAGGGCCAGCCGGGCAGGGCCAGACAGACCAGACCGACGCCCAGGCCGCCGATATAGGCCTGCCCCTCGCCCCCGATATTGAACAGCCCGCCATGGAAGGCGATGGCCACCGCAAGGGCGGTGAAAATCAGGCTGGTCGCGTAATAGAGCGTATAGCCAATGCCCTCGCCCGTGCCGATGGCACCGCGCAGCATGGTGCCCAGCGCACCCAAAGGGTCCTCCCCGATGGCCAGGATGACCAGGGCGGACACGGCCAGCGCCAGGCCCACATTGAGGACGGGCAGCAGCAGGCCCGTCACCCACCAGGGAAGATTGTCGGAACCGCCCGCGCTCATGCCGGAACCCCTTCAGCGACGGGAGCGTCCTTGATGCCCGCCATCATCGTGCCGATCCGGCTTTCATTCGCTTCGGCCGCCGACAATTCGCCCACGATCTCTCCGTCGCACATCACCAGGATGCGGTCGGACAGCGCCAGGATCTCATCCAGTTCGGCCGAGACCAGCAGGATGGCCTTGCCCCGGTCGCGCAAGCTGACAAGCTGGCGGTGGATGAAGGCGATGGCGCCGATATCGACACCGCGCGTCGGCTGTCCCACCAGCAATATATCCGGCTCCCGCTCCATCTCCCGCGCCATCACCAGCTTCTGCTGGTTGCCGCCGGAAAACAGGGACGTGCGCAGGTTTGGGTTGGGCGGGCGCACATCGAATTGTTCCATCAGCGAAACAGTCTTTGCGACCACTTGCTTCCAGTTCAGCCGCCAGCCCTTGGACAGGGACTTGTCCTGGTGATAGCCCAGGATGGCGCTTTCATGCGCCGGGAATTCCTTGATCACGGCCAGTTTCAGCCGATCTTCGGGCACATGGGCCAGCCCCCGGCGGCGGGCGTCGGCCGCGTCATATTTCGTGGCCGGATGGATCTCCTGCCCCTTCAGCGTGACCGTTCCGCTATCGAAACGGCACATGCCGGACAGGACCTCCAGCAACTCGGACTGGCCATTGCCGGCCACACCCGCCACGCCCACAATCTCGCCCGCCCGGACATTCAGGCAGGCATCCTTCAGGGTGGTGACGCCGCGCCCGTCAATGACGTTCACATTCTGCGCCGACAGCAGCACATCGCCCGGATGGGATGGCGCCTTGTCCACGGAAAGCGAGGTCTTGCGGCCCACCATGGCATCGGCCAGGGCCTGGCGGTCGGTCTCGGCGGTGATGAATTCTGCCACCACCTGACCCCGGCGCAGCACCGACACGCGGTCGGTGATGGCCATGATTTCCTTCAGCTTGTGCGTGATCAGCAGGACGGTGCGACCCTGCTGACGCAGCCGTTCCAGGATGCGGAACAGTTGTTCCACCTCCGGCGGGGACAGCACGGCCGTGGGTTCGTCGAGGATCAGCACCTCGGCCCCGCGATACAGCGCCTTCAGGATTTCCACGCGCTGCTGCACGCCGACGGGCAGGTCGGAGACCAGCGCGTCCAGCGGCACCTCCAGCCCGAATTGCCGCTCCAGTTCCCGCACCTCCGCCCGTGCCCGCTGCATGGCGGGGCCCAGGACAGGCCCGCCCTCGTGCCCCAGCAGCAGGTTTTCCAGCACGGTGAAGGTCTCCACCAGCATGAAATGCTGATGCACCATGCCGATGCCCAGGCGGATGGCATCCTGCGGCGTACGGATATCGACCTGCTTGCCACGCACCAGAATCTCCCCCGCATCGGCCTCATAGAAGCCGTAGAGGATGCTCATCAGCGTGGATTTGCCGGCCCCGTTCTCCCCGACCAGCCCATGAATGCTGGAGGGGGCGAAACGGAGCGTGACGTCGCGGTTGGCATGGACCGGGCCGAATCGCTTGTCGATGCCGACAAGTTCGACCGCCCAGGCGGGGGAAACGGGGGGAGGGGCGGCCGACATGGGTCCTGCTCAGGCGCGGAAGTCAGTCAGGGGGTGATCAGTACTTGCAGCCCTTGGCGTCGTCATAATTGGCGACGGTACGGGTGCCGGACTTGATCTCGGCCGTGGCCTTGTCCACGGCTTCCTTCATGGAAGGCGTGATCAGGGCCTTGTTATTGTCGTCATAGGCCCAGCCCACGCCATCCTCCTTCAGGCCCAGGCGGCGGTGGCCGGCCTTCCAGGTGCCGTCCTGCGCGGTCTTGAACGCTTCATAGGCGGCGACATCCACGCGCTTGACCATGCTGGTCAGCACCTTGCCGGGGAACAGGTAGTTCTGGTTGCTGTCGACGCCGATGGACAGCTTGCCGGCATCGGATGCGGCCTGCAGCACGCCCATGCCCGTCTGTCCGGCGGCGGCGAAGATCACGTCCGCGCCCCGGTCGAACTGGCTTTTGGCCAGTTCGGACCCGCGCGTGGGATCGGCCCAGGCGGCGGGGGTGGAACCTGCCATGTTGGCCAGCACAGAGGCCTTGGGGTTGGTGGCCTTCACGCCCTGTTCATAGCCGCAGGCGAAACGGCGGATCAGCGGGATATCCATGCCGCCGACAAAGCCCACCGTTCCCGTCTTGGACGCCAATGCGGCCAGCACGCCGACCAGATAGGAGCCTTCATGTTCGGCGAATTCGATGGACTGCACATTGGGCAGGTCCACCTTGCCGTCGATCAGGGTGAAGCGGACATTGGGGAACTCCTTGGCCACCTTTTCCACGCTGGGCGCCATGGAGAAACCGACCGACACGATGATGTCGGCGTTGCGGCTGGCCAGACGGCGCAGGAACTGCTCGCGCTGCGCCTCGTTCGTCACCTCGAACCAGCGGAAATTGGTGCCGGTATCCTTCTTGAACCGTTCGGCCCCGTTATTGGCCCCCTCATTGAAGGACTTGTCGAAACGGCCGCCCATGTCGAAGACGATGGCCGGTTCGAACCCGAAGGCGGGTGCGACCGTGGCGGCGGTGGACATAAAAAGGGCAAGGGCCGCACAGGCGGCACGGCGGGTAAAATTCATCGGCTCCGTTCCGAACAGGGGAACCCTTCTGGTGGCCTTGTGCGCGGGTGCCACCGGGAAAGGGTCCAAGCAATCATACCAGCCTGTGAAGCTAGCCAGTTCGCGGGCGCACGGCAAGGTGACAAAGCCGGCCTTGCCCTTCGGCGATGCGGAATCTGCGACCTGTGTCACATCGCCGCCCTGTGCCCGCGGGGAGGCACTGTCAAATAACTGTAGCGTCCGGGGCGTATGAAACCCGGTAGCGATCCTTACGTGCCGGAGTCTGCCGTTCCATGTCCGACCAGCATTTCCTGACCCATGAAGAGTTCGAGGCCATCCAGGACAGGGGCGCATCGCCGGACAGCGAACCGACCTTCGGAGAGGTGGTGCAGCAGCGGCTGGGCCGGCGCGATATCCTGCGCGGCATGCTGGGCACCAGCGCCATTGCCGCCTTTGCGCCCGCGATTCCCGCCGCGCTGATGGGGGGGGAGGCCCGGGCGCAGGGCGCCGGGGGGCAGGCCGGATTCGGATTCGCGTTCGAGGAGCTGGAACGCGGTGTCGACGGCAAGCATCATGTGGCACCGGGTTACGATGCCGATGTGCTGATCCGCTGGGGCGACCCGCTGTTCGCCGACAGCCCGGATTTTGATCCGTACAAACAGACGGCCGACAGCCAGTTGAAGCAGTTCGGCTATAATTGCGACTTCACGGCCTATTACCCGCTGCCGCTGGGTTCCAGCAGCGCCGACCATGGTTTGTTGTGGGTGAACCATGAATATACCCAGGCCGAGATGATGTTCCCCGGTCTGGCGCCCGAGGGGCAGGACAAGTACCCGCCGGAAGCCGTCACCAAGGAGATGGTGGATATCGAGATGGCGGCCCATTCGGGCAGCATCGTCGAGGTCCGCCGGACCAAGGATGGCAAATGGTCCTATGTGAAGGGCGGCAAGTTCAACCGCCGGCTCAACGCCCTCAATACCCGGATGGCCTTTACCGGCCCGGCGGCCGGCCATGCCCGCATGAAGACAAAGGATGATCCCGACGGTCGCACCGTCATCGGCATGCTGAACAATTGCGCCGGCGGCGTCACCCCCTGGGGCACGGTCCTGTCAGGGGAGGAGAATATCGACGGCTATTTCATGGGCACGATCGACCAGACCCATCCCGAACAGCGCAATTACGACCGCATGACGGTGCCGTCGCCGCTGTATCAGTGGGGCCGGTTCCATGACCGGTTCAACATCAACAAGGAGATCTATGCCGCGAATCGTTACGGCTGGATCGTCGAGATCGACCCCTATGACCCGACCAGCACGCCGCGCAAGCTGACGGCGCTGGGCCGGTTCAAACATGAAGGGGCCGGTGTCACCCTGAACAAGGATGGAAGGGCCGTCGTCTATATGGGCGATGATCAGCGGTTCGAGCATGTGTACCGCTTCGTATCCAAGGGCAAATTCAACCCGGCCGACCGCAAGGCCAACATGACGCTGCTGGACGAAGGCACCCTGTCGGTGGCGCGATTCGATGCCGACGGCACCGTCACCTGGCTGCCGCTGGTCCACGGGCAGGGGCCGCTGACGCCGGCCAACGGCTTCAAGGATCAGGGCGACGTGGTCATTTCCGCCCGGATCGCGGCCACGCTGCTGGGCGCCACCCGCATGGACCGGCCGGAAGATATCGAGGTCAATCCCCGGACGGGGCTGGTCTATGTCATGCTGACCAACAATGACGACCGGCTGCCCGACAATCCCATCCACCCGGTCCAGGCCAGGCCCAATGCCGCCAACCCGCGCCCGGCCAATAGCTGGGGCCATATCGTGGAGATGACCCCGCCCGGCGGCGACCATGCGGCGGCAAAATTCAAATGGGAGATCCTGGTCAAGGCGGGCAACCCCGCCGATCCCAAGACGGGCGCCAGCTTCAACAAGGCCACCACGGAGAATGGCTGGTTCGCCTGCCCCGACAATTGCGCCTTCGACAGCATGGGCCGCCTGTGGGTCGGCACCGATCAGGGCAGCAAATGGCAATGGACGTCCGGTTCGTCGGACGGCATCTGGGCCGTGGAGACGCAGGGGCCGCTGCGCGGGACGGCGCGGCTGTTCTTCCGCGTGCCGGTGGGGGCCGAACTGACGGGCCCCAGCTTCACACCCGACGACCAGACCCTGTTCATCTCTGTCCAGCATCCGGGGTCGGACGCGGTGGACAAGGTGACGAAGTCCGGCAACCGGCAGGGCACCTTCGCCGATCCGGGTACGCGCTGGCCCGACTTCAAAGACAATATGCCGGCCCGGCCGTCCGTGGTGGTGATCACCAAGAAGGGTGGGGGGGTGATCGGGGTTTGAGTTTTGCCCGCAGCGTTTTGCCCTCACCCTCCCGAATGCTGACGCATTCGGGCCCCTCCCTCTCCCACGTTCGTGGGCGAGGGGCGGACTCTGGCGTTGAGTGAAACTTTGCCCCTCGCCCGCTTGGCGGGAGAGGGGGGGGGCCGCCGCGCAGCGGTGGGAGGGTGAGGGCGAAGGGGGTGGGGTGAAGAGACAGGTCATCTTGTTGCAACGCATCGGACACTTGCCAACCCGCCCTGACCGATGTCACAAGCAAAGGTGACGAAACCGGAAGGCCGGTTCGTTCCTCTTGCATCCGCCTCCCTCCGCCGGCCCGCCATCCTTGCGGCCGGGGCGGGGCGTTTTTGATGGGTCGTGCCTGATGAAATCCGTGTTGCCGTCAACCATCGCCCTGTCCCGTCGTCAGTTGCTGCGCGGCGCGGGGGCCCTGGCCGTGGCGGCGCTGGCGATTCCGGCCGATCCGCGTCTGGCCTTCGGCGCCGTCAATTTCATCGATTATCCGTTCCAGCTTGGTGTGGCCTCGGGCGAGCCCTGGCCCGACGGATTCGTCATCTGGACCCGTCTGGCGCCGCGTCCGCTGGAACCGGGCCATGGCATGTCGGGCGATATCGTGCCCGTGGATTGGGAAGTGGCGGAGGACCGGCTGTTCCGCAAGGTGGCGGCCAAGGGCACCGCGCTGGCCCATCCCGAACTGGGCCATGCGGTGCATGTGGAGGTGGCGGGGCTGCTGCCGGGCCGTCCCTACTGGTACCGGTTTCGCTGTGGCGACCACCGGTCGATGCAGGGCCGCGCGCAGACGGCGCCGCCCGCCGACGCGCCGCTGGCCAAGCTGCGTTTCGCCGTTGCCGGCTGTCAGAATTATGACCAGGGCCTCTATACCGCCTTCGACCACCTGTCGCGGGAAGAGGTGGATTTTGTCTATCATTATGGCGACTACATCTATGAGGGCCTGTCCAAGCCCTTCTATTTCAGCCGCCATCTGGATGATGTGGTCCCCAGCCCGCGCCGTGCCGACCTGCCCGACCCCTATTCGGTGGACGAGTACCGGCGCCGCTACGCCCGGTACAAGATGGATACCGACCTGCAGAAGGCCCATGCGGCGGCCCCCTGGATCGCCGTCTGGGACGATCATGAGATCGTGGATAACTGGGCCAGCGACTTCAACTGGGACAATACCCCGCCCGACATTTTCCGCCTGCGCCGCGCCGCCGCCGCCCAGGCCTATTATGAACATCTGCCCTTCCGCCGCTCATCGCTGCCCGATGGCGCGCGCATGCAGCTTTACCGGAAGTTCAGCTTCGGCGATCTGGCCGACATGCATGTGCTGGACACTCGCCAGTATCGCAGCGACCAGCCCTGCCGCGACGGGTTCCGCCCCGCCTGTCCGGAGGTGGACAATCCCGCCCTGACGGTTCTGGGCGAGGCGCAGGAGAAGTGGCTGTTCGACGGGCTTGCGGGCGGCAAGGCACGGTTCAATCTGCTGGCGCAGCAGGTCATGCTGATGCCGTGCGACCGGGAACCGGGCGAGGCCAATATCCGCAACCTGGACACCTGGGACCCGTACCGCGTGGCCCGCGCCCGCCTGTTGAAACATATCCAGGGCAACAATATCCGCAACGCCGTGGTACTGACCGGCGACGAGCATCAGAATATCGTCGGCAACGTGATTTTCGACGACAAGGACCCGAACAGCGCCGTCGTGGCCAGCGAGTTTGTCGTCACCTCCATTTCCTCCGGCGGCGATGGTGGCGAACAGCGGCCGGCCACCAAGGGCATGCTGGCCGAGAACCCGCATATCAAGCTGATCAACGACCAGCGCGGCTATGGCATCTGCGAGGTGACGCCCAAGCATCTGACCATGGACCTGAAGGTGCTGGATCAGGTGACCACGCCCGGCGGCAAACTGTCCAGCCGCGCCAAGTTCGCCGTCGATCCGAATAAGCCGGGTGTGCAGAAGGGGTGAGGTTTCACCCCCGTTTCCGCCGGACATCGACCAGGATTGCCACCACCGTCACGGCATAGACGAGGGCCACCGCCAGCGGCAGCAGGGTCAACCGTGCATCCGGCAGCCAGAACCAGAGCCAGGTGGTGACCAGCGCCCGGATGACGGCATGGCCCGCAAACAGCGGTAGCCGGTCATAGGTCCAGCCGATGACCGGCCAATGGCCCGACATGCCGATGGCCAGGATCAGCGGCGCCAGTTCCGGGGCGGTGGCCAGCGCGGCCGCCAGCAGGGGCCAGAACAGCAACATGGAGATGAAGGCAGGCAGCAGAACACTGGTCACTGCCGTCCGATCCCCCATGAAGCGGCAGTTGAACAGCCGGGCAAACAGCAGGGCCAGTGGGAAGATCAGACCACTGCCCCAGACGGCCACCATCAGCCAGCCATTGAATGACAGCGTCTGTCCCGCCCCGGCCAGCGCCAGCCAATAGACGATGCCCGCCAGCGGTATCGGGAACCCGCCGCGCAGCCGGATATAGCTGGCCTGCCGGTCCGCCGCCACCAGTGCCCGAAGTGCCATACTGTCCATGTCCGCCTCCCTCCCCTTGCGATGGGCCGATCATGGGGGCGGGGGGGGCGCGGTTGGCAGTTGCGTGTGTCATCTGGTGCGGGTGACAGATGTCACTTTTCACCCGGCGGTTGGGCCCCCTATCGTGCGCGATCGTCAGGCAAGGGGGTGCGTGTGGACCGGGGTGCAGCCTTGAAACGCTTCTGGTCCGGGCCGCTGCCCTGGCTGGCCTACCTGCCGCTCCTGTTCTGGCCCTGGCTGTGGGGCATGCCGGATCAGGCGCAGATGCCTTTGATCCTGGCTGTGCTGGCCCTGTTCCTGCCGCTCTATCTGCTGGGTTACCACTGGCCCGACGGGCGCCGGCGGCTGGCCGCTCTGGGTGTGCTGCTTTTGTCCTTCATCCTCACCGGAACCGGTGCGGTATGGACGGTGCTGGCCATCTACGCGGCCGCCATGGTGGCGGAAACGCGCCCGGCCCGACAGGCCGTGATGGTGATCGTCGCCTTCATGCTGGCGGCATTGGCGGTTGGGCTGTGGCGCGGGGGGCCATGGGTTTTGTGGGTGCCGGGTCTGGGCATGATGGCCCTGGCATCGGGTGCCGGCATGGCGAATGCCGCCATCCGGGAGCGCAATCGTCTGCTGCTGGAAAGCCAGGATGCGGCACGGCAACTGGCAGCATTGGCAGAGCGTGAACGCATCGGCCGGGATCTGCACGATCTGCTGGGGCGCACCCTCACCCTGGTCTCCATCAAGGCGGAACTGGCGGCGCGGCTGGCCCAGCGGGATACGGTCCGGGCCGAACAGGAGATGCGGGACGTGGCACAGGCCGCGCGTGAGGCGCTGGCCGAGGTGAGAGCCGCCGTCACCGGCATGGTCGCCAGCCTGCCCCGCGAACTGGACGCGGCCCGTGAGGCCTGTGCGGCGGCCGGTATCGATTGTACCATCGATGGGGGATCAAACCCGCTGGGGCAGGGCACGGGTGCGGTACTGGCCATGGTCCTGCGTGAGGCCGTGACCAATGTCGTCCGCCATTCCGGCGCCGACCATTGCCGCATTCTGATTGCGCCGCTGGGGGGCCGTGTCCAACTGTCCGTGACCGATAATGGAAAGGGGGGCGCCATGCAGGAAGGATCGGGATTGCAGGGCCTGCGCGCGCGGGTCATGGCTGCCGGCGGGGAATTGCTGATCGATTCGGGATCGGGGGGCACAAAGGTTCTGGTGACCATGCCCGATACTGGTGCCGCATGATCCGCGTGGTGGTGGCGGAAGACCAGTCGCTTGTTCTGGCCGCACTGTCGGCCCTGATCGCACTGGACGGGGATATCGAGGTGGTGGCCCAGGCGCGCGACGGTGCCGCCGCCCTGGACGCGGTGCGCCGCCTGTCGCCGGACCTGCTGCTGTCCGATATCGAAATGCCGGGCATGACGGGGCTGGAGGTGGCGGATGCCATCCGGGCGGAGGGTTTGAAGACCCGAGTGGTGATTGTCACGACCTTCGGCCGGGCCGGATACCTGAAACGGGCCCTGGCGGCCGGCGTTCGTGGCTACCTGTTGAAAGACGCCCCGCCGGAAATGCTGACCCGGGCGTTGCGGCAGGTGGCGGCGGGCGGTAAAGCCATCGCGCCGGAACTGGCGGCCAGCGTCTGGGATGTGGGCGACGACCCTCTGACCGATCGCGAGCGTACCATCATCCGGCTGGCGGAGGAGGGTCGCACCAACAAGGAAATCGCCCTCCTGCTCGATCTGTCGCCTGGAACAGTGCGCAATTATCTGTCGGAGGCTGTACTGAAACTCGGCGCCACCAACCGCATCGATGCCGCCCGCATCGCCCGCAGCCAGGGATGGCTGTAGCGAAGCCCCCACCCCGACCATCGCCCCCATGACGCCGCCCCCGCAACCGGCGTAGGATAGCCCCAACAAAGAACACCCAAGGGGCATCCATGTCGAGCTGGCCGGTTCTGGGGTTGGCGCTGGGCTATCTGGCGGCCTTGTTCGCCATCGCCTGGTGGGGTGACCGTTATGCCACCAAGCAGCCAGAGGTGCAGGAGCGCCGCGCGCCGCTGCTTTATGCCATGTCGCTGGCCGTCTATTGCACCTCCTGGACCTTTTACGGCGCCATCGGGCGGGCGGCGGCCAGTGGCTGGGATTTCCTGTCCATCTATGTCGGGCCGATCCTGCTGTTCAGCCTGGGCTGGCCCATCCTGGCCAAGATGGTGCGGGTGGCCAAGGCGGAGAACACTGTCTCCATCTCCGACTTCATCTCTGCCCGCTATGGCAAAAGCCGGGTGCTGGCGGCCCTGATCACGGTCATGGCCGTGACGGTGGTGCTGCCCTATTTCGCCCTGCAATTGAAGGCCATCACCATCAGCCTGGAGGCGCTGGCCGGCGATCCGTTCGCCAACCGGGTGATGGATATTCCGGGCGAAACAACCTTCATCATCACCTGCGCCATGGCCCTGTTCGCCATCCTGTTCGGGGTGCGCAACATCCATGCGAACGAACATCATCGCGGCCTGATGATGGCCATTTCCACCGAAAGCCTGGTGAAGCTGGGGGCCGCCATCCTGGTGGGCGGCGGCATCGCCTTTGCCGTGGCGGGCGGGCCGGCGGGCATCTTCGAACGGGCCGCCGATGATCCGCGCCTGGCCCATTTGCTGACCCCGCATTTCGGGGTAAGCTGGTGGTCCATCACCCTGCTGGCGGCGCTGGCCATCCTCTGCCTGCCACGGCAATTCCATGTAACGGTGGTGGAAAACACCCATGTCGGTGACATCCGCACCGCAAGCTGGCTGTTCCCGCTGTATCTGGTGGCCATCAACATCTTCGTGCTGCCGGTGGCGCTGGCCGGCCTGATGATGTTCCCCGATGGCAGCGTCAATGCCGACACGTTCCTGGTGACCATGCCGCAACGGCTGGGCCATGACTGGATGGCCGTGCTGGCCTTTCTGGGCGGGCTGTCGGCGGCGACCAGCATGATCATCGTGGGGGCCGTGGCCCTGTCCACCATGGTCTGCAACGACCTGATCGTCCCCATCCTGATGGCCATCCCGTCGGCCATGCGCCGCTGGCAGGACGATCCCAAGCCCATGCTGCTGACGGTACGGCGGGTGGCGGTCGTGGCCCTGCTGGGCATGGCCTATCTCTATTACCTGATGATCGGCACCACCTTTCCGCTGGCCACCATCGGCACGGTGTCCTTTGCCGGCGTGGCACAGTTCGCGCCGGCCCTGCTGATGGGCCTGTTCTTCCGGCGAGTGACCAAGGCGGGGGCCATCTGCGGCCTGGTCACGGGTTTCATCGCCTGGGGCTATACGGTGCTGATCCCGTCCTTCGCGGTGGCGGGGCTGGTGCCGGGCCATCTGATGGATCAGGGGCTGTTCGGCCTGGGCTGGCTGACGCCCACGGGCCTGGGCGGCATCCATGATCTGGACACGCTGGCCCATGGCGCGCTGACCAGCCTGGGTCTGAACCTGTTCGTCATCGCCCTGGTATCGGGCATCACCGGCCAGTCCGACCTTGAAAAGCAGCAGGCACGCCGTTTTGTTTCCATGCGCCATGACGCGCAGGACGGTGTCGGCCCGCCGCGCCGCGGCGTGACGCTGGGCGACCTTTACGAACTGGCCGCGCGCTATGTCGGCAAGACCCGATCGGAACCGGTGTTCCGCGACCTCGTGGCCCAGCGCGTGGCCGAAGGCGGGGACGCGGATTTCGAAAAGGGCCTGAAGGAACGCATCGACGAGGAAGCGGTGCAGGCCACCGAATGGCTGCTGGCCGGGGCCATCGGGTCGGCCTCGGCCCGTGTGGTGGTGGCCAGCCTGCTGTCCGACCGGCGCCTGTCGCGGTCCGACGCGCGGTCGATCATCGACGAGGCGTCGCGCGTCATCCTGGACCAGCATGTGCTGATGCGCTCCACCCTGGAAAATGTCGGCAAGGGCATCTGCGCCGTGGACAAGGATTTCCGCCTGCGCCTGTGGAACCGCCGCTTCCTGGAGATGCTGGAGGTGCCGGACGGGCTGATCAAGGTGGGCACGCCCATGGGCGAACTGGTCGCCTATCTGCAGGGGCAGGGCGAGTTCGGGGAGGAGGGGGAGATGGAAACCCTGTTTGCCCGCCGCCTGGACCCCAAGCGCCGCGACATGCCCGACAGTTTCCACCGCACAAGGCCCGACGGATCGGTGCTGGAGATCATTTCCAACCCCCTTCCGGACGGGGGCTTCGTGGCCGTCTATACCGACGTCACCGAACGCCACCGGGCGGCCGAAGCCCTGCGCGCCGCCAATGAAGGGCTGGAGCGCGGCATCGCGGAACGCACCATCGACCTGGCCATCGCCAAGTCGGAGGCCGACCGCGCCAACCAGGCCAAGACAAGGCTGCTGGCCGCCGTCAGCCACGATCTTTTGCAGCCGCTGCACGCGGCCCGCCTGTTCATCTCCGCGGCCTTGGACCGGGGGCCGGACACGCTGGTGACCCAGGCGGACGCGGCGCTGCGATCGGTGGAGCAGTTGCTGGGCGACCTGCTGGACATCACCAAGCTGGACACGGGCGTGGTAAAGCCCAACCGTACCTCGGTTGCCATTGATGATGTGCTGCGGCCGCTGACCGATGAACTGGCCGTGGTGGCGCAGCGGCACGGGCTGGCCCTGCGCTTCGTGCCCTGCAAGGCCTCGGTCGATACCGATGCCGTCCTGCTGCGCCGCATCGTGCAGAACCTGCTGGCCAACGCCCTGCGCTATACCCCGCGCGGGCGCATCCTGGTCGGGTGCCGGCGCGTCGCGGGCGCGCTGCGGGTGGAGGTCTGGGATACCGGCCCCGGTATTCCGGAGGAGAAGCGGCAGGAGATTTTCAAGGAGTTCCGGCAGTTGGGCAATGGCCAGAATGACCGCGACAAGGGGTTGGGGCTGGGCCTGTCCATCGTCGAACGGTTCGCCGCCATCCTGGGCCACAAGGTCAGCCTGCGGTCAGCGGTGGGCAAGGGCTCCTGCTTTGCCGTGGAGGTGCCGCTGGCGACCCGTGCCGCCGATCCGCAGCGGCCCGTGGCCGGGGCGACCGTCACGGGGCTGGAGGGGACGCTGGTCCTGTGCGTGGAAAACGAACCCGCCATCGCCCAGGCCACCATCGCGCTGCTGTCGGGCTGGTCATGCGAGGTGGTGTGGGGGGCGACGGGTGCCGACGCGCTGGCGGCCCTGGGTGAACGGGTGCCGGATGTGGTGCTGACGGATTACCATCTGGACCATGGCATGGGCGGGCTGGAGGCCCTGTCCCTGATCCGGGCGAAGGTCGGGCCCGACCTGCCGGCCGCCGTCATCACCGCCGACCGTACCGACGCGGTGAAGGACAGCGTGGCGCATGCCGGTTGCCGCATCCTGTACAAACCCGTGCGGCCGGGCGCCCTGCGCGCGCTGTTAAGCCATATGCTGGCCGAAAAGCGGCGGGGGCGGGCGGCGTGATCGCTGCCTATGCCCGTTCGCGCCAGCGGATGATGGCGGCGATGGCCAGTGCCACGCCAATATGGGCCGCAATGTCGGCGATGGAGAAAAGCCCGTCCCAGCGGGGGAAGATGCCGGGCCAGCGCAGCGGCAACACCAGCAGATACATGACGAGATAGAGGCCCAGCCCGTAGGCGATGGCGGCCTGCCAGCGCCGCCGGCGCAACAGCCCGATGCGGGACAGGGCCAGCATGAAGACAGCGGCCATGACCAGCGCGATGCCGATATGGGTGGCAAAGCCCAACAGGGCGGTGGCGATGCCCCCTTCCCGCGCGGCGGCCCCGATCCAGCCGCCCGCCACGCTCTGCCATACCCGCATCACGCCGATGCCGCGAATGAGGCCCATGAGGCTGGCATAGGCGCCATCGACGGCAGCCCCCGCCAGACCGGCCAGGATGATTGTCACCGCCGTCCGCCGCATTTCCAACCCTCCCCTTATGCTGGAAAGAGTAGGGCCGGATCTGTCGGTCCGATGGACCCAATTGCGGACCGCGCCGGGGTGCCGCCCGAGGCCTTCAATTCCGATCTGTCGGGATATAGCTTCGGTTATCAGTTCCGCTTGCCCCGCACCAGCCGCCAGCCCATGCGGCCCAGATAGATGGCGATGCAGCCATAGACCACGATTTTGGAAACGGGATCGACCCAGGTCTCCACCTTGTCATAGTGGTTTTCCAGCAGATAGCCGGAAGCCGTCAGGATGCTGGTCCAGACCAGCGAGCCCAGCGTGGTCAATGCCAGAAAGACCGGCATGCTCATCTTTGCCATGCCGGCGGGCACGGAGATCAGGGTGCGGATGGCGGGGATCAGGCGGCCCAGCAGCACGGCCTTGCGCCCATGCCGGGCGAACCAGGTGAAGGCCATCTCCACGTCGGGCGGATCCATCGTCATGATGAAGCCGAATCGCTCCGACAGGGCGATCAGACGATCATGCCCGAAAAACCGGCCGATATAATACCAGGGCAGGGCGCCCAGCACCGATCCCGCCGTGCCCACCAGCACCACCAGGATCGGGTCCATCTTGCCCTGCGCCGCCAGGAACCCGCCCAACGGCATGATCAGTTCCGATGGTATGGGAGGGAAAACATTTTCCAGGAACATCAGAAGCAGCAGGCCCCAGTAGCCCAACTGATCCACCAGGTTCAGAAGATTGTCGAACATGTTTCTTTTATCCGGTCACCGCCCCCTGCCAAAAGGGCCGGAGACCCTGTAGCGCATCACGCGGATCATCGCCATGGCAAAGGTGGAAGGGTGGTTCCTGGCCTTTCGACACATGTTAGGACATGCTTCACCCCTTGACCTAATCCGGATGGTCTATTCCTTAGGGAGAAATTTCCGCTATCATAGGGGCGTGGATCAGGCTATCCACCCTATAATCCCGTTCAATGGCGCCGGCCCGTCAGGGGGCAGGCGGCCGGGGGCGGTGGTAACCGGTTTCGGCGCCGTTCCTTTTGGAAACCGCGGTGCCTCGTGCAGGAGAGTGGCGATGGTATTGTCCAGGCGTGTGGCGGAACCCCCCAAGGCCGGGGAATGGTTGGAAGAGCTGAAGATGCCGCGGCGCCGGTTGCTGGTGCATGCCGTGCATCAGCATACTGCCCGTCCGACGCATGTGGAATTCCTGGTGGAAGGGCGCAACAGCGACCGGTTGTCGCTGGCGCTGGAGGTGGTGCTGGACGCCACCCGCTTCCGTCGCCTGGGTCACAGCCAGCACGCCGCCTGAACCGACCGCACGCAGGACAAGGACGCCGCCGGGTCCCCTGGACGGGCCATGGCGGCGTTTTGATTCCTACCCTTCTCCCTTAGCGCCGGGCGCCGCCATCCGACGGCTTGGCCTGCGCGCCCTGTGGCGTGGGCTGACCGTCGCCAGCCTCCCGACCGCCAGGGGTCAACCCTTGGCAGTTTGGTATCATACGTGTGTCAGTAAATCCTGACTTGTCAGGATTTACTGACGTCGGCGGCAGTCGCCGCCGTACCATCGGTCAAGAATTTTGACCGATGGTATCAGACCTTTGCCTGGGCGAACCAGAGAGCGGCCGCGCGGGCCGCCTGGGTGAAGCTGGGATGCACCGGCCCCGTGGCCGGATCGACCAGCATCAGGTTCACGGGCAGGCCGAACTCCTCCACCTCCATCTGGTCGGCATCGCGCCAGACGCGCCCATCATGGGCCAGATACTGGCGCGACTGGGTCCGCTGCAGCAGCGGGCGGATATCGCCCGACCAGGGGAATACCGGTTTGCCCAGCGCCGCCGCAAAGCCCATTTCATAGGCCGTGCCGTCATCGACGGACGGCCCCCGGAAGGGCATGCAATTGGCGATCACGCCGTCCGCCGCCCGGATCAGATCCAGATTGGCCTGACGGATGCGGGCGGCAAACGCCGCCCCGCCCTCGCCCTGGGCCGGGGACAGGGCGTTATCCATGGGAAACGCGCCCTCCAGCCCCAGTTCTTCGCAGATGGCCTTCATCGATGCCGCCGCCGCCAGCGGGTCGGGCAGGAAGACGTCGGGTCCGGCCAGATAGAGGCGCGGCCTCACGGCTTGACCCCGATCTTCACGGGATCGATGCGGAAACGGGCGAAACCATTCTCACCCGGCCCCTCATAGCTGAGCGCCGGCTGTTCGGACAGCAGTTCCTGGGCCAGCGGCGAGCTTTCATAGACCAGATTGACGCCGGCGGGCAGGGGCGCGATCCGGAAACTATGGTCGGTCGACGGCTCCACCACGCCCTTGGCGCGGATATACTCAATGATGGCCGACTGCACCGTGTCGGGCGACTGGTAGATCACAGTGGTGCCGTCCAGCCCCGGATAGGAGCCGCCGCCATTGGCGCGGTAATTGTTGGTGACGACGATGAATTCCTGTTTCTCGTCGATGGGCTTGCCCTGGAACATCACATCCTTGACGCGATGGGCCTTGTCATCGGCCAGCTTGCCGTCACGGTCGAACCGTTCCGGCTGCGTCACATCGATCGAATAGGTGATGCCGTCGATGATGTCGAACACATAGGCCGGCACCTTCACATTCACCAGCGGCTGCTGGACTTTGCTTTTGACATCGATCACCGACAGGGCGCGCGATGCCATTTCCAGCCAATCCTTGACCTGCCCGCCCGTCAGCTTCACCGCCGCGATCTGGTTGGGATAGAGATAGAGGTCGGCGACATTGCGGATGGCGATCTCCCCCGCCGGGATGTCGGTGTAGAATTTGGCACCGGGACGCCCGCCCGACTTGAACGGCGCCACCGCCGACAGGATGGGCAGACTGGCATTTTCCGTGCCGGCCAGGGCGCGGGCCACATAGGCGCGCTGTGCCTCTGCCACAAGTTCCACACCGGCGCTGTCGCCCAGGAAGCTGAAATAGGAATGGATACGCCCCGTGGTCTTGCCCACGGGGCGGCGGACATAGGACAAGGTGCCCTCATGGCTGGGCGCCAGCAGGCTCGCCACCTCGGCGTCCGGCTCCACATTCACGGTCTTTCCATCCTGGCGTTCCTGGATGGGCCGCACCTCGCCCTTGCCACCCGTGACCTTCCAGCCCTTGCCCACGGTTTCAAGCTGGAAGGTGATGACGCCAAGATGGCTGCCATAATATCCGGCCATCACCACCGGCTTGCCATTCACGGTTCCCTGCTTCAGGTCGGACTTGGGCAGGCCTTCATATTCCTTGCTGGGGAAGACGCGGTGGCTGTGGCCCGAGACAACGGCGTCCACACCCTCGATCTCGGTCAGGTAGTTGGCGGCGTTTTCTTCCCCGCCTTCGCGGTTCAGGAAGGTCAGGCCGGAATGGGCGACGGCGATGATGATGTCGGCGCCCTGCTTCTTCATTTCCGGCACATGGACCTTGGCCATGTCGATCATGTCGCGCGTCGTGACGCGGCCTTCCAGCTTGTCCTTGTCCCAGATCATGATCTGGGGCGGCAGCAGGCCCAGAATGCCGACCTTGATCTTGTGCTTGGCGCCCTTCGCATCCACCACCGTCCGGTCCAGGATGGCATAGGGCTTGAACATCAGTTCGTCGTTCCTGCCCCCGTCCACCTTGAAGACATTGCCGGACAGCACGGGGAACTGGGCCCCCCCATATACATTGTGCAGCACCTCCAGCCCGTAATTGAACTCGTGGTTCCCCAGGATGGCGGCGTCGTAGTGCAGCAGGTTCATGGTGGCCATGGCGGGATGCAGGGGCTTGTCCTTGCCCACACCGCGCTCCCGCACCACCCAGTCGCCCATGGGCGTGCCCTGGATCAGGTCGCCATTATCGACCAGAATCGTGTTGGGGTTGGCCTCCCGCGCCGCCCGGATCAGCGGCGCCACCCGGACCAGACCCACGCCCGTATCCTTGTGGTCTCCGTAATAATCGTAATCTTCCAAATACATATGCAGGTCAGTCGTCGACAATACCTGCAGGTCGACCTTTTCCTGTGCCGATACTGGACCGGCCAGCGCCAGGAACAGGGCGCCCGCCATCAGGGCGCCAGGGCGGGAAAGACGAATCACGGAACACGCTCCATCGGGCTCTGTTGCCGCCGGGCAGCAGGTGCATCGCAGCAAACACGGTTAAGAAATGCAGGGAGCGCGGGACTCGCCCCCCGGAACCGGCATGCTGCGCCGCAAAACTGTGGCGGTAATGATACGCTGGCTGAGATATAGCCGTTCAAGCCCCTGCAGGCATAGCTGCAGAGGTGCCTGTCATGGAACTGTAATCTATTCGTTACCTAAGCGTCACGGGCATCTGGTGTTGTCCGCGCAATCCGGTCCGGCTTATTGGGGGCTCTTCGTATGACCATCGAAAATAAGAAGGCGGCAGCAATTCTCCGCCGTCAGCTATCCGCTTTGAATCTCGGTACGGGTGCCCTGGCGCTCGCCATTGCGTCTTCCTGGGCCATCCCGGCCGTAGCGCAGCAGACGACCTCGTCCATGACGGGTCAGATCACCACCGCTTCGGGTGCGCCGGCCGCCGGCGCCGAGGTCACGATCGTCCATACGCCGTCGGGCACGCGCTCCGTCACCACCGTGAACGAGGGCGGCCGCTTCCAGGCTGGCGGTCTGCGTGTGGGCGGTCCCTACACCGTGACCATCACCGCTTCCGGCACCGAACCGCAGGTACTCGAAGGCATCTTCATCTCCCTGGGCGAGCCGTTCGCCCTGGATCTGGCGCTGGGCGCCAAGATGCAAGAGATCGTGGTGACCGGCGAACGCGCCGCGGCCGAGACGGTTGGCATCGGCACGAATTTCGGCCAGCAGCAGATCAACAATGCGCCGTCCATCAGCCGCGATCTGAAGGACATCATCCGCAACGATCCGAAGGTCTATATCGACGTCACCAATTCCGGTGCCATCCAGATCGCCGGCTCCAGCAACCGCTTCAACAGCCTGACCATCGACGGCGTGAAGCAGAACGACGATTTCGGCCTGAATGCCGGTGGCTATCCGACCCAGCGCTCGCCGCTGTCGATCGACGCCATCGAAGGCCTGTCGGTGCTGACCGCCCCCTATGACGTGGAATATTCCGGCTTCCAGGGCGGCACGATCAACATCGTCACCAAGTCGGGCGAAAACACCCCGCACGGCTCCTTCTATTACTATTATGGCGATGACAGCCTGTCGGGCGACCGCTCGGGTAACAACCGCAACCTGATCAGCCCCTACAAGGAAAAGACCTGGGGCGGTTCGCTGGGTGGCGCTCTGGTCGAAGACAAGCTGTTCTTCTACACGAGCTACGAGAAGTTCAAGAGCCAGGCTCCGGTGGTGTTCGGCACCCAGGACAGCGGTCTGGGCAACCCGGTCCAGGGTGTCACCTCTGCCCAGGTGGCGCAGATCCGCGCCATCGCCCAGTCCGTCTATGGCTATGACACGCTGGACCTGCCCAATGGCAGTCTGCCGGAAGAGGATGAGAAGATCCTCGCCAAGCTGGACTGGAACATCAGCGACGATCACCGCGCGTCGTTCGCCTATCAGCGTAACGAGGGCAACAATATCCGCGACGGCGCGTCCAGCACCAGCGCCACGCCGCGCACGCTGTCCTTGCAGTCGAACTATTACGATTACACCCAGATCATGGACAGCTACTCGTTCCAGCTGTTCTCCGACTGGACGTCCGACTTCTCCACCGAGGTCAAGGTGGCCCGCAAGGAAGTGGACAGCCTGCGCCTGCCGCTGAACGGCCTGGGCTTTGGCGAGATGCGCATCAGCACCAACCCGACCGGCCTGGCGGTGAACAACACCAACTATGGCCAGGTCGTTATCGGTCCTGACATCTCCTCGCACAGCAACGTGCTGAGCACGAAGACCGACAGCGCCAAGCTGAAGGGCACCTACCTGCTGGGCGATCACAAGATCACCGGCGGCTACGAATACGAGAACGTCGACTACTACAATCTGTTCCTGCAGCGCAGCCTGGGCTATTGGGAGTTCGCCTCCATCGAGGCCTTCCAGAACCGCACGGCCCAGCGCTTCCGGTACGCCAACGCCGTTTCCGGCAACCCGGAAGATGCGGCGGCGAAGTGGGACTACACCGTCCACTCGTTCTACCTGCAGGATACGTGGGACGTCACCCCGGACTTCCAGCTCCAGGGCGGTCTGCGCTACGAGCTGTACAAGACCGACGATGCGCCGCTGGCCAACGCCAACTTCCTCACGCGCTACGGCTTCTCCAACAACGCGACGATCGATGGCGTCGATCTGTGGCTGCCGCGCTTGGGCTTCACCTATGACGCGACGGAAAGCACGGTCGTCCGCGGTGGCGCCGGCCTGTTCTCCGGCACCGGTGCGGCCGTGTGGCTGTCCAACGGCTACAGCAATGACGGTGTGACCCAGCGTTCGTTGGATATCACCCGTCCGAGCACCGGTACGGTACCCGCCAACAACGCCCTGCTGCTGAACGGCGTCACCGGTCAGGTGCCCGGCGCTGCGACCACCCGCCTGACGACCGTCGGCGAAGGCTTCGTCAACGCGCTCGACCCGAACTACAAGATGCCGTCCTCCTGGAAGTTCAGCCTGGCTGTCGACCAGAAGGTGGATATCCCGGTCCTGGGTGACGACTGGCTGTTCACCGCCGAGGCGATCTATACCCGCGTGAAGGACGCCAACTTCTATCGTGACCTGCGTCTGGTGAAGACCGGCACGGCCCCCGATGGCCGCCCGATCTACAGCCAGAACATCCAGGCCGGCGATACGCGCGGCAATGGCTCCGACCTGTTGCTGACCAACACCGACAAGGGCAAGAGCCTGATCCTGACCCTGTACGGTTCCAAGTACTGGTCGACGGATTACGGCGATGTCGATTTCGGTGCCGGCTACGCCTTCCAGGACAGCAAGGATGCCAGCCAGGGCACCAGCTCGGTGGCCGGCTCCAACTACGAGCAGTTCGTGACCACCGATCCGAACACGGATCTGCTGGGCACCTCGTCCTACGAGACGAAGCATCGCTTCACGGCGAACACCAGCTATAGCATCGAATATTTCGATGGCTTCAAGTCGTCCCTGTCGCTGTTCGGTCAGGCTTACTCCGGCAAGCCCTACACGTTCAGCTTCACCTGCGCCAACACGGCCACCAACAACCCGTTCGGCGATCCGGCCTGCCGGTCCAGCCGCTCGCGTCAGGCCATGTATGTGCCGACCGGCGCCAGCGACCCGCTGGTCAACTGGACGGCTACCGGCTCGGTCACGGCCGCGCAGATGGATGCCTATATCCAGCGCAACGGTCTGGAAAAGTATCGTGGCGGCATCATTCCGCGCGGCGCGTTCGAGAGCTCCTGGACCTATTCGGTCGATGCCAAGCTGGCCCAGGAAATCCCGGCGCCGATCGAAGGCCACAAGGCCATCCTGACCCTGGACATCCTGAACCTGACCAACCTACTGAACAAGGATTGGGGCCGTCAGGAAGCGGTGCCGTTCTTCCAGTCGATCGCCGGCCCGCAGGCGACGATCGGGCCCGATGGCAAGTATGTCTTCACGTCCGTCGGTCGCGACGTGACCGAACAACTGAGCAACCGCGCTTCGGTGTGGAAGATCCAGTTGGGTGTGAAGTACGAGTTCTGATCCTGACCGAAATCAGATCAGTGATCTTGGGGAAAGGGCGGCCTTCGGGCCGCCCTTTTTCGTTATGGCTGGCCTGCGCCGGTAACAATCTTTCTATATCCTCCGGGCAGTATCGGATTTGGGGGTATTTTGGTAAATTTGTATCCATGATCGCCATGTCCGACACCCCGGCCGAACGCCGCACGCATCCGCGTACCCCGACCGAACCCATTTATCTGATGGTTGCCGGCCGCCCCGCCCGTCTGCTCGACTGGTCGTTCGGGGGGCTGCGTGTGCGTCCGGAGGATCGGGGCGGCCGGCAACCATCAGATAAATGGGTTC
>NZ_JAGOGJ010000175.1 GCF_017996735.1 Niveispirillum sp.
CAGGCGGGCCGGGTAGCGGCCACCGTCGCCTCCCCCAGGTCGGCGGACAATTGTTCGCCCGCCTGCACCCCACCGGGATTCTGAAATTCCGGGCGCAGCCAGCGGACAAGGCCCCGCGCCTCCTCCCCCGCCCGTTCTTTGTTCAAGGCCACCAGCCGGAAAAGGATGTCACGGTCGGCCAGGTCGGCGGGCCAGCCATAGGCATCGGCCACCGCCGCATCAATGGCGCGGTGCAGGTCCAGCAGGACGCCGACATGCCCGGCCTCATAGATATCGCGTTCCGCCGGCTCCAGCACCGCACCGGCCTTGCGCTTTTCCAGCACATTATAAAGCTCGGTCAGGGTGAAATGCCCCGCCGCCAGCACCTTCTTGCGCAACCCGTCCAACTCCTCGGCCATGGAGCCGATCCGGGCTTCCTGGGCAGGGGTGAGGATGGGGAAGGGGAAAGCGTCGAAGCAAGCTGACTTGACATAAACAGGGCGGTCCTCAAGCAGGCCACCCGCTGCCAAAGCCCACGTCGTGTGGATGCGGGAACTGAGCAGGCCAAGATTAACGGATTGATGCAAGCCGATGCCGATCAGCTTGTTGTCGGGCAGGATGCCGATATCCAGAAACTGAAAGATGCGATGCTTCGCGGTTTCGACAGTTGCGATGTAGCGGGGCAATCCATGCAAAGCTGGCCGTAACTCCCGACGCGGTTCACCGAATATCCACCAGTTATCGCGGTAGGTATCACGATTATTCTGGTCCCTTTCAGGCTTCACTTTGTCATGAACCCACTGATACACGCCCGGAAACCGCTGCCGCACCTGTTCCGCCGTCAGGCCGAACAGATCAATGACCAGCACGCCTCGGCTTTTCCCGGTCAGATCACGGCCGTTACGGTAATGCCGGATATGCTGCTCCAAACCGGGAACCTTGCCCAGACCCAGCCCGGCGGCCTCGGTCGGGCTCACGATGAACCCGGAGCCGTGAAGCGATACGCCCCGCGATGAAAGCCCCTCATTGGCCTTTAGTGGCAAAACACCGGCAATATCCGCCCCAATGGTCAAATCCGGCAGGATAACCCCTTGCTCAAGGGCAAAGGTCACGGCGATGGCTCCATCATTCGGGTTCGCGTCGCCTTCCGCCGCCACCTGTTTCAACAGCCCCTCGCCCGACCCGGCCACACCCACCGTCATCGCCACGCGCACGGCGGCGGCCCCTTGGGCATCAGCCCAGGGATGGTCGGGGATGGCAAAGGACAGGTGCAGCGGCTTCTTGGCGTCCAGATGGCGTTTGATCACCCGGCGGCTGAAGGTCTGGGTGATGGAATTGGTGGTGATGAAACCGAAGCGCCGCGCCTTGCCCTCACGCACCAGATCGGCGGCGCGGTCCCACCAATACATCACAAAATCGGCGCCGCCCGGCATCTGCGGATAGGCAGACCACAATGCCTCCGCATAGCCATCGCCCAATTCCTGGCGCAGATCCTTGCCGCCGATAAAGGGCGGGTTGCCGACGATGAAATCCACCTTGGGCGGCCAGGGCGCGGGCTTTGGCTCGGTATATTTCTTCAGCGGCACAACCTGGGCTTCATCCGGCACCTGCCGTCCCGTATGCGGATCGGTGCGCAGGGAAACGCCGTCCCAGCGGGTAACAGGTTTGCCCGCCGCGTCCACCACCAGTTCCTCTTTTTTCCAGGCCAGGACAGCGTCCGCCTCCCGCACGGTTTCCACCGGCTTCAGGATAGGATCGGACAGGCTTTCCGGCCCGCGCAGGCGCAAATGCCCCTGCAAATGGCCCAGCCACAGCACCAGTTCGGCAATGGGCACGGCGCGGGCATTCTTTTCCAGGCCGATAAATTGCTGCGGCCCCACGGTCGTGCCCTGCAGGTCCAGCAGCGCCTGCGCCGCCGCGCCCAATTCCTCCAGCGCCAGCAGCACCTCCCCTTCCAGTTCCTTCATCAGTTCCAGGCTGACATAGAGGAAATTGCCGGTGCCGCAGGCGGGGTCCAGTACCCTCACCTGACACAGCGAACGATGGAAGGTGCGGATCAATTCCACCGCCCCCTTGGTATCACCGACGGCCCGCCGCCCCTCCGCCAGGGCCAATGTGGCGCGCCATTCGTCCTGCAACGGCTCGATCACGGTGGGGATGACCAACCGTTCCACATAGGCACGCGGCGTGAAATGCGCGCCCAACTGCCCCCGCTCGCGCACCGACAGGGCATTTTCCAGCAGCGTGCCAAAAATCGCCGGCTCGACATTGCGCCAATCCCGCTGACAAGCCGTGATCAGTTCCGACAATTCATCGCCGGTCAGGGCCAACGCCTGGGCATTCTTGAACAGGCCACCATTAAAATGGCGTACAGGGGCACCGATCATCGGGTCAAAGTCGCTGCCCTTGTCCATCGACCGCCAGAACGGGGTCAGATAACGGGGCAGGAACTGGGGGTTGCCCTCTGCCTTGCGCAGCAGGGTCAAAAAGGCATCGGCGGGCAGAAGCCCCACATCCTCCGCAAAGGCCGTGAACAGGCAGCGCATCAGGAACAGCGCCACCTCCTTCGGATCATGACGCTTTTCCAAGGTGCGTGCCATGCGGGCCAGACGATAGGCGATGTCCTTTGTCACCTCCGCGCGTTTGGCGGCGGGGTCCAATGACAAAGGATCGGTCCAGATGGCCCGCAACCGGTCGCGTACCGCCGCATCGGCAAGGTCGGGAATGGCAATCCGGTGCGACCGGCTGTCCGGGAACGGCTTGTAGCGTTTGCCCAGGCCGGTGAAATCGGCATAGACCTCGATGACATGACCGACATCGACGATCAACAGGAACGGCGGCCATTCGGGCAGGTACCTGGCATAGTTTTCCGCCTGTTGGCGCGCCTGCTTCATCATGCGGTCCCACGCCGCCTTGGGCGAGGCAGCAGGCGGTGGCGTCTCACCAAACAGGTCCGGCCCCGAGGCGGCAAGCCCGCGCATACGCTTGTCCGATTGCTTGGCCTCCAGCACGAAATGCTTACGCTTATAGCAGTCGATAAAATTGTACCGACCATCCTCGCCATCCACATCCATGGCGCGGACCCGCTTTTCAAACACATACTCGTTACGATGATCTTCGGCGTGACTGGCCTCCGGCTTGTCGACACCAATCAAATCGCACAACTCATTAATAAATTTCTGATAATTCGCCCGCTCCGAACCACCGCGGTCCGACCAATATTCAATGAATTTTTCGGCGATCATTTTCCAGACCATTCTGCGGAGAGGCGTCAGAGACTAGACAATCATGTTTACACAGACAAGGTTTCCCAGCGGGACCGGCATCAGAACCAAGCCTTTCACGTTTGCGCCCAACCGCTGACTTCTGCCCACCCCTGTGCTATACTGCGTCGCTCGCCACCATTGCCATATCCGCCCCCCCGGCCCCGGCCATCAACGCCGGGCGCAGTCACTGTGGCTGTGGCCCTTTGTCTGAGACACGGGGGTGTTTCATGTTTCACAGCGTTGCACAGACCATGACCCGCCCCAACCGCGGGGCAAAAAAACCACACTGTGCAAAACCGTAGGGAGCGTTCACACGCCCCCTGTTCAAACCTTACTGATCTGTTAATCTCAATCTCGCGGATGCGAAACGAAGCCGGTGTCGGCATCGCCCTCGACAGCGGATCGCATGGCACGAAGGGCGCAGGGGGCTCTGTTGAGCGGGTCTGGAAAAGGTGTTGACGACCTGTTGTCGTCCTATGATGCCAACGGCTTTTATGACGAGCTGTTTGGATCGGCCAGCAAACCGGCATCGCATACCGAGGCCGTGAAGGATCGGCTTCGACAACTTGACTATGACGATCTGCGACGACGCGCATCGGATGCGGAGCGGGAGCTTTACAATCTGGGCATCACCTTTCTGGTGTATAGCGACGCCAAGGCCGTTGACCGTATCCTGCCCTTTGATGTGATCCCCCGCATCATCGCGGCCAAGGAATGGGCGCATCTGGAAAAGGGCGTGCAGCAGCGCATCGCGGCGCTGAACATGTTCCTGCATGATATCTATCATGATCAGCACGTGCTGAAGGACGGGATCATCCCGGCCGAGCTGGTGCTGGGCAATGCCAATTACCGGCCGCAGATGCAGGGCATCACCCTGCCCTTCAAGACCTATATCCACATTGCCGGCGTCGATCTGGTCCGCGACCATGAGGGCACGTTCCGGGTGCTGGAGGATAATGGCCGCGTGCCGTCGGGCGTGTCCTATGTGGTGGAAAACCGCCACATGATGCTGCGCGCCTTCCCCGACCTGATGGGCGATATCGGCCTGCGCAGTGTGGAGAATTACGGCGCCAAGCTGCTGGAGGCCATGTGCGAGATCGCGCCGCCCCGGCCCGATGTCGACACCTATGACCCGCAGGTGGTGCTTCTGTCGCCCGGCGCCTATAACTCCGCCTATTTCGAGCATATCTTCCTGGCGCGCGAGATGGGTGTGCCGCTGGTGGAAGGGCGCGATCTGGCCGTCATCGACGACAAGGTCTATATGAAGACCACCGGCGGCCTGCGCCGGGTGGACAGCATATATCGCCGCATCGGCGATGATTTCCTGGACCCGCTGGCCTTCAACCCCGACAGCATGCTGGGCGTGCCGGGCATTTTCGAGGCCTATCGCAAGGGCAATGTGGCGCTGGCCAACGCCATCGGCACGGGCGTGGCCGATGACAAGGCCGTCTATGCCTATGTCCCGCGCATGATCAAATATTACCTGGGCGAAGACGCCATCATCCCCAATGTCGATACCCATATCTGCCGCGAGCCGGACGCGCTGCAATATACGCTCGACAATCTGGACAAGCTGGTGGTGAAGCCGGTGGGCGAGGCCGGCGGTTACGGCATCACCATCGGCCCGCGCGCGACCAAGGCCGAGTTGGAGGAATGCCGGGCCAAGCTGCTGGAAGACCCGGCCAATTATATCAGCCAGCCCATGGTGCCGCTGTCGGTCTGCCCCACCCTGACGGAGGAAGGGATCGAACCGCGCCATGTGGATCTGCGCCCCTTCGCCATCACGGCCAAAAGCACCTGGGTGCTGCCGGGCGGGTTGACGCGGGTGGCGTTGAAGAAGGGCACCTTGATCGTGAATTCCAGCCAGGGCGGCGGGTCCAAGGATACCTGGGTCCTGACCGAGGGGGGACAAACGGAGCCGGACCCGGTGGCCGATGACAGCACCGATCCGTTCCATACCCAATCCCAGTCGCAGTCCCAGTCTTCGTCGTCCCAGTCACAGTCGCAAAGCCAGTAAGGGGAGAACCGGACATGGCAGCCCTTCTCGCCCGTTACGCCGAATGCATCTTCTGGATGGCCCGCTATATGGAGCGCGCCGAAAATCTGGCCCGCATCCTGGACGTGCATGAGACCTTCGCCCGCGACAGTTTCGGTGCCACCAACTGGTTGCCGATCCTGCGCCTGAACGCCGATGAAAAGCGCTTCTTCGAGCTGTACCCCACGGCCACCGTCAAGAATGTGCTGAATTTCTATGTGCTGGATCAGAACAACCCCACCTCCATCATCGCCGCCATCGCGTCGGCGCGGGAGAATGCGCGGCAGTTGCGCCCCCTGATCTCCACGGAGATGTGGGCGCATCTGAACATGTTCTATAATCGCCTGCTGGCGCTGGAACCGGCCACCGATCTGGCCCAGCACAATATCCAGCGGCTGTGCGCGTCCATCAAGGAAGCCTGCCAGACCCATACCGGCATCACGGAAGGCACCTTCTTCCGCGACCAGGGCTGGTACTTCTATGGTCTGGGCCGCAATCTGGAGCGGGCGGACCAGGCCACGCGCCTGCTGGACATCAAGTACCACACGCTGCTGCCCAGCCCGCGCGACGTGGGCACACCCATCGATATCAGCCAGTGGAACAGCCTGTTGCGCTCTGCCGCCGGTTACCACGCCTTCCGCCGCGTCTATCCACGCGGCATGACGCCGGCGGCGGTGGCGGGCTTCCTGCTGTTCAACGACAATTTCCCGCGCTCGGTTCTGGTCTGTATGCGGGAGGTGGACAGTCTGTTGAACCGGCTGAACAGCAAATACCGCCTGCGCCGGGGCACCCTGCCGCTGGAACGGTCGGATGAATTGCTGGGCAATCTGGCCAACCAGACCATCGAGTCTGTGATTTCCGTGGGCCTGCATGAATATCTGGATGGTTTGCAGATCAATTTTGCCAAATTGTCCAATGATATCGCTCAGGCCTTTTTCCTGATCGACCAACCGGGTACGCTGTCGGCCTGAAATCCTCTCCCACCCTGCGCCAGGGCCAAGAATGAGTGTCATCCCGCCCCTGCACCGGCCCTTGCAGCAATTCTTCCGCTCCGGCCCCATGCCCTGCCCCTATCTGGTGGGGCGGGTGGAGCGGAAGCTGTTTACGCGGCTGGTGGGACCGCAGGCGGGAGAGGTGAATTCGGCCCTGTCGCGGGCAGGCTTTCGCCGCAGCCACGACATCGTCTATCGCCCCGTCTGTCCGGGGTGCAATTCCTGTGTGCCGGTGCGGGTGCCGGTGGCGTCCTTCACGCCCAACCGCACCAACCGGCGCATCCTGCGCGCCAATGCCGACCTGATGCTGGACGTGGTGCCCGCCGCCTCCACCCCCGAACAGTTCGAACTGTTCGCGCTGTATCAGGACGCCCGCCACAATGACAGCGACATGAACCGCATGACGCCGGGTGACTTCGCCTCCATGGTGGATGAAGGCCGCGTCAACACCTTCATGGCGGAGACGCGGGACACGGCCGGGCGGCTGCGTGGCGCCATGCTGGTGGACCGGCTGGAAGACGGCTATTCCGCCGTCTACAGTTTCTATGATCCCGACGAACCCCGGCGCAGCCTGGGCACCCACCTGATCCTAGCCATGATCGAACGCTGCCGCCAGGAAGGGCTGCCCTTTCTCTATCTGGGCTATTGGATCAAGGGCAGCCCCAAGATGGAATACAAGGCCAACTTCCAGCCCCTGGAAGCCCTGGGCCGTGACGGCTGGACCCCGCTGGAGATTTAGGCGGCGACCCCGGCAAAATCACTCCCGGCCGGGGTCGCGTGTTGCATCAGATCAGCCCTTCGGCCTTCAGCGCCGCCTGCACGCCCGGACGGGCGGCGACGCGACCGCGATAGGCCGACAGGTTGGACCAAGTGGTCAGGTCCAGCCCGACATAGGGCGACCAGCCCAGAACCGTGAACAGGTAGGCATCGGCCACGGTGAAATCCGCCCCCAGCAGATAGGTGCGGCCATCGGCCAACTGGGCCTCCAGCGCGTCGAAGCGGCGGCCGACATTGGCCGGCACGGCAGCCTTGGTCTCCGGATGTGTGGTCGGGTTGAAAAAGGGGCTGAAGCCCTTGTGGACCTCGGTCGCGATGAAGTTCAGCGCTTCCTGCACCCGCGCGCGGGCCAGCGTGGCGGGCGGCGGCAGCAGCTTGGCCTCTGGCTTCAGGTCGGCCACATACTGCATGATGGCCACACCCTCGGTCAGCAACTCCCCCTCATCCGTGATCAGGGCGGGGACATAGCCCTTGGGATTGATCGTGTAGAAATCGACACCACCGGCGGTCCGATGCGTCGGCAGATCCACCGCTTCCACGTCCGGATCAAAACCGGCCTCGCGCAGCACAATATGGGAGGCGAGCGAGCAGGCACCGGGCTTGTAGTAGAGCTTCATCTTGTTTCCTCGATCATGGAACAGCGCCCCCGCATGGGCGGGGTGACGGCCGGCAGGATGGCGAAGACGGTTGCCATTGTATAGCTGGTTACTTCTGGTAACCTGCATTTTCCGGTATCGGACCGGTAACCGGGAAATGTCCCCCATGGCCTTGAAAATCCGCAAGAACCCCGTTGTCCCCTCCCCTTACTGCCCGGTGTCGGAATTCATGAACCTGCTGAGCGGGGCCTGGACCACCCATGTGCTGTGGCATTTGCAGGCAACGCCCAGGCGGTTCGGTGAATTACGGGTCGACATGCCGCAAATCTCGGCCAAGACACTGACGGCGCGGCTGCGCATGCTGGAGCAGCAGGGGCTGGTGGTGCGCACGGTGATGCCCACCTCCCCACCCTCCACCGAATATGGGCTGACCGATATCGGCCGGGAACTGATCCCGGTATTGAGCGCCATTGCCGAGGTCGGGCAAAAGCTGAAGCTGAGCCGGAACGGCAATGTCGACTGTGCGGACGCTGCGTAAAGCCCATCATTTCCCCGGTACAGTGACGGCCGAACCTGCTATGATTTGTCGCAGAAGGTTCGACCGCTTGCCTCTTGCGGCATTGCACTTCACCTTGCCGCCATTGATTCGTCAGGCCCACCGGCCGAACCATGAACCGCCGGCCATCCGACCCGATGGCGGATCGCCGGCTGCACGGGGAGGCTGGAGATATGGCTTATCGCATGGCCGCCAACCAGACGGCGGCGACCCGGGATGGTTCCATCATGATGCCGGAGATCCGGCGCATCAGCGTCCATGACCTGATGGAGGCCCTGTCCATGGGGGTCCGTGATTTCATGGCGGCGCCGACACAGCTTCTGTTCCTGGGCCTGATCTATCCGCTGGTCGGCGGGCTGGCCGCGGCTGCGGCCGCACAGAATGATCTGGTCCCGTTGCTTTACCCCGCCCTGGCGGGCCTTTCCATCATGGGGCCCGTCGCGGCTTTGGGCATGTATGAATTGTCGCGACAGCGGGAAATGGGCGTGCCGGTGACCTGGCGCAACGCCCTGGATGTCCGCCATTCAGGGGCGCTGCTGCCCATCGCATGGCTCGGCGTGCTGCTGCTGGGCGCCTTTATCGTCTGGCTGGCCGTTGCCGAACATATCTATGCGGCAACCCTGGCCGCCCAGCCCCACGGTACCCTGAGCGAATTCATGTCCAGCCTTCTGGGCAGCCGCGAGGGGTGGATGATGATCGTGATCGGGAACGGTGTCGGGTTCCTGTTCGCCATGCTGGTTCTGACCCTGACCGTCGTGTCCTTTCCCATGATGCTGGACCGGCAGGTCGGCGTGCTGGATGCCGTCATCACATCGGCACGCGCCGTCCTGCGCAATCCCGTCATCCTGTCCGTCTGGGGCCTGATGGTGGTCGGCCTGCTGCTGCTGGGCAGCCTGCCACTGTTCGTGGGACTGGCCGTGGTGATGCCCGTGCTGGGCCATGCCACATGGCACCTGTACCGTAAACTGGTGGTGTGAACGGCGGCCGCGTCACCCCCTTATACTAAAGAACCGTGTCCATGGTGGGGGGCCGTGATTGTCCGTCTTTCGTCGCGCGAGTAATCTTGATTCCGCCCACAACAAGAATGAATTCGGCGCGACCATCAGGGCGACGGGGAGGACAAGGGCATGGGTAAGGTTCTGATCGCGGATGATCATCCGCTGGTGCGTGACGGGCTGCGGACTGTGGTGGCCGTGGCGCTGGATCGGTGCGAACTGTTCGAGGCGTCCGACCTGGACGAGGTGGTGCGTATCATCGACCGGGAGGGCGATTTCGATCTGGTCCTTCTGGACCTGAACATGCCGGGCAATAATGGTTTTGCCGGCCTGGCGCTGCTGCGGGCACGCTATCCGGCGCTGCCGGTGGTGATGGTGTCGGCCGCCTGCGACCGGCAACTGGTGAACGAAGCGCTGCGCCACGGGGCGGCGGGCTTTGTGCCGAAATCGCTGGCGCGCGGCATGATCGCCAAGGCGCTGCATCAGGTGCTGGGCGGCGATGTCTATGTGCCGGACGACCTGGAGGATGCACCGACACAGGCCCCGTCGGGCGAGGATCAGGAGATCCTCCGCCGCATCGACACGCTGACCCCCCAGCAGCGCAAGGTGCTGGAACTGGTTGTCGCCGGCCGGTTGAACAAGGAGATCGCGTATGAACTGGATGTGACGGAGACGACCGTGAAGGCCCACGTCTCCGCCATCCTGCAGAAGATGCGGGTCTTCAGCCGCACCCAGGCCGTGATCCTGGCCAACAAGGTGAATTTTGCCCCCGCCCCCAGCGCACCGCAGGTTTCGGCGCGGGCGGCGGCGCAGTAGGCGCGCGTCTTACGTCGTTGTCTTATACCCGCGGCACGAAATCATGACCGATGGTCAAGCTTTCGGGCGCATCCGCGCCCTTGGCTACGCAGCATGGGCCGCGCGGCGGCAGTCGCCGCCGTACCATCGGTCAAGAATTTTGACCGATGGTACTACCTGTTCGGCGTGGTTCCCTTACCCTCCCATCGCTTGACAGCGATGGGCCCCTCCCTCTCCCGCAGGCGGGCGAGGGGCGGAAAAGGACATTGCCCCTGATTTTACCCCTCGCCCGCTTGCGGGAGAGGGAGAGGCCCGGACGCGTCAGCGTTCGGGAGGGTGAGGGAGCAACGCCAAAAGCGGCCGCCCCCTGAGGCCCCCCTATCCCCGCAGCTTGGCCATCAGGCCCAGCAGCAGTTCCTTGGCCTTGCCCGGATGGTTCACGGCCTTGGCCTGTTCCACATTCACGGGGTCGCCCACGACGATGACGCCGACCATGCCCATGGCGTAATGCGGCTTGCATTTGAAGCCGTAGAGGCCGGGCTGGTCGAAGGTCACGGTGATCTCCTCATTCATCTTGCCCACGAATGGTTCCACGCCCTCGGGCAGCATGCCCTTGATGGCTTCGACATTGTGGCTCTTGTCGGTGGGAATGAAGCGGACCGTGTCGCCGGGCGCGATGGTCAGCATGGCGGGTTCGAACAGCATGGTCCCCCCGCCCGCCCCCTGGCTCAGCATCTTCACCTCATGCGTGGCCGCATCGGCAGAGGCGGCGATGGTCAATTGCGCGGCCAGGGCGGCGGCGAGGACGAACGGGCGCGTCATCATTGATGGAACCCCTTGGTTTTGCGGGTGAATTTCACCCATCAGAAACCATCCGCACCCATTTTGCGCAATTACACCATGGTGTCGGGGCAACCCGTCCGGGACAGGTTTCTGCGCACAAAGTCTAATTTACCGGAAGAGCGGGCGGGCGCAGGGTTGAGACCGATCCCGGACCTGCCAAAAGGGTCCAAAACCGGTCTTTCCAGGGAGACGCCCCCATGCTGCACCAGGCCATCGAGAAGCTGAAATCCAGCGTCGCCATCCGCGCCAGCTACGACAATTTTATCGGTGGCGAATGGGTCGCCCCCGTGCGTGGCCAGTATTTCGACAATATCTCCCCCGTCACCGGCACCGTGTTCTGCAAGATCGCCCGGTCATCGGCGGAGGATATCGAACTGGCGCTGGATGCCGCGCACAAGGCCAAGGACAAGTGGGCCCGTACCTCGGTCGCCGAACGCGCCGGCATCCTGAACAAGATTGCCGACCGCATGGAACAGCGCCTGGACCTGCTGGCGCTGGCCGAAACCATCGACAATGGCAAGCCGATACGCGAGACCACCGCCGCCGACATCCCGCTGGCCATCGACCATTTCCGCTATTTCGCGGCCTGCGTGCGTTCGCAGGAAGGCAGCCTGGCCGAGATCGACCATGACACGGTGGCCTATCATTCCCATGAGCCGCTGGGCGTGGTGGGCCAGATCATCCCCTGGAACTTCCCCAT
>NZ_JAGOGJ010000042.1 GCF_017996735.1 Niveispirillum sp.
ACACCGTCACCGTCACCATCGCCGCAAAGTAATCCCAAGCCCCATAGGGCACAGCGACTTTCGTCGGGCAGTTCAAGCCTGCTCCCCCGTCCGGGTAACCGGGCGGGGGCTTTTTAATGCGCGCATGACAGGGGGCGGAATGGCAGATGCCGGCCCACCATCAGCCGGCGCGCAAGCCTTCGGCAGGCCGGGAGTGCCAAATTACTGTCCTGTCCCGGTGGAACGGGCGCGATAGGTGCGCAACTGCTCGTTAAAGCGGTCCGCGAAAATCTGCATGGCGGAGATGGTCAGGTCGTATTGCTGGATCAGGGCCAGATATTCGCGGGCCGTGATGCGGGGCAACGATGCCTTCACCAGCTTGTCCAGGCACTGGTTAAAGGCTTCCGACTCGGTGACGTAGCTTTTCACCGCAAGCTGGGCATCGCGCATCTGCTGTTCGGTTGCCGTCTTGCCATCGGGCAATTTACCGGGGACCTTGGGCCGCGTGCAGCCGGATTCGGCCGCGGCGGCGGCCGCCGCTTTGGCCTGGGCATCCTGCTGCTTGGCCACATCACCGATGGTCGGCAGGTTGGTTGCCGCCGGCAACTGCACCGCCGGCTGCGCCTGCGCGGGCCGGGCCGGCTGTTCCGCCTGCCGGGCGATCTCCCCCAGGGTCGGGCCCACGGGGCGGGCATTGTCCTGGGTGGCGGCCAGCGCGGGGGCGGCACCCAAGGCCAGGGTGGCGGCGAACAGGGAACGGATCAGCAGGGACATGGGACGGCGAACGCTCCAACGCGGGACCAATCGGTACGGTGGCGGAGTTATATCAAGGTCAAGAAATCTTGGCCTTGATATCCGCGCTGACGGGCGCGGCGGCGGCTCGTGCCGCCGAAGTCAGTAAATTCTGGGGAACCGGAATTTACTGACACTGGTATTAGGCACAGCGCGCGTTCGCATGCAAGCGGGCGAAATGCCCTTCCATCGCCGCAAACAAGTGGTAAAGAGCGGGTGCTGGCTGCTTGGATGGTTTCGGGATGATCGGTGCGTTCGATTCGGGTCATGGCGGACTGACGGTGCTGCGCGCCCTGCATGAGCGTCTGCCCACCCACGATTTCCTTTATCTGGGCGATCATGCCGATGCCCCCTATGGCGACCGCACGCCGGAAGAGATCTACGCCCTGACCCTTGCCGGCGTCTCGCGCCTGTTCGACCGGGGCGCGCGCCTGGTGATCCTGGCCTGCAACACGGCCTCGGCGGTGGCGCTGCGCCGGCTGCAGCAGACCTGGCTGGACCAGGCCTGGCCCGGCCGGCGCGTGCTGGGCGTGCTGGTCCCCATGGTGGAGGCGGTGACGGGCGTGCCCTGGATGGCCGACGTCGCGGCCAGCCGGCAGGCGGGCGAGGCACGGACCATCGGCATCTTCGCCACCAGCCGCACCGTCGACAGCGGCGCCTACCCGCGCGAGATCGCGGCCCGCGCGCCGGAGGTGCGGGTGGTGCAGCAGGCCTGCCCCGACCTTGTCCCCCTGATCGAACAGGGGGCGGCGCGCGGCCGGCTGTCGGATGCGGTCAACCGTTACACCGATGCGTTGATGATCCGGCTGGACGGGGTGGCGCCGCAGGCCGTGATGCTGGGCTGCACCCATTATCCGCTGGTCGCCGACCTGTTCACCGCGGCCCTGCCGGCGGGGGTGGAGGTACTGTCGCAACCCGACCTGACGGCCAAAAGCCTGACGGCCTATCTGGAGCGCCATCCGGAATTCGACCGGCCGGGCCGGGGCGAGGTCGGCTTCATGACCACCGGCGACCCCGCCCGCATCACAGAACTGGCCACCCGGTTCTTCGGCAAGCCGGCGCGGTTCGAAAAGGTCTGATGCCAGGGGGCAAAACTTTTGACCCCTGGCATCCGCGCCGACGGGCGCGGCGGCGGCCCCTGCCGCCGAAGCCGATAAATTCCGATGGGTCGGAATTTATCGGCACTGGTGTGATGCCCTTCCCGCCCCCCAACGCCTCTGCTTTCAGGGGGCGGAGGAAGGACGGGCCTTGTGTGTGATCACCCTTTCTTGGCGAAGCGGTAGCTGACCTCCACGATGCCGTGGTCCTCGGCGCTGTCATGGAAAATGAAGCCCAGGTCGCGGCACAGGCCCAGCATGCCGGCATTCTCCCGCAGCACCTCGCCGAACACCTCGCCGATGCCGCGGCTTTCGGCATAAGCCAGTATTTCCTTCATCAGGCGTGACCCCAGCCCCTTGCCCTTCATGTCCGACCGGACCAGCACCGCATATTCGGCCCGGTCATTGTCCGGGTCGGCCGTGATACGCACCACGCCGAAGATGGGACCGGGCTTGTCCGGATCACTCATGTCCAGCGGAATGGCGACCAGGGCCATTTCACGGTCATAGTCGATCTGGGTCAGCCTTGCCGCCATCTGGTGCGACAGGCGGCGCATGGGCGCGAAGAAGCGCAGGCGCATATCCTCCACGCTGGTGGCGGCCACCATGTCATGGATCGCCGCCTCATCCTCGGGCCGGATGGGACGGACCAGGAATTCCCGGCCCGAGCGCAGCTTGACCGTATGTTCCAGCTTCTTGGGATAGGCGCGGATGGCCAGCCGCTTCAGCGCCTGTTCGGTCAATGGCCGCACCCGGATACGCGCGTCCAGCGCCAGCACCCCGGCACCGTCGGCATAAAGCGGGTTGATGTCCAGTTCCGCGATTTCCGGGAAATCGATGATCAACTGGCTGACCTTGGTCATGGCCAGCGCTACCGCATCCATATCCGCCGGCGCCATGTGGCGATAGCCCTGCAACAGCTTGTAGACGCGGGTCCGGGCCATGGCCTCGCGCGCCAGGTTCAGGTTGAGGGGCGGCAGGGCAAGCGCCTTGTCGTCCAGCACCTCGACCGCGACGCCGCCGGCCCCGAACAGGATAACCGGACCGAACAAGGCATCATCCACCATGCCCAGGATCAGTTCCTGGGCGCCGGGCCGGTGCGCCATCTCCTGCACCGTGAAGCCCTCGATCCGGGCGTCGGGCATGGCGGAACGGATACGTTCCAGCATCGCCTCCGCCTCGGCCCAGACCTGGGTGGGCAACAGGTTCAGCGACACGCCGCCCAGATCGGATTTGTGCGTGATGTCGGGCGACAGGATCTTCAGCGCGGTGCGCCCGCCCAGCCGCTTGGCCGCCCGTTCGGCCTCTGCCGGGGTGGCGGCGGTGACGGTCTGGACACAGGGGATGCCATAGGCGCGCAGCACCTCCTTGGCCTCATACTCCGACAGCCAGCCGCGCCCATCGGCCAGGGCGGCATCGATGACGGGACGGACGGCGCCCATATCCACGTCGAACTGTTCCGGCACGCTGGCCGGCATTTCCATCAGCAGTTCCTGATTGCGCCGGTATTGCACCAGATGCAGGAAGGCGCGCACGGCCTGGTTGGGTGTCTGGTAATGCGGGATACGGGCCTGATCCAGAAGCTTGCGCGACGGGGCCGCCTGCTGTTCACCCAGCCAACTGGCCAGCACGGGCAGGCGGCGGCCGCCACCGGTCCGGTTGTTCTGGTCGCGTGCGATATCGGCCAGGGCCTGGGCCGCGTCGCGCCCGTCGGCCACGGCCGTGGGACAGTTCAGCACCAGCACGGCGTCGATATTCTTGTCGGCCATGACGATCTTCATGGCGTCGGCATACCGCTTGCCATCGGCATCGCCGATAATATCGACCGGGTTGCCCCGGCTCCAGGTGGGGGGCAGCACCTTGTCCAGCGCGGCCAGCGTCTCCGGCGCCAGTTGCGCCAGATGCCCGCCGCCCGCAATCAGCGTGTCGGTGGCCAGCACGCCGACGCCGCCGCCATTGGTGACGATGGCCAGCCGGTCGCCCCCGATCTGCACGCCGGTGGCCAGCGTCTCCACGGCGGCGAACAGTTCGTCCAGTTCGCCCACGCGCAGCATGCCCGCCCGGCGGAATGCGGCGTCATAGACGGCATCGGCCCCGGCCAGGGCGCCCGTATGGCTGCTGGCGGCGCGCGACCCTTCCTCGCTGCGGCCCGCCTTGATGACGATCACCGGCTTGGATCGGGCCGCCGTGCGGGCCGCCGACATGAATTTGCGGGCCGAGGTGATGGCTTCGACATAAAGCAGAATGGCCCGCACCGAGGCGTCCTGGGCCAGATAGTCCAGCATGTCACCGAAATCGACATCGGCCTTGGAGCCCAGCGAGATCAGGTGGGAAAAGCCGATGCCGCGCGGCGTGGCCCAGTCCACGATGGAGGTCACCACCGCACCCGACTGCGCCACCAGGGCGATATCGCCCTTCAGCGGCGGCACATGGCAGAAACTGGCATTCAACCCCTGGCCCGGCACCATGATGCCCAGGCAGTTCGGCCCGATGATGCGCAGCAGATGCGGCCGGGCCGCGTCCAGCACGGCCTGCTGCAACCTTTTCCCCTCCTCCCCCATTTCCGCGAAACCGGCGGTGATGACGACGGCGGCCTTGGTGCCGCGCGCACCCAGTTCGGCGATCAGGCCCGGCACGGTGGCGGGCGGGGTGGCGATGACGGCCAGTTCCGGGGTGATGGGCAGGTCGGAAACCGATGGATAGGCCAGCACCCCCTCGATCGACCGTTCACGCGGGTTGACGGGCATGATCGGCCCGTCGAACCCGGCATTGAACAGGTTGCGGGCCACAACCTTGCCCACCGACCTTTCCCGCCGGCTGGCCCCGATCAGGGCGACGGAGGCAGGCTTGAACAGGCTGTTCAGATTACGGATGGTCATGGCGGTGGCTCCTGACGGGCGGGATCACGCATCCGGCCATCATGCCGGACACGGGCGCCACCATAAACCACGACCATCGGACGGCGATGACATGGGTCAATCATTCGCCGACCGACAGCGATCAGAACAGCAAGGTTTCCGGATTCCGGATCGGTTCGTCGTTGATGGCCTTCAACAGGCTTTTGATCGACCGGATCAGCCACCACAGGCCCACCACGATCAGGATCAGTACGCCGATACCGATAAAAGCCGTCGCCGACCCGATGATGATGCCCAGCACCCCCATCCAGAAGGTGCGGATGATATAGGTGATATGGGTTTCCCACAGGGTCCCCCGCGCATCCGCCCGTTTCAGATAGGCGATGATCACACCGATCAGGCCGAATCCGACGATGCTCAGCAGATTGCTGACCACCACCACCATGCGCATGCCGCTGTTATAACGGTCGCTCTCGAAATAGCTCATGTCGCCTTTCCCCTTTCATCCCCGCATGAAAGCGCGAAGCGGCGGCCCCGGCAACAGGGACCGCCGATCGGCATCATCCCAGAAGGTAATCCTGGCTCCACCCGGTCAGCGGTACCAGCAGGGACGGATCGGTGGGCATAGCGGGAACATAGCCGTCCAGGGAATAGGCGAAGCGTTTTTCCGCCTGGCCATTGACGATGTAATGGTTGACTAGGGCGCTGTGATCCAGGCCGAAGGCGGCGAACAGGTCGCCGTTGAACGCGGCATAGGCCTCGGCGCTGAACCCCACGGCGGACCGCCCCTCGGCCCGGCCGGTCTGGATAAAATGCTCGACCAGGGCCTTTTCGTTCAGGCCGAAGGCCCGGAACAGGTCGGGGTTCAGGGCTGCATAGGCCTCGGCATCGAAACCGCTGGCCAGCCGCCCCTCCTTCTCCCCGTAATTCATGTAATGCTCGATCAGGGAACGGTGGTTCAGCCCGAAGGCGGCATAGAGGTCCGGGTTCAGCGCGGCATAGGCGACGGCATCGAACCCTTCGCGCGGCCGCGCCTCATTCACGCCCATCGTCTGGTAATGGGTCAGCAGCGCCTTGGCATCCAGACCATAGACGGCATAAAGATCCGCGTTCTGGGCGGCATAGGCCTCGGCATCGAAGCCCGTGGCAATGCGCCCTTCCGACCGGCCATTATTGATATAATGCTGAATCAGGCCGGCATCGTCCCCCGCAAAGATCCTGTCCAGCGAACTGTTCTGTGCGCGATAGGCCTCCAGGCTGAAACCGGCCTGGAAATCATCATTGACGATGGTGGACCGCGCCGTGATGTTGCCGCCAACCGTGGGGACCAGCGCGCCCTGCACATTGCTGATGGTGCCAACCAGGACATAGTCGGACCAGACATCGGTATTGCCGCTCGCGGCCGGCAACAGGATGTCGATGCCGCTCTGCCCCGCCGCGATGGTATAGCTGCGCGAGCCGATGGAATAACCGCTGGCCGTGGCATAGCTGAAATCGAAGGTCACAGCCTGGGTCGCGGGCTGCGACAGGCTGACGGTGAAAACGGCCGTTGGTGATGTGGCGGGCGCCAGCACGGAACTGATGATCTTGCCTTCGACAATGATGGGATAGGAACCGCGATCGCCTTCCTGCACATAGGAACCGGTCAGGCGCAGGCTGACCGCGTCCGCGGCGGCCAATGTCATCACCTGATCGGCGAAAGACAGCCGTTCCACCCCGATCAGCATGTCGGTGCCATCGTTGCCGGTATCGTGGCGGACGGTCGTGATGCCATTGATGGTGGTGATGGTGTATTCGGCCTTTTTGCCGGTGAAGAGGGCGGTATCAACACCCGCACCGCCATAAAGCCGGTCATCCCCCGCACCGCCCGCCAGCATATCGTCGCCCGCATCGCCGAACAGGCGGTTGGTGCCGCCATTGCCGCGCAGCGTGTCGCCGGCCAGCCCGCCGAACAGGTCACGCTCCCCCTCCAGGGCCGTGCGGGTGACAGCACTGGTCTGATTGGCCAGGATGAAATCATTCGCCGACAGAAGGTCACGGTCGCCGGTGAAGGCGAATACACCGGAATCCCCGCCGATGCCGGCCCGAAACGCCGTCGCCGCCTTGCCGGAAATCCCCGCATATTCGGCCAGATAACGCACCGTCTCCATGCTGCTGATGCCCAGGGCGGACAGGTCGATCCGGTCGGTGCCTCTGGTGAAGTCGATCACCACATCGCGGCCATTGATCTGGTTGACCACGAACAGGTCGCGACCGGCACCCCCGGACCAGACATCGGCACCATAGGCGCCGTACCAGCCCGCAGGTTCCGTGGGATCATCCATGATCGTGTCGTCGCCGGCCCCGCCGAACAGCCGGTCGATGCCACTGGCCCCGCCGATCAGCGTGTCATTGCCGGACCCACCGGTCAGCAGGCCGGCAGTACCGACGGCACTGATCTGCCGGGCCGGGCTATCCTCTGCAAAGATGAAATCCGCTGCCGTCAGCTTTTGACGGTCGATATTCAGCGTCAGGCCGAGGGAACCCAGTTGCAGAAGTTGCGGTGACCCCGACGGCAGGGCGGCAAGCCCTCGGATCACATCGAAGCTGCTGATCCCCAGATCCGATACATCGATCCGATCCACGCCCTGGGTGAAATCCACGATCTCGGCATAGGTGGTGCTGGTGCCACCTTCCAGGACAAAAATGTCCCGGCCGGCCCCGCCGGACATACGGCTGCTGCCGCCGGTCGCAGCATAGAGGATGTCGTCGCCCCCCTCGCCGAACATCCAGGAACCATTGCCCGAACCGTGCAGCCGGTCATTGCCGACACCACCATAAAGGTGGCTCATCCACCCGCCATAAATCTCGCGCGGGGTCGTGTCGGTGGACAGGATGAAATCACTGGCCGACAGAAGATTGGAATCCACCCCGGTCAGGAAGAAACTGACCTGCGACCCGCGGGCCAGATTAAAACTGGTGCCATAGCCCGGCGGGCCGCTGGTCATCAGGGCTTTCAGCGTATCCCAACTGCTGATGCCAAAGGCGCTGACATCGATCCGGTCCTGCCCACGGGTGAAGTCGGCAATGGTGTAGCTGGCGTAACCGCTGCTGATATCGGTGGAAATGACAAAGACATCGTTGCCGATGCCGCCGATGGCCCGGTCCCAGCCGCCGCGCAGGATCAACCGGTCATCCCCGGCCCCGCCGATCAGGGAATCATCGCCGCTGCCGCCATCCAGCGTGTCGTTGCCCACACCGCCGATCAGGTCATCGGGGCCGCCGCCGCCACGGATCAATCCACCCGACACCGGTCCTGCAAAAATGAAATCGCTGGCGCGCAGCGCTTCCGGCGCCACCCCCAGATAGAAGGAATAAAGATTGCTGGCGCTGCGGAACTGGAACTGCCAGTTGCCGTCCCCGGCGGCGGTGAAGAATAGCCGTGCCGTTTCCAGGTCGGGGATGCCCAGAGCCGACAGGTCGATCCTGTCCTCACCCTGGGTGAAGTCGAGAATCCGTGAAATCCCATAGCTGTAATAGCTGGCGGGCGGACCGGGAATGAACAAGTCACGGCCATCGCCGCCGATCAAACTGTCACTACCGCCAACATAGAGGACGTCGTCACCCGGGCCGCCGGACAGACGATCGAACCCCTCCCCGCCATTCAGCGTATCGTTTCCTTCACCACCGACCAAAGTATCGTTACCATATGAACCATCTATATTATCATTTCCGGATGTCCCAACAATCGAATCATCGCCGTATTCACCAATAATATTGGCCATTTTCCACCCCGCCTCATGACGATCCGTTCTCGGAGAGAATATTTAAATAACATAGGGCCGCCTGAATATCTATCAGCAGACGATGTTGCTCTTTGTACTATCCCGAAAGAGGCAGTTTTTTACGGTTCCTCAAAGAAAGACCGGCGCCACCAGGGGCGCCGGTCCGCAGATGCAGGGATAAAGCATTTGTGAAATCAGGCCGCGAAGTCCCCGTTGGTCGCCGGGACACCCACCAGATCCAGGGCGGACGTCGCGGCAATGCCGTCGGCATTGTAGGCCAGCCGCCCTTCCGCCCGGCCATTGCTGATATAATGGCTGATCAGCGCATTATGGTTCAGGCCGAACACGCCCAGCAGGTCCGGGTTCAGGGCGGCGTAGGTTTCCGCATCGAACCCGACGGCCAACCGCCCTTCCGCCCGGCCGTTATGGATATAGTGATCCACCAACTGGCTTGTGTTCAGGCCGAAGATGCGGAACAGGTCGGGGTTCAGCGCGGCATAGGCCTCGGCATCGAAGCCGACCGCCAGCCTCCCTTCGGCCCGGCCATTGCTGACATAATGGCTGATCAAGGCGCCCTTGTTCAGACCGAAGGCCGCGAACAGGTCGGGGTTCAGCGCGGCATAGGCGTCGGCGTCGAACCCCGTCGCCAGCCGCCCTTCCGCCTTGCCCCAGCCCTGGTAATGGTTGGCAAGAGCCGTCGCATCCAGGCCGAAATACCGGAACAGGTCGGGGTTCATGGCCGCATAGGCGTCGGCATCAAAACCACTGCTGGCCCGGCCCTCGTAACGGCCGTTGGTGGCATAGTGGCTGACATAGGCGGCATCATTGGCGCCGAAGACCGATACAAGGTCGGGGTTCAGGGCGCGGTAGGCCGCCAAGGTGAAGGATGACTGGAAATCGTCATTCACGATGGTGCTGACGGCCGTGACGCCGCCGACGTTCCCTTCCAGGGTGGCATTGGCCAGATTCGATGCCATCAAGGTCACAGTCTCGTGTCCTTCGACACGCGTATCCCCCTGCACCACAACCTTGATCGTGGCGGTACGGGAGCCGGCGGCGATGGTTACGCTCTGTGGGTCGGGCTGAATATAATCGATGCCGCTGGTGGCGGTCCCGGACCGGACGGTGGAAACAAAAGTGACCGGACTATCGCTGGCCGAAGACAAGCTGGCGGTGAAGATCAAGGTTGTGGTGCCGGCGTTGCCTTCCAGCACGCGACTGCCAGTGAGGGTCAGGACCGGCACCGGTGCCGATTGCACAGTGACACTGGTATCGTTGAACAGCAGCGTTTCAACACCATACAGCGTATCCGTGCCTTCGGTATTGCCCAAATCCCGGACAATGGTGGCGCCATTGGCGGTCGTGATCTGGTAATTGGCACGCGCACCGGTAAACACGGCCGTGTCCTGGCCCAAGCCGCCATAAAGCGTGTCGTTGCCGGCACCACCAACCAGACGATCATCGCCTGCATCACCGAACAGCCGGTCATAGCCATTGGCGCCGGCCAGCGTATCCGCACCGCCCCCGCCGAACAGATCGTCATGATAACTGGTGCCGGTCAGGGTGATGGCAGCCGTCTGGCTGGCAAAGATGAAATCGCTGCTGGTCAGGCGGGGGCGGGCGACCAGCATGTCCATGATATTGGTATCACCGTTATATCGCGTTTCCAGACGCGTCACGGCGCTGCCGTCCGGCGCCTGGAGCGCGGATGCCAGTTCGAGCAGTGTGGTCAGGCTGCTGATGCCCAGTCCGGATACGTCGAGCCGGTCCTGGCCTTGGGTGAAGTCGGCGATAATATCACTGTTGGTGCTGTAGTCGCCACGACGTTCGAACACAAACACATCCTTGCCCGCGCCACCGAAGAGAACGTCGCTGCCATTGCCGCCGACCAGCCGGTCATCACCGGCATCGCCGAACAGCGCATCGTCCCCGTTGCCACCAACAACGGTATCATTGGCGCTTCCGCCAAACAGATGGTCGGCATAGGCCGTACCCGTCAGATTCTGAGGCGAGTTGTTGCTGGCAAAGATGAAATCGTTGCTCGTCAACAATGTGACATTGACGGCGAAGGTGAGGGTATTGGTGTCGCCACTATAATCGGTGCTGATGGTCGACAGTTGAGTGCCGTCCGCCGCCTGTTCGGCATCTGTCAGGGCCAGCAGGGTGTCCATGCTGTTGATCCCCAGACCCGACACATCAATCCGGTCCTGACCCTGGGTGAAATCGGTAATGGTGTTGTAATTGCGGCTATAGTCGGTCTGCCGGTCCAGGACGAAGACATCGTTGCCGGCACCACCCGTGAAGGTGTCGTTGCCATTGCCACCGATCAGACGGTCATTACCGGCATCACCGAACAGCCTGTCATCACCGTTGCCGCCCAGGATGGTGTCATTGCCGGCACCACCGAACAGGTCGTCTGAATAGTTGGTGCCGGTCAGGTTCTGTGCCGCGCTGTTATTGGCGAAGATAAAATCGCTGCTGACCAGCAGCGTCTGATTGGCACCAAAGGTCAGGCTGTTGGTATCACCGCTGTAATTGGTGGAAATCGTGGTCAACTGGCTGCCATCAGCCGCCTGTTGCGCGGTGGTCAGGGCGAGGAGCGTGGCCAGACTGTTAATGCCCAGACCGGATACATCGATCCGATCCTGCCCCTTGGCAAAGTCGGCGATAACGTTCACGTTGCGACTGTAATCGTTCATCCGGTCCAAAACGAAGACGTCATTACCGCCCCCGCCGAAGAATGTGTCATTGCCATTGCCACCGACAAGGCGGTCATCACCGGCATCACCAAACAACCGGTCCGCCCCACTACCCCCGGTCAACGTATCATTGCCCGCCCCGCCGAACAGATCGTCGGCGGAGTTGGTCCCGCTCAGGCTCTGCGGACCATTATTGGCGGCAAAGATAAAATCACTGCTGACCAGTAATGTCTGATTGGCACCAAAGGTCAGCGTGTTGGCATCACCATTGTAGTTGGTTGTTATGACGGTCTGCTGACTGCCATCGGTCGCCTGTTGCGCGCGGGTCAGGGTCAGCAGAGTGGTCAAGCTGTTGATACCCAGTCCGGAAACATCGATCCGATCCTGGCCTTTAGCAAAATCCGTGATCAGATCATTATTGCTGGAATAGTTCGTCAAACGCTCCAGGACAAAAACGTCATTGCCGCTGCCACCGGTCAGCATGTCACTGCCATTGCCACCGACCAGCCTGTCATCACCCGCGTCACCGGCGATGGTGTCTTCACCGCTACCGCCCAACAGGGTATCGGCGCCATCGCCTCCGTTAATCATATCCGCGCTGGTGGACCCGGTCAGCGAATCATTACCACTGGTCCCGTTGAACGTTGCCATTTCCATATCTCCAGGCTTTAGAATTTTGTGAAATATCAAATGTCATGACAGCCCAAAGCCAGCACAAAGCTAAGGGTGGGCGTATTGAATGCGAAATTTACCAAAAACTTCAAGTTAAAATATCAATAACACCGAACAAAGAGTCCGACATAAGCTTGTATTCTTATAAATATAACCATAACTATAAACATAATTAATATATCTTTATTTTTATAAAATACACCTGACGATAGGTCTTAATTGAAAGTATATTTTCAACATACAAATAAACCCATACAAAAGAAAAGGCCGGGATTCGTTTGAATCCCGGCCTTTGCCCACCTGAACATGAGACGGTGCGATCACCCTTCCTTCTGGAACCGGTCCACGCTTTCCTGGATCAGCTGGGCCGCCATATCCGCCTCGTCCCAGCGGACAATGCGAACCCACTTGCCGTGTTCCAGATCCTTATAGTGTTCGAAGAAATGGGCGATCTGCTCGACCAGGATCTGGGGAAGCTGACGGTAGCTGGTGATGTCCTTGTAGAACGGGTGCAGCTTGTCCACCGGCACGGCCAGGATCTTTTCATCCATGCCGGCATCGTCTTCCATGATCAGCACGCCGATGGGGCGCGAGCGCAGGACGACGCCTGGGACCACGGGGGTGGTGCCCACCACCATCACGTCGATCGGATCACCGTCCAGCGCCAGCGTGTGCGGCACGAAGCCGTAATTGGCCGGATAGAACATGGCGGTGTGCAGGAAGCGGTCGACGTAAAGCGCGCCGCTGTCCTTGTCCAGCTCGTACTTCACGGGCTGGCCGCCCTGCGGGATCTCGATGACGACGTTGATGTCCCAGGGCGGGTTCTTGCCGACGGGGATCTTGGTGATGTCCATGGCACGGGCCTTCTTTGGCAACGGAACAGGGTAGAAATCGGCGCGATCCTAGCCGAGTGCAGGTGCGAAATGAAGTTTACGGAAGGATGATCCCCTGTGCATTTCCGCCGCATCTACCAAGGTCGTAGAGGCGGCGGCGGGACGGACGGCATGGCGCCCGCCCCGCCTGGCCTTGGGTCAGGGGGTGGTGGGGGCCGCCGGTTCCGCCCCCGCGGGTGCCGGCACAGGTGCCGCGACCGGCACGGGGGCCGGGGGCAGAACCGTCAGGCTCCCGGCCGCCGTGCGGGCATAACGGCCGCCATCGATCAGGTCGTCCAGACGCGCCGCCGGCAGGGTGAAGCTGCCCTGGGTGACGGCACGGGCCAGATAGACCAGACGGAAATTCCCGCTGTCGGGCATGCCGTCCAGGGCCGCCACGAACCGGTCGTCGCGGAACTCCACCAGCGCCGCCTCCGAAAGGGTCCCCAGCCAGGACAGATCGCCCAGTTGCGCACTGCCGGCCAGCCGCACATTCTCCACCACCAGACCCGCCGGCAGCGGATCGATCAGCAGCAGCGGCCCGGTCAATGGCTGTTCCGCCTTGCCTTCCAGCACGACCACCAGCAGATCGCCCGCCCGGATATTCTTCAGGTTGGCGGGCCGGCCCTTGCCGTCCTTGAACTGCCGGCTCAGGGTCAGGCCGCCCGCCGCTTCCGCCTTGTCCGGGATGGACAGGATGCCGGCGATGGTGGAAAGCGTGGACAAAGGCTGGTCCCCGCGATTGGCCACCGGCAGCGATGCCCCATCGCCAAGGGGGCGCAAAAGCGGGCCGTTGCCCGTCACGGCCTGACCATCCACGACGATGTTCAGAGCCGGCGGGCGCGTGGCCAGCGCCTGGGCCGCCAGCAGCAGCCAGGCGCGTTCCTGCGTCGCCACCAGGGCCGGGTCCCGCAGCATGCCCGTCAGCGCCGCCTCTTCCGCCTGGATGCGGGCGGGGTCGGCATTGGCGGCGATCAGCAGGGCCAGGGTGGCCGCCCGGTCGCGCAGCGGCGAGCCGAAATCACGGATGCCCGGCACCCCCGGCAAGGGATCGTCCAGCCGGGTCAGGATATCGCCCGCCCGCTGCCCATCCCCCAGGATGGCAAAGGCGGCGGCGATCTGGGCGCGGGCCAGCCGAGTGGGCACACGGGCCTGGAACGTCTCCTGGAAGAAACGCAGGGGCGTGGCGTCGATGGCGCGGGCACGGGCGGCCACATACAGCGCATAGGCCCGCGCCGGCAGTTCCGCATCCTCCACCCAGCTATTGCCGATGGACCGCACCAGCCAATCCATGCCGCGGCGATATCCATCCTCCGGCACGGTGAAGCCAGCCTCCCGCGAGCGGGTCAGCACGTCCAGCGCAAAGGCCGTCAGCCAGGGGTCGGCCGGCCCGTCATGGGCCCAGAGCGAGAAGGCGCCATCCGCGCGCTGGCGGCTGATCAGCCGTTCCACCAGATCGTCGGCCTTGGCCTTCAGCTTGTCATCGGCCGGCAGGCCCAGGGCCTTCTGCCAGTCATTGGCGCCGGGCAGGGGCAGCAGCCGGGCGGCGATCTGGTCCGCCGACCCGAAGGGCCGCGCATCGATCAGCAGCAGATGCGACAGCGCGTCCAGCGTATCGTGGGGGCTGACCATGGCCAGCTTCCACGACGCCCCGGCGATGCCGCCGTCCGGCTTGGGCACCGTCAGCGTCGCCGTCTGGCCCGGTGCAATCCGGCTCCGGACCTGGGTGGCGGCCACGGCATGGGCCGGGCGGATATTGACAGGGAAGCGGCGGGTCAGGCTGTAGCCTTCCGGTCCCGTCACATTGACCACCAGCACCCCGTAACCGGGATCGCCGGCCACCAGGGTGCGGTCGATGGAGAGTTTGCGGCCGCGCGCCAGGGCCTGGAAGCTGGTTTCGGCCTTGCCGCCCTCCAGCTTCACCGGACCTTCGGCCGTCAGCGACAGTTTGTAGGCGCCGCGCACCGGGCCGGACAGGTTCTCCAGGTTCAAGGCGATGCGTGCCTTGTCGCCCGGCGCCAGGAACCCCGGCAGCACCATGTCGGTGGCAATGTCGTCGCGCACATCCAGCGCGCCGCGCGCCACACCCACCTTGGCATCGGACCAGGCGACGGCGGTCAGGGACAGGCGGCCCGCCATGTCGGGCAGGACCAGATTAACCTCCGCCTTGCCATCCGCCCCCACCGTCACCACGCCGGAATGCAGCGCCGTCACCGGGCCGCTACGCGGCGCGGTGGTGATGCGGCTACCCTTGTCCTTGTCCCCGCCATTGGCGGGGGTGGCGTTGGTGCCCTCATTGGGATTGACCAGCCGGCCATAGACATCGCGCAGTTCCACGGCCAGCCGGCGTTTGCCCAGGAACCAGCCGACAGGATCGACCATCTGGGTTTCCGGCAGACGGGCCACGGCCTCGTCCACGGCGGTGACCAGCACGCGCACCGACGATCCCGGCTCCGCCCCCGTGACGGTCACGGGCAGTTTCACCGACCCGCGCGGATGGACGGCCGGCTGTTCGGCGATGCTGACCGACAGGGACCGGTCGGCCGGGTCGATGGCGACCCAGCCCATGCCCAGCGCCCGGCGCGGCGGTGTGCGATTGCCCGGATCGGCCGGCGCGAAGGAGGTGGCTAGCACATGGGCGCCGGCCGTGATGTCATCGGGCAGCGGCAGTTCGACAAACGCGCCCTCTGTCCCGATCTCGCTGACCAGCATGTGGCGGATCGACCGGTCGGCCAGGGCGATGGCGACCGTGCCGGCATAAGGCGGACGCACGAAGACGCGGACCTTCTGTCCCGGCTTGTGCAGGGGTTCCTGCACCTTCACTTCCACCGCGTCGGGCGTATCGGCCAGCTTGGCCGACACCCACCAGCCGGCGGAGAAGCGGAGCGACGAGGCGGCGCCCGTGGCGGGATCAAAGACTTCCAGCCGGTAACGGCCAGCACGGACCTGCTCCTCGATCGTTGCCGGCTGTCCGGCCGCGACATTGATGCTGCCGCCCGTCAAGCGGCGATCCTTCACGATGGTGCGGTATTCCCAGCGGCCGTCGGCCGCGTACCATTCGTAATCGTACTCTTCCTCGAACAGGTCCCAGGTCAGGCCATTGCGGGCCACCTTCTGCCCTTCTGCCCCCACGGCCAGGACATCGACAGAGACGGTGGCCCCTTCGGGCACGGCATCGCCGCTGAAATTGGGCTTCAGACCCAGGGTGACGGGCTGGAACTCCACCGGCAGGACCAGTTCCTGATCCACCGACCGGCCGCCTACATCATGCAATGTGGTGCGCAGCACGGCTTCCAGCCGGCGGCTGGTATCGGGCAGCTTGCCCAGATCGACATTCAGCACGGCCCGGCCGTCGGCACCGGTGGTGAATCCGGGCAGGGCGCGTTTCTCCGGTGCCAGCGATTGCTGGGCCAGACCGAAACGATAGCCGTCCAGCCCCGGACGCGGCCGGTCCGTGGGACGCAGGGTCAGCGTCATCTCGCCGGGCAGCAGGCCGGCGGCCCCCCCGTTCAGGTAACGGGCATCGATGGACAGCCCCACCTTTCCATCCGCCCCGATCCGGGCCCGGTCGGCGGTCAGGTCGAAGGCGATGCGGGCAGGCGCCACCTCCCCCACATTGAACCGCGTCTGGCCCAGGGCGGGACCGGCGGGGTCCAGATGGGCCTTGGCGGTCCAGCGGCCGGAGGGGGCGTTGGCGGGCAGTTCCACGCGCCAGACATGCACGCCGGCCCCGCCATCATCGACGGTCCGGCGTTCCACCTCCAGCCCGTCGGGACGCACCACCTTGAAGGTCAGTTTCTGGCCCGGCAGGGCCCTGGCATCGGCATCCCGCAGCAGGGCCGTCAGCCAGACCGGGTCGCCCGGCCGATAGGCGCCCCGTTCGGGGAACAGATAGGCGTCGGCATTGCCGGCCACGACACGGCCGCCATCGCCCTTGCCCGCCAGTTCGACCGCCGGCGCCCCGAAATCCAGCAGGGAAAAGCCGCCCTCGGCGGTGGAGGCGAACAGGGCCTGGGGCGCCGCCTCGTTAACACCACCGATCTGCGTCGCCTCGAATCGGACCAGACCATCGGCGCCCGTCACGGCACGGCCCAGTTCCCGCTTGTCACGCGCGACAAGGCGCAATTCCACCCCGGCCTGCGGCTTCGCCGAGGACAGGCTGCGCGCGAAGACATAGAGGCCGTTGGCCGCCTTGAAACTGGTCAGGCCCAGATCGGACACGACGAACCATTGCGTGGCGCGCTTGTCCCAGGCCTGGAAGGACAGGGCCGCATCCTCCGCCACCGCGACATAGACGCCGGGGGCCAGATCGCCGGTCACGGCGTCGATGGGAAAGGCGATCTGCGTGGCCTTGTTGCGCTCACCCGCGATGGCCATTTCCCCGCGCCAGACGCGCTCGCCCTTCTGGTCCAGGACGTCGCCGATCTCGAACTCCGTCATGGTCTGGTTGGAACGGCCGTAGTAAAGCTGTTCCACCAGGGCGCGGTCGTTCAGGCGCAGAACGGTCAGGCGGGCACGGTCGACATTGACCCCGCGCAGGGGCAACCCCTCGGCATCGACGCGCGGCAGGATATAGCCCTGCCCCCGGAAGGACAGGCTGGGCTTACGGTCGGGCACGGCCAGATCGCGGCTGATGGCGTCGGCCAGCTTCTCCTTGGCACCCGCCGCCGGCAGGCCGGCATTGATGGTCACGGCATAGCGCTGGCCATGTTTCAACCCGTCCAGGCACAGGCTCTGGTCACGCGTGACAAGGGTGACTCCCTGCGCCGGCTCGATGCTGACGAACCGCGACAGCTCGTTCGTGCGCCCGCGCTGTCGCGGCAGGGGACGGGAAAAGGCGAAGCAGGCCTGCGGCTTGTCGCGCTCGGCAGCGATCTCCACCCCCGTCAGTTCAAAGGGCCGGGTCTCCGGCCCGGCCTTGGGCGGGGCGGCCGGTGGCGGCGCCCCCTCCTGCGCGGCAAGGGCGGCGGGCGCCAGGAGGATTCCCGTGGCGAACAGCAGGGCGGAAAGGCGCGGCATCTGGATCGGAATGCGGGTGGCGGGACGGATTGATGAATAGCATGAAACGCCGGGATTATGGCGTCACAACGGCCAGAGGACGCTGTTTTGACGCGCATTGCAACAAGGGCGTTGATCCATCGTCCTTGTTGCGGCGTTTCATTGCGTGAACCAGGCCGTCATGATAGCGGCTTGCCGGTCCATTCCGCCGCCGCCCGCGCGACAGAGGCCCCATGACAGACATCCATGATGACCTGCCCCCCCGACGCCGCCTGCCCAATCTGGACTGGCCGCGGCTGGCGCTCTGGCTGGGCGGGTTCGCCTTGCTGGGACCGGCGCTGTGGAACGGCTTCCCCATCGTGTTCTTCGACACGGCCGGCTATATCAAGAGGGTGCTGGACTGGGACCTGGAGCCCGGCCGGTCCTTCTTCTATGGCCTGTTCCTGTTCGTTACATCAGGCGGGTGGTTCAGCTTCTGGGGGCCGGTGCTGGTCCAGGCGGCGGCAACGCTGTGGCTGATCCATCTGCTGCTGCGGACCCACGGCATCGGCATCCGTGACTGGCCCCTGCGGCAGGTGACGGGGGTGGTGGCCATCGGCCTGTCGGCCCTGACGGGCGTGTCCTGGTATGTGGCGCAACTGATGCCGGATATTCTGCTGCCGCTGCTGGTCCTCTGCTTCTGGCTGCTGTCTTTCCGCTGGGACGATCTGGACTGGCGGGAACGGGTCTGCGTGGGCGCCATCGGCCTGCTGGCCCTGATGTCGCACATGTCCTCCATGGCGCTGGCCGGCGGTCTGGTCGTCACCATCGCGGCGGCCAAGGGTCTGGACCGCTGGCGTGGCTGGGGCCTGCGGCCGCGCGTGCTGCCGTCGGCGGCCTTGCTGGCCCTGTCGCTTGTCGCCATGCCGACCCTGCATATGGCGATGATCGGCAAGCCGGGCTTCACGCCGGGCGGCCCGGTCTTCATCTTCGGCCGGCTGGTGCAGGATGGGCTGGCCCAGCGCTATCTGACCGACCATTGCCCCGACGCCACCATCAAGCTTTGCGCCTATAAGGACAGCCTGCCGGCCAAGGCGGATGATTTCATCTGGCACAAGGACAGCCCCTTCATCGCCATCGGCGGCTGGGACGGCGCGGGGCCGGAACTGTCGCGGCTGGTCGGGGGCATCGTCACCGCCTATCCGGGCGCCTTCCTGTCCACGGCCCTGACGGCCACGGCGGACCAGTTGGTCATGGTGAAGACCGGTGACGGGCTGGATGAATGGCAGGAGGTGACCCGCTGGATCTTCCGCGCCTTCATGGCCGATGGCCAGCACCAGTCCTTTGCCGGCGCCCGCCAGCAACGGCAGAAGACGACGCGCGGCCTGTTCGATGCGCTGAACCTCGTGCATGTGCCGGTGGCCCATCTGTCGGGCCTGGGGCTGATCCTGGTGGCCGTCTGGGGCTTTCGCACCGGGCGGCGGGAACTGGCGGCGCTTGCCCTGTTCGTGGTCATCGCCCTGATCGGCAACGCCTTCATCAATGGCGCGCTCTCCAACCCGCACGACCGGTATCAGAGCCGTATCGTCTGGCTGGCGACACTGGTGATGGCGGTGGCGGGTCTGACCCGGGCCCGCCACCGCGACCCGGCGCCGTAACCGGCCCGCCTTATGGTATCCTTCCCCATGCCTGCGCCCCATGGAAAATGGGGATTGTCACATCTGTAAGGGTTCAGCATGGGCGACGACCATCATCACGGTCATGATCATGATCACGCCGGCCACGGGCACAGCCACGACCATGGCGGCCCGCTGGGGCCGGCGACGGAACTGGCCACCGCGCTGGCCAGCGGCGTCGCACTGGGCATCGGCTATGGAGTGGAGACATTGACCGCCGCTGCCGGCTGGGTTCCCCTGACGTTCTATGCCGCCGCGTTCCTGCTGGGCGGGTTCTTTACGGTGCGGGAAGCGGTGGAGAATCTGCGGCGGCGGCGGTTCGAGATCGACACGCTGATGCTGGTGGCCGCCGCCGGTGCCGCCAGCCTGGGCGCCTGGGCGGAAGGGGCGCTGCTGCTGTTCCTGTTCGCCCTGGGTCATGCCCTGGAGCATCACGCCATGGGCAGGGCGCGGCGCGCCATCGAAGCGCTGGCCGTGCTGGCCCCCCGCACGGCCCTGCGCCGCACGCCGGACGGGGCCGTGGAAGTGGCGGTGGAGGATCTGGCCATCAGCGATGTGGTCATCGTGAAACCCGGCGCCCGCCTGCCCGCCGACGGTTTTGTGGTGGCGGGACAAAGCGGCGTGGATCAGGCCCCCGTGACGGGCGAAAGCATCCCCGTCGATAAATCCCCCGTGCCCGATCCGGCACAGGCCCGCGCCGCGCCCGATCGGGTGGAGGCCGACCACCGCGTCTTTGCCGGCACCATCAATGGCGATGGCCTGCTGGAGGTGGAGGTGACGCACCTGTCGGGCGACAGCACGCTGGCCCGTGTCGTGCGTCTGGTGGCGGAAGCGGAAACCGCCAAATCCCCGACCCAGCGTTTCACCGACCGGTTCCAGCGCATTTTCGTGCCGCTGGTCCTGGGGCTGGCCTTCCTGCTGCTGTTCGGATGGGTCGTAGTGGACGAGCCGTTCCGCGACAGTTTTTATCGCGCCATGGCGGTGCTGGTGGCGGCCAGCCCCTGCGCGCTGGCCATCGCCACGCCCAGCGCCATCCTGTCCGGGGTGGCGCGGGCGGCACGCGGTGGGGTGCTGGTGAAAGGCGGGGCGCCGCTGGAACAGTTGGGCGCCGTCACCGCCATCGCCTTCGACAAGACGGGCACCCTGACCGAAGGCCGCCCGCGCCTGACCGACATCCTTCCCGCCCCCGGCGTGACGGAGGCGGAATTGCTGTCCATCGCCGTGGCCGTGGAGGGGTTGAGCGACCATCCCCTGGCCCGCGCCGTGACGCGCGACGGGCGGGAACGCCTGTCCGGCTTCGCGGTACCCGCCGCCAGCGACCTGTCCAGCCTGACCGGGCGCGGCCTGTCGGCAACCGTGACGGGGGAGAAGGTGCTGATCGGCAAGGCCGACCTGTTCGGCCGGGACGGGGTGGCGCCGCTGTCGGAGCCGGTGCTGGTGGCGGCCGCGGGCCTGCGCACCGCCGGCCGTACCACCATGCTGGTCCGCCGGGGGGATCGCGATCTGGGCGTGCTGGGCCTGATGGACCGGCCCCGGGCGGAAGCGGCGGCCAGCCTTGCCCGCCTGCGGGCGCTGGGCGTGTCGCGTCTGGTCATGCTGTCGGGCGATGCCGGTCCCGTTGCCACCGCCATCGGCCGGGAGGTCGGGGTGGACGAGGCCTGGGGTGACCTGATGCCCGCCGACAAGGTGGACGCCATCGGCAGGCTGGCGGATGCTGGCGTGGTTGCCATGGTGGGCGACGGGGTGAACGATGCCCCGGCGCTGGCCCGCGCCCATGTCGGCATCGCCATGGGGGCCGCCGGATCGGATGTGGCCCTGGAAACGGCGGATGTGGCGCTGATGGCCGACAATCTGTCGCACCTGCCCTTCGCCGTGGGCCTGTCGCGTCAGACCCGGTCCATCATCCGTCAGAACATGGTGGTCAGCCTGGGCGTCGTAGCGCTTCTGGTACCGGCCACCATCCTGGGCCTGGGTATCGGCCCCGCCGTGCTGCTGCATGAAGGGTCGACCCTGGTGGTCGTCTTCAACGCCCTGCGCCTGCTGGCCTGGAAGGAGCACTGAGACCAAGGGTCATGGTCAATGACCCTTGGTCCGGCGGCGACTGCCGCCGCGCGGCACTTGCCGCGTCAGCCCAAGCCAACGGATGTTGGCGCCCGGCGCATGAGGGAACGTGTGAATGCCCAAGGGTCAGGGTCAATGACCCTTGGCGTGAGACAGGGCGGGCCGGGGCTGCTATAAGCCCGGCCATCTTTCCAGCCGCAGTTGCCAGCCCATGTCCGCCATCGCCGTCGCCGCCCTGTACCGCTTCCACCCGCTGCCGCATTACAGCGACCTGCGACAGCCCCTGTTCGACCTGCTGGCCGCCAACAGGGTCTGCGGCACGCTGCTGCTGGCGGCGGAAGGGTTGAACGGCACCATCGCCGGACCGGCGGAGGCGATGGAACAGGTGGTGGCGGAGATCGCCCGTATCGCCGGCCTGCCCGAACCGCTGCAGCCGCGCTGGTCCACCACCGACGCACCGCCCTTCGGCCGCCTGAAGGTGCGGCTGAAGAAGGAGATCGTGACCATGGGCGTGCCGGGCATCGACCCGCTGCGCGCCGTCGGCACCTATGTGGAGCCGGAGGACTGGAACGCCCTGATCAGCGATCCCGACACCCTGCTGATCGACACCCGCAACAGTTTTGAGGTGGAATACGGTACCTTCAAGGGGGCCGTCGATCCCGGCACCACCACCTTCGGGCAGTTCCCCGACTATGTCCGCCGCGAACTGGACCCCGCCAGACACCGCAAGGTAGCCATGTTCTGCACGGGCGGCATCCGCTGCGAAAAGGCCACGGCTTATATGCTGGAGCAGGGGTTCGGGGAGGTCTACCACCTGAAGGGTGGCATCCTGAACTATCTGGAACGGATCGGGCCGGAAGACAGCCTGTGGGAAGGCGGCTGCTTCGTCTTTGACGAGCGGGTGGCGCTGGGCCATGGGCTGGCGCCCGTGCCCGGCGCCTGCAGGACCCATGATGACGATTGAGCTTCTGTCCGTCCTGGGGCTGCTGGCCCTGGCTGTGCTGCTGTTCGCGCGGGGGCGGCCCGGCATGGACGCGGTGGCCCTGATCGTGATCGCCGCCCTGCCCCTGACCGGTGTCGTCAGCGTTCCGGAGGTGCTGCGCGGTTTTGCCGATCCCAATGTCATCCTGATCGCGGCCCTGTTCGTCATCGGTGACGCGCTGGTGCGCACCGGTGTGGCCCAGGCGCTGGGCGACGGCATGGCGCGGGGGGCCGGCGCCAGCGAGGGGCGGCTGATCGTGCTGCTGATGCTGGCGGCGGCAAGCCTGGGATCTTTCATGAGTTCGACGGGTGTCGTCGCCATCTTCATCCCCATCGTCCTGCGCATCGCCCGGTCCATGGCACTGCCGCCGGGCCGGCTGATGATGCCGCTGTCCATGGCGGCGCTGATCAGCGGCATGATGACCCTGGTGGCCACCGCCCCCAACATGGTGGTCAGCGCCGAACTGGAGACGCGGGGGCAGGATGGTTTCGGCTTCTTCGCCTTCACGCCCTTCGGTATCCCCATCCTGGTCCTGGCCATCCTTTATATGCTGGTCATGCGCCGTCACCTGTCGGGCGCGGCCGAATTGCCGCCGCCACGGCCCGGCATGCGCGACTGGGTCCGCACATACGGGCTGAGCGGGCGGGAAATCCGGCTGCTGCTGTCGCAAGGCTCCGATCTGTGCGGCTGCCGGCTGGAGATGCTGGACCTGCGCGCTTCGGCCGGGGTGAATATCGTCGCTATCGAACGCGGCGCGGGCCTGCGCCGGGAATTCGTGCGGCCGGAGGCACAAACGGAACTGCGCGGCGGCGATGTCCTGCTGCTGGACATTATCGGCGCCGATTTCGACGCGGATACCTTTCAGGCGCGGCACGGGCTGGCCGAGCTGCCCCTGGATCAGGCACATTTCGCCGACAGGAACCAGCATTTCGGCATGGCGGAGGTGATCATCCCGTCGGGTTCGGGCCTAGCCGGCCGGTCGCCCATGGAGGCGCGGTTCCGCACCCAGCACGACGTGGCCGTGATCGGCATCCGCCGCGCCAACGCCCCGCTGGAAGGTGTGCCGGCCCGGCAGCGTCTGGCCGTGGGCGACACGGTCCTGCTGGCGGGTCCCTGGCGGTCCATCCGCCGCCTGTCGGAACAGCGCCGCGACATGGTGCTGCTCGACCTGCCGGCGGAGGCGGCGGAATACGCGCCCAAGCGCGACCGGGCGCCGCACGCGCTGGCCGTGCTGCTGGCCGTTGTCCTGGCCATGGCCACGGGAGTGCTCCCCAATGTCCAGGCGGCACTGCTGGGCTGTCTGGCGCTGGGGGCGCTGGGCGTGGTCGACATGAACTCGGCCTACCGCTCCATCCATTGGTCCACGCTGGTGCTGATCGCCGGCATGCTGCCCTTTGCGCTGGCCCTGGAACGCACGGGCGGGGTCGCCCTGGCGGCCGATGCCCTGGTCGCCGTGGTGGGGCAGGCGGAACCGCGCCTGATCCTGGCGGCCCTGTTCGCGGCGACCGCCGTGCTGGGCCTGTTCATTTCCAACACGGCCACGGCCGTGCTGATGGCGCCCGTGGCCATCACCATCGCCGGCAGCCTGGGCCTGTCGCCCCTGCCTTTCGCCATGACGGTGGCGCTGGCGGCGTCCACGGCCTTCATGACGCCCGTCTCCTCACCCGTGAACACGCTGGTGGTGGGGCCGGGCGGTTATCGCTTCATGGATTTTGTGCGTATCGGGGTGCCCTTCTCGCTGGTCACCATGGCTGTCTGTGTGCTGCTGGTGCCGGTCTTCATGCCGTTCTGATCAGTATTTCTCCAGCCAGCCCGCCAGCAGGCGCACCCACAAGCGCCGCAGCCCCTCATGCCCCGGGGCGGGGCCGGCGGCCAGTTCCTGCATCGCCATGCCGCGCAGCATATAGATGGTCAGGACCATCAGGTCCGCCATCTCCGCCAGCCCCTGGCTGTCCGGGCGCAGCGACAGGCCCCAATTGCCCCCCGTCGCGGCCAGGAATCCCGAAAAGATCGGGGCCAGCCGCGCCCGCAATTCCGCATCGGTACGCGCGGCCAGCGCCACCTCGAACAGCAGGTCGCGGTGGCGGCCGGTATAGAATCGGGCCCAGGCAGCCTCGATCATGGCGGCCAGCCGCGTCTCCGCCGGCAGGGACGGGTCCGGGGCCGGCGGGGCCAGCGCGCGGGCCGCCTCCACCGCGCCCAGCAACAGCCCCTCGGCGGCAAGGGCCAGCATCTCCGCCTTGGTATCGAAATGATGCGCCCAGGCCCCACGCGACACGCCGGCCCGGTCCAGGATGACGGACAAGGAGGCGCCGGCATGGCCATGATCGGCCAGCGCATCCAGCGTGGCGGCGGCCAGTCGCTGGCGCATCTCCTCCCGCCTTGTCGCCTGGCTGCGGCGGGCGGACTTTTCCGGGTCGGTCGCACTCATGATCGCATCCGAATCTTTCACCACTTTCATCATTGCCACGAAATGTGGTCCGATGTAAAAACAAACCAATCGGTCTGTTTTATTGTGGACCGGAGGCAAGGGAGGATGATGTGGCAGACAGTTTCAAGCCCGGCCGGCTGGCGCGCAGCATGGCTTTCTATTCCGCCTATCACCGGCATCCGCATAACCGGCTGACCCATTATTTCGGGGTGCCGACCATCGTGTTCGCGGTCATGCTGGGCCTGTCCTATCTGACGGTGCCGGTCGGCGGCGCCACGGTCAGCGTGGCGCTGATCCTGATGGCGGTTCTGGCCGCCTATTACGTCTATCTGGACCCGATGATCGGCGGCACGCTGACGGCGCTTTCCGTGCCGTTCCTGATGCTGGCCGATCATGTATCGACCCTGCCCACGGGCACGGCGGCCACCATCGGCCTTGTCACCTTTTTCGGGGGCTGGGCGGTGCAGTTGCTGGGCCACAAGTTCGAAGGCAACAAGCCGGCATTGACCGCCAACCTTTTGCAGATCTTCGTGGCGCCGCTGTTCCTGGTGGCGGAGGCCTATTTCGCGCTGGGCCTGCGTAAGGAGGTGGAGGCACAGGTGGAACGGCTGGTGGCCGATGGCATCGGCGGGCCGGGTGCTCTGGGCCTGCCGGCGCATCAGGCCTGATCATGCGGGCGGGCCGCCGTATCCTGATCGCCGGGGCCGGCAGTGTCGGCTGCTATGCCGGGGGGTGTCTGGCCCTGGCCGGCCGGCCCGTCACCCTGCTGGGCCGGCCGGCGCTGATGCAGCGGCTGGCGGATGCCGGCCTGCGGGTCAGCGACCTGGACGGGCGGGACCGTGTCGCACCGGCCGGACCGGGCCTGCGGCTGGATACCGACCAGGATCAGGCCATGGCCGATGCCGGCCTGATCCTGGTCACGGTGAAATGCGCCGATACGGCAGCGATGGCCGACCTGATCGCCGACCATGCGCCGCCGGACGCGCTGGTCATTTCCTGCCAGAACGGCATCGGCAACGCCGATATCCTGGCCGCCCGGCTGGGCGCGCATCGGGTACTGGCCGGCATGGTGCCATTCAACATCGTGCAGTTGCCCGACGGCCGGTTCCACCGGGGCACCGGCGGCCAGGTGATGATCCAGGCAGGACAGCCGGGGGTGCGCCAGGAACTGGATGTGCCGGGCCTGCACGTCGACGAAAGCGCCGACATGCAGGCGGTGCTGTGGGGCAAGCTGCTGATCAACCTGAACAATGCGCTGAACGCGCTCTGCGGATTGCCACTGGCCCGGGAACTGGGCGCACGGCCCTGGCGGGTGCTGCTGGCGCGTCAGCAATGGGAAGGGTTGCGGGCACTGAAACGGGCGGGGATCAAGCCCGCGACATTCTCCACCGTGCCACCGCCCCTGCTGCCCTGGATCCTGTGCCTGCCCGACGCGCTGTTCCGCGTGGTGGCGCGGCGCATGCTGGCCATCGACCCGCTGGCCCGATCGTCCATGTGGGAAGATCTGGAACGCCGCCGCCCGACGGAGATCGGGCGGTTGCAGGGGGCGGTGATCGACCTTGCCCAACGCCACGGCCTGGACGCGCCCGTGAACCGCCGCGTCCGCGACCTGATCCAGGCGGCGGAGGCGGCGGGACAGGGATCGCCAGGGTTGAGTGCCGACGCCGTTGGGGGTCGTTAGCCAAGGGGCGGACATGACCCTTGGAGGCCAGCGACCGCTGGCCCGCAGGCGCGTGCCTGAGTAAGCCAAGCTGCCGGATGGCAGCGCCCGGCGCTTGAGGGAGCAGCTTAACTCCCGATCAGGCCCAGTTCGGGGCTGGAAGCCTCGGCCCGCAGGCGCTTGGGGATACGGCCAGCCAGCCGCGCCATGCGCCCGCCTTCCACACCGGCCCGCATGGCCGCCGCCATCATCACGGGATCGGTGCTTTTCGACACGGCCGTGTTCAGCAGAACCGCGTCGCAGCCCAGTTCCATGGCCAGGGCGGCATCGCTGGCGGTCCCGATCCCGGCATCCAGAACCACGGGAACGCTGCTGTTCCGGCAGATCGTTTCAATATTGTAGGGGTTCAGGATGCCCAGCCCCGTGCCGATGGGCGCGCCCAGCGGCATGACGGCGGCACAGCCGACATCGGCCAGCCGGCGGCAGATGATGGGATCATCGGTGCAATAGGGCAGGACCACGAACCCGTCGCGCACCAGCTCATCCGCCGCGCGCAGCAACTGTTCCACATCGGGATACAGCGTCTCCCGGTCGCCGATCAGTTCCAGCTTGATCCAGTTGGTGTCCATGGCCTCGCGCGCCAACTGCGCCGTCAGGACCGCGTCCTTCACCGTGGAACAGCCGGCCGTGTTGGGCAGCAGCCAGACCTTGCCCGCCACCAGATCCAGCAGCCCCTCGCCATAGCCGGTCAGGTCGGCGCGGCGCACGGACACGGTCAGGATTTCGGAGCCGGAGGCTTCCAGACTGTCCAGGAACACCTGCTGGTTGGGATAACCGGCGGAGCCCAGGAACAGGCGCGACCTGAAGCTCTTGCCCGCGATCTTCAGCGGATCCTTCATCTCAACCACCTTGCAGAACCTTGACGATTTCCACCCGGTCGCCGGGGGACAGAATGGTGTCAGCCCAGCGCCCGCGCGGGATGACGCTGTCATTCAGGGCGACGGCGATGCCGCGCGCGCCGGGATCGATGCCCTCCGCCGCCATCACGGCGGTCAGGGCATAATTGTCGGGATCGGTGTTCTTTCCGTTGACGCTGATCATCCTGTCCATCCTTTACGCGGCACAAGCCGCGTTGAAACGGCCCGCCCCGAACGGGGCGATATGCGGATCGATGCGGCCGGTCAAGACCAGATCGGCGATGGCGTCGGCCGTCAGCGGGGCCAGCAGGATGCCGTTGCGGTGATGCCCGGTGGCCAGGACCAGGCCATCCAGGCCCAATGCCGGCCCCAGGATGGGCGCATCGTCGCGGCAGCCCGGCCGGTGGCCCGTCCACATCTCCTTCACCGGCAGTTCCTCCACCCCCGGCAGGGCCCGCCAGGCGGCATCCAGCAGGGCCAGAACCCCGCCCGCCGTCATCTGGCTGTCGAACCCCTTCTCCTCCGTCGTCGCCCCGATGATCAGGGTGCCGTCGGCGCGGGGCACCAGATAGCATTTGGGTGCCCAGACGACATGGGTCAACAGCGGGTTGGCGGGGTCCATGGAAAGCGACATCATCTGTCCCTTCACCGGCCGCACCGGCGGCGGGCTGGCCTGTCCGGGAACAAGGCGCGACCAGGCACCGGCGGCCAGCACGACCTGATCCGCCGCGACGACACGGTCGCCCAGGACCACGCCCGTCACACGTCCCCCCCGCACGTCCAGGCCCGTGACCTCCACCCCTTCATGAAGGCGGGCACCGGTGCGTTCCAGGGCGACAATCAGGGCGGCACTGGCCAGCCGGTTATCGACCTGTCCGTCCCTGGCACTGAACACGCCGGCGGCGGTGCGCGGGTTGAGGAAGGGTTCCTTTTCCTTTGCCGCCGCCCCGGTCAGCCAGACAAGATCCAGGCCCAGACCGCGCTGGAATTCGTAATTCGCGCGCAGCAGTTCCACCTCGTCCCGCGTACTGGCCACCACCAGCGTGCCCTGGTTGCGCAGACCGACGGGCAGGCCTGTCAGGGCCTCCAGCTCGGCCGCGAAGCCCGGCCAGCGGGCCTGGCTTTCCAGGCAGAGTGGCAGCAGGGTCTGTTCCCCCGGCTCCGCCTCCACACCGGCGGCCAGCATGCCGGCGGCGGCGCGGCTGGCCGCCTGTCCGGCGATGTCCCGGTCGAAAATATCGACCGACGCGCCGGCCTGGGCCAGCCGCCAGCCGATGGCCATGCCGATGATGCCGCCGCCGATGATGGCGACGCGCGGCTTGTCCTTCATGGTGGGCATTGTCATATCCGCCTTCTCCCTTCGCCGGCATGACCCGGATCAGGTTCTATGGGTGTGATCTCAGCCGCGTGGCGATAGGCCAGACGGCACCCCAGGGTCCATGCGCTATGTCATGGGCCTGTCACGGATGGAATGCAAGGGGATGAGGCCTGACAATTCCGCCCCGCCGGTCCGCCCCGCCGGGATCGCGCTTGACCATTAGCGGCGCCGGGCATATTTGCCCCCATAGGGAACATTCCCGTCCTGCCAGACTTTCTGCCCCCGGAACCCGCCCCCATGTCGCTTCTGCCCATCCTCACCATTCCCGACACCCGCCTGAAGGCGAAGTGCAAGCCGCTGGCCAATGTTGATGGCCGTGTCGCGACCCTGATGGATGACATGCTGGAGACCATGTACAAGGCGCCGGGCATCGGCCTTGCCGCGCCGCAGATCGGCCTGCTGGAACGCCTGATCGTGGTGGACGTGTCGGAGAACCGGGGCGATCCGCTGGCCATGGTCAATCCGGAACTGATCTGGACGTCGGACGAACTGGCCGTGACGCAGGAAGGCTGCCTGTCGATCCCGGAGATCTATGCCGATGTGACACGGCCCAAGATGGTGCGCGTGCGCTATGTCGACCGGGCGGGCGAAGTGCAGGAAATGGATGCCGACGGCCTGCTGGCCACCTGCATCCAGCATGAGATCGACCATCTGAACGGTGTGCTGTTCATCGACCACCTGTCCTCGCTGAAGCGCAACATGCTGCTGCGCAAGTACAACAAGGCGAAGAAGTAAAGGGAGCTTTTGCGCTCCTCAATCGCCGGCGCCGCATCCGCGGCTTGGCTTACGCCGCATGTGCGGCGCGGCGGCAGTCGCCGCCGAAGTGTTTTACGGACACCCGTAAAACGCTTCCCTCCACTCTCCGTCAGGAAGGTGTACCCATGCCGCTGCGTCTCGCCTTCATGGGCACGCCGGATTTTTCCGTTGGCATCCTGGATGCCCTGGTCGCCGCCGGACATGAGGTCGTCTGTGTCTACAGCCAGCCGCCCCGCCCCGCCGGGCGCGGTCAGCAATTGCAGGCCAGCCCCGTGCATCGCCGGGCGGAAGCCCTGGGGATTGAGGTGCGCACGCCCAAAAGCCTGCGCAAGGCCGAGGAACAGGAAGCCTTCGCGGCCCTGAACCTGGATTGCGCCATCGTCGCCGCCTATGGCCTGATCCTGCCGCAAGCGATCCTGGATGCGCCGCGCCTGGGCTGTGTCAATGTCCATGGCAGCCTGCTGCCGCGCTGGCGCGGGGCCGCGCCGATCCAGCGGTCGATCCTGGCCGGTGATGCGCAGACGGGGGTGACCATCATGCAGATGGATGCCGGGCTGGATACCGGCGCCATGCTGTTGAAGGAGGCGTTGCCCATCACGCCGCGTATGAATGCCGCTGAACTGCATGACGCGCTGGCCGCCATGGGCGCGCGGCTGATGGCACAGGCCCTGCCCGGCATCGCCGATGGCAGCCTGACGCCCGTGCCGCAGCCGGACGACGGCGTGACCTATGCCGCCAAACTGTCGAAGGACGAGGGGCGGCTGGACCTGACCCGTGCCGCCGCTGAGCTGGACCGGCAGGTGCGCGGCCTTTACCCCTGGCCAGGCACCTGGATCGATCTGCCAAATGACGAAAAGCTGAAGGTGCTGGAGGTTCTGCCGGTGGAGGGCACCGGGGAGCCGGGAACGCTGCTGGATGCCGGTCCGACGCTGGCCTGTGGCGACGGCGCCCTACGTCTGCTGCGCGTGCAGCGGCCGGGCAAGGGGCCAGTGGATGGTGCCTCCTTCCTGCGCGGATATCCGCACCGCATCGGCGGGAAGCTGACGGCGTGAAGCCGCTGCCCACCCCGCCCCTGCTGCTGATCACCGACCGGACACAGGCGGCGGGCGGGTTGCTGGCGGCAGTGACAGCGTGCGTATCAGCGGGGTGCCGGTGGGTCAGCCTGCGGGAAAAGGACCTGCCTATCCCCGAACAGGCGGCATTGCTGCGGTCCCTGCGCCCCCTGCTGGCCGGGGTGGGCGGCACCCTGACGGTGCATGGCGATTCGGCCCTGGCCAGCCTGTGCGACGGGGTTCATCTGCCTGACGGGGCGGATATCGTCGCCCTGCGCGCCGCCCTGGGTCCCGATGTGCTGATCGGTGCTTCCTGTCATGACCGGGCGGGTGTGATGGCGGCGGCCGGGGCGGGAGCGGATTACGCCACGCTCAGCCCCATTTTCCCCACCGCGTCGAAGCCGGGATATGGCCCGGCCCTGGGGCCGTCCGTCCTGTCGGGCCTGTCACTGCCGACCCTGGCGCTGGGCGGGGTGGACGCGGACAATCTGGCGGCCTGTATCGCGGCGGGGGCGGCGGGTGTGGCCGTGATGGGCGGGCCGATGCGCGACCCATCCTGCGTCCAGTCGTTGCTGGCTGCGACGCCGGGCCGCAAGGCCGGCATTTGACCAGGGGCCGGGTTCGACCCCATATCACCCCATCCTTTCACCCACCGAACGGCCTGTCATGAATGCCGCCCCCGCCCATGGTTCCCGTGCCGTCGCCAACTGGCTGCTGCTCTGCGCCGGCATGGTCTTTGTCATGGCCATCATCGGCGCCATCACCCGCCTGACGGAAAGCGGCCTGTCCATCACCGAATGGAAGCCCATCACCGGCGCCCTGCCGCCGCTGAACGAGGCGCAATGGCTGGTCGAGTTCGAGAAATACAAGCAGATCCCCGAATATCAGGTGCTGAACCAGGGCATGAGCCTGGAGGAGTTCAAGCAGATCTTCTTCTGGGAATGGTTCCACCGCCTGTGGGGCCGGCTGATCGGGCTGGTCTTTGCCTTGCCGCTGGCCTGGTTCGCCGTTAAGGGCATGGTGACGCGGGCCATGCTGCCGAAACTGGTCGGCCTGTTCATCCTGGGCGGGCTGCAGGGCTTCATCGGCTGGTTCATGGTGCAGTCGGGCCTGTCGGTGCGCACCGATGTCAGCCATTACCGGCTGGCCCTGCATCTTTCCATGGCGCTGATCCTCTATGCCCTGCTGATCCAGACGGGGCTGGGCCTGCGCCATCCGGGTACCGTCCACCGGCCCGATCGGGCGGGCCTGCGCCGCCATGGCTGGGCCGCCATGGTGATGGTGTCGGTCACCGTGGTCTGGGGCGCCTTTGTTGCGGGTCTGGATGCCGGCTTCGCCTACAACACCTGGCCCTTGATGAATGGCGAGTTTGCGCCCCCGGAAATGTGGAACCTGACGCCGTCCTGGCTGAACTTCCTGGAGAACACGGCCACGGTGCAGTTCACCCATCGCTGGCTGGCCATCGCCACCGCCGCTGTCGTCCTGTCCTATGCCTGGCGCGTGGGACAGCGGGCCGACCTGCCCGATCTCGCCAAACGGTCGGCGCTGTGGCTGTCACTGGGCATCGGCGGTCAGGTGGTGCTGGGCATCACCACCCTGCTGCATGCCGTGCCCGTTGCCCTGGGATCGGCGCACCAGGGCGGGGCGCTGGTGGTGATCGCGCTGCTGACCCGGTCGATCCACACGCTGCGGCGCTGATCAGCGGCCGATCCGGCCCTTAGGCCAGATCGACGATCTTGACCTTCTTGCCGGCAATGGCCAGGGCCAGCTTGCCCTGCTTCAACCGCAGGGCCGCCTCGCCGAACAATTCCCGGCGCCAGCCCTTGAGAGCATCGACATCAGCCTTGTCGTCGCCCGCGATGGCTTCCAGATCGGCGGCGTTGGCGACAAGGCGGCTGGCCACGTCGTTGTCGTCGCAGACCATCTTCAGCAGCACGCGCAGCAGTTCCACGATGGGCGCGATGCCGGGGGCCGGTTCCGCGCGGGGTTCCACACGGGGCAACGCGCTGTCGGGGATCCCCTGGGCCGTTTTGATGGCGGCCATGATCTCGGCCCCGTAGCGGCCCTGGGCCATGCCGGCGCCCAGGCCGCGCGTGCGGCCCAGATCATCGACATTGGCGGGCGCGTGGGCGGCGATTTCCATCAGCGCCTCATCCCGCAGCACACGGTTGCGCGGCAGGTTCTTGCGCTGCGCCTCCCGCTCCCGCCAGGCGGCGACCTCTTTCAGGATGGCCAGGAAGCGCGGCTTCTCGGTCCGGACCTTCAGGCGCTTCCAGGCATCCTCCGGTTCCGTCCGGTATGTGGCGGGATCGGTCAGGATGGCCATTTCATCGGCCAGCCAGCCTTCGCGCCCTGTGCGGGTCAGCTTGGCACGGATCTTCTCATACGCCGGGCGCAGATGCGTGACGTCGGACAGCGCGTAATGAAGCTGCCGGTCGGTCAGCGGCCGGTGCGACCAGTCGGTGAAACGGCTGGATTTGTCGATGCGGGCCGGCGTCAGCTTGGTGATCAGCGTCTCATACCCGACCGAATCGCCAAAGCCGCAGACCATGGCGGCGACCTGCGTGTCGAACAGCGGCGCTGGCACCTTGCCCGTCAGGTTGACGAAGATTTCCAGATCCTGCCGCGCAGCATGGAACACCTTCAGCACTGATGTGTCGGCCAGCAGTTCGAACAGCGGCGACAGATCGATGCCCGGCGCCAGCGGGTCGATGGCCGCAGCCTCGTTCGGGCCGGCCACCTGGACCAGGCATAGTTCGGGCCAATAGGTTTTTTCCCGCATGAATTCCGTATCGACGGTGACGTATTCGGCGTCACGGACACGGGCGATGAAGGCGGAAAGGGCGTCGGTCGTGGTGATCAGGCTCATGGTCGCCTGTGATACAACAGCCCATCGCCGCTGTCGAATGCGGATATCCGTCGGGCCGGCATGCGCGGATACGGTTTTGCAGCGGGAATCCCAACGATGCCGGGGCTGTCCCGCGCTTGCCGGCCTTGACAAGCCGACCCCGTCCGGTGTGGTGTGCGCCATTCGTGCCGGTGGCTTTGCTGCCGGTGTCCCCTTTCTGTTGCCCATTCGCACCCGGGATCGATCCGCCATGCACGCCTATCGCTCGCATAATTGTGGCCAACTCCGCCTGGACCATGCCGGTCAGACCGTCCGCCTGTCCGGCTGGATCAACCGCAAGCGCGACCATGGGCAGTTGCTGTTCGTCGATCTGCGCGACCATTTCGGCATCACGCAGTTGGTCGTCGACACCTCCTCCCCGCATTTTGCGGTGCTGGAAGGCCTGCGCCTGGAATCGGTGGTGACCATCACCGGCGAAGTGGTGGCCCGTACCGCGGAGACCATCAACGAGAACCTGCCCACCGGCCATATCGAGGTGGTGGTGCGTGACGTCGCGGTACAGTCGGCCGCCGACCCGCTGCCCTTGCAGGTCAACAGCGAGCAGGATGCCGGCGAGGAACTGCGCCTGCGCTACCGCTTCCTGGACCTGCGCCGGGAGAAGATGCAGAAGAACATTCTGCTGCGCAGCCATGTCATCGCGTCGGCCCGCCGCCGCATGATCGAACAGGGTTTCGTGGAATTCCAGACCCCGATCCTGCCGGCCAGCAGCCCGGAAGGTGCGCGCGACTTCCTGGTGCCGAGCCGCAACCATCCCGGCAAATTCTACGCCCTGCCGCAGGCGCCGCAGCAGTTCAAGCAGTTGCTGATGGTGTCGGGCTTCGACCGCTATTTCCAGATCGCGCCCTGCTTCCGCGACGAGGACAGCCGTGCCGATCGTTCGCCGGGTGAGTTCTACCAGCTCGATTTCGAGATGAGCTTCGTCACCCAGGAAGACGTGTTCGCCGCCATTGAGCCCGTCATCCACGGCATTTTTGAGGAATTCAGCGGCTTCACGGGCACCAAGCGCAGCGTCTCCTCCTACCCGTTCGTGCGCATTCCCTATGCTGAATCGATGCTGAAATATGGCAACGACAAGCCGGACCTGCGCAACCCGCTGGTGATCACCGACGTGACCGAGGTGTTCAAGCGCGACGATGTCGAGTTCAAGGCCTTCAAGGGCGTGATTGAGAAGGGCGGCGTGGTCCGCGCCATCCGCGCCCCCTCGGTCGCCGATCAACCGCGCAGCTTCTTCGACAAGCTGAACGACTGGGCCAAGGGCCTGGGCGCCCCCGGCCTGGGCTATATCCTGTTTGAAGCGGCCGGCGGCAAGGGCCCCATCGCCAAGTTCGTGCCGGAAGCCGCACAGAAGCACTTGCGTGAACTGGTCGGGCTGAAGGATGGCGACGCCGTCTTCTTCGTCTGTGACCAGCCCGGTCCCGCCGCCAAGCTGGCCGGTCTGGCCCGCACCAAGATCGGCGAGACCCTGGACCTGATCGAGAAGGACACCTACAAGTTCTGCTGGATCGTCGATTTCCCGATGTTCGAATATGACGAAGAACGCAAGAAGATCGACTTCAGCCACAACCCGTTCTCCATGCCGCAGGGTGGGCTGGACGCGTTGCTGAACCAGGACCCGCTGACCATCAACGCCTATCAGTACGACATCGTCTGTAACGGCGTGGAGCTGTCGTCCGGCGCCATCCGCAATCACAAGCCGGAAATCATGTACAAGGCGTTCGAGATTGCCGGGTACCCGCCGGAGGTTCTGGAAGCCAAGTTCGGCGGCATGCTGTCCGCCTTCAAGCTGGGCGCCCCGCCGCACGGCGGTTCGGCCCCCGGCATCGACCGCATGGTTATGCTGCTGGCGGACGAGCCGAACATCCGTGAGGTCATCGTCTTCCCGCTGAACCAGCGCGCCGAAGATCTGCTGATGCAGGCCCCGAATGCGACGACGCCGGACCGGCTGAAGGAACTGCACATCAAGCTGGACCTGCCCAAGCCGAAGATCACGACGACGACGACGGCCGAGTAATCGGCGTCGATATTCCGGTCAGCGGTGCATAGGCCAGGGGTCGCGGGGATCGACCCCTGGCATCATTCCCCACCCCCGGCCTTGCGTGGCATCAGCCCGCGCGCCGGGTTGTAGGCCCAGAAGGACAGGCCCAGAAAGACCAGCGTCGCCCCCGCCACCCACGCGGCCGCCCCCCATTCCACCTGTCCATAGAGGGCAAAGCGGATCAGTTCGACCGCATGGGTGAAGGGGTTGAAGCGGGCAAGCTGGTACAGGGTCTCGCTGCCCTCCCGCATCTTCCACAGGGGATAGAGGGCGGATGACAGGAAGAAGGCCGGGAAGATGACGAAGTTCATCACCCCGGCGAAATTCTCCAATTGGCGGATGGTGCTGGACAGCAGCATGCCCACCGCCCCCAGCATCAGGCCCGACAGAAGCAGGGCCGGCAGCACCGTCAGATATCCCAGCGGCGCCACCACCAGCCCCGTCAGCGCCGCGATGCAAAGGAACGCCGCGACCTGTGCCAGCCCCACGACGGCCCCGGCCAGCAGCTTGGCCAGCAGCAGGAATTCGCGCGGCAGCGGCGCGGTCAGCAGCAGCCGCATGCTGCCCATCTCCCGGTCATAGACCATGGACAGGCTGCTCTGCATGCCATTGAACAGCAGCACCATGGCGGCCAGCCCCGGCAGCACATAGGTTTCATAGGTGATATAGGTGTCATAGGGCGGCTGGACCGAAATCCCCAGTGCCGCGCGGAACCCCGCCGCGAAGATGAACAGCCAGACCAGCGGCCGCACCAGGGCGGAGATGAACCGTTCCCGCTGATGCAGGAAACGCAGCATCTCCCGCCAGACCACGGCCTTCAGGGCACGCAGATAGGTCATCATGGCGCTGCCTCCGCCGTCAGGGCGTGGAAGGCATCGGCCAGAGTGCCGGTGCCACTGCGCGCGAGCAGGTCCGCGACCCCGCCCGTGGCCCGCACCCGGCCCCGGTGCAGCAGCACGACATGGTCATCGGCCCAGACCTCGTCGAACAGATGTGTGGCCCACAGCACGGCCACCCCTTCATCCGCGCACAGGCGATGCACATGGGCCACCAGATCGCGCCGCGACGGCGCATCCAGCCCCACGGTGGGTTCATCCAGAATCAGCAGCGGCGGCCGGTGCAGCAGGGCACGCGCCAGTTCCACCCGCCGCCGGTGTCCGCCATTCAGCAGCCGCACCTTGTCGCCGGCCCGTTCCGTCAGGGCGAAACGGTCCAGCAGGTCGGCGATGCGCGGCACCACCAGCGCGCCCGACAGGCCGCGCAGACCCGCCGCATAGGTCAGGTTCTGCTGCACCGTCAAATCCAGGTCCAGCGTCGGCTGCTGGAACACCAGGCCCATGGCGGCCAGGCCGGCGCGCGGGTGCCGGGCCATATCCTGACCACAGACGCGGATCACCCCCTCATCGGGTGTGAACAGCCGGGTCAGCAGGCCCATGAGGGTGGATTTGCCGGCGCCATTAGCGCCCAGCAGGGCCGTGAACCGACCGGGCGCGACCTCGAACCCGACATCGCGCAGGGCAAAGCCGCCCTTGCCATAGGCGAAGGAGAGGTGATTGACCGAAAGGGCCGCCGTCACGGCACCACCACGGCACCCCAGGGGTAACGCCCCACGGGAATGGATTTCACGACCTTCAGGCTGACCACGTCGATCACCGACACATCATTGGACACGCCATTGGTGGTGAAAAGGGTGCCGCCATCAGGCGACAGGGCCATGTGCCAGACGCGGCGACCGACCAGCAGGTAATCCTTCACCTGATATGTCGCCGTATCCACGACCGCCACATGGTTGGCCGGACCCAGCGCCACAAAGGCCAGTTTGCCATCCCTGGACAGTTTGATGCCCACGGGCTGTACCTTGTCGGCCTGCACGCCCTTGATGGCAAAGCTGATGGTCTGCTTCACCTGCCGGCTGGCCACGTCGATCACCTTCACCGTGCCGCCGATTTCCGCCGACACCCAAAGCTGCTTGCCGTCAGCAGTGAATTCGGCATGGCGCGGGCGGGCATCGACCGGGGTGCTGTCGACCAGTTGCCGGGCGGCGGTGTCGATCCAATGCACCATGTTGGTGGTTTCGGATGTGTTGACGGCCCATTTACCGTCCGGGCTGACGGCCATGCCCTCCGGCTCCACCCCCACATCGATCTGATAGGCCACGGAACGGGTGGGCACATCGACCACCGTGACGACATTGTCATCCTCGTTCGCGATGAACAGATGCGTGCCGTCGGGCGCCAGGGCGAACTGTTCGGGATCGTCGCCCGAGGGCAGGTTGTGCAGAATTTTGCCGGTCGCGATGTCCAGCACCTGCACCGTGTCATCGTCGCTGGCGCAGATGTAAAGCTGTTTGCCATCGGCCGACAGCGTGATGCCGCGTGGCCGCGCGCCCACCTTGATGCTTCCCTTCACGGTCAGGGTGGCGGTGTCGATCAGGGTCAGGCTGTTATCCCGCTCGTTGGAGACATACAGCGTCCCGGCCCCCGCCGGCAGCGCCACGGCCAGACCCAGCAGCGGCCCCAGCACCCGTGCAAGCATGTTTTCCTCCCGGCAATCCCGGCCCTTCACGGGCTTTGACCGGCAAGCCTATCCCGCCCGCCCCGACCCGGCCATTAGACCATGGCAGCATGCGCGGCGACGCCCCGGCAAAGCCCCGTGGCACCAAAGTCCAATTAGGCCAGGGCCGGGAAATCGTTACGCTTCCGACTGTTCCGACCCTTTCCGCCCGTCTGTTTTCGTCAAGGATATCGCCCATGCCGTCGCCCGCCCGCCTCGCCGCCGGCCTGATCGCCGCCGCCCTGCTGTCCACGCCCCTGGCCCTGCCCGTCCTGGCGCATGGCGATGTGACGCCGCAGCCGGTGAATACCGACGGGCTGGAAAAACTGGGTCCCGACTGGCGGGCCAGCAACCCCTATCGCGGCAACAAGCGCGCCATTGAAATCGGGTCCTCGGCCTATAACCAGAATTGCGCGCGCTGCCACGGGCTGGGCGCCATTTCCGGCGGCATCGCGCCCGACCTGCGCTTCCTGGACGCCGGCGACCCTGGCGACGAATGGTTCTCCGAACGGTTCCGCAAGGGCGCGTCGCGCGACGGCAAGGTCTATATGCCGGCCTTCGGTGAAGTGCTGGGACAGGAAGCCGGCTGGGCCATCCGCTCCTGGCTGGAAACGGTGCCGCAATAAGGGGGTGATGGTTGGGGGGGCGTTGCTCCCTCACCCCCCCCACCGGCTTGCCCTCACCCTCCCAAGCCTTGGCAGGCTTGGGCCCCTCCCTCTCCTGCAAGCGGGCGAGGGGCGGAAGGAGACCAAACCTCGATGTTCGCCCCTCGCCCACGCAAGTGGGAGAGGGAGGGGCCCGGCGGCGTCAGCCGACGGGAGGGTGAGGGAACAACGGTGCAGTGAGGGATCAACGCCCCGAGACAACAGAGGAACCCGCCCATGAACCGCCGCCACTTGCTGGCCATGGTCGCGACCCTGCCGCTTGCGGCGGGGTTTGCGCGTTCAACCAATGCCGCCCCGCTGGACAAGGTGATGGCCAAGGGCAGCCTGCGCATCGCCATCTATCGCGACAATCCCCCCTGGTCCTGGCGGCGCGAGGGCAAGCTGGTCGGCATCGATGTCGATCTGGGGCGGGCACTGGCGGAAAAGCTGGGGGTGAAGCCGGAATTCATGGAACTGACGGCCGACGAGAATATGGATGACGACCTGCGCAACGCCGTCTGGAAGGGCTCCATCCTGGGCGAACCGGTGGCCGACGTCATGATGCATGTGCCCCATGACCGGGAATTCGGCCTGCGCAACGACATGGCGGTGCTGACCGCCCCCTATCACCGCGAAAGCTTCGCGCTGGCCTGTGATCCGGCCCGCACCGATTGCAAAGGGTCGATGGCTGACATGGCGGGCAGCGCTATCGCCGTGGAAACCGACAGCGTGCCGGATTTCTATCTCACCGGTGCCTTTGGCGGACGGCTGCGCGGTGACGTGGTGCATCACCTGTCGGCCGCCGCCGCCCTGGCCGACCTGATCACCGGCGATGCCGGGGCCGCCATGGCAACCCTGGCACAGGTGGAACTGGGCCTGTCGGCGGCGGGTCGCAAACTGGTGGTGCGGCGCGGTCCCTTCCCCGGTCTGGCCAAACAGGGCTGGGATATCGGCATCGCGGTCAAGGCCGACAGTCGCGATCTGGGGTATCGGCTGGAGGATGTGATGACGGGTCTGCTGGCCGATGGCACCATCGCCGCCATCTTCACCACCCATGGCATCACCCATGTGCCGCCAGGGGCATAGACCCGCAGACAGTCTACGGGTACAAGTACGCATCCTGTTCCCCCATTGATTGATATTGCCACCCCACAGGCCGTTAAGTCATAGTACCATCAACGCCCAAAATGGAGGGATAGGGGATGGTACGGAACCGTAACGGGTGGGGCGGTGCGGCCCTGCTGGGGACAAGTCTGATGCTGGCGGCCTGTGGGTCGGTGTCGGCGGAACCGCCGCGCCCCTTGCAGGCACCGGCCTTGTTGCAGCCGGAAGCCCAGTCGCCGCGCGACCCGGCCAAGCCGAAAGGATACAACCTGCTGTCGATGGGGGCGCTGACCCAGGCCATCCAGCAGGGGCGGGAAATCCATTACATCCTGCCCATCCATTATACGGACGGCACCATCTACAACCCGGCCACGGGTACGGATGACAAGGTGCGCCTGCGTTCCTATGGTGACAAGTTCCTGGCGCCCACCATCCTGATGCAGCCGGGCCAGACGGTGCGTATCAGCCTGTTGAACCAGTTGGACCCCGAACCGAACTGCAACATCGACCCGTCGACGGGCAAGCCCTGGCCCACCAACCATCCGCATTGTTTCAACAACACCAACCTGCACAGCCACGGGCTGTGGGTCTCGCCCACCGGCAACAGCGACAATGTCCTGCTGAATATCGAGCCGGGGGTGAATTTCCAGTATGAGTATAATGTGCCCGAGGACCACCCCGCCGGCACCTTCTGGTACCACCCGCACAAGCATGGATCGACCGCGATGCAGGTGGGCAGCGGCATGGCCGGCGCCCTGGTGATAAAGGGGGAGCGCCCGCCGACGGAGCAGTCGAACGGCGATCTGGACACGCTGCTTCAACCCGTGCTGGCCAATGCCGATTATGGCGGCCAGGTGATGCTGATCCAGCAGATCCCCTATGCCTGCTTCGACGACAAGGGCCAGATCATCAAGGACAAGGCCAAGCGGTGGGTCTGTCCCGACGGCAAGATCGGCCAGGTGAAGGATTTCGATGCCCAGTTCGATTTCCGCGCCTGGGGAGAGAGCGGGCGCTACACCATGTTCAACGGCACCGTCCGCCCGCAAATGGCGGCGAAGCCGGGCCAGCTCTATCGCTGGCGCCTGATCCATGCGGGCGTGGAGGAAACCATCAACCTGCGCATCCGCAAGATCGGCAATGTCGCCAGGGTGGCCAGCCTGCTGAAATCGGTCAAGGAGCAGGAGCAGGAAGTGCTGCGCGCCTGCACCGGGGCCGACGTGACCCAGTATGAGGTGGCGACCGACGGCCTGACCCGCCCTTCCGTCTATGCCAAATCCGTCAACAACCTGCAGCCCGGTTACCGCAGCGACATCCTGTTCGTCCTGCCGGAGGCCGGCCGCTACTGCGTCTATGACGACAGCGACGGCAAGGATCAGGTGGCGGGCGAGGATAATGCCAAGATCATCGGCTTTATCGACGCGGTCGGGACCGACAAGGTGCCCGACACCACGAAGTTTGTGCAGGACAAGCTGCTGGAAGGGGCCGCGCGCCTGACCGGGCCGGTCCGCGACACGGTGACGGCCGATATCAATGACGGGCTGAAACTGACCAAATACGTCCCCCACGCCACGATCACCGACGCGGAGATCGCAAAGTGGAAACAGCCCGACGTGAATATCCAGTTCAATCTGATCGGCAGCACGGCCACCAGCCCGGCCCAGTTCCTGATCAACGGCAAGGAATATGACCCGGAAGTCGTGAACCAGACCCTGATCCTGGGCACGGCACAGCAATGGGTGCTGTCATCCCTGAATGTCAGCCACCCGTTCCATATCCATGTGAACCCGTTCCAGATCGTGTCCATCGTCGACAAGGTCACGAAGAAGGAAGTCACCGACGGCATCTATGCCGGCATGAAGGGCACCTGGAAGGACACGCTGATCACCGCCACCAATGTGGAGATCACGCTACGCACCCGCTACAACCGCTATATCGGCGAATATGTCCTGCACTGCCACATCCTCGACCATGAGGACCAGGGCATGATGCAGAACGTGCAGATCGTCCTGCCCGACGGCGAAGGCAAGCCGATGCCGCAGGGGCACCATTGAGCGAAGGAAGGGCAGATCGTCCCCTTCGGCCCAGCCCGGATTAACGCCGGTTGAGGGCCAATCATACCAATCCGCCTTGATCGTGACAGATCAAGGCGGATTTCTTTTTTTCACGAATGCGGGCGCGTGTTTCCGCGGGTTGGGCCGGCACCGCATGGCGCTGGAACAATTATGCAGTCATCGCCTGGACCCGCACCGGCGACGCCATCTGAAATTATCAATAAATTCAAATTGATACGCTGCAAATTCATTCAGTTGAATTGCCGATTCAGTTCTATTCATTTTACTTGTGAGCAAGGCGTGGGTAAAGCAGGAGGGTTTCCTTTTCGTCCCCTCTCAAGAAAGAGAAAGAACGAATAATGAGACAAATATAGCCCCACCCCAAATCCGCTTGACAATCCAATAGACACGACAGAAAGGTACATTACATGAGTAGATTCTGATATTTTTCAATGTTAATGCATTTAATATTGAGAAACATCAAGTAATTTTACATTACCATCAAAATTTATTGATCTTCTATAACGAACCAGAGGGATGCATACGAATATGGGAATGAATTACTATAAATTTTCCACAGAAGAAAAAATCTCAATTAACCCGTGCGGTTCTTTTGAACATCAGCATTCTATTTTCATCTTTTCTTCTCGCAATGGAACAAATCCGGTCCGCAAACCCCACAATCAATCGGCCAAGATTACAATCTTAGGATTGATGGATTCATATGAATTCCTTTCTTGGGGAGGGGCGGTACCGGGCGCGGGTTGAGCGCCATGGCCGGGGTGTGACCCGGTTCCCGTCTAGCGCGCCCGAACGACGGGCGTCTGATTTTCCGTTCAGTTTCCCTGTCAAACATTCCCTGAAGGCCACAAGCGGGGCGCCCGCGCCGAAGGGGAAAACACGGTTTTCAAGGAGAGAAGTGATGGGTGTCGTGGGCTATGTCTGGCAGAACATCCGCAATATGGACCGCGGTCTGAACGGGGGCCGATCAGAGGTCGCCTTCATCGACACGGCGGTTGCGGGCTGGGAAGCCTTGGCCGAGGGCGTTCCCGCCGGCATCGCCGTTGTGCTGCTGGACGGCCACGGCGACGGGCTGTCGCAGTTGGCCAACTGGGCCAGCGGCCATACGGGCTACGATGCCTTTCACATCCTGTCGCATGGTGGCGAGGGCCACCTGAAGCTGGGCACGCTGACACTTGACGCCGCGACACTGTTCGAACGTCCCGGCGACCTGGACATGCTCGGCGCGGCGCTGAAGGCCGGCGGCGACATCCTGCTGTACGGGTGCGAGCTGGCCAAGGGGCCGGCCGGCGAGATCTGGCTCGACCTGTTCTCCGACCTGACGGGGGCCAACGTTGCCGCCTCGACCAACCTGACGGGCGCCGCCCACCTGGGTGGTGATTTCGTGCTGGCGGTCAGGGTCGGCGTCGTCACCACGCGGGGCGTCGACATTCCCGCCTTTGCCGGGGTGCTCAGCACTCTGGAGACGCTGCCGACCCTGACCGCCACGGGCGCAACATCCAGCTATCCTCAGGGCACCTCCACCCCCGTCGACCTGTTCTCCAGCGTCACGGCCGACACCAACGATGCCGGCCAGAGCTTCGTCGGTTTCTCCATCACGATCAGCGGCCTCGCGGATATGATGGAGGGGCTCACCGTCCCCGGTGTACTCGGCGGAATGAGCAGTGCCGGCGGCCAGATCGAGATTGGCGGCATCCCGCATGGGAGCTACACCGCGTCGGGCACCGCCAGCGCGGTGACCTATAATTTTGCCTTCACGACATCGATCACCGGAGCCCAACTGCAGACCATCATTGATGGTATCGGCTATATCAACCAGGCGCCGACAGTGACGGCCGGCCCCCGCACCATCACCCTCAACAGCGTCACCGATAGCGGCAGCAGCAACAATACCGCAAACTTGAGCGGCATATCGGCCACGGTCAACGTCACCGTGCCCAATCCGCCGACGATACAGAGCGCCGCGGTCAATGGTTCCACCCTGGTGCTGACCTACGACCAAGCCCTGGACGCGACAAACCTGCCGCAAGTCGGGAGCTTTGGCATCTCCGCTACCAACGGCATGCATCCCGGTCTCATCACCGTCAATTCCGTGGCCGTCGACAGCGCGAACAAGACGGTGACCTTGACCCTGCAAAGGCCGGTATTGTCGGTCGAGACGATCACCATCGGCTATACGGACCCGACCAGCGGCAACGATGTACTGGCCATCCAGAACATGGACGGCGACGATGCCGGCTCGCTGACCAACTACACTGTGACCAACAACACCCCGGTCCCAGCCGGCCCGGCCCTGGTCAGCGCCGCAGTGAACTACACCAGCATGACGCTGACCTTCGATGATTTCCTGGATCAGCTCAACGTGCCGCTCTCGATGGCCTTCTCGGTATCTGTGGACAGCAGCCCGGTCGCCGTCAGCAGCGTGACCGTCAACAATGACAAGACCGTCACCCTGGCCCTCAGCTCGCCGGTGGCGTCGGGGCAGACCGTCACCGTCTCCTATACCGACGCGCCCGGCGACGATCTTTTCGCCATCCAGTCGGCCACCGGCACAGATACGGCAACCTTCACGAACCAGTCAGTCACCAACAACACCCCGGCGGCTCCGGCCCTGCAAAGCGCCACGGTCAACGGTTCCACCCTGGTGCTGACCTACGATCAGGCGCTGGATGCGATCAATGGGCCGACCGGGGCCAGTTTCTCGGTGATGGTCGATTCCGTCCCGAACACCGTATCCACGGCCACCGTGGATACCACCAACAAGACGGTCACCCTCACCCTGTTCACCCCCGTCGCCGCCGGTGCGGTGGTCACCGTCTCCTATTTCGACCCCACCACCGGCGACGACACGAGCTCTGTTATCCAATCAATGACCGGCGTCGACGCCGCCGGATTCACCAGCCAGTCGGTGACCAACAATACGCCTGGCGGCCCGGCGCTGGTCAGCGCAGCGGTGGATGGTGCCACGCTCACCCTTACCTTCGATGATTTCCTGGACCAGCTCTACGCCCCGCAACTGACGGCCTTCGCCGTGTCGGTCGGCGGCAGCGCGGCCAGCGTCAGCAATGTCATCGTCAACGCGGACAAGACCGTCACCCTGACCCTGAGTACGCCGGTCACGTCGGGGCAAGCGGTCACGGTGTCCTATACCGACCCCACGAGCGGTAATGACACGCTCGCCATCCAATCCTCCATCGGCAGCGATGCCGCCAGCTTCACGGGACAGACCGTCACCAACAACACCGCTGCGCTGCCCGCTTTGCAGAGCGCGACGATTGATGGCAACACCCTGGTCATGACCTACGACCAGGCGCTGGACGGGGTGAACATACCGACAAACGCCAGCTTCAGTGTATTCGTGGGCGCTGGACTGGCCACAATCACCAATGTCGCCGTGGATGGCACCAACAAGACGGTGACCCTGACACTGTCGGCGCCGGTCGCTGTCGGCGACACGGTGACCGTCTCCTACACTGATCCGACCGTCGGCGACGACCTGGTCGCCGTCCAGTCAGCGGCCGGCGTCGACGCCGCCAGCATCACGAACCAACCGGTCACCAACAACACCTCGTCCGCTGTGGCCCCGACCTATGTGTCGAGCATTGCCTATGTTGGTGAAACCACGGTCACGCTGACCTTCGATGTGGCGCTGGACAGTGCCAATCCGCCCGTCACCGGCAGTTTCAACGTGGAGGTGAATGGCAACACCGTGCCGGTCACCGGCGTCACCGTCAATGGCGTGAACAAGACGGTTACGCTGACGCTCGACAGCAACGCCTTGGGCGGCTCCGGTACCCTGACGGCAGGCGATATCGTCGCTTTCACCTACACCGACCCGACGGTTGGCAATGATCTGGCCGCCATCCAGGGCACGACCGGCCTGGATACGGCGGATTTCAACAATTCCTACACCGTCATCAATGCCCGGCCCGCCATCCCCGCGTTCGTCAGCGCGGCGGTAGACGGCGCCTCGCTGGTCCTGACCTATGACCAGGCGCTAGACGCCGTGAACGGGCCCGCCGGGGCCGATTTTGACGTCCAGGTCGGCGGCCAGAGCGTCAACGTCACCAATGTCGTGGTGGACAGCACCAACAAGACCGTCACCCTGACCCTGGCCACCCCGGTGACCAGCAGCCAGACCGTCACCGTCGCCTATACCGACCCGACCAATGGCGACGACACCAACGCCATCCAGAGTCCCGGCGGCCTTGATGCCGCCAGCCTTTCCGCGACCAGCGTCACCAATAACACGTCGAGCGGGACCGACACACCGCCGACCCTGACACTGACGCCGGAGAACCCCGGTTTCTGGAGCTCTTCGGGCAGTACCGGCTACGACCTGTTCGACACGGTGACCGCTTCCACGGTCGATAACGGGCAGACCTTCACCGGCATGGTGCTCAAGGTCTATAACGTCGCCTATTCTACCGAATATCTGAACATCGGCGGCACCGATATCACGCTGGCCGCGGGCACCGGCAGCGTCGGCGGTGGCAGTTATGCGGTAACACTGGCCAACGGCGTCGCCACCGTGACCCTGAGCGGGCTGTCGCTGAGCAACAGCGACATGGCCACGCTGATCGACAACATGGCCTACAAGGTCACCAGCAACAATAGCAATCCCGGACAGGGCTATACCCGCCCGGTGGTGCTGGAGTCCGTCACCGACAGCGGCACGACCGACAACATCACGATCATCAACAAGGTCGCCACGCCGACCTTTGTCGATGCCTCAGTGGCGCCTAATTTCTTCCTCTCCACGGCACCAGACAGCCCCACCTATAATTTCACCCCCGGCGTGCCGACGCAGGTCAGCTTCACCGCCACCGTCCAGGTGGCCACCGCGATAGTCGGCAGCAATGTCTCCTTCTCCCTGGGGCTGCCGCCGGGCTGGACCGCGACCCAGTCGGGCCCCACCCCCACCATATCGGGCTTGCTAAACCAGGGCACCACCTACACCCTGACCTATAACATCACCGCATCGGGCACGGATACTTCGGGGGCCTTTCCGATCAGCCTCATACCGCAGGCCACCGGCATTTCCCTGAACTACAGTGCCTATAGCAGTTCCGCGATGGTCACGGTGGGGCCGCCCGCGGCGCCCGCCTTCGTCAGCGCGGCGGTGAACGGGACTTCGCTGGTCCTGACCTATGACCAGGCGCTGGATGCGCTGCACGCACCCGCCGGGAGCGACTTCACCGTCACGGTCGACAGCCAGAGCGTCAATGTCACCAATGTGGTGGTCGACAGCACAAACAAGACCGTCACCCTGACTCTGGCCACCCCGGTGACCAGCAGCCAGACCGTCACCGTCGCCTATACCGACCCGACCAATGGCGACGATACCAACGCCATCCAGGGCTCCACCGGTGTCGATGCCACCAGCCTTCCCGCCACCAGCGTCACCAACAACACCGCCCCGCCCAGCGCCCCCGTTTATGTGTCGAGTACGGCTTATATCGGTGAAGACACGGTCACCCTGACGTTCGACGTTGCGCTGGACAATGCCAATCCACCCGTGGTCGGTGATTTCAACGTCCAGGTGAACGGCACCGGTGTCACGGTGACCGGGGTCAGCGTCGACAGCACAAACAAGACCGTCACCCTGACGCTCGCCAACGCCCAACCCGGCAATTTTGCGCTGTTGGCCGGCGATGTCATCGCCTTCACTTATACCGACCCGACGGCCGGTGACGACGCGGCCGCCATCCAGGGCACAACCGGCATCGATGCGGCCAACTTCAATAATTCCACTATTGCCGTCACGTCGCGCCCGGTCGTTTTCGAAAGTGCGGCCGTGGATGGCGCCACCCTGACGCTGACCTATAACCAGGCGCTGGCCTCGTTGCCCGGCCCGCTGCCGGGTGCCTTCACCGTGGAGGTTGGCGGCCAGACCGTGACCGTCAACAGCGTGCTGATCGATGGTCCGTCCAAGACCGTGATCCTGTCCCTGGCCACCCCCGTGACCGCCGGCCAGGTCGTCACGGTCGCCTATGCCGACCCGAGCGGCAACAATGACGTGAATGCGATCCAGGACGTCACGGGTAATGATGCCGCCAGCCTACTGACCACCCCCGTCACCAACAACACTGCTGCTCCGACCGGCGACACGCCGCCGCTGCTGACCGCCGTGGCCGCGAATGACGGCTTCCAGAACGGCAGTGGCGGCAGCGGGGCCGATCTGTTCAACCTGACCGTGGCCGACACCGTGGATGTGGGACAGACCTTCACCGGCCTGACCTTCACCGTTCACGGTGTCGATGGTACCACAAACGAGAAGATCACGATCGGCGGCTCCGATATCGCCCTGGTGAACAACCAGTCCGGGGCCCTCAACAACGGCAGCTACAGCGTCGCCGTTGCCAACGGCATCGCCACCGTGACCATCTCCGGCATGACATCGGCCACTGCCAATGACATTGCCGGTCTGATCAACGGCATGACCTACAAGAATACCGGCACACCGACCATCACGACCGGCGACAGCGACTATCGTGCGATCGTGCTGCGCTCGATCACCGACAGCGGCAGCACCACCAACACCTCCAAACTCGACATCGCCACCAGTGTCACCATCAACGAACCCGCCCAGAGCGGCAGCACCAGCTTTGGCATGGTGGCGGCGGCGATCGATCCGACCGTCACCTTTGATGGCAGCACGCCGCAGAAGGTGGAGTTCCTGGTCACCCTGACCAGTGCCATGCTGCTGATCGGTTCGACGGTCGGCTTCAAACCCATGCTGCCGGCCGGCTGGACCGCAGGCACGGTCCTGATCGAAACCGTCGACGCGACGACGCTGGCCACCGGCCCCAACGTTCCCAGCAACGGCATCACTGGTCTGCTGGCCATCGGCACGATGTACAAGGTCTCGTTCGACGTGACCGGAAGCAGTACGGACACGGCGGGCACCTTCCCGGTCGGCCTGACATCGACCTATACGGGCGGCGTCCTGATGGAATATCCCCGCCTGCAAGCCGGCGTGGCGATGATGAGCGTCGAGCCGCCGCCTGATGTCACGGCACCCGCTGCACCGGTCATCACCTCGCTTGATCTCACCAATGACGGCACGCCGGCCATCACCGGCACGGCGGAAGCGGGCGCCACCATCACCCTGACCATCGGCGGGGCCACCTATACCACCACGGCAACGGGCGGAAACTGGTCCATCGATACCGGCACGGCCACCCCGACCAGCGGTTCCCTGTCGCTGAATACCAACGGCACCAATGCCATCTCCGTCACGGCCACCGATGCCGCCAGCAACCAGTCGACCGCCGGCACCCAGACGCTGACCATCGACACCACGCCACCCGGCGCGCCGGTCGTCACCTCGTCCGCCATCACCAACAGCAGCACGCCGGTCATCACCGGCACCGCGGAGGCCGGTGCCACCATCACCC
>NZ_JAGOGJ010000043.1 GCF_017996735.1 Niveispirillum sp.
GGCGATGCGGGCGGTTTCACCGTCGAGCGGGCCGACGCCCCCGCGGATGAAGCCGCCCTGCATGAGGCCGTGGCCCGGGCCTATCGCCGCCCATTCCGGCTGGAACAGGGACCGCCGATCCACGTCGCCCTGTGGCGCCGCGCCGCTGACGACCATGTTCTGCTGATTGCGGTGCATCATATCGCCATCGATGTCTGGTCGTTCGAACGGCTGCTGGAAGAGGTGAAGCAAGCGTATGCGCTGCTGATCCGTGGGGAAACGCCCCCACTTCTGCCGCCGGCGGATACCTATCGCAACTTCGTGCGCCGGCAGCGGGAGATGCTGGCCGGTGCGCGCGGACAAGCACTACGGGACCATTGGCGCGCAACGCTGACCGATGCGCCACCGGCCGACATGCCGCCGCTGGCAAGCCGGACCAGGGGGCAGCCGTCGCTGAACGGCCGTTCGCTGCATTTCACGCTTGATCCCACGGCCGCCGCCGCGCTGGAGCAGATGGGCCAGGAGAATGGCGCCACGCTGAACATGACCCTGCTGGCGGCCTGGTTGCTATTGGTGGGACGGTTGAGCGGCCGCGACGATGTGATCGCCGGCACGCCCGCCCTGGGCCGCAGCGAGCGTGCCTGGGCCGACGCCGTGGGCTTCTTTGTCAATGTGCTGCCGATCCGGGCCAGCCTGGCCGGCGATCCCGTCTGGCCGGACTTCCTGCGGCAGGTGCGCCGGGCCGTGCTGGACGCCATCACCCACCAGGATCTGCCCTTCGCCGAGATCGCAGCGCTGGCGCCGCAGGCCGACCGCGACGGGTTGCATCCGCTGTTCACCACCCTGTTCCACCTGCGCAACCTGGAGGAGATGGGGCCGTTCGCCAACCTGTTCCTGCCGGGCCGGGGCGGACGGGCGCCATTCGGGCCGCTGGAGATCGAGCCTTATTTCCTGGATCAGCAGGAAGGCCAATATCCGCTGACCATGGAATGGTTCAAGGCGGACGGGATGCTGCATGGCGTCCTGAAATATGATGTCGCACGCTATGATGAGGCGGACGCAGCGCAGGTCGCTGACCATTACCGCGCCCTGCTGGCCGGCCTGCTGCGCCAGCCGGCGGCACCGGTCGGTGCCATCAGCATCCTGACCGACGCCGACCGGCAGGCGCTGACGACGTGGCACGACAGCGGCCGGGACCCTGTCGGCGGCCGCATCGACCACCGCTTCGCCGCCCAGGCCCGGCGCACGCCCGAAGCCATCGCCGTGGTGGCGGGGGAACAGTCGGTCAGCTACCGCACACTGGACCGCCGCGCCAATGCGCTGGCCCATGTGCTGGCCGCGCGCGGCATCGGGCCGGGCCGGCTGGTCGGGATATGCATCGAACGGTCGGTGCCGATGATCGTGGCTGTGCTGGCGGTGCTGAAGGCCGGCGGTGCCTATGTGCCCTTATCCACCGACGATCCGGCCGAAAGGCTGGTCAGCATGGTCGGGGAAGCGGGGCCGGCGCTGGTGCTGGTCCAGCCCGATCGGCTGGACCGCTTTGCCGCCTGCGATCCGGACCTCATCCTGGCGGCGGACGACCTGATCGCTGAGCACGACGAGCCGCCCACCGTGACGGTGTCACCGGACGACCTGATCTATGTGCTGTTCACCTCGGGTACCACGGGCACACCCAAGGGGGTGATGGTCGCGCATGACAGTGTGGCCAATTGCCTGGACTGGCTGCAGGACACGGCACCGCTGACCGCGGCCGACGCCGTGCTGTCCAAGACACCGACAAGCTTTGATCCGTCGGTGACGGAGATGTTCTGGCCCCTGACCACCGGCGCCCGGCTGGTGCTGGCCGCCGCCGACGGGCACCGGGACCCGGCTTATCTGGTTGCCCTGATGGCGCGGGAGCGGGTCAGCGTCACCTTCACCGTGCCGTCGCAATGGCAAGCCTATCTGGAGGAACCGGGCCTCAAGGCCTGTAACGCCCTGCGCTGGGTGTTCAGCGGTGGGGAGCGCTTGCCAGCCGACCTGATCCGCCGGTTCCGCCGCGTCCTGCCCGGCACCACGCTGGTCAATGTCTATGGCCCCACAGAGGCGACGGTGTTCGTCTCCACCTGGATCTGCCCCGACGACCCAGCCGATGACGACAGCGTGCGGATCGGCGCCCCCATCGCCAATTGCCGGCTGCATGTGCTGGACGACAAGCTGTCGCCCGTGCCCGTGGGTGTGCCGGGCATGCTGTATCTGTCCGGCCGGTGCCTGGCGCGGGGCTATCTGGCCCGCCCGGACCTGACCGCGCAATCCTTCATCCAAGGCCCCGATGGCGCACCGATGTACCGGACGGGCGACCGCGTGCGTCTGGTCCGGGAAGAGGGTGGCAGTCTGGCGCTGCACTATCTCGGCCGGGCCGACGGGCAGGTCAAGCTGCGCGGCATGCGGTTGGAAACCGGAGAGGTCGAGGTGGCTCTGCTGCGCCATCCGGCCATCGCTCAGGCCCGTGTGCAGACGGTCACCGCCCCGTCGGGGGAGAACGTGCTGGGCGCCTGTCTGGTGCTGGCCACGGGCACCACGCTGGCGGAGGGCGAGGCCGCGTCATTCTTGGAATCCCGCCTGCCCGGCTGGATGGTACCGCGCCTGTGGGTGACGCTGCCGGCCCTGCCGCTGACCGCCCACGATAAGATCGACGGCGCGGCGGTCGAGCGGCACCTGCGCGCCGCCATGGCGCAGCGCACCGCTGGCCCCATGGTGGCGGACAGCTGCCCGACCTCCGACGCTGAACGCATCGTGGCTGGCATCTGGTGCGAATTGCTCAACCTGCCATCGGTGGGGCGCGACGATCATTTCTTCGACATGGGCGGCACGTCGCTTATGCTGGCCCGGTTACGGCTGCGGCTGGAACAGGCAGGATTCGGCCCGGTGGCGATGCTGGACCTGTTCCGCCTGCCGACCGTGGCCCGGCTGGCCGCACATCTGGCCGGCGCCGGAATGTCCGCACCCGTGCCGGTTCCGGTGCCGGCACGGATGGCAGCGGACAAGCATGAAATCGCAGTGATCGGCATGGCCGCCCGTCTGCCCGGTGCCGCCGATATCGATGCCTTCTGGACCAATCTGATCCAGGGCGTGGACAGCATCCGCCATTTCTCGCGTGATGCCCTGCTGGCCGCCGGGGTGTCACCCTCGGTACTGGACGATCCCACCTATGTGCCCGCCAATGGCGTGCTGGACGGGGTGGAGGAATTCGATGCCGGCTTCTTCGGCTATTCCCCGCGCGATGCGGAGACCCTGGACCCCCAGCACAGGCTGTTTCTGGAAACCGTCTGGCACGCGCTGGAACATGGCGGCTATGGCAAGCGCGGGCTGGAAGCGCGGGTCGGCATCTATGCCGGGTCGGAGATCAGCAATTATCTGCTGTTCAACCTGGCCCATCTCGTCGATCCAGCGGAGATGAATGGCGGCTACGCGCTCAGCCTCGCCAATGACAAGGATTTCCTGGCCACCCGCGCCGCCTATGCCCTGGATTTACGCGGGCCGGCCCTGACGGTACAGACTGCCTGCTCCACCTCCCTCAGCGCCGTGGCCATGGCCTGCGACGCGCTGGCGGAGGGGCGTTGTGACATGGCCTTGGCAGGTGGCGTCTCCCTGCAATTGCCGCAGGTCCAGGGATACAAGTACCGCGAAGGCATGGTCGCCTCCCCGGACGGCCGTTGCCGCCCGTTTGCCGCCGACGCCGGTGGTACCGTCAATGGCAATGGCGTCGGCGTGGTGCTGCTGAAGCCACTGGCCCGCGCCCTGGCCGATGGTGACACGGTGCATGCGGTGCTGACAGGCTGGGCGGTCAATAATGACGGCTCGCAAAAGCTGGGCTACACCGCCCCCAACGCCGATGCCCAGGCGCTGGCCTTGGCAGAGGCCTGGGCGCGTGCCGGCATCGCCCCCGCCGATCTGGGCTATGTCGAGGCGCATGGCACCGGCACACCCTTGGGTGACCCGATCGAGGTGGCGGGGCTGACCCAGGCCTGGGGTGACCGGCCGCGCGCGCCTGCCCCCTGCCTGATCGGATCGGTGAAGGGCAATATCGGCCATCTGGGTGCCGCGTCGGGCATTGCCGGGCTGATCAAGACGGTGCTGACGGTGCGGGAGGGAATGATCCCCGCCAGCCTGCATGCCGATACCCCGAACCCTTCCATCCCCTTCGCCACCGCCCCGTTCGCCCTCAATAACGCCTTGCGCGACTGGCCGGCCGGAACGGGACCGCGCCGGGCGGGGGTCAGTTCGTTCGGCATCGGCGGCACCAATGTGCATGTGGTGGTCCAGCAGGCCCCTGCCCGGCCCGACACGGCAGAGCCGACAGGCTGGCAGGTGCTGCCCGTCTCGGCCGGTAGCGCCGCCGGACTGAACAAGGCTTTACGCGACCTGACAGCCACGCTGCAAAGCCCGGCACCGCCGGCCCTGGCCGATATCGCCTTCACCTTGCAGCAGGGCCGCAGCGCCTTTGCGCACCGCGCGGCCGTTCTGGTCCGGACCGTTGGCCAACAGGCGGCATCCGCCTTGGCGCGCGCGCCAGCCAAGCGGGTGGACGGCGCCGCGGAGATCGCCTTCCTGTTCCCCGGCCAGGGTTCCCAGCATCCCGACATGCTGCTGGGCCTGTACCGCGACCGGCCGGATTTCCGCCGGCAGATCGATGACGGCCTGGCACTGCTGGCCGCAACCGACGGCACGCCCGTGCAGACGCTCCGCTCCATGCTGTACCCGGCACCGGGTGGGCGGGATAACGCAGCGGCGGCTTTGGGGCAGACCCGCAACACGCAGCCGTTCCTGTTCATCATCGAACACGCCCTGGCCCGCCTTTGGCAATCCCTGGGGGTGGCACCGCAGGCGATGATGGGGCACAGCGTCGGGGAGTATGTCGCCGCCTGCCTGGCCGGTATCTTCAGCTATGAGGATGGGTTGCGGCTGGTCGCTACGCGCGGCCGGCTGATGCAGTCCCTGCCGCCCGGCGCGATGCTGGCCGTCAACCTGCCCGCCACGGAGGTGGAACCATTTCTGTCGGACAGGATCGACCTTGCCGGCGATAACGGCCCCACGCAATGCGTGCTGTCGGGCGCGATCGACGCCATCGACGCCGTCGCCGCGACATTGGCGGCGCGCAATGTGACGACGCACCGGCTCACCACCTCGCACGCCTTCCATTCGGCGATGATGGACCCGATCCTGGACGAATTCCGCCGGACGGTCGCCGCCGTGCCGCGCCACCCGCCGCGCGTGGCCATGATCTCCTGTCTGACGGGGGATTGGCTGACCGACGCGCAGGCCTGCGATCCCGATTACTGGGTGCGGCAATTGCGTGGCGCGGTCCGCTTCCGCCAGGGGATGGAAACGCTGCTGGCCAGCAAGCACCGTATCCTGCTGGAAGTCGGCCCTGGCCGCGCCCTGGCCGGTCAGGCGCAACGGCTGGCGCAGCGTGGTGGCTTCGACGGTGCGACCATACTGGCGACGGCCCGGCGGGAAACGGAGGCGCGCGAGGACGGGGAATGTCTGGCCGAGGCCGCCGCCGCCCTGTGGACCAGCGGCGTGGACCTGTCCTGGCACGCGCTTGCCACGACGGAGGGGGGCCGGCGGGTGCCGCTGCCGCTCTATCCCTTCGACCGGCAGCGCTACTGGGTGGACCCGCCGGCAGCCGGACGACCGGCCCGGGCGGCCATGCCGGAACGGGCCGAGCCGTCGAACCGGTTCTACATCCCGCGCTGGACGCCGACCGCCCTGCCCGCGGCACCCACCATGGATGGCAACGGGCCGACCCTGATCCTCGCCGATGGCGCCGGGGTGGCGGACAGCTTGGCCGCCCGGCTGCGCGCGGGTGGCGAACGGGTCACCATGGTCAACACCCAGACCGACCTGCCTCACCGCGCGGACGCCTATGCCGACCTGCTGGAACGGGTGCGCGGCCAGGGGCCGTTGCGCCGTATCCTCCATGCCGGCTGCCTGGGTGCCGCACCGGACCGGATCGTTACGCAGGGGCTGGAAAGCCTGCTGTTCCTGGCCCAGGCCCTGGCCCGCCATCAGGAGCCGGTCGACCTGATCCTCATTGCCGATGGCGTGCAGGAGGTGGCGGGCGACGCGCCAGGGCCGGCCCATGCGGCCTTGCTGATCGGCCCCGCCCTGGTCATCCCGCGCGAATGCCCGTGGATCGCCTGCCGGATCATTGATATCGCGCCGGCCGATGGCGACCGGACCGCCGACCGCATCCTGGCCGAAATCCACGATCCGCGTGGCGACCGGCTGGTGGCTTATCGCCGCAACCGCCGCTGGGTGCGGGACTTCCAGCCGCTGACCATCGCAGACCGGGCAACCGGTTCTCTGCTGCGCCGTCGGGGTGTCTATCTGGTGACGGGCGGGCTGGGCGGCATCGGGCTGGAGATTGCCCGGTTCCTGGCGCGCGAATATCAGGCACGGCTGATCCTGTGCGGCCGCACGGCGCTGTCCCCCACCGATCCCAGACACGACATCCTGCGGGAGATCGAGGGTTACGGGGCCAGTGTCACTCTCCGGGCCGCCGATGTTGGCGATGGCGCCGCCATGGCGGCTTTGATCGCCGGCATCCTGGCCGACCATGGCGCCCTGCATGGGGTCATCCATGCCGCCGGCATCGCCGACCATGGCGCGCTGACGGCCAGGAACCCGGCCGGGATGGCGCGGGTGCTGGCACCGAAGCTGGATGGCACCCTGGTGCTGGCCGACGCGGTGGCGGATGTACCGCTGGATTTCCTCGCCCTGTTCTCCTCCAGCAGTGCCGTGCTGGGGGCCGCCGGGTTGATGGATTATGCCGCCGCCAACGCCTTCCTGGATGCGTTCGCCCATCGGCGCAGCGCCGCCGGCCTGCCTACCATCGCCATCGGCTGGGACGCCTGGGCCGATACCGGCCTGTCGCGCGGTGGCCGAGGCACGGTCAGCCGTCGCCAGGCGCTGCAGGCGCTCAGCGTGGAGGAGGGGATCGACGCCTTTGCCCGCATCATGACCCAGCCGGGTCTGCCGCATATCGTGGTCTCGCCCACCGACCTCAACGCCATGTTGGGGGAGATCGCGGCGGCCGCCCGGGAACAGCCGCAGCCGGCCCCGCACAGTTATGAGCGGCCGGAACTGGCCACCTCCTTCATCACGCCGGCCACCCCGGCCCAGCGGCAGGTGGCGGCGCTCTGGCAGGAGATCCTGGGCATCCGCGCCGTGGGCATCCAGGACAATTTCTTCGACCTGGGCGGGGATTCGCTGATCGGCTCCCGGCTGGTCGCCCGGCTGAACCAGACGTTCGGTGTCGCCCTGCCGGCGGTGACCCTGTATGAAGCTCCCACCGTGGCGGCGCTCGCCCTGCTGCTGGACCCGGCAAAAACACCGGTGGTGACGACGGTCGATACCACCGATCGGGGCAAGGACAGCCGCCGCTCGCGGCGGGACAGAAAACGGGACGATTTCCTGCCATGAGCATGACAAGCACCGAGGATGATCTGGACGGCGCCGTTGCCATCATTGGCATGGGGCTGCGTGTACCGGGTGCGAACACGCCCGATGCGTTCTGGCGTAACCTGCGCGATGGCGTCGGCTCCATCAGCCGCTTCACCCCTGATGAATTGCGGGCGGCGGGCGTGCCGGAGGCCGAATTCACCCGGCCCGACTATGTGCCCGCCGGCGGCACCCTGCCCGATATCGACCAGTTCGATGCCGGCTTCTTCGGCTTCACGGCGCGCGAGGCGGAATGCCTGGCGCCGCAGAACCGCCTGCTGTTCGAATGCTGCTGGGAAGCGTTGGAGAATGCCGGCATCGACCCGAAGGGCACGCAAGGCCGCACCGGCCTGTTTTTCGGCCAGAGCACCGACAGCTATTGGCGCAACAATGTCGAACCCAACCTGACCGCCATGGATGTCGGGCTGGATTTTTTCGCCAACCCGGATTTCCTCAGCACGGGCATCGCCTACAAGCTGGACCTGCGCGGGCCGGCCCTCACGGTGCAATCCTTCTGCTCCACCTCGCTGCTGGCGGTCCATCTGGCACGTCAGAGCCTGCTGGAGGGGGAGTGCGATATGGCGCTGGCCGGTGGCGCGTCGGTGCGGGTGCCCCAGACCCAGGGCTACCGCCACATGCCCGACAGCCTCTATTCCGCCGACGGCGTGGTGCGCAGCTTCGATGCCGGGGCCGACGGCACCCTGTTCAGCAACGGTGTGGGGGCCGTGCTGCTGAAACGGCTGGAGGATGCGCTGGAAGATGGCGACCGTATCGACGCGGTGATCCGCGGATCGGCCGCCAATAATGACGGCAGCCGCAAGGCCGGCTACAACGCGCCCAGCGTCGACGGACAGGCCCGCGTGGTGGTGCAGGCACTGCGTGATGCCGGAATATCGGCCGACAGCATCGGCTATGTCGAATGCCACGGCACCGGCACTCTGCTGGGCGATCCGATCGAGATCGCGGCCCTGACCAAGGCCTTTCGCGTCTTCACCGATCGGCGCGGCTATTGCGCCATCGGCTCCGCCAAGCCGAATATCGGCCATGCTGACCGGGCCTCGGGCGTGGTCGGCCTGATCAAGGCCGCTCTCAGCCTGCGCCACCGCATGCTGCCGGGGTTGCTGAACTTCCACGCTCCCAATCCGCGTATCGATTTCGATACCTCCCCCTTCCGTGTCGATGGCCGTACCCGTACCTGGGACGCGGATGGTGGCCCGCGCCGCGCCGGGGTGACGTCGCTGGGCTATGGCGGCACCAATGTCCATCTGGTGCTGGAGGAGGCGCCGGAACCGCCACCGCCGACGGATACGGGCGCCCGGCCCCACGCCATCCTGCTATCGGCCCGCAGCAAGGCTGCCCTGGATGCCATGGCCGACCGGCTGGCCAAGCATCTGGAGACCCATCCAGACCTGCCGCCGGCGGCCATCGCCTATACCTTGCAGGCCGGCCGCCATGGCTTCAATCATCGGCGGCTGGTGGTTGGCAACGATACTGCCACGCTGATACGCGACCTGCGCCGGCCGGCGCCGGAAACAGTCACCACCCTGCGCAACCCGCCGGTGCATTTCATTTTCACCGCCGTCCCCCTGGACCGCGTCGCCGCGCGGGCCGCTTATCGGGCCGAGCCGACCCTGCGCCGGCTGCTGGACGAGGGGCAGCCCGCGCGCTTTGACCGGGCCATTGACGGGTTGTCGGATGCGGCGGCAAAGCAGATGTTCGACCGGGCGCTGGCCCGCACCCTGATCATTTGGGGGATCAAGCCGGCCAGCCTGCGCGGCCGTTTCGATGGCGCCGGGTGGCCGGCTGACATCCCGCTGCTGCCCATCGACACCCCCACCGATCCCGCCGATATCAGGCTGACCATCACCCTGCCGGAGACGGGCGGATTGGCGCAGATGCTGGGGCAATTGTGGCTGGCCGGGGTGGAACCCGACTGGAAGGCGGTGCATGACAACGCGCCGCCGCAGCGTCTGGCCCTGCCCACCTACCCGTTCGAACGGCAGCGCCATTGGCTGGCCGGTGCGCAGGAACAGGGTGCGGCACCGGTTGCGCCGCCCCCTGCCCCCGTTGCGGAGACGCTGCCCGCCTTCCGGGTTCCATCCTGGAAAAGATTGCCGCCACGCATCCAGCCCTCCAGCCCCCCCTGCTGCCGCATCCTGGTGCTGGACCGGGGCGGAATGGGCGAAAGGCTGGCGATGGCGCTAGAGGCCAGTGGCGACACGGTGATCCGCGTCACCCCTGGCACCGCGCCCGCCAACCCGGCGGAACGCCGCTATGTCGTCGATCCCACGCAGCCCGACCAGTTGGACCGCCTGCTGACCCGCTTGCGGATCTGGGAACCAGTCGGCCTGATCCTGTGCGCCGACCCGTCCGGCCCGGACATGGCGGAACAGGCCCTGGCCGGTTTCCTGGACCTGCATCGCTGGATCAAAGCCGTGGAGGCGACCTGGGCCGGCAAGCCGTTTGCCATCCATACCTTGGCCACCGCCCTGTCACAGGTCACCGGCGCCGATCCGGTGCGCCCGGAACTGGCGCCGCTGCCCGCCCTGGCCGCCGTCGCCGCCCAGGAATATCCTGGCATCACCCTGCGCACCATCGATGCCGGGGTCGGCGTCACGGCCGCCACAATCGCAGCGGAGATCCGGTTCGCAGCCCCATCCATGGTCGCGCTGCGCGGCAATCAGCGCTGGGCACCGGGGGCCGAGCCGGTGGAACTGGCGCCCGACACGCTGGCTGGCCTGCTGCGGCCCGGTGGGGTCTATCTGATCACCGGCGGTCTGGGCGGCATCGGCCATACGCTGGCGCAGCATCTGGCCGATGCGTATCAGGCGCGTCTGGTGCTGGTATCGCGCACCGTGCCGGGGCCGCACGATAGGGGCGACAAGGCGAGGCGGCTGGCGGCATTGCGCCAACGGCGTGTCGATGTGCTGGCCCTGGCGGCCGACGCGGCTGACGCGACACAGCTTGCCAGCGTCATCACCCAGGCCCGCGCCCGTTTCGGCCGGATCGACGGCGTGATCCATGCCGCCGGCCTGCCCGGTGCGGTCATGCTGGAAACGCTGACGGCCGAACAGGCCCGGTCGGTGATGGCGCCGAAGGTCGCAGGGGCCTCGGCCCTGATCGACCTGCTGCGTGACGATCCGCCCGATTTCATGCTGTTCTGTTCCTCCCTTGCCGCCGTGGCGCCGACGGTGGGACAGGCGGATTACGCCGCCGCCAATGCCGTGCTGGACGCGCTGGCGCAGCGTCCGGACAACCCGATGCCGGTGCTGTCGGTCAACTGGAACTCCTGGCGCACGCTGGGCATGGCGCAGGATGTGTGGAACCGGGGGGCGGAAACCACCGTGCTGGACCATCCGTTGTTCCAACGCCGCATTCGCATGCCCGACGGCGAAATCCGCTATGAAGGGCGGCTGGAGGGGGAGCGCGACTGGCTGTTGGCCGAACATCGGCTGTTCGGGCGCCCGACCCTGCCCGGAACCGGGCTGGTGGCGATGGCCCTGTCGGCCTTCCTGCATCAGCAGGGCGGGTTCAGCCCCGTGGAACTGCGCGATGTTGCCCTGGTCCGCCCCCTGACAGTGGGCGCGGATGGCGGGGCGCAGATCCGCGTCAGCCTGACACCATCGGCCGGGGGCCACTTCTTCCGGGTGGACAGCCTGGTACCGGACGCCGCGCCGTTGTTGCATGGCCAGGGCCAGTTGCTGCCATTGGCGGCCAATGCCTGTCCGGCCCCGGTGCCAGTGGCGCCAGCGGCGCGATCACACGCCTTGCCCGACCGGGCCCCGCCCGACCTGCATCTGGGCCCGCGCTGGCAATCACTGACGGGATTGAGCAGCGGTGAGGGTCGCAGCGTCGCCGAACTGGCCCTGGCCCCGGATTTCCATGGCGACATGGCGACGTTCGTCCTGCACCCCGCCCTGCTGGACATTGCCACCAGCATCCATGGCCATGGGCAGGCGCCCGGCGAACTGCACCTGCCGGTCGGTTACCGCCGCCTGCGCCTCCACCGCCCCTTGGGGCCGGAATTGGTCAGTGTCGCGCAATCACCGCCCGAGGGCGCGGACGGCACAATGCGCTGGAACATGGTGCTGGCCGACCGTCAGGGGGGCGTGATGGTGGAGATCGAGGGCTATGCCCTGTCATCGCCCTTCGCCATCATGCCCGTCCTGGCCCCTCCCCCTGCCCTGGACGGGCTGCACGGCAACCCGTTCGAGGTGGACAGCATCACGCCGGAGGAAGGCGTGGCCATCTTCCGGCGGCTGCCCATCGGTATCACCCCGCAGGTGATGGTCTCCCGCGCCAGGCGCGACGTTACGGTAACAGAAACCCCGGCGGCACAGGCGGGTGTCGCGCGTGGGGTGGACCAGGATGCCAGCGCGTTCCTGACCAGCCTGTGGCAGCGCATCCTGGGTGGTCCGCCCCCGGCGCCGGACGCCAATTTCTTCGAACAGGGCGGCAATTCCCTGGGCGCCACGCGTATCCTGTCACAGATCCGCGAAAGTTTCGGCGTCACGCTCGATATTCGCAGCTTCTTCGCCACGCCGACCGTGGCGGGACTGGCCCGTCGGATCGAGGATGCCCTTGGCACCCGCACCCGCACCCCGCCGCCCGCAGAAGACGACCGGGAGGAAGGCACCCTGTGAGCGACGGGCTGGACATTCTTCTGCGGCAGTTGGAAAGCCTGGATGTCCGGCTATGGGTGGAGGCCGGGCAGTTGCGTTTCTCCGCCCCCAAGGGGGTGGTGCAGGGTGCCCTGCGCGCGACCATGCTGGAGCGCAAGGCCGATCTGGTGGCGCACCTGCTGGCCGAAAGGGCGGTGCCGGCATCGGCAAACCAGGAGATGCTGTGGTCGCTGGATCGGCTGGAGACCGACTGCCCCACGCTTTATATCGAAGCCCGCGCCGTCCGGTTGCGGGGCGATCTGGCGGTGCCGGCGTTGCAGGCGGCGTTAGACGAGTTGTTCCGCCGGCATGACAGCCTGCGCACCCGGCTGGAGCTACGGGATGGCGTGCTGTGCCAACTGGTGGCCCCCACCCTTTGCGTCCCCATTCCGGTGGAGGATGCGGCCGATCTGGACCCGGCGGCCCTGGAAGCGCGGGTGAACGCCATCGCCTGGGCGCCGTTCGACCTGCAACAAGCCCCTTTGCTGCGCCTGCATCTGCTGCGCACCGGCGTGCGCGACTGGATCCTGATCCTCAGCCAGCATCATGTGATGACCGACCGCTGGTCCATCGGGCTGCTGGTGGGCGAATTGTCCGCTCTTTACACCGCATTCCAGGATGGGCACCCGTCGCCGCTACCGCCGCCCCCGGCGCAATATAGCGACTATGCAAGATGGCAGCGCGACCGGCTGGCGGGGGAGCATGGTGCAACGCTGCTGGATTACTGGCGCCGCACCCTGGCCGATGCGCCGCCGTTGCTGGCCCTGCCTGCCGACCGCCCCTATCCCGCCCGGCAGAGCTATCGCGGCGGCCGCATCACCGTGCCGCTGGCCGCCAGCCTGCGCGAGCGTGTGGAAGGCCTGTGTTTGCAGGAACAGGCCACCCCCTTCATGGTGTTCACCGCCGCCTTCACGGCCTTGCTGCACCGGATCACCGGGCAGGATGCCATCGTCCTGGGCACCCCGATCGCCAACCGCCTGCGTCCGGAACTGGAGGCGGTGCCAGGCTATTTCGTCAATACGCTGGCGCTGCGCACCGATGTCGACGGCACGGCGCCGTTCAGCCGGCTGTTGAGCCTAGTGCGCGATACCGCTCTTTCGGCCTATGAGCATCAGGAACTGCCCTTCAGCCTGCTGGTCAATGCCCTGCCCCCCCACCGCGCCCTGAACCATCCGCCGATCTTCCAGGCGATGATCGTGCTGCAGAACATGGAGATGGCGGCGCTTTCCCTGGGTCGCTTAGCTCTGTCCCCCTATCCGCTGCGCATCGACACCGGCAAATATCCGCTGATGCTGACAATCCTGCCGGATGAGGCGGAAGGCCCGCTGCTGTGCTGGGATTACCAGGACGATGTGTTCGACGCCGCCACCGTAGCCAAGATCGCCGACCGGTTCAGCCTGCTGCTGGCCGATGCGCTGGCCAATCCTGACAAACCGGTCCGTCACCTGGCCCTGCTGACGCCGGCGGATGAGGTGCTGCTGCTGCGCGCGTCGAACCGTGACGGCGTCCGCAACGGCAATGACACCATCGCCAGCCTGTTTGCGCGTCAGGCGGCGGCGACACCTCAGGCCATCGCGATCCGTTTCCAGGACCGGCAGTTGGATTACCGGGCGCTGGATCAATGGTCCGCACGGCTGGCGCGGGCGCTGCGCCGACACGGCATCGGGCCGGGGGACCGGGTGGGTGTGCTGCTCGACCGTTCGCCCGAACTGGTCGTCACCTTGCTGGCGGTAGCGAGGGCGGGGGGCGTCTATGTGCCGCTGGACCGGCAATATCCATCCGCGCGGCTGGCCTGGATGGCGCAGGATGCCGGCATCGGCCTGCTGGTCACCGACAGGGCCGACACAGACTGGACTGACATTCCCCACCTGATGCTGGACGGCCTGTCCGATGGCGATGACGGGGCTCTTCCCGACCCCGGCATCAATGCCGGCAGCCCCGCCTATATCATGTACACGTCCGGTTCCACCGGCCGACCCAAGGGGGTGGTGATCCCGCACCGGGGCGTGGTCCGGCTGGTGCAGGGGGCCGATTACGCAACGCTGAATGCCGCGCAGACCATGCTGATGCTGGCGCCGGTATCGTTCGATGCTTCGACCCTTGAGATTTGGGGCAGCCTGCTGAATGGCGGCACCCTGCTGATCGCGCCACCGCTGGACAATGACCTGCTGGCGCTGGGTCGCATCATCCGCGAAGGCGGGGTCACCATCCTGTGGCTGACCGCCGGCCTGTTCTCCCTGATGGTCGATACGTGCCTGGACGACCTGCGCGGGGTTCGGCAATTGCTGGCCGGCGGTGACGCCCTGTCACACCGTCATGTCGCCCGGGCGCTGGCCAGTCTGCCGGATACCACCCTGATCAATGGCTATGGCCCGACGGAAAACACCACCTTCACCGCTTGCCACACCTTCGCCAAAGGGCCGCCGGGGGCGATACCGGTCGGGCGGGCCATCGCCGGCACCTGTGTCTGGATCATGGATGCGCATGGCAACCCGGTGCCGCCCGGCGTCATCGGGGAGTTGCTGACCGGCGGCGACGGGCTGGCCATCGGCTATCACAACCGCCCCGATCTGACCGCCGAGCGTTTCGTCACACTGGAAATCCGGCTGGGCGGCCGGTCATGGACGGAGCGTCTCTACCGTACCGGCGACCTGGCCCGCTGGATCCCCGATCCAGCCGGTGACGGGCTGGTGGCGGAAATCCTGGGCCGCATGGACCAGCAGGTAAAGATCCGCGGTTTCCGTATCGAGCCGGGGGAGGTGGAGGCAAGGCTGGGCACCCTCCCCTTCATCGCCGATTGCGCGGTCGTGGTCCGCCGGGACGAGGGTGAGGCGCAGTTGGTGGCCTATTACGTGCCCACGGAGGCTGGCATGGCCGGCGATCCGCGCGCAGCCCTGGCCCGCCAATTGCCGGACCATATGGTCCCCGCCCGGTTCGTGGCGCTGGACGCCCTGCCGCTGACCGCCAACGGCAAGACCGACCGCAAGGCCCTGGCATCGGATCGGTACTGCGGTGAAGCCGCCCGGGCCGGAGAGGCACCGGCCGGTCCGACCGAATGCCTGCTGGCAGAGATCTGGGCCGGGGTGCTGGACGGCGGCGGCCCGGTCTACCGCGACGACCATTTCTTCGAACGCGGCGGCAATTCCCTGACCGCGATCCGCATGATCGCCCGTGTCCGCGAGGCGCTGGCCGCCGCCGGCCGCCCGGATGCGTTGCCGGTGCGCACCATCTTCGAGAACCCCCGGCTACAAGACCTGGCCCAAATCATCGACGGCGATGTGGGACGGGTGGAAACAGCCCCCGCCCTGGCGCCGCGTGGTCTGGGCCGCACCAGCCTGCCTTTGTCGCATGCGCAGGAACGGCTATGGGTGCTGGAAAAGCTGCTGCCGATGGGCGGCACCTACAATGTGCCGGGCCAATACCGGCTGCGGGGGCCGCTGGATGTCGCAGCGCTGGAACAGGCCCTGCTGACCATCATTGCCCGCCATGACACGCTGTCGGCGGTCTTCGCCGAACAGGACGGGCGCGGCGTGCATCACATTGCCGCCACCGGTTTCCGGCTGAACCAGCGCGACTGCATCGAAGCCGACCTGCCCCTGCTATTGGCCGAGGGGGCGGAAGCCCCGTTCGACCTGGAACGCGGGCCGCCGATCCGCGCCACCCTGCTGCGCATCGGCCCGCAGGACCATTGTCTGCAGATGGTGATGCATCATCTGGTCTGCGATGGCTGGTCGGTGGCCTTATTCCTGCGCGAACTGGAAACGCTTTATGCCGGCCGTCCGGCACCCGCGCCCCTGCCGGTGCAGTACCAGGATTTCGCCGACTGGCATCGGGAATGGCTGCGCGGTCCCCGGCTGGACCGGCTGCTCTCCTATTGGCGGGGCAAGCTGGAGGGGTTGCCGGACGGGCTGGAACTACCAACCGATTTTCCCCGCCCCCCGGTGCCCGGCAACCGCGGCGCCGTGGCCAGCTTCGATATCGGTATCGATGCGGCGGCGCTGGACCGGTTGTGTCTGGGGCGCGGGGTCAGCCGTTTCATGCTGTTCTACGCTGCCTTCGCCAGCCTGTTGCAGCGGATCACGGGGCAGGCGGATTTCGGGGTGGGCACCCCCATCGCCGGCCGCCATCACCGCAATGTCGAACCGCTGATCGGCTTCTTTGCCGACACGCTGGTGCTGCGCACGCCGGTGGCAGCGGATGAGCCATTCACCGCCCTGCTTGACCGGGCACGTCAAACGGTGCTGGAGGCGTTCGACCATCAGGATCTGCCCTTCACCGCCCTGGTGGAGGCGCTGAAACCCAGCCGCCGCCTGGATATCACCCCTTTGTTCCAGGTGATGTTGGCGGTGGAGGAGGAAGCAGCGTTCGCCATCGACCTGCCGGGCCTGACGGTGACGCCAGTGGCCTGGGCCCCGCCCTTCGCCAAGTACGACCTGACCCTGACGGTTCAACCGGCCGGCACCGGCTTCACCGGCAGCCTTGAATACAACACCGACCTGTTCCAGCCGGACAGGATGGTCCGGCTGGGCCGGCAATTCGCCATCCTGCTGTCGGCGATCCTCACCGATGCGGACCAGCCGGCCGACGCCATCGACCTGCGTGACGCCACGGAACGCGCCGGCCCGCCCGGTCTGGCGGGTGAGATACGTCCCCTCCCCCCTGATGCCGGCCTGCATGAACTGGTGGCCGAACAGGCGCGGCGGACCCCGGATGCCATCGCCCTGACCTATGCCGGCACCAGCCTGACCCATGGCGCGGTGGATGCCGCCGCCAACCGGCTGGCCCATCACCTGATCGCCCACGGCCTGCGGCCCGGTGGGCTGGTCGGCGTCCATCGCCGCCGGTCCCTGGACTTACCGGTGATGCTGCTGGCCATCCTGAAAGCCGGCGGTGCCTATGTGCCGCTCAACCCGGCCCACCCGGACGGGCGCATCGCCGCCATCATCGCCACCGCCCGGCCGGCCATCATCCTGACCGGTCCGGACTTCCCACTGGCCGATATCGCCATTCCCCTGCTGGACCCGGATGCAGAGGCGGAGATCATCGCCACCTGGCCCGATACCCCGCCGGATGTGGCCCCCGCCCCCGCCAGGCCGGCCTATGTGATGTTCACTTCCGGCTCCACCGGCACGCCCAAGGGCGTGGCCGTGCCGCACCGGGCCATCGTCAATCATCAGCTTTGGTTTGGCAGCACCTTTGCACTGTCGGCGGATGACGTGCTGCTGCAGATGACGTCCTTCGATTTCGACGCGTCGGTCATCGAATTCTTCGCGCCGCTGCTGTGCGGCGGCCGTCTGGTCATCGCCCCGCCCGGCAGCGAGAAGGACCCGGCCGCCCTGCGCGACCTGATCCAGGCCGGCGGCATCACCCTGTTCCAGGCCGTGCCGGCCCTGTTGCAGGTGATGGCGGAAGGCCGGCTGCTGGCCGACTGCCCGTCGCTGCGCATCATCCTGTCGGGTGGCGAGGTGCTGGCGACCGACCTGCAGGAAAGGCTGCTGGTCCAGGTGGCGCCGGCCCGCCTGTTCAACCTTTACGGCCCGACCGAGACCTGCATCGACGCCGTGTTTCGCGAATGCCGGCCGGGATGGCGCCAGGCCACGGTGCCTATTGGCCGGCCGGTGAACAATATGCGGGCCTATGTGCTGGACAGTCAGTTGCGGCCCGTCGCGGCGGGGATGCCGGGGGAATTGTTCCTGGCCGGCGCCAATCTCGCCCTCGGCTATCTGGACGCACCGGCCCTGACCGATGCCGCCTTCCTTCCCGATCCGTTCGCGGGCGGGCGGATGTACCGCACCGGCGACCGGGTGCGGCTGGGCCCGGAGGGGTTGGAATTCCTGGGCCGCACCGACCAGCAGGTCAAGGTCCGTGGTTTCCGCATCGAAACAGCGGAGGTGGAGGCGGCGCTGAACGCCATTGCATCAGTGCGCGAAAGTGCGGTGATCGGCATCCGCCGGCCCGGCGATACCGAGCACCGGCTGCTGGCATTCATCGCCGTCGTCACCGGTACGGTGCCGCCCGACGAGGCCGTACTGCGGGCGGTACTGAAACGCACCCTGCCCGATTACATGGTGCCGGCGCATTTCATCACCCTGGATGCGCTACCCCTGGCGTCCAGCGGCAAGGTCGATCGCCGCCGGCTGGAGGTAATGGCGGGGTCTGCCCTGACCAGTGCCCCCGCGCGCACCGACCGTGTCATGCCGCATGGCGAGACCGAAACCCTGCTGGCGTCGATCTGGCAGGAGGTGCTGAAATGCGGCCCCATCGGCATCCATGACGATTTCTTCGCGCTGGGCGGCCATTCCCTGATGGCGGTGCAGGTCGTGGCGCGCATCCGCGGTCGCTGGCCGGTCGACCTGTCGGTGCGCCATGTGTTCGAGGCGCCGACCATCGCCGGCCTGTCCCTGGTTCTGGCGGACCTGCTGGCACGTGATGCCCCGCAAGCTACCCGCCCGCCGCTGGTGGCCGTGCCGCGCCGGATGGAGGCGGATGGCACGGCGCTGATGCCGGTTTCCTACGCTCAGCGCTCCCTCTGGTTCCTGGACCGGCTTGAAGGTGGCGGGCGGGCCTATACGACGGTGGGTGCCTTCGTGCTGACCGGAAGTATCGATAGTGCCGCCCTGTCCGTCGCGTTGGATGCGCTGATGCAACGGCATGAGGCGCTGCGTACCTGCTTCCTGCTGGGTGGGGACGAGCCGCGCCAACGCATCCTGCCGCCCCTGCCCATGCCATTCTCCCGCAAGAGCGCGATTGGAAGCGACGTAGCGCCCGCCGATCTGGCCCTGGCCGAGACGGCACGGCCGATTGACCTGTCGAGCGAGCCGCCGCTGCGCTTCACCCTGATCGAACTGGCACCCGACCGGCATCTGGGCGTGCTGACCTGGCACCATATCGCCACCGATGGCTGGTCGCTGGGCGTATTCGTGCGGGAGGTCGGGGAACTCTACACCGCCGCCATCACCGGGCGGCACGCCATCCTGCCGCCGCTGCCCGTGCAATATGGCGATTACGCCCTCTGGCAGGAACGCTGGCTGGCCAGCCCCGGCTTCGCCGCCCAGCTCGCCTACTGGAAGACCCAGTTGGACGGCGCGCCATCGCATCTCAACCTCTGCACCGACCGGCCACGGCCGCACCGCCAGAGCTTTCGCGGCGCCACGGTACGGTTCCAACTGGATGCGGGTCTGTGCCGCCGCCTGCTGGCCATCACGCAGGATGCCAAAGCCAGCCTGTTCATGATCTTGCTGGCGGGGTTCATGGTGCTGCTGCACCGCCATTCCCGTCAGGATGATATCCTGGTCGGCACTCCCGTCGCCAATCGGCCGGATGCCGCGCTGGAGGGGCTGATCGGCTTCTTCACCAACACTCTGGTGCTGCGCGGCCGCACGGCTGGGAACCCGCGCTTTGCCGATTTCCTGGGCGAGGTGCGGGATACCGCACTGGCGGCCTTCGCCAATCCCGACGTGCCGTTCGAGAAGCTGGTTGACGCCATCGCCCCCCCGCGCAGCCTGTCGCATTCACCGCTGTTCCAGGCGATGTTCAACCTGCAGAACACCCCGGCGGCCCCGGTTATACTGCCGGACCTGACCCTGACGCCGCTGGAGATCGATACCGGCACCGCCAAGTTCGACCTGCTGCTGACCCTGATCGGTAGCGGCGATGGGGATGGGCTGGACGGCCACTGGGAATATAGCACCGACCTGTTCGACCCGCAGACGGCCCGGCGGATGGCCGACCAGTATGTCACGCTGCTGCGGGCCGTGGCCGACGCACCGGAACAGCGCCTGCGTGAACTGGCGCTGTTTGCCGATGCCGACCGCGACCGGCTGTTGGAGACCTGCCGGGGACCGGTGCTGGACGGTGGCGGGGACGGCACCTTGCATGACCTGTTCCGACAGACCACCGCCCGCATACCCGACGGGGTGGCGGTGACGTTTGCCGGCCGCAGCCTGACATATGATGAGCTGGACCGCTGGAGCGACGGGCTGGCCCGGCGTCTGGTGGGCCTGGGCGTCCGGCCCGGCATGCCGGTCGGCATCCGGCTGGACCGGTCGCTGAAGATGGTGGCCGCCCTGCTGGGCATCCTGAAGGCGGGTGGGGCCTATGTACCGCTCGACCCCACCCTGCCGGCAGCCCGGCGGGATTTCATCATCGGCGATGCCGGGCTGGGCTGGGTGATGGGGGATGAACCGGCCGGCGGCCTGCCGCACGGGTGCCAGATCGTGCCCGTCGGTCCGGAAGGTGAAGGCCCGCGGCCGGACGTGGCGCCGTCACCGGAATCCCTCGCCTATGTGCTGTACACGTCCGGATCGACGGGGCGGCCCAAGGGCGTGCTGATGCCGCACCGGGCGCTGGTCAACCTTATCCGCTGGCAGGTGGCCGAACCCTCGTTCCGGCCCGGCCTGCGCACCCTGCAATTCACCACCCTGGGCTTCGACGTCGCCTGTCAGGAGATGTTCGCCACCTGGGCATCGGGCGGTACCCTGGTGCTGATGCCCGACGCGCTGCGCCGCGACGTACCGGCGATGATCGGCAAGGCCGCCGCCTGGGGCATTCAGCGCATCTTCCTGCCCTTCACCGCTCTGCAGCAGATGGCCGAGGCCTGGCCCCTGGCCACCACCCGCCCCCATGACCTGCGCGAACTGATCACCGCCGGGGAACGGCTGAAGGTGACGCCGGCGCTGCGGCGGATGTTCCGTGACTTGCCCAACTGCCGGCTGGTCAACCAGTACGGCCCGACCGAGACCCATGTCGCCACCGCCCTGGTGCTGCCCGACGATCCCGATACCTGGCCGGAACTGCCGCGCATTGGCCGGCCCATCGCCAATACGACCATCCATATCCTGGACGAGGAGGGGCGCCCCCTGCCGCCCGGCGTGCCGGGCCAGCTCTGGATCGCCGGCATGGCGGTCAGCCACGGCTATCTGGGCCGGCCCGACCTGACGGAGGCGGCCTTCCGCCCCGACCCGTTCGGTACGACCATGTATGCGACCGGAGACCTTGCCTGCATCCGCTGGGACGCCGGCCAGGACAGGCCGGAGATCGATTTCCTCGGCCGTATCGACCAGCAGGTGAAGATCCGCGGCTACCGCATCGAGCCGGAGGAGGTGGAGCGCGCCATCATCGCCCAGGCCCGCGCCCGCGACGTGGCCGTAGTCGCCTGGGCCGATGGTGGCGGGGAGAAGAGGCTTGTGGCCTATTACGTCCCCGCCGACGCCCAGGCCGGCGACCCGTGCCTGGTCCGCGACGGGCTGGCCGCCCTGCTACCCGATTACATGATCCCTACCTTGTGGGTGTCGCTACCCGCCCTGCCGCAGACCAGCAGCGGCAAGGTCGACCGCAAGGCGCTGCCCCCACCCGACCGGGCCCTGGCACAGACGGCCCCCGTCCTCGTCACGCCGCACAGCGCCACCGAGCGGGTGGTGGCCGGCATCTGGCAATCGGTGCTGCAGGGGCCGCCGGTCGGGCTGCACGATAATTTCTTCGACCTTGGCGGCTATTCCTTCCTGCTGCTGCGGGTGCTGGGTGAAATCCGGCGGCATTTCCCCGATGCCGGCCATGTCGGCATGGTCAGCCTGTTCGAACATCCCACGGTCCAGTCCCTGGCCCGCCTGATCGACGGTGCCCAGGCCACAGCCGTCCGCCATCGCGGACCGGCGCGTGCCGCCCGCGCCTTGCATCGCAACGATCTGCGCGGCCGCCGCACCGCCCTGCGCCATGGCACGGTGGCTTCCATCGATACCGAAGAGAGCATGACATGAATGCTGGGACGCCGATACCGGGGCCGGAGCCGATGGAAATCGCCATTATCGGCATGGCTTGCCGTTTCCCCGGCGCCCCGACCATCGCCGATTTCTGGCGCGTCCTGCGGGATGGCGTGGAGACGATCACCAGCTTCACCGACGATGAATTGCTGGCGCGCGGCGTGCCGCCGGAACTGGTCGCCAACCCGTCCTACGTGAAACGCGGGCTGGTGCTGGATGGGATCGAGGATTTCGATGCCGCCCTGTTCGGCTATTCGCCGCAGGAAGCCGCATTGCTCGACCCGCAGAACCGGTTGTTCCTGGAATGCGCCTGGGAGGCGCTGGAAGCCGCCGGCCATGGCGGCGAGGCCGGCACCCGCGATATCGGCGTGTTCGCCGGGGCCGGGGTGAACACCTATTTCCTCAACAACCTGGCCGGCAATGCCGACATCCTGGAGAATTTCGGCAGCTTCCAGGTGATGCTGGCCAACGACAAGGACTATCTGGCCACCCTCGCCTCCTACAAGCTGAACCTGACCGGTCCCGGCGTCACGGTGCAGACCGCCTGCTCCACCTCGCTGGTGGCAATCCACATGGCGTGCCAGAGCCTGCTGAACGGGGAGTGCGATCTGGCGCTGGCCGGCGGCGTTGCCGTTTCCACCCCGCAGGATCAGGGCTATCTGCATCAGGAAGGCATGATCCTGTCACCCGACGGCCATTGCCGTCCCTTCGACGCAAAAGCCGCCGGCACGCTGAACGGGGCCGGGGCCGGCGTGGTGTTGTTGCAGCCGCTGGCCGACGCGCTGGCCCAGAAGGCCAATATCCTGGGCATCATCAAGGGCAGTGCCGTCAATAATGACGGTGCGCGCAAGGTCGGTTACACGGCACCCGGGCCGGAGGGACAGGCCCGCGTCATCGCCGAGGCGCTGGATATTGCCGGCATCCATCCCGATCAGGTGGGATTTGTGGAGGCGCACGGCACCGCCACACCGTTGGGCGACCCGGTGGAGGTGGCGGCCCTGACCCGGGCCTTCCGTGCCCGCACCGCCGGTATCGGCACCTGTGCGCTGGGTTCGGTGAAAAGCAACATGGGCCATGCCGGTGCCGCCGCCGGGGTGGCGGGGTTGATCAAGGCCGTGCTGGCGCTGAAGCACCGGCAGATCCCGCCGACGCTGCATTTCCAGACGCCCAACCCCGCACTGGCCCTGGCCGACAGTCCGTTCTTCGTCAATGACCAGTTGCGCGACTGGACCGCGGCGCCGGGCGCCCGCGTGGCTGCGGTCAGTTCATTCGGCATCGGCGGCACCAATGCCCATCTGGTGGTGGCGGAGAACCGCTTCGCCGCCACGGTGACCAGCGATGCCCCTGTCCGGCCCTGTCACTTGTTGCCGCTGTCGGCCCGCACGCCGGAGGCCCTGTCGGCGATGGCGGCACGGCTGGCCACGCATCTGACGGATACCGCCGATGCCGACCCGGCCGACATCGCCCATACGCTGCGCACCGGCCGCAGGACATTCACCCAGCGACTGTTTGTCGTCGGCCATGACCGCAATGATTTGCGCCGCGCGCTGGAAAGCGGTTCGCCGCACACCGCCACGCCGAACCGCAGCGTCGCCTTCCTCTTGACCGGACATGGCGGACAGTCGGTGGGGATGACCCGCCGGCTTTATGCGACAGAGCCCGTCTTCTGCGCCGCACTGGATGAACGGGCGGCGGCCCTGGCCGCCCACACCGGCCTTGACGCACTGGCTGTTCTGCATCCCGCCCCCGGCCGGGAAGCCTGGGCGGAGGCGCAGTTGCAGCGCATGGATGTCAGCCAGCCGCTGATGTTCATCGTACAGATGGCGCTGGCCCGGCTGTGGGACTCCTGGGGGGTGAAGCCGCAATCGGTGATCGGCCATAGCAGCGGCGAATATGCCGCCGCCTGCCTGGCGGGCATCCTGTCGGAAGCGGATGCCCTGGCCCTGGTCGCGGCGCGCGGCCGGTTGATGGACCAGACGGCCCCCGGCGGCATGCTGGCCCTGCGCAACAGCGAAAGCGAGGTTCGCCCGTTCCTGAACGACCGGCTGTCCTTGGCCGTGGTCAATGCCCATGACATGTGCGTGGTGTCAGGCCACGAGGATGCGCTGGTGGCGCTGCAGACGCGGCTGGCCGGGATCGGCGTGGAGTTCCGCCGGCTGCGCGTGTCGCGGGCCGCCCATTCCTGCACGATGGATACAATCCTGGCGGAATTCGCCCAGGCCGCATCCGCCATAAGCTTCCATACGCCGCGCATCCCCTATGTCTCCGGCATGACCGGGCAGAGGGTGGAGGCCGATCTGGTGTCGCGGCCCGATTACTGGGTGCGGCATCTGCGCGAGGCCGTGCGCTTCGCCGACGGCATCGGGCGGATGCTGGCCGACACCGACCTGGCCCTGCTGGAGATCGGGCCCGGTAATGCATTGGGGACCTTCGCCAAGGCCCATCCCGACGCCGATCCGCTCCGGCCGGTCATCTCCTCCCTGCCCCATCCCGAACATGACGCGGAAGCTGAGGATGCCTTCATTACCCGTTCCCTGGGCCGGCTGTGGCAGGCGGGCGTGGCGGTCGACTGGGAGACCTATGGCGCCCAGGCCGGCGGCGGCCGCAAGGTGGCGCTGCCGACATACCCGTTCCAGCGGCGGCGCTGCTGGATCGACCCACCGGACGGATCGGGCACAGCCGCCCCCACCCGCGTCCGGCGCAAAACCGATCCGGCCGACTGGTTCCTGGCGCCGGTCTGGCGCCGCAGCCCGCCTTTGCCGGCCGCCGCCGACGGACCGGATCATGTGCTGCTGTTCACCGGCCCAGATGGCACGGGCGAACGGCTGGCCACCGATCTGGAAACCCGAGGTACCAGCGTCATCCGCGTGTTGCCGGGAGAACGCTACGCCGCGCCCGTGAACGGCCGTGCCAGCCTGTGCCCGGACGCGCCGGAGGATTATCGCCGCCTGCTGGCCGACCTCACCCCCGCACGCCGTGCCATCATCCATGCCTGGTCGCTGATCCAGCCGGCGGACGGGATGATGGACGATGCCGGGACGGCCAGTGAACGGCGGCTGGGTTTCCACAGCCTGTCCCTGCTGGGCCGCGCGCTGGGCGACGGGACGGCACATGACATCACCATCCTGACCGCCGGCCTGCATGATGTGACCGGCGAGGAAGCCCTATGCCCGGACAAAAGCCTGATTGCCGGGCCGGCTATGGTGATCCCGCAGGAATACCCTTCCCTGCGCACCTATCTGATCGATCTGGTGCCACCCGCTGCCGAATGCCAGGCCGAGGCGCGGCTGTTCGCCCAGATCCGCGCCGAACTGGCGGCGGACACGCGGCCGGCGCGGCTGTGCCTGCGCGCTGCCCATCGCTGGCTGCCCAGCTATGAGCCACAGCGGATCGACCGCACGGGCGCACCCCGCCGGGCGATACGGCCCGGCGGGGTGTATCTGATCACCGGCGGGCTGGGGGGATTGGGGCTGGAGATTGCCGGCCATCTGGCCCGCACGGCGCAGGCGCGGCTGGTGCTGGTCGGGCGCTCCACCTGGCCGGCACGGGCGGAGTGGGAGGGCTGGATCGCCAGCCACGGCACCGACGACCAGACCCGGCGCGTGCTGGAACGGCTGCTGGCGTTCGAATCGGCAGGCGCGGAAATCCGTCTGCACACCGCCGATGCCGGCCGGCTGGATGCGATGGCGGCTTTGTTCGACGCGGTGGAGCGGGAATGGGGGCCGATCAATGGCGTCATCCATGCCGCCGGCGCCATTGGCGCCGACACCCACCGGCCGCTGGACGAATATGACGCGGCCCAATGCGCCGCCCAGTTCGCGCCCAAACTGGACGGGGTACGGGTGCTGGACCGGCTGTTGCGCGACCGGGACGTGGATTTCTGCGTGCTGATGTCCTCCATCGCGTCGGTGCTGGGTGGGCTGGGCTTTGCCGCCTATGCTGCCGCCAACGCCGCCTTGGATACAGCCGCCCAGGGGGCCGAGCGGCTGTGGCCCGGCCGCTGGCTGGCCATGAACTGGGATAGCTGGCGGGTGCGCGACGATGATGGTCGTGGCCCCGGCCAGCTTCTGCGCCTGCTGGAAATGTCGGCGGCAGAAGGTTTGGACGCCTTCCTGCGCGTGCTGCATCACGGCACGGCGGCGCAGACCCTGGTGACGCGCGGCGACCTGGGGCCGCGCCTGCTGCAATGGATCGACTTGCCCCGCCGCGCGCAGACCACGCCGCCGGTCCCGGTCCCCGTCGTCGCCATGGGCGATGTACAGGAAGGCATCATCACCATCTGGCGCCGGCTGCTGGGCCATGACCGGATCGGACCGGACGATGATTTCTTCGATCTTGGCGGCCATTCGCTGCTGGCCACCCAGGTGATGGCGCAACTCCGCCACCTGTTCGGCATTGCCCTGCCGATGAGCGCGCTGTTCCGTCACCCCACCGTGCGCGCCCTGGCCGACGCGGTAGAGGCGGCGCGCACAGCCCCCGCCGCCGATGCCGACCCGTCCCTGCCGCCGCCCCGCCCTGCGGGGGAACCGCCGGTGCTGTCCTGGCCACAGCAGCAATTGTGGATCGTCAGCCGGCTGGACCCCAACAACGCCGCCTACAATGTGCCGCTGGCGCTGCGCCTGACCGGCGATCTGAACCGTGATGCGCTGGGCCTGGCACTGAGCGAGATCGTGCGCCGGCATGAGGTGCTGCGCACCTGCTTCATCGGCCGCGACGCCCAACCGCGCCTGCTGGTGCAGCCGCCGGCACCGGTGCCCCTGCCGGTACTGTCGCTGCGTCCCCTGGAAGGCGACACGCTGGCGGTGGCGGAGCGGGAATTGCTGGATGAAGAAGCCTCCCGCCCCTTCGACCTGGAAGCGGGGCCGCCGCTGCGTGCCTGCCTGCTGGACAGCGGTGACCAGCACCATGTGCTGCTGCTGGTGATGCACCATATCGTCACCGACGGCTGGTCGATCACCCTGTTCATGAAGGAACTGGTCGCACTGTACGGCGCCTTTGCGGGCGGCAAGCCATCGCCTCTGGCCGAACCGGCGGCGCAATATGCAGACTTTGCCCATTGGCAGCGCCACAGCCTGGGCGCCGACATGCTGGCCCGGCAATTGGACCATTGGCGCACCTACTTGCGCGACCTGCCGGAACGGCACGGGCTGCTGGGCGATTTCCCCCTGCCCGAGGAACGCCATTTCACCGCCGCCACCGTGACGCTGCCATTGCGTAGCGATCTGGCCCGGCGGGTCCGCGCCTTCGCCCAGGCGGAGGGGGCGACGCCGTTCATGGTCCTGCTGGCGGCGTTTCACGCCTTGCTGTTCCGCTATACCGGCATTGATGATCAGGCCGTCGCCATCTCCGTCGCCAACCGCACCCGGCATTGGCAGGAGGAGATCATTGGCTTCTTTGTGAACATGCTTATCCTGCGCACCCGGCCGGATGCCGACACGCCCTTCCGCGCCCTGGTGGCGGAGGTGCGCGACACCGCGCTGGACGCCTTAGCCAATCAGGATCTGCCGTTTGAAAAGGTGGTGGAGGCGCTGCGGCCGCAACGGCGGCGCAACCAGCACCCGCTGGCCCAGATCGGCTTCGTGCTGCAAAACCTGCCTTATGAAAGCAGTCCGCCGGAAGGGTTGCAGATCGGCTTTGTCGAAGCCAACAAGAATGCCAGCCAGTTTGATCTGGTCTGTTCGGTGACCGAGGTCGGAGATGATCTGGTGCTGAGCCTGGAATATGCCACCGAGCTGTTCCGCCGCGACAGTATCGAACGCATGGCCCTGCATTACCGCACCCTGCTGGACGGCGCGGTTGCCGCCCCCGACACGGTGCTGGCCCGGTTGCCGCTGCTGCAAGCCGATGAACAGGCGGAAATCGTCCAGGGCTGGAACCGCGATCCGGCCCCGGTGCCCGCCGGCATTCTGCCGTCCCCCCCGCCCGATGTCCCCTGCCGCAGCTTTATCGACCTGTTCGACTGCGTCGCGGCTGCCCGGCCTGATGATATCGCCATCCGGTTCGGCACGCGCAGCCTCAGCTATGCCCGGCTGCGGGCCGATGCCGACCGTGTGGCCCGGCATCTGGCCGGATTGCCGGACGCCGCACCGGTCTGCGTGACCTTGCCGCGCGGGCCGGAACTGGTCATTGCCTTCCTGGGTGTCCTGAAGGCCGGCAAGGTCTATGCCCCGCTGGACCCGGCGGCCCCATTGGCACGCCGGCAGGATATCCTGGACGATCTCGGCCATCCGCTGACGCTGGATACCGCACTTCTTGACCGCATCCTGTCCGGCCCGGCGGCCGCTCCGCCGGCATCGGCGCCGGCAGCGGACGCCCTGGCCTATATCATCCACACCTCCGGTTCCACCGGCCGGCCGAAGGGCGCGATGCTGGCCCATGGCGGGCTACTGGCCCTGGCCCTGGAACAGCGCCGGCTGCTGGGGATCGGACCCGGCGACCGCGTGCTGCAGATGGCCAGCAGCGGCTTCGACGCATCGGTCTGGGAATTCGTCATGGCATTGGGATCAGGTGGCGAACTGGTCATGGCCCCGGCCGAGGAATTGCTGCCCGGCCCCGCCTTGGTCGCCCTGCTGCATGACACCGGCATCACCCACCTGACCATCACGCCGTCGGCCCTGGCGGCACTGCCCCGGCGTCCGCTGCCGGCGCTGAAGGTGCTGGTCGCCGCCGGTGCCGCCCTGCCCGCCGATCTGGCGCGGCAATGGGGACGGGATCGCACGCTGATCAATGCCTATGGCCCGACGGAAGCGACGGTCTGCACCACGCTGGCGCCCTATGGCGACAGGGGGGAGAAGCCGCTGATCGGCCGGCCGCTGCAGGGCTGGTCGGTGTTCATCCTGGATGCCGCGGGCAACCCGGTGCCAGCCGGCGTGCCGGGACAGTTGCATATCGGTGGTGTCGGGCTGGCGCGGGGATATTGGCGGCGCCCGGACCTGACCGAACGGCAATTCTCCGATCATGCGGTGGCCGGCGAACGGCTCTACGCCACCGGCGACCGCGTGGTGTTCCGCCGGGGCACCGAAGAAGGCGGTGCGGCAGCGATCGAGTTCCTCGGCCGCATCGACGAACAGATCAAGCTGCGCGGCTTCCGTGTTGAGCCGGGCGAGGTGGAGGCCCATCTGCGCCGGCATCCGGCGGTGGCACAGGCGGCGGTCATCGGTTATCCGCACCGCGATCCCACCGATCTGGCCGCCTATCTGGTGCCGGCGGCCGGCATCGCCGCCGAGGGGCTGGCCGCGCGGTTGCGGGCCGATCTCGCTGCCCTGCTGCCCGATTACATGATACCCGGTTTCTTCGTGGCGATGGATGCCCTGCCCCTGAACAGCAGCGGCAAACTGGATCGTGACCGGCTGCCAGATCCGCGCGCCGCCTTCGCCGAGGATGATTACCGTCCGCCACAGGACGGGGTGGAGGCCAGCCTCTGCGCCTTGTGGCAGGAAGTGTTGGGCATTCCCCGCGTCGGTGTCGGCGCCAGCTTCTTCACGGCCGGCGGCACCTCGCTGCTGGCGGTGGAGATCATGGCCCGGATTGAGCGGCATTTCGATGTGGTCCTGCCAACGGCCGCCCTGTTCCGGTACCCGACCGTGGAGACGCTGGCACGCGCGCTGACGGCACTGATGCGGGACGCGGGGCATGATGCCGGCCTGTGGTTTCCCCTGGTCCGTTTGGCCGGGGACGGACCCGCAATTCCCAGCTTCTGGTTCCCCGGTGCCGGCGGCAGCGTGATGTCGCTGGCGCCACTGGCCCGGCATCTGGGTGGGCAGGCACCGGTCTATGGGCTGCAACCGGCCGGGTTGGATGGCATCACCCCGCCACTGACCGACATGGCGGAGATGGCGGGCCGCGCGGTTGCGGCGATCCGCAGCGTGCAGCCCGCCGGCCCCTATCGGCTGGGTGGCCATTCCTTCGGCGCCAAACTGGCCTTCGCCGTCGCCCAGCATTTGCTGCACGACGGCGAAGCGGTGGAGTTGCTGACCATCATTGACGGCTATGCCCCCGGCCCCACCCTCCTGGCCGCAAACGGGGTGCCCCACGATGGCGAATGGCTGGCGGCACTGGTCGAGGAGTTGGCGGCGGCAGCCGGAAAGCCCTTGCCCATCGGCCAGAACTGTTTCGCCGGGCTGGACGGCGATGCCGCCCTGGAACAGGCGCTGGCCCTGATGCAGGATGGCGGCCTGCCTGCCATCAGCCCCACCCAACTGCGCGGCATGGTCAATGTGATGCGGGCCTGTGGGGCGATGGATTACGCGCCCACCGACGCGCGGCCGGTCCGGCTGCTGCTGCTGCGCGCGGCCGAAACGCTGGACCGGTCCGACCGCCACCTGCTGCCCGCAGCACTGACGGGCGACGATCTGGGATGGCTGCACTATGCCGATGGTCCGCTGGCCGCCTGCACCGTGCCGGGCAACCATTTCTCCATACTGGCCGAGCCATCGGCCCGCAGGCTGGCCGAATGCTGGCAGGAAGTGCTGACCGGGAGGCCGTGCAATGCAGATGGATGACGGTAACCCGCGTCTTCACGAAACCGACACCAACCGCCATCGCGTGAAGGATCTGCGGCAGCCTGGAAGCAGCCTGGAACAGGATACGAAATCGCCGCCTCGCCGTGCATAAAGGCAAGCTGGTTTCCGGACGCCGGGCCTATGGCACGGACACGCACAACCCGTCCAGTTCCAGTGTCAGCCCGATCTGACAGGACAGACGCGAGCCCGGCTCCCGCCCGTCGATGCAATCCAGCATCGCCTCCTCATCCGCGCCGGGTGGTTCCACCCTTGCCAGCCATTCCGGTGAAAGAATGACATGACAGGTGCCACAGGCGGCAGCGCCGCCGCACATGGCCTCCACCTCCTCCACCCCGGCGGTGCGCAGCGCCGTCATCAGGCTGTCACCCGGCGCCACGGAGAGATGCCGGTCGGAAACGGGACTGGTGATGATGATCTTGATCATGGTGTGTCCACGGGGTTGGTCAGGCCACGGGCCAGAACAGCGTCAACTGACGCGGCTGATGGAACTCATATCCCTCGGGCGGGGTTGATGCGTTCCTGTCCACCGACAGGGATGGCAGCATTTCCAACAAACCGGTCAGCGCGATGCGCGCCTCCGCCTGCGCCAGACGGAAGCCCAGGCATAAATGCGGGCCCGTGGCGAAGCCCAGATGCGCCGACAGGTTCGGCCGGTCGATATCGAAACGGGTCGGGTCGGGGAAGACCGACGGATCATGGTTCGCCGCAGCCAGCATGCAATTGACGATGGATCCTTCCGGCAGGGCAATGCCCTTATAGACCGTGTCCGCCACCACATGGCGCGTTGCCGATTGCACCGGCCCCAACCAGCGTATGGTTTCATCCACAACACGGGGGATCAGGCCGGCATTGGCGCGCACACGGTCGAAGATGGCCGGGTGCTGTGACAGGGCCCAGAGGCTGTTCAGGATCAGTGCTTCCACCGTTGAAATGCCGCCGAAGAAGATGATGGACAGATTGCGCCGCATCTCTTCGTCGCTGAGCGCGCGGACGGCATTGCCGGACAGGATGTCGGCCAGAACCGTGGACCCGGTCCCCGCCCGCGCCGCCGCCATTTCCGCCGTCAGGTAATCATGCAATTCGACCACGCTGGCCTGTGCCTGTGCCTCAATGACCGGGTTGCCGGTGAAATTGGCAAGCGCCGCCTCGAAACTGTCATACCAGGCGCGCAGGCGGGGTTCGGCGGCGATGTCGAGACCGAAGCACAGCAGGATGGTCTGGATCGGCAGACGACTGGCAAAGGCGCTGCGCAGTTCCACCCGGCCGGCAGCGGCGAACCCCGCGATCAGCGACCGGGTGGCGTTGCTGATTTCCGCCTCCAGCCGCTGGCGGATGTTGGGCGGCATGAAGATGGGCTGCAGGGCGCGGCGATACCGGCTTTGTTCGGCGCCTTCGGATGTCAGCATATGCGTGCCGAAGGTACGCTGGATCACCGAATGATCGGATACGGTGGTGAAACGCGCCGTATCCATGATGATGGCACGCACATCCTCATATCGGGTGGCCATCCACATACCCAATTCCGGCACGCGGACCAACGGCGCCTGTTCCCGCCACGCGGCATAAAAGGCGTATGGATCGCGCGACAAATCATCCAGTTCCATCACGGCCTTCCCGAAAATCCCGACTGATCGACAGGCCTGAAGGATAGTGCCATTCCGCCGACGGAAGGCGCCCAGTTACAGACATGCAAACGTGATCTGTGACATAATCCGTCCCATATCGAACGAATGGTGATGGAGTCCGCCAGTGATCGATCCGGAAGGCCGCAAGATCCTTCAAGAATTGCTGAAGGATGGACGCTTATCGAATGTCGACCTGTCGAAACGGGTCGCCATGTCCGAATCCTCCTGCCTGCGCCGCACCCGCGCGCTGGAGGAGGACGGGGTGATCGCCGGATACCGCGCCGTGGTGCAACCGGAAAAGCTGGGCTATGCCGTGTCGGCCTTCATCCTGGTCAATCTGGACCAGCGGGTGGAGACCCAGACCCTGGCCTTTCAAAATCTGGTCGCCCGTGATCCGCGCATTGCCGGGGGGGCCGCCATCACCGGTGTCCATGATGTCATTTTGCATGTGCATGTGCGCGACATGGATGATCTCAGCCACCTGACCATGGATACGATCCTGCAACTGCCCAGTGTGCGGGATGTTTCCACATGCATCGTGATGCGGGAGTTCAAAGAGGATCGGGGGCCGCGCCTGTAGGGTCCCCTACCCCGCCGCTTTGGCTCCGGCAGGGCGCAGGTTGCGCATTGCGGCTTCGATCCATTCCGCGATCAGATCGGGATAGTCGGTGCTGGCCCGATGGTCCCCGGCCCGGCCGAACAGGCGCGGCAGGGCGCCGTTGATGGCGTCGATCATCAGCCAGGACAGGACATTGGCACCGACAGCGGTCGACACCAGCCCGCGCCTTTGCCAGTCCTGGCAGGATTCCAGGGCAAAGCTGTTCAGCGGTTCATAGACGGCTGCCCATTGCGTCTGGTCCACACCCGACACGGTGGGTGAGTCGAGCCGTTCCAGCACGGACCGGTGATGCAGACACACGGCATAATAGTTGCGGACAATGGCCCGGATGGCATCGGCCAGGGAAAGATCGGCCTGCGGGATGGCGCGCAGGGCCACGGCCGTTTCCTGCACCACCTCCCGCATGATCTCCACCACCACCTCCTCCTTCGACTTGAAGTGAAGGTAGAAAGCGCCTTGGCTGAGCCCGGCCAGTGCCACGACGTCCGACACGCGCATGGCCGCGAAGCCCTTGTCCACGATCACCTGCCGTGCCGCAGCCAGCAATTCCGCCCGCCGGACCTCCGGCGGGGAGGTACGGGGCCGCTTCGGGGCGACGGATTGCGGCGGGGCAACGGACATCACGGGCCTCTGACGCTGACGGAAACAGGGTGGCGGAAGCGGCACATGCCAATCTTCGTGAATGTCCCTCTTGACAGCGCATCGAGGATGAGTCAACCCTGGCCTCGTTAATGACTGACAGTCAGTCGATATGAGGATTGATCGGTATGCGTGTCTTTGCCGGGGCCATTTCCGCGGAAACCAATGTGTTCTCCCCGATCGTGACCGATCTGGAGAGCTTCCGCACTCAGCTTTACATCCCGGCCGGTGGCCTGCTGGACAATGTTGCGGTCTGGCCGGCGCCAATGCAGGGGTTCCGGGAGGTTTGCGCCGAACAGGGCTGGACGTTGGCAGCGGGCCTGTGCGCATCGGCCCCGCCCGGCGGGCTGGTGCCGGCGGACACGTTCCGGAGCCTGCTGGATACGCTGCTGGCCGATCTGGCCGCCGCCATGCCAGTGGATATGGTGGCGTTGAGCCTGCATGGCGCGATGAGTGCGGCCGGTTGCGATGACTGCGACGGGGAGATCCTGGCATCCGTGCGGGAACTGGTCGGTCCGGACGTGCCCGTGGGCGCCGTGCTGGACCCGCACGCGCATCTGACCGACCGCATGGTGGCGATGGCCGACCTGCTGGTCTTCTTCAAGGAATATCCCCACACGGACGTGATCCCGTCGGCGCGGGAGATGCTAAACCTGCTGGGCAGGCGGACCGCCGGCACGATCAGGCCCGTCGCGTCGGTGTTCGACTGCCGGATGCTGACCTTCTTCTTCACCGACCGGGAGCCGATGAAGGGTTTCGTGCAACGGATGCGGGCGCTGGAGGGACGCGACGGCATCCTGTCCATCTCTCTGGTCCATGGCTTTCCCTGGGGCGACAATGCCGATATCGGGGCCAAGATGCTGGTCTATGCCGACGGCGATGCGGGCGCCGCCGCCTGTGTGGCGGCGGACCTGGGCCGGGCCCTGTTCGACCTGCGCGGCGACACGATGCCGGAAACGGCGGGTCTGGACGATATCGCGGCCCGGATACGTGATGTGCGGGACCGTCCCGTGGTACTGGCCGATGTGTCCGACAATCCCGGCGGCGGGGCCCCAGGGGACGCGACCTTCCTGTTACAGGCGTTGCTGGAGGCCGGACTGGACGATCTGGTCATCGGTCCGGTCTGGGACCCCTATGTCGTAGCGCAGGCCTTCGGGCTGGGTGAAGGCGCGCAAAGCCGTATCCGCATCGGCGGCAAGGTGTCCCCCTTCTCCGGCCCGCCCCTGGACCTGGATGTCCGGGTGGAAAGGCTGCGGCGCGGGGCGGTGCAGGAGGTCGACGGCTGGCCCTGGCCATTGGGCGATATGGCCCTGCTGTCGGCGGGGCGGACGCGCATCGTGGTCGCCTCCCTTCGCACCCAATGCATCAACACGGACGTCTTCACCCAGGTTGGCGTCGATCCCGCCGTCTGTCCCATCGTGGTGGTGAAGTCGGCCCAGCATTTCCTGGCGGCCTTCGCGCCCTTTGCGGCGGCCGTCCTTTATGTCCGGACGCCGGCGGCCCTGTCGCTGGACGGCGATCCCGGCCGTTACCGGCATCTGCGGCGCCCCTTATGGCCGTTCGTTGCCGATCCTTTTCAATAACCGTCCTTGGCCCAAGCCGCAGGACAGATAATCATCGGAACATGGAGGCGAAACATGCGAGTGAGGGAGCCTGGTCACATTTGGCCGCGCGGCGACCGGTTTAAAAGGTCGCTGCTTCTGTCAGTTTTTGCCATCACGCTGGTCCCCGGCGTGCAGGCACAGAGCACTGATAAGGACGGCCGGGAATATCTGCAGGAAATCATCGTCACCGCCCGCAAGCGGGCCGAACGCGCCATTGAGGTGCCGATCTCCATGAGCGTGATCGGCGGCGCCGAACTGGTGGCGCGTGGCGTCAACAATACCCGCGACCTGGAATTCGCGGTGCCTAATCTGGCCGTCACCGGGGTCGATACCTCGATGAATCCCAGCTTCTCCCTGCGCGGCATTTCCAGCGATGCGCGCAATGTCGGCTTTGAAAGCGGCCTGTCGCTCTATGTCGACGGGGTGTACACTGGGAGGCCCAGTTCCTTCAACCAGGACATGCTGGATGTGGAACGGATCGAGGTGTTGCGCGGTCCACAAGGTACCCTGTTCGGCAAGAACACGACCGCCGGTGCGATTAATATCATCACGGCCAAACCGACCGACACGCCGACCGGCAATGCCGAGCTTCAGATCGGCAATTACGACATGGTCCGCGCGCGCGCATCGGTCAGCGGCCCGCTGGTGGAAGGCAAGGTGCAGGCCCGGATCGGCGTCTTCCACCGCGAACGCGACGGCTACCAGACCAACCTCTACGATGACAGCGACATTTTCACCGAGGATGCGACGGGTGGGCAGGCCAAGCTGGCCTTCCAGCCGAACGAAAGGCTGTCGCTGACCCTGGCCGCCGACCTGCTGAGCGAGAAATACCGGCCCAATGTCAATGAGATGACGCCCGGCAGCTTCGGTGCCACGGGGGTGCCGCGCCAGGTGGATATCGATGCCGACGTGTTCCAGAAGCGGGAAATCCGCGCCGGCAGCCTGAATGCGGAATATGACCTGGGGGCGGCGACGCTGACCTCCATCAGCGCCTACCGTACCACCGACACTTCCTTCCTGTCCGACGATGACGGTTCGCGCCAGCCCTACCTGACCTCCGCCTTCGCCGATGATCAGAGCCAGTTCTCCCAGGAACTGCGCGTCGGCGGCACGACGGGCGCGCTGACCTATGTGATCGGCGCCTATTATCTGGATCAGTCGGCCAGCAGCGGCCGTAATTCCACCATTCCGCCCGGCACCCTTCTGGGCCCCATCGGGGTGACGGTGGCGCTGGATGCCAATGTCGATACCGAAAGCTACGCCGGGTTCGGGCAGGCGGATTATGCCCTGACCGACAAGGTGAAGCTGACGGCCGGCCTTCGTTACACGCATGAGAAAAAGGATGTCGACATGGACCTGATCGGGTCCCCCCTGTTCGGCATCACCACACTGAAGACCCGGCAAAGCCGCAGCGACGAAAGCCTGTCGCCATCCGCCGCCCTGTCCTATCAGCCCACACCGGACGTGAACCTCTATGCCAAGGTGACACACGGGTTCAAGGCGGGCGGGTTCAATGCCGATTATGTGGCCAACAACCAGATCGGCTTCGCACCGGAAAAGGTGTTGGCCTATGAGGCGGGGTTGAAGATGGTGTCGCGGCCGGCGGGCGTGCGGCTGGACCTGGCCGCCTTCCGCATGAATTATGACGACCTGCAGGTCATGCGGTTCCAGACCTTCGGCGGCTTTACCATCTCCAACGCCGCGTCGGCGACCATCCAGGGTGTGGAAGCCGATCTCAGCTATTCCCCCATCGCGCCGCTGACCCTGACGGCCAGCGCCGGTTACCTGGATGCGACCTTCGACGCCTTTCCCAATGGTGGGGGCGCCGGGGTCGATTACGACGGCAACCACCTGCCCAGCGCGCCCAAATGGACCACCAGTCTGGCCGGCGAATACCGGGTTCCCGTGGCCGACCGCACGGACCTGAGCTTGCGCGTGGAATATACCTACCGGGCGGCGCTGTTTGTGGATGCCGACAATGCGGCGGCATCCCGCCTACCCGGCTTCGGCCTGTTCAATGCCAGGCTGCGGATGGATTTCGATGATGGCCGCTGGGCGGCGGAGATCTGGGGCAAGAACCTGGGGGACAAGCTTTATGTCAATGACACAGGCGGCACGCCGCTTTCCGGGCTTCTGGGCCAGCAGACCATCTCCTATGGTACGCCCCGCACCTATGGCTTGCGCCTTGCGGCCCGGTTCTAGGGCCATGGGGCGGGGGAGGCCCCTGCGACTGCTGGCGGGTGCCCTGGTGGGTGCCCTGGTGGGTGCCCTGCTGGCAACCGGCACGGCCAGGGCGGATGACGCCCTGCCCGGCTGGCTGGACCGGACCGCCGGCCACATCATCGAACAGGGGCAGGCGTCGGGCATGGCCATCGTGCTGCTGGAAGGCGGGCAGCCGGTGATGAGCCGGGGGTACGGCTTTGCCGATGCCGCCGGCACGGTGCCCGTCGATCCGGCGACCACCCCCTTCTCCATCGGGTCGATCACCAAATCCTTCACGGCGACAGCCCTGGTGCGGGCCCAGGCGGCGGGGACCATCGCGTCGCTGGATGATCCGGCAGACCGCTACCTGAAGCGGCTGAAACTGGGCACCGCATCGCAGCGCGGGCCGACGGTGGGGGAATTGCTGTCCCATCGCGGCGGCCGGGACGAAAGCATCTACAAGCTGGCGACCCTGGCCCCCGTCGCCCTACCCCTTCCCCCGGCGGAGATCACCCGACGCGTGCCGCCGGCCGTGCGGCCACCCGGAGAGATGGCGGTCTATTCCAATGCCGGCTTCGGCCTGCTGGGCATCGTACTGGAAGATGCGGGGGCCGGGCTTTACGGCGACATCATCCGGCGGGACGTTTTCGCACCGCTGGGCATGGACCGCAGTTTCGTCCGCTACGACCCCGCCGCCCCCATCGCCGAGCCGGCAATGCTGGGCGGCGGGCAACGTGAGGCGGTGCCGCAGAACTGGGCCTATCACCCGTTCATCCTGCCATCGGCCGGCATCGTTTCCACGGCTGACGACATGGCGCGCTTCGCCGCCGCCCATCTGTCGGCCGATCGGGGAACGGACAATGTCCTGCTGTCCGCAGCCGATGCCAGACGCATGCATGGCAATTATTTCCGCAACGCACCCGGCGTGTCGGCCATGGGTCTGGCCTTTATGGTCCAGGACTGGAACGGCGTGCGCGTTGCGGAGAATGCCGGGTCGGGGCCGGGCTTCCAGGCGCTGCTGATCCTGTTGCCCGATCGGGATATCGCCCTGGTGGCGCTGATCATGGGCGGATCGACGGAAGCCGGCCGGTCGTTGAACATGTTCGACCTGCGTCATGATTTCCTGACCCAGGCGCTGGGACCCTTTCGTCCTGCAACGCGATCACCATCGGGACGGCCGCTGTCTCTTTATGCCGGCCTCTACCGTGCCGAACGGCGACCCCACACATCGGTGGAAACGCTGCTCAACCCTGGGGCAGAGATCAGGGTGGAGGCGGCGGGCGACAACCTGATCATCAATGGCGTGACGGGATTCCGTGAGGTGGATGACGGCATCTTCTGGCGGGAGGGGCCGAAGCCCTTCGTCCCCTCTCCCGGCGATGCTGACCTTTACGCCTTCAAGCGGGGGCCGGACGGGGCCATCGCCTATGTCACGCCGCACCTGTCGGTCGATATCTTCCGGCCCGTAGCCGTGTCCCGCGGCACCTGGGCCATCCTGGCCCTGGTGGGCATCGCGATGACGGCCAGCGGTCTGGCCCTGCTGATCCCCGCCTATGGAAGCAGCCTCGGCACGGATGCACGGGCAGGTCTGGCGGGGCTGGCCCTGTCTTCCCTCTGTCTGCCGCTGATCGCCTGGCAGGGCTTCTTCACCAATCCGAACCTGATGATGCAATGGGCGACCGGGGATGTGACACCGTTTGCCGTGCTGGCGGCGACGGCGAATGTCACGCTGCTGCTGACCCTGGCCGCCCTGCTGCTGCTGGTCCGGCGGCTGGCGGGAACCGGGCGGGTGGTGTGGCCGGCACTGGTGCATGCGCTGCTGGCCGTGGCCGGCGGGGCCATGCTGTCGGCCTCGCTGGCGGCCCATAACCTGATCGGGTGGAACATCCCATGGTAGCCGAACCTTCCACAGGCCGGGCGGCGGCATGGCAGCATCTGGCCTATGCCCTGCCGGCGCTGCCGCTGACCATGATGTTGCTGCCGGTCGGGTCGATCATCCCCGGCTATTACGCGAAGTACACGGCCACGACCATGGCCGCCATCGGCTTCGTCTTCCTGGTGACGCGTATCTTCGACGCCGTGATCGACCCCGCCATCGGCTATTGGAGCGACCGGACGCGGCATCTGCGGGGTGGGCGCAAGGGCTGGATCGGGGCCGGGACGATTGTCTGCCTGTTCGCCACATGGTGGCTGATGACACCGCCGCCGGATGCGGGCATGCCCTATCTGCTGGCATCGACCATCGCGCTGTTCGCGGGCTGGTCGCTGATCGAAATCCCCTACCGGGCCTGGAGTGCGGAACTGTCCCGTGATGAACGCGTTCGGTCGCGCCTGTCGGCGCTGGTTGGTGGGCTGGGGTCGGCCGGCACCTTCATCTTCATGGCCATCCCGTTGCTGCCCGTCTTCGACAGCAGCGCCATCGGCCCGCAGACGCTGGGCGCCATGGCCTGGGCCATCATCATCCCGCTGCCCTTGCTGGTGGCACTGGCCTTTGTGCTGGTCCCGTCCGGCCATGTCGTGGCGGCTGGCCGCACCTCCATCGCCGATGTGGTGAAGGCATTGGGCCGGAACCGCCCGCTGCGCCTGTTCGGGCTGTCCATGATCCTGGGCGGCATGGGCACGGGCGTGTTCACGGCGCTGTTCTTCCTGTTCGTGGATGGCTATCTGGGCCTGGGGGAAAGCTTCGCCCTGCTGTTCGTGGGCAGTGCGGCGGCCAATATCCTGGCCATGCCGGTCTGGCACGCGCTGGCTGTGCGCTGGGGCAAGCACCGGGCGCTGGCCGCGTCCTGGATCGCCGTGGCGCTGGTCCAGGTGGGGATCGGGCTGGTCGGGCGGGGCGATCATGCCTTTGCCGCCATGCTGGCCCTGTCCGTCGCCTATGGCATGGCGGAAGCCGCGACCAAGATGACGCCCTATGCCCTGCTGGGCGACATCGTCGATTACGAGACGCTGCGCAGCGGCGTAAACCGGGGCGGCAGCTTCTTTGCCGCCATGGCCTTTCTGTCGAAGCTGAACTTCGCCGTGGGTGGCGGCTGCGCCTTCCTGCTGCTGGACCTGCTGGGCCAGGACGTGAAGACCATCGCGGGCGGCCAGGCCACCGGTTTTCTGGCCGTCTTCATTCTGCTGCCCGTCCTTTTGTGGTTGCTGGCCGGACTGTGTCTGGCCCGGTTCCCGCTGGACCGGCGCCGGCAGGACATCGTGCGCCGCGCCATCGACCGGGCCATGGCCCGCCGGGCCTGAGCCTTTCCATTTCCATCCTGCCAAGGGGTTCACGATGCAGACCCGTGACCTGCCGATCATCCATCTGTCCGGTTCGCCGCGACAGCGGGGCCGGGTGCATGGCGAAAGCCTGCGCCCGCAGATCCACGAACATGTGCGGCGGCATTACGACTATGTCGCCGATTATTTCGGACAGAAGCCGGACGATTACCTGAACCGTTTCGCGGCCTGGTCCCGCCACGCGGACTATCTGGCGCTCCATGCCCCTGACTTGCTGGAGGAGGTGGAGGGCCTGGCCGAAGGGGCCGGCCTCTCCCGTCGCCAGGCGTTGCTGATGCAGCTGGTGGACGAGGAATGGGCCTTCGGCTTCTACACGATGCGCCCGGCCCGGCCGCGCCAGAAATGCACGGCCTTTGGCGTGACGGGCGCCAACGGCACCCATGCCGGCCAGAACATGGACGTCCCGCCCTTCCTGGATGGGCTGCAGGCATTGCTGCATATCCGGGACGAGGAAACGGGCGTGACGTCCCTGGTCTTCACGGTGGCGGGGCTGATCGGGCTATGCGGTGTGAACAGCGCCCCGCTGGGCCTGTGCTGCAACGCCCTGAACCAGTTGACGCCGGGACCAACTGGCATGCCGGTTTCCTTCCTGGTCCGCCACCTGCTGGCGCAGGGAAGCTTCGCCGATGCCGTCCGCTGCCTGATGAACAGCCGGCACGCGACGGGACAGAATTACGTGCTGGCCGGGCCGGGTCAGGTGCGGTCCTTCGAATGTTCGGCGGGCCGCGTCGTCGAGCATGTCGATCCGGAAGCTGTTCATTTCACCTGTCATACCAACCATGTCCTGGCCAGTGGTGATCTGGACCGGTACGAGGCGCTGATGCGGGAGATCCCGGCGGATGAACGCCCCACCTACCGCAATTCCGGGCAGCGCTTTGCGTCCATGCGCAACCGGCTGCTGGCGGCTGGCACGGATATCACGCTGGACGACCTGAAGGCCGCGCTGTCGGCCCATGACGACCCCCTGAACCCCGTGTCGCGAACAGAGCGTGACGTGAAGGGCAGCGCCATCGGCTTCACTGCCGGATCGGTGATCTATGCGCTGGACCAGGGCCCCACCCTGCATGTCGCCTCCGGTCCTCCCTGCCAGACACCTTATGAAGCCGTGGATGTGCATACCGGTCGCCGTCTCGCCAGATGATTCAACAGGAAACATCCCAATGAAACGCTTCACCCTTTCCCTGGCGGCGCTGCTGCTGACCGCCGCGACGGGCGCGGCGGCGGGCCGCGACTGCCATATCCTGCTGACCAACGATGATGGCGTGGCCGGTCCCGGCCTTGCCGCCATGGCAAGCGGCCTGGACGGGCTTTGCACGCTGCTGGTCGTGGCGCCGGACCGGGACCGGTCGGGTGCCGGCCATTCGCTGGATGCCGCGCGCGACGGGCTGCTGGTCAGCCCGGTGGCCCTGGCCGACGGACGCCCCGCCTTCGCCGTGTCCGGCACCCCGGCGGAGGCCGTGGCGCTGGGCCTCCTGGCGCTGAACCAGGGGCAGAAGATCGACCTTGTCGTGTCGGGCATCAATCCCGGCGAGAATACCGGCAATGCCGTTTATTATTCCGGCACGGTGAATGCGGGCATGGAGGCGCTGCTGCGCGGCACGCCGGCCATCGCCGTGTCGCAGGACCGCGCCCATGGCAAGGATTTCACACAGGCCGCCGCCCTGGCCCGGAAGCTGGTGGAACGCGCGCTGGACCGTCCCTTGCCGCCGGGCACCATGCTGAATGTGAACCTGCCGGCCGCGCCACGGGGCGCCCCGGTCCTGAGCGCCGCCGGTGGCAGCACGGTGGCCATCCAGCGCCTGGACCGCGAGGATCTGGGCGACGGCAAGGCCCGGTACCGCGTGGTACTGGGGGAAGCGCCGCCCTGCACCGACGGGGATGCCTGCGCCTATCGCGCCGGGCGGACCACGGTCAGCCCGCTGACACTGGACCGCACGGCCAGGGACAGCATGACGGATATCGGCCGCTGGCTGGAGGATGTGCGATGAACCGCCCGCCCAATCACGCCCTGCTGGGCCTGCCCGGCGGTCGCCAGCAGATGGCCACGCCGGCCCTGCTGCTGGACCTGGATGCGTTCGAGGCCAATCTGGCCCGCATGGCCGCGCATTGCCGGCGCCATGGCATCGCCGTGCGGCCACACGCCAAGACGCACAAGTCGCTGACCATCGCCCGGCGGCAGATGGCGGCGGGCGCTGTCGGCCTGTCCTGCGCCACGCTGGGGGAGACGGAGATGCTGGCCCACGGCGGCATCCCGTCAATCCTGATCACCTCGCCCGTCGTTACCGCTGCCAACCTGCGCCGCCTGGGGATGCTGACGGCCGGGGACAGGGAGGTGATGGTGGTCGTGGACCATCCCGACAATATACAGGCCCTGTCCGGCCTGGCGGCCGGGCTGTCCCGGAAACTGCGCGTGCTGATTGACCTGGATGTCGGCATGGGACGCACGGGCGTGGTGCCGGGGCCCGCGGCGCTGGTGTTGGCCGATCTGGTCGCGGCGGCGCCGGGGCTGGCCTTTGCCGGGATACAGGCCTATGCCGGCCATCTGATGCATGTGCCCGGCACCGCGGCGCGGGAACAGGCCTGCATTGATGCCATGGCGCCGGTGGCCGAATTGCGCCGGCACTGGGCACAGCAAGGTCGGACGGACCTGATCTTCAGCGGCGGCGGCACCGGCAGCTTCGATATCGACCCCGGCATCGGCGTGCTGACGGAGCTGCAGGCCGGGTCCTATCTGTTCATGGAACGGATGTATGAAGGGGTGTGGAGCGGCAGCGACGAAGCGGTTCCGTTCCAGACGGCGCTATGGGTGCAGGCCAGCGTGGTCAGCACCAGCCGGCCCGGTCACGCCACCCTGGATGCCGGGTTCAAGGCCGTGTCGCCGGAGGCGGGGCCGCCCCCGGTGGCATCGGGTCTGCCGCCGGGCAGCGTCACCACCTATCTGGGTGACGAACATCTGGGTGTGACGTTGCCGCCGGGCGCTGCCGTGCCGGCCCTGGGCACGCCGGTGACACTGGCCATTCCCCATTGCGACCCGACGGTCAACCTGCACCGGCATTATCATGTCGTGCAGGGCGACCGTCTGATCGATCTCTGGCCCATCGAGGCGGCGGGAAGCCTGCCCTGACGGAACGGTCCCGGGTATCAGCTCGATTGATACCCGAAGACCGATTTCATCTCCGTATAGTCCAGGATGCCGTGCAGGCCCCATTCCCGGCCATTGCCCGACTGCTTGTATCCACCGAAGGGGGCGGCAATGTCAGGCCATGCGCCGTTGATATGGACATTGCCCGTGCGCAGCCGGCCGGCAACCGCCCGCGCCCGGTCGATGGAAACGGAGTGAACATGCGCCGACAACCCATAGATCGTGTCGTTGGCGATGCGGATCGCGTCCTCCTCGTCACCATAGGGGATGATGGAGAGGACGGGGCCGAATATCTCCTCCCGCGCGATGGTCATGTCGGGGCGCACGTCGGCGAAAATCGTTGGCCTTGCATAGCAGCCGCGGTCCAGCCCCGCCGGACGGCCGGGTCCCCCGGCCATCAGCCGTGCCCCCTCCGCCACACCCTGTCGGATCAGGGCCTGCACGCGGTTGAATTGCCGTTCGTTGGCGAGGGGACCCAGGCTGGTACCGTCGGACAGCGGGTCGCCGACGATGATCGCCTCCGCCGTTGCCGCCGCCAGCGCGGCCGCACGGTCATGCCAGACAGCGGGCACCAGCAGACGGGTCGGCGCGTTGCAGGACTGCCCGCTATTGAGGAAACAGGCCTGCACGGCACCTGGGATCACGGCGTCCAGGTCGGCATCGTCCAGCACGATATTGGCCGACTTGCCGCCCAGTTCCTGGGTCACGCGCTTGACCGTAGGCGCGGCGGCGATGGCGGCCGCCACGCCGCCGCGCTGTGATCCGGTGAAGGACACCATATCGACCAGCGGATGGGCGCACAGGGCCGCCCCAGCCTCTTCCCCGCTGCCATGAATCAGGTTGAACACGCCGGCCGGCACGCCAGCCTCTTCCATGATCCGGGCGAACAGGGTGGCGCTGAGCGGCGCCAGTTCGGAGGGCTTCAGCACCATGGTGCAGCCCGCGGCCAGTGCCGCCGCCACCTTGGCGCAGATCTGGTTCATGGGCCAGTTCCAGGGCGTGATCAGGGCGCACACGCCCACCGGTTCGCGCACGATGGCCGTCGTTCCCTGTATCATCAAGGGCTGCCAGGTCTTCAGTTCCGCCACCGCCTGGGCCAGATGGCCAAGACCGACCGCCGCCTGCAAGGACAAGGCGAAACCGTGCGGCGCGCCCATTTCCGTGGTCATGGCGGCGGCCAGTTCGGGCATCCGCGTCTGATAGACGGCGACGATCCGTTCCAGAAGGGCCCGCCTTTCCGCCACGCTAGTGCGGGCGAAGGCGGGAAAGGCACTGGCGGCTTTCGTCACGGCGCGGTCCACGTCCGACGCATCGGCCAAAGCCACCTGCCCGACCACCGTATCGGTGGCCGGATTGACGATGGGCAGGCGCCCCGTGCCCGACGGGTCGACCCAACGCCCGCCCATGAAGAATGACATGCAGTCCGACATCTGATCCTCCCCTTGTTCGTTCAAGCCACCTGCGGCGCGGTCCGGCCGACCAGGCGCGCATAAAGATCGGGGTCGGTCGCCCCTTCGGTATTGATCACCAGAACCCGCGAGGCGGCGTTCAGGCCCAGTTGCTCGCGCCAGGATGCCCACGCCAGGACAGTCATCAGCCCCGCCAGGCTGGCGGCCCCGGACTCCCCCGCCACGATGCCGGGATCGTCTCCCTGCGGCCAGGCGAGCGCCCGCATGGCGGCGGGGGCCGCGTCATCATCGACGGACAGGAAAAAATCCGCCGCCCCGCGCAGCACCTCCCAGGCCAGCGGCGATGGCCGGCGGCATTCCAGCATGGCGTAGATGGTGGTTACGTCGCCCCCCACCTCCGCGATCCGGCCCTGGACAGCGCTTTGCAGCAGGCAGTCCGCCGCCACCGGCTCCACCACCGTGATGATGGGACCGGCCCCCGGCAGGCGCGCGCGCAGATGCCCGGTCATGGCGGCCGCCAGCCCGCCCACGCCCGCCTGCACGAACAGATGGCTTGGCGGGCCGCCCAGTGCTTTCATGCCGGCCAGAACCTCGTCGGCAATGGTGGTATAGCCGCGCATGATCAGGCCGGGGATGGGATCTTCGGTGTCGGCCGCCGTGTCGGCGACCAGGGTCCAGCCATTGATTTCCGCCTGCCGCACCGCTTCGTCGACGCTGTCATCATATGTGCCGGGGACGCGGATGATTTCCGCCCCCAGGGCCGCGATTTTGCCGGCCCGCGCCGCGCTGACACCTTCATGCAGGAAGACGATGCTGCGGGCGCCGAACAGGCGGGCGCCAGCCGCAACGGAGCGGCCATGATTGCCATCGCTGGCACAGACAAAGGTGCGGGTCGCTGCCAGGGCGCGGACCCGGTCGCACATGATGGCATCGGGTCCGACCCCTGCCGCCTGCATCAGGATCTCGGCGATGGCATAGATGCCACCCAGCGACTTGAAGCTCTCCAGCCCCAGCCTTTGCGCCTCATCCTTCACCATCAGCGCACCGATACCCAGTTGGCGGGCCAGGGACGGCAGCGGCAGCAGCGGCGTCGGGCGATAGCGCGGACAGGCGTGCAGCAGGGCCAGCACCCGCTCCGCGGCCGCGGCGCCAACATAGTCTGCCACCAGCCGCGACAGCGGCTCGCCGGGCCGGCGGCCCGGATTGGCAATCAGTTCAGCCATTTCAGCACATCCCGGCACGACGAAGACCATGGGGCGGAAGGCGACCCGCCCAGGGGAAGGCGCGCTCCAGTTGGGCCGACAGGGCCAGCAGCCCCGCCTCCTCGCCGAAACGCGCGACGATCTGGGTGCCGATGGGCAAGCCGCCGGCCGACAGGTGCAGTGGAAGCGACGCCGCCGGCTGTCCCGTCACATTGAACTGCATGGTAAAGGGCGCAAAGGCCAGCAGCCGGGCCAGATAAGCCTTTACCTCCATCCCCGGCGCATCCCCGGCGAACAGGCCCAGCGGCGGCGCGGTCACGGACAGGGTGGGACAGATCAGCATGTCGTAGCGGTCGAAGAAGGCAGCCACCAACCGGCTGAACCGGTTCATCATGTCCAGCCCCCACAGCAGGGTATCGGCCGACTGCCAGGCGCCATCTTCCACAATGGCCAGGGTGGCGGGCTCCAGCGTCGTGGCATCGACCGGCCGGGTCAGCGCGATCGACAAGGCGCGCGCCGCGTGATGCAGGTTGGCGGACCAGATGACGCGGATCATGTCGATGAACATCTCCGCGTCGAAATCCAGCGCCGCCTCCTCGACATGGTGGCCAAGGGCCGCGCAGCGGGCGGCGGTGTCGCGGGCCGCGGCCATGATCTCCGGCGCCACCTGCCCGGCCAGCGGGCTTTCCGTCACTAGCGCCAGGCGCAGCGGGGCCGGATCGCCGGCGATGGCCTGGGCAAACGGCATGGATGGCGGGGGGCAGCCATAGCGGGCCCCCGCATCCATGCCCGCGGTCGCGTCCAGGACCAGGGCGCTGTCACGCACCGTGCGGGTGATCACATGCGCCGCCGTCAGGCCGCTATTCACCTCACCTGCCGCCGGGCCGACCGGGTTGCGGCCCCGCGTCGGCTTCAGTCCGAACACGCCGCAGCAATGGGCCGGGATGCGGATCGATCCGCCGCTGTCGCCGGCATGGGCGATGGGTACTGCCCCCGCCGCCACCGCCGCCGCCGCCCCGCCGGACGAACCGCCGGTGGAGCGGGACAGGTCCCAGGGATTGAGCGTGCGGCCCGTGGTCACCGGTTCCGTGGTGAAGGCACTGCCGAATTCCGGGGTGGTCGTGCGCCCCAGGGCAACAAGGCCGGCCCGGCGGTAGCGAAGCACAAGGGTGCTGTCGGCGGACGGGATCATCCCCGCCGCCAGCCGCGACCCCAGTTCCTGCGGCACCCCGGCCATGGCGGCACCGATATCCTTGATCAGGATCGGCACACCCGACAAGGGCCCCGGCTCCGGCGGCCTGGGCGGTAGCGGCGGACCGACGCGGAAGTTCAGAACATCATTCGACGCCTTCACGGCGGAGGCTGCGATGGCCGCCACCTCTGCAGCCGACACCTCACCCTGCGCGATCAGGCCCGCCAGCCCGACGGCATCCAGGCCGGCATACTCCCCAACATCCATCTCACCTTCTCCGGGCCATGCTCTGGTAACGACCAAACCATGGCACCTCAATTGACTGATTGTCAATCAGTCAATTGAGGTGCCATGGTCACCGGCAGTGATATGAGCCGCCGTTCCGCTCATACTGTCCCGTCGATCGGAACCGCTCCCGGGCCTCAGGCGACGGCACCAACGTCCGTCGGCGCGGAGTTCCCGTGCCGCAAGGATGAAGGGCCGTAAGGGCGGCCGATTGCTTCCGACACCCTGGATAGTGAACCACATGTGATCACGAGCCGCTTTGGCCGGCTACCATGGGCAAGCCCGGAAGGATTGAAATAGTGACCGTAGCGGCAATACGTATGCCGTCAGACCGGCGCTTCGCGTCGTGATGCGTTGGCGACCCTGAAAAGTTGGATGCCGCCGGCCAGAGTCGCCAGCGGCACAAGACCCAGGGCCCATCGCAACCCCTCACCATCGGTAAAGGGTGACAGCAGATCGCTGCCATAGCCGACGATCATGGGGGCGGGCACGCTGGCGCCAAGCGCGATCAGCAACAGCATCACCGCCGTCGCCATGGCCCGCATGTTGGGGGGGCTCTTCAATTGCAGGATCGTCAGGATCAGGGGGGAGTTGGTGATCAGCAGGGCATAGCCCAGGACCAGGAATATGATGAATCCGCTGAAGCTGCCGGCCAGCAGGCTTGCCGTGAAGCACAACGCCGACAGCAGCAGCAGCACCGCAATCACGCGCAACGGCACCCAAAGTCCGCGGCGACCGAAATGGTCGGTGGCCATGCCGGCCAGGATCATGCTAGCCCCGCCAAGCCCGGCGATGCCGAACCCCATGGCATTGCCCACCTCCGCGCTGCCCACCCCGAAGCTGCGCACCGCATAAGAAGGGGCCCAGGCCAGCACGGCGAAGACGCCGATATTACTGAAGACGGCGGCAATCACCGCTTGCCTGAACAACGATATCCGCCAGAGATGGGCCATGGTGCGGAACAGGGACAGCGACAGGACCGGTGCCCCCGGCCCTGTATCCTGACGCCCGCGCACGGGTTCCCGCACCGTCAGCATCAGGATGATGGCCAGCACCACACCCGGTATGCCCGCCGCCAGGAAGGTATGGCGCCAGCCCAGCCATTCATTCAGCAGGCCACCCAGCGCAAAACTGACCAGGATGCCCAGCGTCGATCCCGAACTGAGGATGGCCATGGCGGTGGCCCGGCGGGCGGGGGGAAAATAATCGCTGATCAGGGAGATCGAGGTGGGTGTCGATCCGGCCTCCGCCACCGAGACACCGACCCTTGTCAGGGCCAGTTCGACCAGATTGGCGGCCCGCCCGCCCAGTGCCGTCATCAGGCTCCAGATGGTCAGGCAGACCGTCAGGAAGCGCACCCGGTTCACCCGGTCAGCGACATAGGCCATGGGGATGCCCAGGATCGCATAGAAGAAGGCGATGGCGGGGCCTGCCAGCAGGCCCAACTGCCCGTCGGTCAGATCCAGATCCCGCTTCACATCCTGCGCCAGGATGCCCAGAATCTGCCGGTCCGCCATGTTCATCACATAAACGGCATAGAGCATTCCCAGCACATACCAGGAATAGCGGGGAACCGGTGCCGGCGTCGGCGGACCGTCGGGCTGCATGGCATATCC
>NZ_JAGOGJ010000176.1 GCF_017996735.1 Niveispirillum sp.
ATACGAGCCCCCTGCCATCGGGGCTCAACAGGCCATAAGTTGTCCCCACAGACCTGTAGACCAGCAGCGACCCCGCTTCATCCAGCAATACTCGCGCCACTGAAAAATCCGTGCAGCGGTCGTAGACGGCGCCCCATGGATAGATTACCGAAGCCCCTGCCGCCGTCGCCACGGCCACGGTCGGGATCGGCAGGCCGGCACTGTCCAGCGGGCCGCCAGGGATGACGCGCGCGTGAACATCGAGGCAATCGGATGAGGCCACACCGCCGGCCGTCGTTGAGGTCGGGGTGGTGAACCTCGCGGTCGCAATGCCACCGGGAACAAAACCGAGCGCAGCAACAGAACGTCGCGTAATCGTGTCCAGTGCGAAATTGATCTCGTGCAACCGCCCGTTACCGGCACCATCTGAGGTGCATATCCATAGCCGACCATGAGACATGTACGCGGCCTTGCTATAGGCAGGCACAGTCCACCAGGGTGAGGACGCAACCGGGAAATCCATCCACATGCGGGGCATCCCGCTGGCATCCAGGTCATGCAGGTCATAAATCGTAAAACCGGAGGTCCGCAAAACCCAAAAGACCACGACGGGAAAACGTCGTGTGACCCCACGCGTAGCGGTGCCCAACAGCTCCCAATACCAGGATCGGCCGGGGCGATCACCCCATGCGCCGCCATCGTTATCCAGGCGGCGGTCATAGAAACCAACCGCGATCACATCGGCCGCCGCCGCCAAGCTCTTGGTCGCCGCGGCATAGGCCAGCCCCGTCGCCGTTCCTGTACCAGCCGCCCCAACCAGCGCCTGTGCCGTGGCCAGCGCCGTACCAGTGGCGGCCCTATCCACGCCCGTCTGCACCCGGTCGGCGGCGGCCGCCCCCGCACTGCCGGCGGCCAACGACACAGCAGCGTTCAGCGCGCTGGCCTTGGCCCCCGCCGATACGGACAACGCATCAACCGCTGTCGTCAGCGCCGCTAACTCCGTCTCCACGCTCATGTTACAACTCCCCGGTCAGATCGAGATATCGGGTCGCCGCCCGAACATAGGCTGTCGTCATCTGCATCAACGGCACGATGATCCCGGACACGCTGCCCGCAGCAGCAGCAGCGTGTCCCTGCGCCTGATCCCGCGCCGCTTCCGCCCCCGCCTTGGCCGTCCAGGCGCTGGTGGCGCCGCCGGCAGCAGCCCCCGCATGTCCCTGCGCCTGATCCCGCGCCGCTTCCGCCCCCGCCTTGGCCGTCCAGGCGCTGGTGGCGCCGCCGGCAGCAGCCCCCGCATGTCCCTGCGCCTGATCCCGCGCCGCTTCCGCCTGCACCTTGGCCGTGCCGGCGGTGATGGCGCTGCCGGCAGCCGCCCCCGCATGTCCCTGCGCCTGCCCCCGCGCCGCGTCCGCCCCGGCTGCGCTCTCGGCGGCCTGGTCACGGTACACAAGCGTTGCGTCGTGGGCGGCTACCACGTCCTCAGTGCTCGCGGCTGGCGGTACACGCACCTCTACCGGCACATGCACGGGCAGCGGCTGGGGAAAGACAATGACCGTGCGGCCCGGATATCCATGGGCGGCACCATCGGTCAGGCTGTATGCCCCCGTCTGCCCGCCCACCCCGCCGATATTCACCAACAGCGACACAGCCGCGTAAATCAGCCCCCATTCGGCGGGCAGTGGCCAGACAGTGGCGGACCCATCGGACACAAACCTATGTATCGACCCCGCCAGCAATTTCAGCGCCTGGCCGTCCAGCAGCACCGCGACATAGCCGGCAAGCTGCGCCTCTGCGGCGATTGCCGCACTGGCTGCCTGCTCTGCGGCGGCCTGTGCGGCAAGGGCGCCATCGGCATAGGCGGCAGGGGGTATTCTGACTTCAACCGGCACATGCACGGGCAGCGGCTGGGGAAACACAATGACCGTGCGGCCCGGATATCCATGGGCGGCACCGTCGGTCAGGCTGTATGCCCCCGTCTGACCGCCCACCCCGCCGATATTCACCAGCAGCGACACGACCGCGTAAATCAGCCCCCATTCGGCGGGCAGCGGCCAGACAGTGGTGGTCCCGTCCGACACGAATTCATGCGCGGACCCGGCCAGCAACAGCAATGTCGCGCTGTCGATGATGGCCGCGACCTGATCGGTGCTGAAATTCGGCGCCGCCGGCCGCCCGTCCGCGTCAAAGGCCAGCAGCTTTTGCGCCCGCGTTTTCGCCACGGGAAGGGCCATATCCACGGTTTCATGATCGGGCACCCGCACGGCCTTGCTTGCGTCGCGCCGGCTTTCCTGCGCCACCATGGCCTGACGGTCGATTGTGCGTTCCACCCGCTGCGACGGCAGCGCGGATGCTGACCGCAACTGCACAGGCTGCACCGCCCGCGTATCCCGCAACAGATGCCACCGCCGCCCGGCAGACGGGGCCGCCCCGATCACCCGCACCAGGCCTTGACCTGGCTGTCCCGTTTCCGGGTCATCACCCTGCACCTGTACTGTGTAATCCACATTGAGGGTCAACGGCCTGGCCGCGCCCGTCGCCTCCATTTCTTCGATGACGCGCACGCTTTCCCCGTCCAGGATCGGCCAGGCCGTGGGAAACGCGGTGGATATGCCGTCGCAGACATAGGCGATCTGGCTGGCCGTGTTCTCGATGGCCATGGGTCAGTCTCCGTTGACGACGGTGGAAGGCGGGATGATGAAGCGCTGCCCGTTTTCCTCTTTCAGGCGCCGTTCCATCCGGCGCAGGAAACCGGGGTTCATGGCTTCCTGAACCTGATAGAGAAACAGGTAATCGGCCGCGATGCGGGCATAGAACAGGTTGGCAAAGGGCGTATTGGCCAGCGCAATACGCAAAGCGGTGGCGGCCCGGCCGTCGCCGCCGCGCGTGGCGGCCCACAGGTTCACGACGTCTGCAACGCTGGATAAGGTCGGACCGGCGACCGTTTCCAGGGCGCTATTGCCGAAGCGGCTATATTTGCCGACCAGGAAGTCACCATAGATGCCGGCGCCACCACCCTGGGCGAACGCCGCCCCCCATGTCTTCGGGTCTGTCGGATCACGGGGCGGCCACCGGCCTTTGAAGGCATCTTTCGCCGTCATGGCCAGATAGCCGAATACCATGCTGCCGACCATCATATGGAAGATGCCGGCGGCCCGCGCCTGCCCGGCCTGCCCGCCATAGATCTCGCGGCCCCACACCTTCGTGATCATTGCCACGGGGAAGGCCTTGAACTGCATGATGGTGCGCAGGGCCTCACCTACCGGTGTGCCCGCCCGTGTGCCCTGGCGCAGGATCGCGCGTTCCCGCGCACCCGGTTCAAGCACGGCATACTTCCCCCGGTCGCTGAAGTAACTGGTCAGCTTTAGGGCTAAATCTTCGCGCACCTCCGTCCGCGCCCGTGACAATTCCTCTTCATAGCGGGCAGGCAGCGCGGCCAGTTCCTCCATCTGGGTCAGCAGCCGGGTTTCCAGGTCCTGGATTTCCCCCGGCAACCCCTCCGCCCGCGTCCGTGCCCCGGCATCCTGTCGCGCGGCCCGGTCGCTGGCGCGCTGGCCTTTCTCCCCGATCTGGCGGGCACCCTTGGCCAGCCAGTCCATTTCCCGTCGCATCAGGGCCAATACCTGATTGGGGCTTTTGTCCCCATCTCGCATTTCAACGATGCCGTCGCGCAAGCGGCGAATGCCGTTCGCCTGCTTTTCCCATGCCGCCAGCGTCGTTTTCACATCCTCCGCTTCTGGATCACGGGACAGACGCTCACGGGCCGCCTGCAACTGCCCGTCCAGCTTTTCCAGCCGCTTGGTCAGGGACTGCACGGACAGTTCCGCCCGTTCCAGGCGGGCGGCGAACGCGTCCCCGATCTGCCGCACCTTCGCCGGCATCAACCCGTCTGTCACCTCGTCCGACAGCATGCGCGCCCGGTCGGGCGTCAGGTGCCCCTTGCCGTTGGCCTGCGCCCATTCCACGCTATTCAGCGCCCGCCATTCTTCGGCGCCGATATCGAACAGCGACAGCACCCGCCGCGTCTCTTCCTGTAGGGCCGCCCAATCCTGGCCTTTCAAGCCGCCAAGGTGCCGCGACATGATGATCTCGGCACCCGCCCGCTGCGCATCGGTCCAGTAGGTCAGGCCGGACCATCGGAAATAGATGTTGGCTAGTGCCGACAGGTTACCAGGAACATGGTCCCCGCTATCGAAACGGCTGGCGATGCTGCCAACGGAACCTTCCAGGCCGGCACCCAGAAGATCCATCACCTCCCGTTCCGCGTCGCTGCCGCGACCGCGACCCAGGGCAGTCAGGCCGTCAGTGTAGCCTTCCAACAAATTGATGCCCTGATAGCGCAGTTCCGTGGCCTTGAAATGCACATCGGTCACCGCCGACAAAACAACACCACCCAACTTGGACAGGCTCTGCCAGGTGCGAACGCCGGCGCCGATGCGCGCCAGCACACGGTTGACGGGACTGGCGGCCGTGCCGTCCAGTTCGTCCATCTGGTTATTCAATGCCCCGACACGGTTACCCAACCGCGTCACGGCCTCGGCGTCCCTGTCGCGCCACGTCTCCCGCAGATGCTGGATATCCGCCTCGAATTCGGCGCGGGGATTGGTGCCATATTCCCGCATCAGCGCGGTTGACCGCGCTGCCCGGTCCAGCCCCCGCAGGATGCTTTCAATGATGTTGCGGGACCCGAATGCCTGCTGATAATCCATCCAGGCGTCGGCATCCTTGAAATGCAGGGTGCGTTGTGCCGACAGTTTTTTGGCCAGATTGGACGGCCCCTTGAAGGCCGGGTCCTTGAAGCCGGTCAACCCGTCCGCGTCCAGATGCACGCCCGTCGTCACGGCCTTGAAGACGCTGCGCAGGAAATCCTCACGGTCTCCAACGCCCTCGAACGTCCGTTCGTCCAGGCGCGGGGCGATGGCATCCCGCCATGCCTGATAGCCCGCATTGACCATCCGGTCCGCATCATGCGCCTGCCGGGTGATATAGCCCTCCACCTGCCCGACCCAGGCACCTTCCCGGTTCATGGCTTCCACGGACAGACGCTGATAGCGATAGATGATGCCGGCGGCCTTTTGCGCCGATTTGTTGCCGCTGGCGCCCGGCTTCTGGCCCTTCGACAGCGCCCACAATTCCTGTGCAATGGCCCGGTCCAGTGTTCCGCCCCTGACGGCATTGAACAGGCCCGCCTTGTCCATCTCCGCCGTCAGGCCATTGGCCCACATCCGGGCCATGGCGACGCCCGTCGCATCCACCGACAGGCGCGCACCGCGCACGGCGCTGTTGATGCCGACAAGCTTCGCCTCGATGGCAAGGGCCAGATCGGCGCCGCGTTGCCCGCCCAACTGCCGGGCCATTTCCTCGATCTGGCCGCGCCGCCGGATACGCTTGGTCAGGTTCATTTTGGCATTGCGCATTTCGATGCGCGCCGCCATCTGCGCTTCGGCCGCCATGTCATCGGCGGCCTGCTTGATCAACGCCGCCTGCGACAGGCTGGGGCGCTCGCGGCGGATATTATCGGCCCGCGCCTGCAACTCATCCCACATCTCTGTCAGGTCTTCTATGCTGACCGGCTTGCCGCCGGCCGCCTCTACCGCCGCGCGGCAATCCTCAATGGCCATTACGCTGCCCTCAGCAGACAGAAGGATGCGGCTTCCACCTGCCGCGCACGGGCGGCCGCTTCATCGGCCAATGCCTTTGCGTCCCGCAGGACCGGGTCGCCCAGATCGGCCAGATCGCCGGCCGCCTTGATTTCCGCGTCCAGGGCGGCAATCTCCGCGTCCAGTTCCGCCGCATCGGCGGGGGGCTTCGCTGCCACCGCCTCGGCCTCCGCCGCCACGCGGGCGTCACTGTCATCCGCCATGCCCGGCATCACGTCGCGCCGCTTTTCCAGGGCTGCCAGGATCTGTTCCGGCGTGGACGGCGCGTCGTAGCGCTGGCCGTCGGGTCCCACCATGCCGGCGAACATGTCCGGCATGGGGCTGGTCTTGCGCGCCTCATCCATATAACGGCCCAGTTCACGGCCGATGGCGGCACGGCTGGCCAGCACGGTTTCCCCGTTGCGGTTTTCCGTCAGCAGCATGCGCAGGAAAAAATCTTCCCCTGTGCTGGCCGTGTTCCACATGTCCGGTTGCGCCCGGATTTCGGCCAGCGGCCGGCCCTGCGCTCGCTGGTCGCGGATACGCTTTACGGCCGCCAGCATGTCCGGCGTGGGATCGACGGGCGCAATTTCCCCGCGCGCCGCCGCCGCCCGCATGCGCGCCCAATCCGGCGCGATATCCAGCATGGCGCCGGCCAGCGCGCGGTTGCCATCCTCCCCGCCTTCCAGCATACGGGCCAACAGGTCCTTGTCGTCAAAGGCCCGCGCCAACAGGGCGGCATTGATGCGCCGTGTGCCGTCGGGGCTCAGCAAGCCCGCCTCATTGATCAGGCTGCCCTTGGCGCCCTTGTCCAGCCGCGCAACGAAGGCCCGAATGAATGGCGCATTCCCGGCCGCGCCGATATCCGCCCCCTGCATCATCGGCAACAGATCGTCCAGAAGTTTCGCGTCGGCACCGGCCCGCTCTGACGCGGACAGGTCAAGGGTGGCTGCCTTCTGCGCGTCCACCGTGAAGGCGCGCCGGTCCTCGGGTGACAATTCCGTGATGCGGCGGCGCACCAGCACGGGCTTGTTCATGCCGGCGGTGCGGTGCCCCTGGCCTTCCAGCCACGCGCGATAGGACGCGGCTTTGTCGCTCCCTTCGGCATAGGCGCGGCGGATGGCCAGCACGCGGCCATTGCCGCTTTCCACCACGCGGGCGGCATCAACAATAGGGGCACCGCTGGCGGCATCGGGTGACGCGCCAAGCATGCCGGGTTCCAGATTGGCGGCAATCTCCTGGATTTGCGCCTGGGCAACAGCCCGTTCGCGCTGGCGCGGCTGCAATTCCGCCGGATAGGCGGGATTGATGGTCAGATCATCGGTGTTGGACGTGACCAGATCATCGGCCTCCACCAGTTCCATCTTGGTCTGGATGCGCCGACCAGAAGCGTCGAAAACATCCTGGATCGGGTTGAAAGCCGGCGTCCGCCCGCGCGGCTGCCACTTGGCGCGCTCTGCCCCCGCCACCTGCAACGCCAGCGGCACACCATCATCCGGTGTGCGATCTTCCGCGACGGCGGCCACGGCCTGGCGCAGGGCGGCATCACGGCCCTGCGGCCCCGCCGCCTCTGCCATCACCTGCCCGGGCGGCTTCCATCCCGTTGCCCAATCGCCGATGGCCCCGCCGGCCACATGCAGGCCGCCGCCAAGGATGGTGCCGAACGCCAGATTGGTCAGGCTGTCATAGGCGTCGTAATCCGCCTGTTCGGAACGGGCCACGCCATAGACGATGGGTTCCAAGATAGCCGCACCCACGGCACCCTCAACGGCGCCGACACCGGCGCGGACGCTCGCCCGTCCCGCCGCCGTCCCCGCCTGTTCCAGCATCCGGGCATAACGGGCCGGACCGACGACGGGGATGAAGGATGCGGCGATGTTCAGCGGGTCCAGCGCACTGATCACTAAGCCGGTTCCGATGCTGGCCGCGCCCTCGATAAAGCCGCCCCGCCCGCGTGCCATCGTGTCCTGGCGGCGCAATTCCGCCTGTTTCAGGTCGCGCAGTTCGCGCGCGTCAATCTCGCTGATATCGTCGTCAAACGTCAGATGGCCATCGATCCCGTATTCCGCCTTGGCTTCCTCGGCTGTCAATGTGCGGCTGTCGTCCCAAAGTCCCCTGACCTGTCGCCGCCCCCACCGGAAGGCACCGGGCATCGGGTTGCGCGCCCATGTATCTTCGGACAGGGCGGACAGCACCTCGCCGGTGGATGCTGCGAAACGGTCGGTGCCAAGGGCGTCAAGCGCGCGGATGGGATCGATGGGTTTCGTGATGATTTCCGGCATCACTGTTTCCCTTCACGTCGGGCGATGGCTTCGCGCTGTGCCCAATCCTGCTCCGCGTAATAGGCGCGGGTGCGTTCTTCGCTCCAGCCCAGACGGGCAGCGGCAGCCTTGATGCCCTGTTCGTCCATCTGGTAAGGGGCGGCCAAAGTCGATTGATCGATATCCTCAAATTTGAAGGACAGGATGGAGCCATCGGCCAGCCGCACCGGCTGGCCGTCATCGCCGACGCGTATCCATCCTGTGCTATCCTCATTGGTCAGCCACGCCCCCCGCTCGGCGCTGGCCAGTGCCTTTTCCCGACGCTGATCCGGGGTGTTGCCGGTGACACGTCCGCGCGGGTCGCCCGGATCGGCGATGCGGTCCGGCAGCAACCGGAGCATTTGGCGCATCCCCCACATCTCCGCCGTTGCCCCAACACCCTTGGGCGCCATGGCATAGGTGTTTGCCCCGGTCGCGACGAAATCCCATCGACCAAGGGCAACCTGGGATGCCGCACGTGTCGCCGCGTCCCCGGCATCCATGCCGGTCGACGCATAGCGGTAGGCCAGCAACCGCACCGCCTTGTCATAACTGGCCGCCATTTCCTGCCCGTCCGGGGCCAACGACAGGGCGGCATAGAGCGGCGCCATGGCGCCCGTGACAGTGTCATCAATCTCCTTTGCGTTCTTCCCCACCGCCTGGCGCAGGGCGTCCTTGTCCTGTGCCAGAGCCGCCGCCAGATTGACGCGCCCCACCGGATCGTCTGTGGTGGCCAGAACCTGATGCTCACGGCTCAATCCTGCCTTCACCAGATCGCGATAGGCGGCTGGCCAATGCCGGCCGTACAGCGTCGCCTGCCGCGCCATGGCATCGGCGGCATCTTCCGGTTTGGCCTGGGCTAGCGCCGCCACCTGTAACGACGCCTGATCCTTGGGGAGCACACGGCGCAATGGCGACGGCACGCCAAGCCGTTCCTGTTCGGCCAGCGTGGCGGTGACATAGGCGCCAAAACTGGCAGCTTTCTGCGCCGGGTCCGCGTTCTGGTATTCCTGCCAGCGCTGCCCCACCAATGGCGATGCCGCCACATATCCCGCCGGGTCCTCGGCCAGATCGCGGTTGCGTTCCGCCACCATGCGGGCCAGCGACGCCATTTCCTGCTGCCGGTCGGCAAACCCGCGAACGTCATTCGCCGCCTGTTGGTCGCGCCGCTGCGCCATCATGCCGGCGATCTCGTCCGGACTGGCATAGCGAATGGCCGCCGCATCGGCCCCGTACCGTCCGGCATCGGCCAGCGCGTCCAGGGCCGCCCGGCCGTCCTTCTCCCCCATCACCGCCATGATGCGGGGCGGGTCGTAATCCACCATGCGCCCGCTGCGCAGGGCGGTTTGCATGTCCGCGATATCGGCGCGCATCTCGGCGCGCGCCAATGCGGCCGCCTGCCGCGCCTCGCCCTCACGCGTGCGCAAGGCCCCCTCTGCGCCATTGCGCAGGCGTACCTTATCGTCCGGCGACAGGGCCTTGTCGAACCGGCCGCCGTCCAGCCATTGCAGGGCCGTGGCCGGGTCGCGGTCGATCTGGCCCGATACCGCCGCCTTGGCCAGCGTGGCGCGCGCTGATTGCGCCACCGCCGACAGCTTGGCCGCCGGCAGGTTCAATTGGGTCAGCAGGCCCGCCAGATCCTGCGCCTCGTCATCATGGGCCGCCGGGTTGGAAATCACCCGGTTGGCCCGCGCGTTCATGATCACGTCGAAATCGCTGACCTGTTTGGCGACACGGGAGCCTGTGGCGAAATCCGCCGCCTGCGCGGACAGGCGGGAACCCACCCGCGTATCCAGGCGCGTGGCCAGCAACTCGCGCGCATAGGGGGACAGGCCCTGCGCATTGGCCAACATCTCCGCCCGCCGCGCCGTCCAGGCCTCCCCCACCTGGGCCTCAAAGCCATCGGCCCCTTCCGGCGCCTGGGCGGCCATGTCCTTGACTGTCTGGTCCGCCCACAGGTCGGCTTCGGCAACGGTGCGTTCCACCCCCAACGTATCGCGCTGCTGCTGCGCCTGTTCGGCCCGCTGCTGCGCTTCGATTTCCGCGCGCTGGCGCTCCCGCCCGATATCCTGCATGGCCCCAAGGCCGGCACGGGCCAGCGCTTCGCCGGCAACGGCCATGCCGGGTCCCGGCGTCGGCTGCCGCACGACGGGCAGGCCGGGACCCTGGCTGGTCCAACGGTCGATGGTGGCCATTATACCGGCCCCGCCACACGCCCGGTGCTGGTGCCGGCGGCGGTTGACCATGGCTGGCTGCCGCCGCTGCCACCCCAGCTATTGGCCGTGGACAGGATGGACGATACACCGCTGATCCCTGTCGCGGCGGCATTCCAATAGGCCTGGCTGCGGGCATTCTTTCCGGCCGTGCGCGTGGCACTGGCCTGGCTCGCGGCCCCTGTGCGCACGGCGGCAATCTGCTTTTCGGCCTCAATCGCGCTGTCGGCGATCACGTCCAGCGCACTGCCGCCCATGGCGCGGCCGGACTTCGCCACCTGCGCCGCCGCCCGTCCGCGATACCGGTCGAACGCGTCGCGGATATCGCCTTCCTCATACCGGGCTTGCCGCTCGATGCTGGCGGCTTCTGCATCGGCTGCCTTTTTCGCCGCCTTGCCGGCCTTCACCTGGCCATAGATGGACATGCCGGTGCCGACGACAGCGGCCGATGCGGCGATGGTCAATGGGTCGCACATGCTCAGCGCTCGTTCACGTCGGTCTGGATGGCCAGACACAGGATGGTTGCGGGCAACGCGTCCTGCCCCTCGATACGCAGGCGCAGGGATTTGCCCCGTGCATTGGCGATATCGACCGGCACCCAGTCATCGACCAGTTGCGGGGCCGTATCCATCGGGTCCTGCGCGCGGCGGAACGGGATCTGCGTGGGGCGTCCCGACGGCTTGCCGTCCACGATCACCTGTATGGATGCCCCAATGGTGGCATGAACCAGCACTTCCAACCCGGCCAGCGACTTGTTGCGCGCCTGCCCCGTGCCGATGGGGCCGCCCGTGTCGATGTCGGTCGTTTCATGAGCATAGGCGACGGGCAGCCCGGCATGGATGATCCTGGCCGGCTGGTCCAGGGTGATGGCGCCATTGACGACGGTGCGCGGGGGGATGGCGGCACCATCCGCCATCACATGCACGGTGCGGCCGTTCAGATGGTCCAGGCCTGTCAGGCTGGTCACGGCATTGGTGCCGACACGACTGCGCGCCGCGTCCAGGAACATGGCGCGGCGCGCGTCACTTTCGCCGCGCACGGGCTTCCACCGGTCGGCCATACGCTCCACCCGCCGGCGGGTCACATTGTCCGCCCCGGTCCGTTCCGTCACCAGATACAGGGCGTCGCCCCCCGGCTCCGGCAACGAAGCGATGGACAGGACCTTGCCATCCTGCATCTGATGACGGTGCCAGGCTTGTACCTGATCGCGCGGGGAATGGGTCAGACTGGCCAAGGTCCCGTCTGCCAGCAGGCACCAC
>NZ_JAGOGJ010000177.1 GCF_017996735.1 Niveispirillum sp.
ATGAAATTGGTAGACACTGTTGCATTAAAAACAGACTCTTTAAAAAGAGATTCTGCTGTTCGGGTTGCTGTTGCTGGAAATTTCACAGATGCGGCAGTAGGAAAAGTACAAGAGACAGCCATAGAGCAGCACACCCGATGACAGCGCACCCAGCACAAAGTACTTCAGGCCAGCTTCCGTCGACTTGGCCACATCGCGCTTGAAGGACGCGATGACGTAGAGCGCCAGCGACTGCAGCTCCAACCCGACATAGAGCGAGATCAGGTCGTTGGCCGACACCATGGCCAGCATGCCAAGCGTGGCCAGAGCGATCAGCACCGGATATTCGAACCGGGCCACCCGCTCCTTCTCCAGATAGTTGACCGACAAGATGACGGCCAGCGACGAGGCGATGAGGATCAGCAGCTTGGCGAAGGTGCCGAAGCTGTCGGCCACGAACATGCCGTTGAAGGTGACATTCCGCCCATCCGGCCCCTGCAATAGCAGGAAGCCGGTGACGATGAACGCGGCGACCGTCAGCCAGGAGACGAGGCGCAGGCTGCCGTCACCCCGGAACACGCCGATCATCAGCAGGGCCATGGAGGCGCAAGCCAGGAAGATCTCGGGCAGGGCCGGGGCCAGATCGGGAATAATTGCCATGGCTTTAGTTCTCGCTCGCCGGTTGGGTCGCCGGGGTTTCGGTACGCAGTCCCGCTGTCTTTGGCGCCTCGACCTCGATCAGGCCGGCCGCCTTCAGCGACGCCTGATGATCGGCCAGGATCTTTTCAACGGTCGGGTTGTAGACATTCTGGAAGCTGGCCGGATAGACGCCCATGATGACCACGATGGCGACCAGCGGCGCAAAGAACGCCACTTCCCGCATGGACAGGTCCTGCATGGCCTTCACTTCCGGCTTGTCCAGCTTGCCGTAGAACAGCTTGCGATAGAGCAGCAGCATGTAGGCGGCACCCAGGACCAGACCCGTGGCCGACAGCATGCCGTACCAGGTGCTGACCTCGAACACGCCCAGCATCGTCAGGAACTCACCCACGAAGCCCGAGGTGCCCGGCAGGCCGACCGACGCGAACATGAAAATGGCGAAGACCACCGCATAGCGCGGCATGTTCTTGGCCATGCCGCCATAGGCAGCCATCTCGCGGGTATGCAGGCGGTTATAGGCGACACCGATGCACAGGAACAGTGCCGCCGACACGAAAGTGTGGCTCAGCATCTGGAACATCGCGCCATCCAGACCCTGCTGGTTCATGGCGAAGATGCCCATCGACACGTAACCCATATGGGCAACGGAGCTATAGGCGATCATCTTCTTCATGTCGGACTGCGCCAGCGCCACCAGCGAGGTGTAGATGATGGCGGCGATGGACATGAAGAAGACCACATCCTGGAAGAAGAAACTGGCTTCCGGCAGCATCTGCACATTGGCGCGGATCAGGCCGTAACCACCCATCTTCAGCATCACGCCGGCCAGCATCACGGAACCCGCCGTCGGCGCCTCCACGTGGGCGAAGGGCAGCCAGGTATGGGCCGGCCAGATCGGCGTCTTCACCGCAAAGGCGATGAAGAAGGCGAGCCACAGCCAGATCTGCATGTTGCTGGGGAACGGATAGTCCACCATCACCCGCATATCCATGGTCCCGGCCGTCAGATACATGGCCAGGATGGCCAGCAGCATCAGCACCGAACCGATGAAGGTGTAGATGAAGAACTTGTAGGCCGCATAGACGCGATTGGGTCCGCCCCAGACGCCGATCAGCAGGAACATCGGCAGCAGCACCCCTTCGAAGAAGAGGTAGAACAGCACGAAGTCCAGTGCGGTGAACATGCCGATCAGCATGGTCTCCAGCACCAGCAGCGCGATCATGAATTCCTTCACGCGCTTTTCCACCGCATCCCAGGAAGCCAGGACGCAGATCGGGGTCAGCAGGGTGGAGGCCAGCACGAACCAGATGGAGATGCCGTCAACGCCCTTGATATAGGCAATGTTGAAGGCCGGCAGCCAAGCCACCTCCTCCACCAGCTGGAAGCCGGGGTTGGAGGGATCGAAGCCGGTCAGGATGAACAGCGAAACGATAAAAGTGATCAGGGACGTCCACAGCGCCACGCTTTTGGCGTTGCGGGCCACCGCCTCCTGCTCACCACGGATGAGCAGGATGAACAGGGCACCGACGAGGGGCAGGAACGTCGTCAGCGAAAGGATCGGCACATCGGCCATTTCGAAAGACTCCCTACCTCAACGCGCCAGGAGGAACCAGCCGGCCAACGCGACCACGCCGATCACCATAACGAATGCATAATGGTACACATAACCCGACTGAACCCGGCTGGACGCCAGCGACAGGCGGCGGGTGACAGCGGCGGCCCCATCGGGACCCAGCCCGTCGATCACGCCGATATCGACACCCTTCCACAGGCCGAAGCCCAGCTTCATGGCCGGACGCACGAACAGGGCGTCATACAGTTCGTCGAACATGTACTTGCGGAACACGAAGCCGTGGATGGCCTTGAAGCTGTTCACGAAGGCACCGGGCAGGCCGGGGCTGAACATGTAGAACACATAGGCCAGCACGATACCCGCGACGCCGGCGGCCAGCGGGGCATAGGGCACCCAGCCCGGCACATGGTGGGCGGCCTCGATGATCGTGCCATGCTCGCCGGCCAGCATCACGATGCTGCCCGACCAGAAATGCTCCAGATCGTGACCGACAAACCAGGGATAAGCGACGAAGCCGGCAAACAGGGCGCCGATCGACAGGACGATCAGCGGCACCAGCATGACGGCCGGGCTTTCATGCACATGCGCCATCACCTTCTCTGACGCACGCGGCTTGCCATGGAAGGTCATGATCAGCAGGCGCCAGGAATAGAAGGCCGTCATGAAGGCGGCGGCGATGCCCATCCAGAAGGCGAAGGAACCAGCAGCCGAGTGCTTGGCATAGGCCACTTCCAGGATCATGTCCTTGGAATAGAAGCCCGCGAAGAACGGGATACCGGCCAGGGCCAAGTTGCCGATCCACATCATCACATAGGTGCCGGGGATCAGCTTCCAGATGCCGCCCATCTTGCGCATGTCCTGTTCATCCGACATGGCGTGGATGACCGAACCGGCGCCCAGGAACAACAGGGCCTTGAAGAAGGCGTGCGTCATCAGGTGGAAGATGGCGGCCGGATAGGCGCCGACACCGATGGCGAAGAACATGTAGCCAAGCTGGCTCATCGTCGAATAGGCGATGACGCGCTTGATGTCGAACTGGGTCAGGCCGATGGTCGCGGCCACAAAGGCGGTGGCGGCACCCAGATAGGTGACGACCTCCAGCGCGACCGGCGCATATTCGAACACCGGGCTCATCCGAGCCAGCATGAAGACACCGGCGGTCACCATCGTGGCCGCATGAATCAGCGCCGACACCGGGGTCGGGCCTTCCATGGCGTCCGGCAGCCAGGTGTGCAGACCAAGCTGCGCCGACTTGCCCATGGCGCCGATGAACAGCAGCAGGCAGGCGCAGGTCAGCGCATGCACGTCCCAGGACAGGAAGTGGAAGGTTGCGTCTGCCTTGCTTGCTGCTTGCGCGAAGATGCCGTCGAACTCCACGGTCCCGAAGATGATGTAGATGGCCATGATGCCCAGCGCGAAGCCGAAATCGCCCACGCGGTTCACCAGGAACGCCTTCATGGAGGCGTCGTTGGCGCTCTTCTTCTCGTACCAGAAATTGATCAGCAGATAGGAGGCAACGCCCACGCCTTCCCAGCCGAAGAACATCTGCAGCAGATTGTCGGCGGTCACCAGCATGAGCATCATGAAGGTGAACAGCGACAGGTAGGCCATGAAGCGCGCCCGGTGCGGGTCGTGGCTCATATAGCCAACCGAATAGACATGCACCATGGAGGAGACGCCGTTCACGACGACCAGCATGACGGCGGTCAGCGTGTCGATGCGCAGCGACCAGGACACCTCGAAGGTGCCGCTGTCGATCCAGGTGAACAGCTCGATGGTGCGCGCCGCCTCCGGCCCGCCGAACCCGATCTGGGTGAACAGGATCACGGACAGGACAGCAGCCGTCAGCACACCGGCGCAGGTGACGATCTGGGCCCCGCGGTCGCCGATGATGCGCCCGAAGAACCCGGCGATGAAGGCGCCCAACAGGGGCAGGAAGATGGCAGCGATTTCCATGATGCCCCGCCTCAACCCTTCATCATGTTGATGTCTTCAACCGCGATGGTCCCGCGGTTACGGAAATAGACCACCAGGATCGCCAGACCGATGGCGGCCTCTGCGGCGGCCACCGTCAGGATGAACATGGTGAAGATCTGACCCACCAGATCGTTCAGATAGACGGAGAACGACACCAGATTGATGTTGACGGCGAGAAGGATCATCTCGACCGACATCAGGATGATGATGACGTTCTTCCGGTTCAGGAAGATCCCGAACACGCCGATGGTGAAAAGGATGGCCGACAGCGTCAGGTAATGCGCCAGGCCGATAGAGCCGAATTCCATGATCAGACGCCCCCCCGCGTCGGGACCTTGCGTACCTGCACAACCTCGCCGCGCTTGCGATCAAGCTGCTGGCCGATCTGCTGGCGACGGACACCGGGGCGCGACCTGAGCGTCAGCACGATGGCACCGATCATGGCGACCAGCAGGATCAGGCCCGAGACCTGGAAGGCATACACATAGTCGGTATAGAGGATGTGGCCGATGGCTTCGGTGTTGGTCATCTGATCGACCGGCGGGATCGGCGCATTGTTGGCCTGGCCACCCACGGGGCCGCCGGCCAGTTGCGTCGTCGCCAGGAACACCAATTCAACCGCCAGGATGGCCCCAACGACCAGCCCCACCGGCATGTACTGCATGAAGCCCTGCCGCAGTTCCTGGAAATTGATGTCGAGCATCATCACCACGAACAAGAACAGCACCGCCACTGCGCCGACATAGACGATGACCAGGATCATGGCCACGAATTCAGCGCCGATCAGCACGAACAGGCCGGCCGCGTTGAAGAAGGCGAGGATCAGGAACAGAACCGAGTGTACCGGGTTCTTGGCCGTGATCACCCGCACGGCGGAAGCCAGCAGAACGATGGCGAACGCATAGAATGCGATTGTGGTCAGGGTCATGTTACGCCGCCTCCGGCGCTGTGGTCATCGGGTACTGGGTCACGGAGGATACTCCGGGCGAAGGAATGTGGATGGCCAGGGACCCGGCCATCGATGAGGTCAGCGGTAGGGCGCGTCGGCGGCGAGGTTGGCCGCGATCTGCGCCTCCCAACGGTCACCATTCGCGAGCAGCTTGTCCTTGTTGTAGTACAGCTCCTCGCGGGTTTCCGTCGCGAATTCCAGGTTCGGCCCCTCGACGATGGCATCAACCGGGCAGGCCTCCTGGCACAGGCCGCAATAGATGCACTTCGTCATGTCGATGTCGTAGCGCGTGGTGCGGCGGCTGCCATCCTCACGCGGTTCGGCCTCGATGGTGATGGCCAGGGCCGGGCAGATGGCCTCGCACAGCTTGCAGGCGATGCAGCGCTCTTCCCCGTTGGGATAGCGGCGCAGCGCATGCTCACCCCGGAAACGCGGGCTCGTGGGGCCACGCTCATACGGATAGTTCAGGGTCACACGGGGCTTGAACATGTAGCTGAAAGTCAGCGCCATGCCCTTCACGAGTTCCCACAAGAACAGGCCGCGCGCCGTACGGTCGAGCAAGGCCATGTTTCACCTCCATAAACGGACCGGCCTTGCGGCCCGCCCTCAAGCATCACCGGCAGGGGGTTGAAAAGCCCCCTCCCCCTCACGAAATCATTTGGGCAGCAGGTCGAAATAGACCAGCACGCCGGACGTCAGCACCACCCAGATCAGGGAGAACGGCAGGAACACCTTCCAGCCTAAGCGCATCAACTGGTCATAACGGTAACGCGGCAGCGTCGCGCGGACCCAGATGAAGCAGAACAGCACAAACGTGATCTTGGCGATGAACCACAAAGGACCCGGAATCCAGTTCAACGGCGCGATGTCCAGCGGCGGCAGCCAGCCACCCAGGAACAGCACCGTGGTCATGCCGCTCATCAGGATCATGTTGATGTACTCGCCCAGGAAGAACAGGGCGAAGGTCATCGACGAATATTCGACGTTGAAGCCGCCCGACAGCTCCGACTCGCCTTCGGGCAAGTCGAACGGGGCGCGGTTCGTCTCGGCCAGGGCCGAGATGAAGAAAATGATGAACATCGGGAACAGCGGGATGAAGAACCAGACGGTCTTCTGCGCTTCCACGATCTTCGACAGGTTCAGCGAGCCGACGCAAAGCAGCACGGTGATGATGACGAGGCCGATCGAAACCTCATACGACACCATCTGTGCCGCAGCGCGCAGACCGCCCAGGAAGGCGTATTTGGAGTTGGACGCCCAGCCGGCCATGATGATGCCGTACACGCCCAGCGAGGAGATCGCGAACAGATACAGCACACCGACATTGATGTCGGCCAGCACCAGCCCCTCACCGAACGGGATGACCGCCCAGGCGACCAGCGCCAGCAGGAAGGTCAGCATCGGTGCGGCGAAGAAGACGCCGGCATTCGCCTGCGTCGGGACGACGGTTTCCTTGGACAGCAGCTTCAGACCGTCGGCAAAGGGCTGCAGCAGGCCGAAGGGACCAACCATGTTGGGACCCTGGCGAAGCTGCATCGCCGCCATCACCTTGCGCTCGAAATAGGTCAGCATCGCCATGCCGATCAGCAGCGGCACCACGATGGTCAGGATGCCCACCACGATACGCACGATCAGCGGCAGATCGGCCCAGAATGCCCCGAGTTGAGCCAGAATATCCGACATCATCACTTACTCCGCCGCCGCGGCCGCCAGGGCCGGCTTCAGAAAGGCTTCCGTGCAGTCGGCCATGGTCTGCGACGCACGGCTGATCGGATCGGTCATGTAGAAATTCTCCACCGGGGAGGTGAAGTGTGCGTCGGCCACCGCACCCTCAGTCCCGAACGGGCCCCAGGCGGCCGGGACCAGACGGTCCAGGGCGCCGAACACGGGGTTCAGGGCGACCATGCGCTGACGAAGCTGCCCCAGCGTGTCATAGGGCAGGGTCTGGCCCAGTTCCGCCGACAGGGCGCGCAGGACCTTCCAATCCTCGCGTGCCTCACCCAGCGGGAAGGTGGCCAGACGGGCCTGCTGCACGCGGCCTTCGGTATTGACGTAGGTGGCGTTCTTTTCGGTGTAGGCGGCACCCGGCAGGATCACGTCGGCGCGATGGGCGCCCCGGTCACCATGGTGGCCCTGATAGATCACGAAGGCCTTCCCGAAGCGGTCGCCCTCGATCTCATCGGCACCCAGCAGGTACACGACCTCAATCTCGCCCTTCTGCGCACCGGACAGAATACCACCCAGATCGCGGCCACCGGCGCCCGGCAGGAAGCCGGCATCCAGCGCGCCGACACGGCCGGCTGCCAGATGCAGCACGTTGAAGCCGTTCCAATCTTCGCGCACGGCGCCGACCGCCTCGGCCAGCTTCCGCGCCGCCGCCTGCACCGCCGGGCCATCGCCACGGCGCAGCGCACCGGCGCCCAGGATGATCAGCGGGTTCTTGGCGTTGCGCAGCGTCTCCGCAAAGGCGTGCGTGCCATTGGCCAGATCGGTCAGGACCGAACCGGAATTACCCAGCCATTCGGTCGGGTAAGTCAGGTCGATATTCTGGCCGATAACGGCAACCTTCTTCAGCTTGCCGGTCAGGTAGGTCTTGCGGATGCGGGAATTCACCAGCGGCGCTTCCCAGCGCGGGTTGGTGCCGATCAGCAGGACGACGTCGGCATTCTCAATCCCGGCGATACCAGTATTGAAGATGTAGCCGGCGCGGTTCGAGGCATCGAAGCTGGCCCCGTCCTGACGGCAATCCAGGTTCTGCGACCCCAGCGCATTCAGCAGGTCCTTCAGCGCGACCGTGCTTTCGACATCGACCAGATCGCCGGCCACACCGGCGATCTTGGAACCGGCGACACCGTCAACCTTGGCCTTGATGGCGGCGAAGGCCTCGGCCCAGGTCGCCGGCTTCAGCTTGCCATCGGCACCGCGCACATAGGGACGGTCCAGACGCTGACGCTTCAGGCCGTCAATGGCATAGCGCGTCTTGTCGCTGATCCATTCCTCGTTCACATCCTCATTCAGGCGCGGCAGAACGCGCAGAACCTCGCCGCCCCTTGCGTCGATGCGGATGTTGGAACCCACCGCGTCCATGACGTCGATGCTTTCCGTCTTACGCAGTTCCCAGGGGCGGGCGTTGAAAGAGTAGGGCTTGGAGGTCAAGGCGCCCACGGGGCAGACATCGACCAGATTGCCCGACATTTCCGAATTCACACCAGCTTCCAGCGCCGGCGTGATTTCCAGATGCTCACCACGGGCCAGACCGCCCAGGGCCGGCACGCCAGCGATTTCATCCACGAAGCGGATGCAGCGCGTACACTGGATGCAGCGGGTCATATAGGTCTTGATCAGCGGACCCATGTACTTGTCGCTGACGGTGCGCTTGTTCTCTTCGAACCGGCCGCGATCATAGCCATAGGACACGGCCTGATCCTGCAGATCACACTCACCACCCTGGTCGCAGATGGGGCAGTCCAGCGGATGGTTGATCAGCAGGAATTCCATCACGCCCTTGCGGGCCTTGTGGACGTTGGGGGTGTTGGTCTTGACCACCATCCCCTCACCCACCGGCAGCGCGCAGGAGGCGGCCGGCTTGGGCATACGTTCCACTTCGACCAGACACATGCGGCAATTGGCCGGCACGGACAGTCGCTCGTGATAGCAGAAACGCGGCACTTCGATGCCGAGCTGCTCACACGCCTGGAGCACCGAGGTACCGGGGGCGACTTCGATTTCGACGCCGTCGATGGTTAGCTTGGGCATGATATCCTCTGGACCCCCGCCTTACTCTGCCGCCACACGGGCGCCACGGTCGGCGCGCGTGCGATATTCCAGGATGCGGCGTTCCACTTCCGGGCGGAAATGGCGCATCAAACCCTGGATCGGCCATGCCGCCGCGTCGCCCAGCGCGCAGATGGTGTGGCCTTCGACCTGCTTGGTGACGTCCAGCAACATGTCGATTTCCTCGACATGGGCCTGACCCTTCACCAGACGTTCCATGACGCGCCACATCCAGCCCGTGCCCTCACGGCAGGGCGTGCACTGGCCGCAGCTCTCATGCATGTAGAACTTCGACAGGCGGGCAATGGCCTTCACGATGTCGGTGGACTTGTCCATGACGATCACGGCGGCCGTGCCAAGGCCCGACCGGACCTCACGCAGGCTGTCGAAATCCATCAGGACGGTATCGCAGATTTCCTTGGGCAGCAGCGGAACCGACGAACCACCGGGGATGATGGCCAGCAGGTTGTCCCAGCCGCCACGCACGCCGCCGCAATGTTTCTCGATCAGTTCCTTCAGCGGGATGCCCATCTCTTCTTCGACGGTCGCCGGCTGGTTCACATGGCCCGACACACAGAACAGCTTGGTGCCGCTGTTCTTGGGACGGCCCAGATTGGCGAACCAGGAGGCGCCGCGACGCAGGATGGTCGGCACCACCGCGATGGATTCGACATTGTTCACCGTCGTCGGACGGCTGTAGAGGCCGGCCATGGCGGGGAACGGGGGCTTGTTGCGGGGCTGGCCCTTCTTGCCCTCGATGCTTTCGATCAGCGCCGTCTCTTCACCGCAGATATAGGCGCCCGCACCCAGATGCAGGTAGACGTCGTGATCAAAGCCCGAACCGCAGGCATTCTTGCCGATCAGGCCCGAGGCGTAAGCCTCGTCGATGGCGCGCTGAACGTTGGCGGCCTCGTAATAGAACTCGCCACGGATATAGATGTAGGTGGCGGTGGCGCCGATGGCGAAACCGGCGATCAGGCAGCCTTCGATCAGCTTGTGCGGATCATGGCGCATGATTTCCCGGTCCTTGCAGGTACCGGGCTCGCCCTCGTCGGCATTGACCACCAGATAGACCGGGCCATTGCTGGTCTTGGGCATGAAGGACCACTTCATACCCGTGGAGAAACCGGCGCCGCCGCGGCCGCGCAGGCCCGATTCCTTCACCAGATCAATGATCTTGTCACGGCCGAGATCCAGGATCTCCTTGGTGCCGGACCAGTCGCCACGGGCCTTGGCCCCGTCCAGGAACGGGCTTTCGAAACCGTAGAGGTTGGTGAAGATGCGGTCTTCATCGCGAAGCATGGTTCACCCTCCCCTTACGCCTGACCGGCGGGCTTCACGCCCGCCTTGATGGCCGATTCCGTCAAGGTCGTCGGCCCGCCCGATGGGCAGGCGCGGATGCGACCATTTTGCGGGCCCGTCGCCGGCTTCTCGCCACGCGCCAAGGCATCCAGGATCTTCTCGGTCGTTTCCGCCGTCAGATCCTCGTAGAAATCGTCACCGATCTGCATCATGGGCGCGTTCACGCAGGCGCCGAGGCATTCCACCTCGATCACCGTGAACTGACCATCCGCCGTGGTCTGGCCCGGCTTGATGCCCAGCTTTTTCTCACAAGCATGCAGCACTTCGTCCGACCCGCGCAGCCAGCAGGGCGTGGTGGTGCAGACCTGGACGAAGTGTTTACCGACGGGCTTCAGATTGTACATCGTATAGAAGCTCGCCACCTCCAGCGCCCGGATGGGAGCGATGTCGAGATAGTGGGCCACATAATCGATGGCGACCTTGGGCAGCCAGCCGCCGCACTGGCGCTGGGCCAGGTCGAGCAGCGGCATCACCGCGCTCTGTTGTCGGCCTTCGGGGTACTTGGCGATGATGCGCTTCGCCAGCTCGATATTCTCTACTGTGAATTCGAAGCTGGTCGGCTCCGCGACCGCGGGACCATGGGAATGGGCGGCACTCATCGATCAATCTCTCCGAACACGATGTCCATCGAGCCGATGATCGCGACCGCGTCGGCGAGCATGTGGCCCTTGGACATGAAATCCATCGCCTGCAGGTGCGAGAAGCCGGTCGGGCGGATCTTGCAACGGTACGGGCGGTTCGTCCCGTCGGACACCAGATAGACGCCCAGCTCGCCCTTGGGCGACTCGGTCGCCGTATAGGTATCGCCGGCCGGCACGTGATAGCCTTCGGTGTACAGCTTGAAATGGTGGATCAGCGCTTCCATCGAGCGCTTCATCTCGCCCCGGCTGGGCGGCGTGACCTTGCGGTCATTCACCTTCACCGGGCCCGGCGTCCTGGACAGCTTGTCCAGCGCCTGGCGGATGATGAACATCGACTGCTTCATCTCTTCCATGCGGACCAGATAACGGGCGTAGCAATCGCCGGTCAGGCCCACGGGAATGTCGAAGTCGAACTCTTCGTAGCTGTCATAGGGCTGCGCCTTGCGCAGGTCCCAGGCCACGTTGGAAC
>NZ_JAGOGJ010000044.1 GCF_017996735.1 Niveispirillum sp.
CGTGCTGTGGCACCTCCAGATCGCCGGAAACCTCGCTGATGGTGCGGAAGGCGGAGGCTGACTTGGACGCCCCTGCCTTGGCCCGCGCCCCATCGCTGGTTTCCTCGATCATCGACGGGTTCAGCCTTTCGCGGCGTCTTCAAACCGCTCGTTGATGCGGCTTTTCAGGACGTGGGAAGCGCGAAAGACCAAGACCTTGCGCGGCAGGATGGGCACTTCCTCCCCCGTCTTGGGGTTACGGCCGATGCGCTCCCCCTTGGATCGGACGGCGAAGCTGCCGAAGGAGGAAATCTTGACCATGTCGCCATTGGCCAGGGCGTCGGCAATCTCATCCAGCACGCTTTCCACCAGATCGGCGGATTCGTTCCGGGAGAGGCCAACTTCCTGGTACACGGCTTCGCTCAACTGCGCGCGGGTGACAGTCTCAGTCATGTTCATCCTCCCCCGGTTATATTGGGAAGACGGTACTTTGACCGGAGAAATCCGTCAATTCAGATGGTTGGCAGGATTTGCTGATCCCATGCGGCAGAAATGCCGGGGGAGGGGGGCTCAGAACCGCACCAGGGCGCCGCCCCAGGTGAAGCCGCCGCCCATGGCCTCCAGCAACAGCAGATCGCCGCGCTTGATACGGCCGTCATTCACGGCCTCGGCCAGGGCCAGCGGGATGCTGGCGGCCGATGTATTGCCGTGGTGATCGACGGTCACAACCACGCGGTCCGCCGACAGCTTCAGCTTGCGTCCGGTGCCTTCGATGATGCGGCGATTGGCCTGATGCGGGACCAGCCAGTCGATGGCATCGGCGGCAAGGCCGTTGGCGGCCAGTGCTTCCTTCACCACATCGGCCAGATTGACGACCGCGTGTTTGAACACTTCCTGCCCGCGCATGCGGACATGGCCTACTGTCTGCGTGCTGGAAGGGCCGCCATCGACATAGAGCAGGTCGTGATGGTTGCCGTCGGAGTGCAGATGTGTGGATAGGATGCCCTGATCATCGGATGTCCCGGCGCCATCCGTGGCGCGCAGCACCACGGCACCGGCCCCGTCACCGAACAGCACGCAGGTCGTGCGGTCGTTCCAGTCCAGGATGCGGGAGAAGGTTTCGGCGCCGATCACCAGAACCGTCTTCGCCTGACCAGCCTTGATGAAATTATCGGCCACCGACAGCGCATAGACAAAGCCGGAGCAGACGGCCTGCACATCGAAGGCGGCCCCCCGTGTCATGCCCAGGCGGGCCTGCACCTTCACGGCGGTGGCGGGAAAGGTGTTGTCGGGGGTGGCGGTGGCCAGGACAATCAGGTCCAGTTCATCCGCCGTCACCCCGGCATGGGCCAGGGCAGAAATCGCCGCGTTATAGGCCAGATCGGAGGTCAGTTCACCGTCGGCCGCGATGTGGCGCGACTTGATGCCCGTGCGTTCCGTGATCCATTCGTCTGAGGTGTCAACGAACTGCGCCAGATCGGCATTCGTCATCACCTTTGCGGGCAAATAGGACCCGCAGCCCAGGATCACAGACCGGATGGCCATTACTGTACCGCCGTTTCGCTGCCCGTTGCGCTCTCATCCTTGGCCTTGTCGGCGGCGGCGGCCAGGGCCGCCTGCAACACCGCCAACTGGTCGCGGATCTTGTCGTTGAAGCCATGGCTGGCCATGTTGAAGGCCGTCGCAATGGCGTTGGAAAAGCCGACGGCATCGGTGCCGCCATGGCTTTTCACACAGATGCCGCGCAAGCCCAGGAACATGCCGGCATTGTACCGGCGCGGGTCCATGCGCTGACGCAGCTTGTTGAAGGCACCGGACGCCAGGACATAGCCCAGCTTGGCCAGAAGCGACGATCCGAACGTCCGTTTCAGAAATTCGGCATAGAGCTTCGCGGTGCCTTCCGCCGTCTTCAGGGCGACATTGCCCGTGAAGCCGTCGGTGACCACCACATCCACCGTGCCCAATCCCAGATCATTGCCTTCGATGAAGCCATGGAAATAGGGGGCAAGCGGGGTTGCCCGCAGGGCGGCGGCCGCCTCGCGGATCTGCTCATGCCCCTTCTGTTCCTCCGACCCGACATTCAGCAGGCCGATGGTCGGGTTCAGCAGGCCCAGGACGGTCCGGCTGAACACAGTGCCCATCACGGCGAACTGCACCAGATTGTCGGCGTCGCATTCCAGGTTGGCACCCAGGTCCAGCATCACCAGCTCCCCACGTTGCGTGGGCAGGATGGAGGCGATGGCTGGCCGGTCGATGCCCGGCAGGGTTTTCAGCACGAATTTGGCGATGGCCATCAACGCGCCGGTATTCCCGGCCGAAACCACGCAGGCGGCGTCACCGGCCGCGACCGCGTCGATGGCCAGCCGCATGCTGGAGTTGCGCCCAGCGCGAAGCGCCACCGACGGCTTGGCGTCCATCGCCACGAAATCAGGCGTGTGCCTGACTGTGGAGATGGGCTTCAAGGCCGGATGGCGCTCAAGCAGGGCGTTGATGCGTGCTTCGTCGCCGACGAACAGGAAGTCGGCATTCGGGCAACGCTCCCTGGCAAGGTCGGCGCCAGCGACGACCATGTCAGGTGCATGGTCGCCACCCATGGCGTCCAAGGCGATGCGCAGGCGCGTTGTCGTCACTTCCGTTCGACGTCCCTAAACCGCGAAACCTGGACCCGTACCGGCGCGATCAGGCGGCAACCGGGGCGGTCACGGTCACTTCGCGGCTGTCATAATGGCCGCAGGAGCCGCAGACATGGTGGGGGCGCTTCAGCTCACCGCACTTGCCGCATTCGTTGTAGGCGGCGGCGGTCAGCCCGTCGTGCGAACGACGCATGTTGCGCTTCGACTTGGAGGTCTTCTTCTTAGGAACGGCCATGATCGTAACTCACAATGTTTTAAGGCGACCGCAAGGGCCGCCCGGACAGAGGCGCTTGAATACTGGATATGGTTTGCCAGGGCAAGTACGAAACCCGGTCAAGAGGGTTTCTTTAAGCGGGACAGGGCCGCAAAAGGGTTCTGGCGGGGTGGTTCGGGGGGCATATCCTCGGTCAGGGACAGCGTATCCGGCCCCACATCCTCCAGAATCGGGGTGAATTCCACCCCATCCTTGCGCGGATACGGGTCCAGCGCCAGTGACAGATTTTGGGCAACCAGTTCACCGATGTCGATACGTCCACCCGGCATAGGCTCGGGGAAGTCCTCGTCCCCGCCCAGGAACTGGAAATGGTCGCTTTCCCCATCCTCCTCCTCCTTGGGAATCAGGTGATCGGGCGCATAGAGGGCGGAGAACTCCTCCTTCACATGGGCGGGCACCGGTTCCAGCGTGACCACGCACCGCTGAACCACATCGGCTTCCAGTTCGCCGGTAACCTTGATGAAGTCCGCGCGCACGCGGCGCAGGCGCATCTTTGCGGTCAACCCGGCGATAGAGATCAGGTCGAATCGTTCGGCCAGGGCGGCGCATTCGGAATCGGTCGCCTTTACGACCTCATGCCCGCCGCCCGTGGTCACCCTGTCGGCGATGACGATGCGGGACAGTTCGGGGGTGGGGGCGGACATCGGGGAACCTCAGCGTTGGTGCGATACATTATATGGTAGGAGATGGGGCCAGTCATACCGGCAGGAATTCAACCTGTCCCGCAAGCAGCCGGTCGATGGGAAAGGCTTCCAGATGGGCCAGTTGCCGGCGGACATAGCGGGCCAGGGCCGTCACATGCGCGGCGTCCGGCAGGGTGGAGCCATAGAGATTGCGGTCCAGGGCCGATTCCAGCACGGACGGGTCGTCCTTGGCGGCGATGCCTGCGTCATAGGCGCCCACGCGGCCATAATAATGGCTGGCCAGGTCCTTGACCTTGTCCCCCACCTTCATGTCGCCCGCCCCCATTTCACGCAGGTTGAAATCCAGGTCGGCGAACATGAAATCGAACAGGCCCTGATTAAAATCGGCCACCGGCTTGCCACCCATGGCCAGCCGCCGCATCACCATCCAGGCATGCAGCGACACGGTTTCGAACCGTCCCTCCAGCGTGTCGGGCACGCCCAGATCGGCAAAAAACACGGGCAACCGGGACTGGGCCACAATGGCGCCATAGAGGGCGGCAATGGTGCGTTCACGCCGGGGGCGCTGGAACAGGCGGCTGAACAAAGCCTTCTCCCTCTCTCTGCTGGCTGCGGACATTGACATTGCGCCAAGGCCGGTGCCAATGTCACCGGCCAGATAGGGGGCGGCAGCCCTGCCGTCAAGCCTGTGCGCATGCCCGTAACGGGGTAACGCGGGCAATGTCGGCAAATCGCCGCTGGTGCAAGGGGGCCTGCCCCGTGCATTGTCCGGCACCATGCCGTTGGTCACACCAAGGTTCGAGAGACGTCACGTTGATGCGCAAGACCCATGCAACCGCCCTGCTGACCTTCGGCCTTATGGGGCTTGGTCTGACCGGATGCAGCCCCATCGTCGCCCAGCGCGGCAATCTGGTGGAAGATACGCGTCTGGCCCAGATCCAGGCCGGCCAGACCACGCGGGAGCAGGTCCAGTATGTGCTGGGCACGCCAAGCTCCACCGGCGTCATTGATGGTTCCACCTGGTATTATATCGGCCGCCGGACCGAGAAGACGGCCTTCCTTGACCCGGAAGTGGTGGCCGAACGCATCATCCGCGTCCGCTTCGATGACGGCGGGACGGTGCAGGAGATCAAGGAACTCGACGGTATGGCCGAGGCGACCTATGTCGAGCCGGTGGCCCGTGTGACCCCGACCGTCGGCCATGATCTGAACTTCTTCGAGCAGTTGCTGGGCAACCTGTCCAAGCCGACGCGCAAGAAGAAGGACGACAAGAAAAAGAAGCGTTGAGGGCACGGGCGGCGTTTATGCCGCCCGCAACCGCTGCCGCAGCGCCAGCACACGCTCGCCATAGTCGCGGGCGCGTGGCACATCCATCCAGGTATGGTAGCGGCCGACGGCCAGCGCCGGATCGTCCGGCAGGCTGTCCAGTGCCTCGCGCAGGATGCCGGCTCCGACGCGCAAATTGATTTCCGCATGCAGCAGGTGGCTGATATCGGGCACGCGGTGCCCGTGCCAGCGCACATTCACCTGCATCCAGCCCAGATCAGCATCCTTCACCTCTTCCGCAGGCAGCCGGTGGATCAGGTTTACGGCCGCGGTGAAATCCTCCGGGAAGTGGGATTCGCGTGCCGTGCGCACGGCATAAGGCCAGGGACCCGTGCGCCCCTTACGGTCCTGCCGGCTTTCCACATAGGACACGGCATAGAGCAAATAGGGGTCCAGCCCGGCCAACTGGCCCGTTTCCTCCCAGATCGTGCCGGACAGCGTGAAAGCCCGCGCTGGCAACGCGCAGGCCAGCCCTAACCCGGCAACCGCCGTCGCCAGCAAGGCGCGACGAGAAAAGCGGTGATGATCAGGTGAAAAGTTCATGGACTCTCTTATAGCCTCCGGGTGGCGGGGCGTCCAGCCGGCCGGGAACGGCACCGGGCGAGCCGGATTGTCCACCATCGCCATAAATTATCCCCGGTGATGAAGCGGGCACAACCAACCATGGTGCGCGCAAAGGTGCCACGTCCGGTCTCCGCTTGATCTGGGTGTCTGTCGGACGCAAGTTATTGGTCATGGCTAATCTCTCAACCACTTATGATGATATCCTTCGCTGCGCGCGGTCCCTGATCGTCGCGGGCGGCTATAACGGGTTCAGCTATGCCGACATCGCAAAGGTGGTCGGCATCCGCAATGCGAGCATTCACCACCATTTCCCCGCAAAGGCCGATCTGGTTCACACGCTGGTCACGCGATACAGGGAGGAGGTTGCGGTCGGGCTGGCCGAACTGACGCTTCATGTCCCGGACCCTGCCGGACAGATCCAGGCCTATATGAGCTACTGGCAGGACTGCATCACCACCGGTTCTGCGCCCATCTGTGTCTGTGCGTTGCTTTCCAGTCAGATGCAGATGCTGCCGACGGAAGTGGCGGCAGAGGTGCGGGCGCATTTTCAAACGTTGTCAGACTGGTTGACCGGCGTCCTGTCCCGGGGGGCTGAGCAAGGCACTGTTGTTCTGACCGACTCCGCAGAGGCGGAAGCCGCGTTGCTGCTGGCCACAATCCACGGCGCTATGCTCTCTGCCCGTGCCCATGGCGACGCCGGCATCTTCGGTGTGATTGCCCGCCCGGCACTGCGGCGCCTTTTTATCCAGCATTAATGCCATTTCGGTTTCTTTGCGGACGATCGCTGTGCGCATGCTCACAGACTACATACTAGTAGGTAGGCAGATTCGAGATATTCCAACCCCTACCCACGAAGGGACCTCGTCATGTTCGGCATTTCACCGCCGGGTTGGCTGCATACGCTGGGCAGCCTTCCCGCCATTCCCGCCGCTCTCTACATGTTGGGGCGTCACGGGCGGATCGTTCCCCGATCGCGATCGGGCCTTATCTATTTTGTCTCGATGCTGACCGGCGCGGCCACGATCCCGCTGGTGGCACATCAGCCGGCAAGTTACGGCATCGGCGTTGCCACGATTGTGTTTCTGCTGGCCGGTTACGGCATCGGACTGCTGCCCAGCCTTCAGAAGACAGGGAAATATATCGAGACGATATTTCTTAGCCTCACGGTGTTCCTGTTGATGGTGCCGACCGTGTCTGAAACCCTGCGACGGGTCCCGGATGGCCATCCGTTGGTCACCGCTATGGACGCGCCATTGCTGTTGGGGGCGCAGGCCAGCTTGCTGTTGATTTTTATCGTCGGCGTGACGGTCCAGATCCTCCGGCTGCGTCGCGGCAATGGGATTCCGGCAAACTGACAAGTGTCGCCCCTTCCTTGCGCATGGCACGCGAAACGGGTAGCGTTCGCGCTGCAACATGGGGATAGGGGACGACCTTGGGACAATCGGCCAATGCGGCGCATGACGCCCCGCGTTCGTCTTTTGGTATGCTGTTCCTGTCCGCAATCGGGGTGGTGTTCGGTGATATCGGCACCAGCCCGCTTTATGCGATGAAGGAAGCATTCGCCGGCCCCCATCCGCTGCCGGTGGACCGGATGCATGTGCTGGGCGTCCTGTCGCTGATCTTCTGGACCGTCCTGCTGGTCGTGTCGGTCAAATATGTCGCCATCATCATGCGTGCCGACAATGAAGGGGAGGGCAGTTCCTTTGCCCTGCTGGCCCTGTTACAGAAGGCGCTCGCCGGCAATCCCGGTATGACGACCCTGGCCGGGACGCTGGGTGTGTTCGCCGCCGCCCTGTTCTATGGCGACAGCGCCATCACGCCCGCCATCTCCGTCCTGTCGGCGGTGGAGGGGCTACAGGTGGCGGCGCCCAACCTGGCCCCCTGGACCGTGCCCATCGCCATTGTCATCCTGGTGGCCCTGTTCGCGATCCAGTCAAAGGGATCGGCTGCCCTGGGCGGCGCCTTCGGCACCATCATGGTGATCTGGTTCATTGTTCTGGCCGTCCTGGGCGTCAGCAATATCGGCAAGTCGCCGGGCGTGCTGGCGGCGCTGTCCCCGCATTATGCCGTGGCATTCCTGGCGCATGATGGCTGGATCGGGTTTCTGGCGCTGGGGTCTGTGGTTCTGTCGGTGACGGGTGCGGAGGCGCTTTATGCCGATATGGGCCATTTCGGGCGGGGGCCGATCCGGCTGGCCTGGTACATGCTGGTCTGGCCGGCGCTGATCCTGAATTATTTCGGGCAAGGCGCGCTGCTGCTGTCCAACCCGGCGGCGGCGGAAAATCCGTTCTTTTTCCTGGGCCCGGCCTGGGCGGCCATGCCGCTGGTGGTGCTGGCGACGCTGGCCACCATCATCGCCAGCCAGGCGGTGATCTCCGGCGCCTTCTCCGTCACCCGGCAGGCGATCCAGCTTGGCTATCTGCCGCGCATGAACATCGTCCACACCTCCGAAAAGGAGATGGGGCAGATCTACATGCCCTTCATCAACTGGTCGCTGATGATTGCGGTGGTGGCGCTGGTCCTGGGCTTCGGCAGTTCGACCAACCTGGCCTCGGCCTATGGTGTGGCCGTGACCGGGACCATGATGATCACCACCACCCTGGTGGCACTGCTGGCCTTCAACCATTGGGGCTGGAACGGCAAGTTCGCGGTCGGGTTTTTTGTGCTGCTGCTGGCCGTCGATGCCGCCTATTTCCTGGCAACGGCGACCAAGATCACGCATGGCGGCTGGTTCCCGCTGGCCGCCGGTCTGCTGGCCTTTACCCTGATGACCACCTGGAAGATGGGGCGCAAGCTGCTGCATGCCAAGCTGCGGGACAGCGCCGTGCCGCTGCAGGAATTCCTGAGTACCGTTTCGTCGCGCATCACGCGGGTGCCCGGCACGTCCATCTTCCTGACGTCGGACCCGGACGGCGTGCCGCTGGCCATGCTGCACAATCTGAAGCACAACCATGTCCTGCATGACCGGGTCGTGGTGATGACGGTCAAGGTGACGGAGCGCCCGCGCGTGCCCATTGGCGAACGGATCGTGTCGGAGAAGCTGCGTGACGACGTGTTCCGCGTCACCATGTATTGCGGTTTCATGGACGACCCGGACGTGCCCAAGGCGCTGGCCAATGCCAAGCGCACCGACCTCGGCTTTGATTACGAACCGCTGCGCATCTCCTATTTCCTGACGCGGGAGACGGTGGTGCCGTCGCCGGAGCCGGGCATGGCGCCGTGGCGGGAGGAATTGTTCGCCTTCATGATGCGCAGCGCCACCACGACGGCCGACTTCTTCCATCTGCCGCTGAACCGCGTCGTGGAACTGGGCGGCCACGTCGAGATCTGACGGGACCGCCGTCCAGTCCGGTCAGACCCCGGTTTCCGCCAGGATCGACCGGTCGATCTCCTTGATCTCCCGCACGCCGGTCAGGGCCATGGCGACGCGCATTTCCTTGGCCATCAGGTCCAGAAGCTGCGCCACCCCGGCCTCCCCTCGGGCGGCCAGGGCATAGAGCCAGGCGCGACCCAGCAGCACGCCCTGCGCCCCCAGGGCCAGCATGCGCACCACGTCCAGCCCGGAGCGCACGCCGCCGTCGGCCAGCACTGTCAGGCGGTCGCCCACCGCGTCGGCAATGGCCGGCAGGGCACGGGCCGACGACAGCACACCGTCAAGCTGCCGACCGCCATGGTTGGAAACGACGATGCCGTCGGCACCGATGGCGGCGGCTTCGCGGGCGTCATCAGGGTCCAGGATGCCCTTGATGATCAGCGGACCGTCCCAGCTCTGCCTGATCCAGTCCAGATCGGCCCAGCAGATCGACGGATCGAAATTGGCGCCCAGCCAGCCCATATAGTCGTTCAGGCCACTTTTGGCGCCCAGCACCGGGGCCAGATTGCCCAGCGTGTGGGGCCGTCCGTTTATGCCGACATCCCAGGCCCAGCCCGGCTTGAACATGGCCTGCAGCACGCGACGCAAGGGGGCGTTGGGGCCGGACATGCCGGAACGGGCGTCGCGGTACCGGGCGCCGGGCACCGGCATGTCGACGGTGAAGACCAGGGCCTTGGCCCCCTGCTCCCTGGCGGTGGCCAGCAGGTCGCGCATGAAGGCGCGGTCCCGGATGACGTAGAGCTGAAACCAGAGCGGCCCGTCAGTGTTTGCCGCCACCTCCGCCAGGGGGCAGAGCGACACGGTAGACAGGCAGAAGGGCAAGCCGGCCTTGTTGGCGGCCCGCGCCGCCTGCACCTCGCCCCGCCGGCGATACATGCCGGAGATACCCACCGGCCCCAGGGCCACGGGCATGCCCAGTTCCTGCCCGAACAGGCTGGTCTTCAGCGAGATGCCGTCCACATTGCGCAATACCCGCTGGCGCAGCGCGATGCCCGACAGGTCATCGACATTGCGGCGCAGCGTCTCCTCCGCATAGGCGCCACCGTCAGCGTAATCGAACAGGAAGCGCGGCAGGCGGCGACGGGCGGCCTCCCGGAAATCGGTGGTGGCGGAAATGATCATGGGTGGCAACGCTCCGGCAGTGCCGGCGAGGTTACCGGCCGTAGTTCACAGTATGGAACAGCGTTTTACATGTTAGTGTCTGATGCGCCTTGCATCAATAGAAGCTGATATCCTTCTCCAGCCCCGCGAAGCGCAGTCCGGCATCGACATACAAGGTCTGACCCGTGGTGACGGCGCTTTGCAGCAGGTAGAGGCAGGCCCTGGCAATATCATCCGCATCCGGCCCGACATGAAGTGGGTTTTGTGCGTGCAGCCGCTCGAACTCCGCCTGTTCCTGTCCGGGGGCGGGGAGGACGTAGCCGGGGGCGATGGCATTGACGCGCAGGCGCGGCGCGCCCGACCGGGCCAGGACCTCCCCCAACCCCATCAGGGCGTATTTGGACAGGGTGTAGCTGAGATGGTCGCCATGCGGGCTGGCCAGTTTCTGGTCCAGGATATTGACGATGCTGCCCGTGACACCATCGGGCAGTTGCGCCAGCAGCGCCTGTGAAAGCAGGGCCGGGGCCACGGTATTGGGCAGGAAATGCGCCAGCATGCGGTCGGCGGTCAGCGTAGATATGTCGTCCCAATCAAAGATCGAGGCGCTGTTGACCAGGGCGGTCAGCGGTCGGCCCAACGCCATTGCCGCCGTCGGCACCACGTCCGGCACCTGGGCGGGATCGGCCAGGTCGGCGGCAATGGCGGCGGCTTTCACCCCCTTGCTGTGCAGGGCGTTCAGCATGTCCGCCACGTCCTGCCCGTCGGTGCGGTAATGGAGGGCGACATCCATGCCGGCCGTGGCGCAGGCCAGCGCCATGGCGGCCCCCAGTCGACGGGCCCCACCGGTGACCAGGACGGCATGGGGGAGGGACATTAATCGCGCTCCAGTTCAATCTGACAGGTGAAGGCGGGGTCGGACGGGCTGTGGATGCCGATCCGTTGCGACAGGATACGCTGGTCGAAATCGAAGATGAACCGGCCCAGCAGTCTGGCAAGCCCCTCGGCATCGGCGAACGGGCCACCATCGCGGAACGGTCCCAGAATGTGGCGCACGATCTTGGAATAATCGACGGTCAGGTTGATATCGTCGGGATCGCCCGTGAAGGGGCCGGTGATGCTGGTGCCCAGCCGCAGGTTGACACGGATATCAAGGTCTGTTGTCCGTCCCGAGACGGGCAGCGCCACCGCCACCTCGCGCACCAGGATCTGGAAATGGGGGGAGGGGATCATGGGTCTCTCGTCCGCCGGCTCGACAAAGGCGCTTGCCGGGCTAATATCAGGCCCCAACGGGAAGGGAAACAGCGGATGCATCGGGCGCGGCAATATAGCGGGATGCGGGCGTGAGCGGCGATCTTCTGCGCCTGCGCGGCCTGTCCCTGACCTATGCCAGCGGCACCAGGGCGCTGGACACTGTCGATCTGGGTGTCCTGGAGGGGGAGTTCCTGTCGCTGCTGGGCCCCAGCGGCTGCGGCAAAAGCACCATCCTGCGGCTGGTGGCCGGCCTGCTGGAACCGACCGGCGGCACGGTGGAGCGGGCGCGTCCGGCCATGCGCGGCGATACGGGGTTCGTGTTCCAGGAACCGACCCTGATGCCGTGGGCCCGGATCATCGACAATGTACGGCTGCCGCTGGATCTGGCCGGCGTGCCGCGGGCAGAGGCGCAGGACAGGGCGGAAGATGGCCTGTCGCGCGTCGGTCTGGGCGATTTCCTGCGGGCCTTTCCGGCGGAACTGTCAGGCGGCATGAAGATGCGGGCAGCGCTGGCGCGTGCCCTGGTTACCGGCCCGCGCCTGCTGCTGCTGGATGAACCTTTCGCGGCGCTGGACGAGATCACGCGCCTGAAGCTGAATGACGATCTGCTGGCCCTGTGGGAGCGGGAGCGGTTCACGGCGATCTTTGTCACCCATTCCGTTTTTGAGAGCGTCTATCTGTCCGGGCGCATCGCCATCATGGGGCCGCGTCCGGGCCGGGTGGTCGATGAGGTGGTGCTGGACCTGCCCTGGCCGCGCGACCTGTCGGTGCGTACCGGTGCCGCCTATGGTGCGCTATGCCGCGACGTGTCGGACCGGCTGCACCGGGCCATGGGGGTGATGCCATGAACGGGATGTGGATGCGCCGTTTGCTGCCGCCGCTGGTCGGGCTTGTGTTCCTGCTGGGCTGGGAAGGGGCGGTGAGAGCGTGGGAGGTGCCGGTCTTTGTCCTGCCGCCGCCCAGCGCCGTGGCGCTGGCCCTGTGGAATGATTCCGGCCTGTTGCTGCAATCCAGTTGGATCACCCTGATCGTCACGGTCCAGGCGTTTCTGCTGGCGCTGGTCAGCGGGGTCGGGCTGGCGGTTCTGTTCAAACAGTCGCGCGCGCTGGAGGCCGCCCTTTATCCCTATGCCGTCATCCTGCAGGTCACACCCATCGTGGCCATCGCCCCCCTGGTGGTGATCTGGGTGGGGTATGAGCGGGTGAACCTGTCCTTGCTGATCCTGGCCTGGATCGTGGCCTTTTTTCCGGTCCTGTCGAACAGTTCCGTGGGGCTGGCCGCCGTGGACCCGAACCTGCGCGATCTGTTCCGGCTGTATGGGGCCAGCCGCAGGCAGATGTTGTGGCGGCTGCAATTGCCCTCCGCCCTGCCCTATATCCTGGCCGGTGCCCGCATCTCCGGTGGGCTGGCCCTGATCGGGGCCGTGGTGGCGGAATTCGTGGCCGGATCGGGTACGGCCACGGGCTTGGCCTGGCGCGTGATCGAGGCGGGGAACCGCCTGAACATGCCCCGGCTGTTCGCGGCGCTGACGCTGCTGTCCGTGCTGGGCATCCTGATCTTCGCCATCCTCACCTGGGTGCAGCGGCGGATGCTTCGCCACTGGCATCCCGGCGCGACAGGGTAGGGGTGGTTCCCCTGAAATAGGTAAGGCCAGCCGGGTAACGCCAATGCGCCCCGCGCCCATTTCCCCCGTCAGGCGTTAACGCCACATGCTGCTGACTGGTCCCCCCAGCCGGCGGCACAACAAAATGACGGAGACTGGAAATGACCACCTACAGCCAATTCAACCGCATCACCGGCACCGGAGCGGCCGACACGCTGACCGGCGGTGTCGCCTTCGATCTGCTGACCGGCGGTGCCGGCAATGATGTGCTGGATGGCGGCGGCGGCCTGAATGCGGCCGTGTTCAGCGGTACCGCCAGCCAGTACGACATTGATGTCGACGATGGTGTCGCCATCATCCGTGGCCCCGACGGGACCGACACCCTGCGCAATGTGCAGTTCGCCATCTTCGGCGACGGGGTGAAGCCCCTGTTCGAGGCGACGAAGCTGCGTGATGGTTTCGATGAGGATTTCTATCTTCAGAGCAATCCCGACGTCTATGCGGCCGTCATGGCGGGCACCTATGAGGACGGAAAGGACCATTTCGAGAAATACGGCCAGTTCGAGAATCGCATCCATCAGGCCACCAACGGATTCGATGCCGCCTATTACGCCGAAGTCTATGGTGACGTGGCGGCGGCCGGTATTCCCGCCATCACCCATTATGCGAACAATGGCAAGGCAGAGGGGCGCAGCACGCATCTCTATTTCGATGCCAATTATTACCTGGAGGCCAACCCCGATGTGGCGCTGGCCAAGGTCGATGCCTGGACACATTTCGAGAATTACGGCTGGCGTGAAGGCCGCGATCCGTCGCCCTTTTTCGACGTTTCAGCCTATCTGACCGCCAATCCGGACGTGGCGGCGGCGGGTATCAATCCGCTCTATCACTATTTGAACTGGGGGCATGATGAAGGCCGTCAGGCCTATATCGATGCGGCCTATCTTAATATTGCCTGACCCATCCTTTGGCGACAGTCCGCGTGCGGGCTGTTGACCGTCCATGACGGTTAATGTCAATTGACATGGTGCGTCGCCCTTTCGATGCGGCGCACCATGGGCCAGGAACGTGCAGACCGGAACCATCACATCCGCGTGGGAAGAAAACCAGTTTGTCCTGGCAGCGGCCGGTCGCTGGGATATCGCGTCCGCCGAACGGCTGGGACCGCAGCTCCGCAACCGGGAGCCGGACCGCAAGGGCGCCCCCGTCTGTCTTGACCTGTCGGGCCTGACGGCCCTGGATACGGCCGGCGCGCTGTTGCTGGACCGGTTGATCCGCCGGCTGCGTGAACAGGGGCATGTCGTGGCCGTGGTCGGCGCGCGTCCCGACCTGTGCGAATTGCTGAAGGATGTGCAGCGGGCGGCGGCCGGGTCGGTTGCCCGCAATCCCGCCCCCGCCGAAAAGGGGCCCGCCTTTCCGCTGGCCGATCGGATCGGTCGCGCAACGGTCGGCATCTGGCATGATATCCTGTCCATGCTGAACTTCCTGGGGCTGGTCACGGTGACGGCGCTGCGCCTGCTGCGTGACCCGCGCCGCATCCGGCTGAAGCCGCTTTTTTTCCATCTGGAGCAGGTGGGGCTGAACTCCCTGCCCATCGTTGGCCTGCTCTCCTTCCTGATTGGCATCGTTCTGGCCTATCAAGGGGCGGATCAGCTCCGTCGTTTCGGTGCCGAAATCTATGTCGTGAACCTGCTGGGCATCGGTGTCCTGCGCGAGATCGGCATTCTGATGACCTCCATCATCGTTGCCGGCCGTTCCGGTTCCGCCTTCACCGCCCAGATCGGGACCATGAAGGTGAACCAGGAGGTGGACGCCATGCGCACGCTGGGCCTGGACCCGCTGGAAATGCTGGTGCTGCCGCGCATGCTGGCGCTGGTCATCGCCCTGCCGCTGGTTGGATTCTTTGCCAATATCGTGGCGCTGGCGGGCGGTGCCGTGATGGCCTATGTCTATCTCGACATCAATTTCGGGCAGTTTGCCCGGCAATTGCAGATCGCGGTCAGTGCCACGACCTTGTTCGTGGGGCTGGTGAAGGCACCGATCTTCGCCGCCGTCATCGCGCTGGTCGGCTGTTACGAAGGGTTGCGGGTCAGCGGCAGCGCCGAAAGCGTCGGCCTGCTGACCACCCGTTCCGTCGTTGTCTCCATCTTTCTGGTGATCGTTCTGGATGCCGCCTTCTCCATCCTCTTCTCCTATATCGGGATCTGACATGACGGCACCCGTCATTTCCGTCCGGGGGTTGAAGACACGCTTCGGCGCGCAGGTCGTGCATGACGGTGTCGATCTGGATGTCACCAAGGGAGAGGTCATCGGCCTGGTCGGCGGGTCGGGCACGGGCAAATCCGTGCTGCTGCGCGAGATTGTGGGGCTGATGGATCCGTCCGCCGGCACGATCCAGGTGCTGGGCAAGGACACGGCTAACCTGTCGGAACAGGAAAGGCTGGCCCTGCAGGCGCGCTGGGGCATGCTGTTCCAGGATGGGGCCTTGTTCAGTTCCCTGACGGTCCTGGAAAATATCAAGGTCCCGCTGAAGGAACATACAAACCTGCCGCCCGACCTGATCGACGAGATAGCGCGGGTGAAGGTGGCCATTGTCGGCCTGCCGCCCGATGCGGGCGACAAGTATCCGTCGCAATTGTCGGGCGGCATGCGCAAACGGGCCGGTCTGGCCCGCGCGCTGGCCATGGACCCGGAAATCCTGTTCCTGGACGAGCCGACGGCGGGGCTGGACCCGATCGGGGCGGCGGCCTTCGATGAACTGATCGGTTCCTTGCAGAAAAGCCTGGGCCTCACGGTTTTCATGGTGACCCATGACCTGGACAGTCTATATGCCATCTGTGACCGCATCGCTGTCCTGGTGGACAAGAAGCTGGTGATCGGTACGATTGACGAGTTGTTGCGCCAGGAGCATCCCTGGATCCGCGACTATTTTCATGGGCCCCGCGGCCGGGCCGCCAGTGCGGCGAAAGGGAGTTAGGGCATGGAAACACGGGCCAATTACACGGCTGTCGGTGCCTTCGTCCTGGCACTGGCCGCGGCGGCGTTTGTCTTTGTCATCTGGCTGGCCAAGGTCCAGTTCGACAAGGCGATCCAGCCCTATTACATCATGGTCACAGGTACCGTGACGGGGCTGGTGGAAGGCGGACCAGTGCGCTATCGCGGTGTCAATGTCGGCACCGTCAGCGATATCCGCATCAATCCCGAGAATGTCGAGGAAGTCCGGCTGACCATCGAGGTGCCAGAGGATACGCCCATCAAGACCGACGCCATCGCCTCGCTGGAGCCGGTGGGCGTGACGGGCGGCGTCTATGTCGAGATCGCGGGTGGCAGCAAGGATGCGCCGATGCTGCGTGATAAGGTGAAGGGCATTCCCGTCATCCCGTCAAAGGAAAGTTCCATCGCCGCCGTTCTGTCCAAGGCGCCTGAGGTGCTTGAGAATCTGATGAAGATCTCTGAACGCCTGACCCAGTTGCTGAATGACGACAACCAGAAATCCATCGGCACGCTACTGGCCAACCTGGCCCAGGCATCGGGCAATGCCAATGACACGATGCGCAATGCCAACCTGCTGATCGTTGATCTGCGGCAGCATGCCGATACGCTGAGCAAACAGGCGGAAGTCCTGATGACCACCGCCAACGATACCGTGGGCAAGGTGGGCCGCGACACGACCGTGATCACCGCTGAACTGGCCAAGACTAGCAAAGAGATCAATAAGTTGTCAGCTTCTCTTGCCGGTATGATTGAAGAGAACCGGGAGCCGATCCGCGATTTCACGGCCACCGGTCTTTACGATCTCTCGCAATTGCTGATCCATCTGCAGGACCTGACCAACAATCTCAGCCGCGTGTCGCGCCGGCTGGAGCGCGATCCGACCGACCTTCTGTTCGGCGGCAACAGCGGAGTGAAAGCGGAATGACCCTTCCCAAATCCCTGAACCGCCGCCATCTGCTGGCGCTCGGCTCCGCCCTGCCGCTGGCCGCCTGCTCGCCCGCCACGTTCCTGACCGGCGGCAAGGCGCAGAAGATTTTTGTTCTGACCCCGGCGCGGGAGTTCACGGCCGGTCTGGCCCGCGCGCCGTGGCAGTTGCTGGTGGAAACGCCGCTGGCCAATGCCGCCATCGATACGCCGCGCATCATGCTGGGGGAGAATTCCAACCGCATGACCTATTATTCCGGCGCCACCTGGGCTGACACGGCGCCGGACATGATGCAGAATCTGCTGGTTGAGAGCTTCGAAAACAGCCGGCGCATTGTGGCAGTCGGCGTTGAACGGTCGGGCCTGCGGGCCGATTTCATCCTGAAGGCCGACCTGCGCGACTTCCAGGCCAATTACAAGGGCCATGATTCGCGCGATACCGCGCCGGAGGCGGTGGTGCGCATCAATGCCAAGCTGGTGCGTCTGCCCCGCCGCAACATCGTGGCTGGCGACACGTTCGAAGCCACGGTGCGCGCCGCAAGCCCCGCGCTGGAGGATATCGTCCGCGCCTTCGATCAGGCGACGGGGGCCGTGCTGCGCCGGATTGTCGAATGGACGCTGCAGCAGGGCATGACCAATGTGGATGCCTATCCGCTGGCCTGGGCCGCAGAGCCGGCTTCTTTCCGTTGACCGGGGATTGAGCGCTTGACCCGTTTTCTATTTTCGTCCGCCCTTGCGGCACTGGCCCTGACGCTGCTGCCCTGCATTGTGCCTGCCATGGCCCAGCAGCCGCAGCCCAAATCCGTCGTCGTGGCCAGCGGGACCGTCACCGGCCTTTATTATCCTGTGGCCGGCGCCATCTGCCGGCAGATGAACCAGGAACGGCCGCGCCATGGGCTGCGTTGTCTGGTGGAGGCCACGGAAGGGCCGGTCCAGAATCTGAATGCGTTGCGGGCGGGTGAGGTCGATCTGGCATTGGTGCAGTCCGACTGGCAGGCGGCGGCCGTGCGGGGCGATGGCCGCTTTGCCGGTGCCGGCCCGTTCACCGATCTGCGTGCCGTTGCCACCCTGCATGCCGAAACCATCACCCTTTTGGTACGACCGGAGGCGGAGATCGATGAGTTGTCCAAGTTGAAGGGCAAGCGCGTCAATCTGGGGCCGCGCGGTTCCGCCCTGCGCAACCTGTCGGATCTGGTGATCGATGCGGCGGGTGTCCGCCTGCCGGACGATGCCGACATGGCGCCCGACGCGGCGCTGGCCGCCCTGTGTGCCGGACAGTTGGATGCGGCCTTCTTTGCCGTCGGTCATCCCAATGCCAGCATCATGCAGGCGACGGCCCAATGCGGGGCGGCGCCGCTGGCCGTGACCGGTGCCGGTATCGACAAGCTTCTGACGGGGCGCAAGGACCTGACGCGCGCCGCCATTCCGGCCAACCTCTATCCCGGTGTGCAGGAAGAGGTGGCGACCATCGGCGTGGCGGCCACCCTGGTCACCCGTGCCAATGTACCCGAGGCCATCATCGCGGAGGTGATGCGCGTGCTGCTGGAGGAACGGTCCGAACTGTCCGGCCAGCATCCGGTGTTCAATGGGGTGACGGTTGATGGCATGGCGGACCGGGGCCGCACGGCCCCCCTGCACCCTGCCGCCGCCGCAGCCTTTGCCGCCACGGGGCCGGCCAAACGCTGATCCAACGATTCGTTGCGTGATCGCCTACGGACAAGGGCCATGCTCCGTCCGGACCGGGTGCCGGGCGCAAAAGACCTATCCTTCCGGATGATGGTTTTAGCTCGCTCTGCGTGGCACGAGTGGTTTGTTTCGGTTTGTTCTTCTTTTTGGCGTTCGCAATTGGCAGCGGCTTGCACTAAATGTTAAGGAAACACGAGCGACGCTTGGCTGCCGGCCGTCAGGCCGCCATGTCATCGCCCGGTCGTCCCAGGGAGGGTTTGTCCACCCCATGTCCGACAAGTTGTCCCAGCAGGATGTTCAGCGGCTGCTGACCGATCCTTCGCCCAATACCCGCGCCGAGATGGCCGGGAAGGTCGCGCAGCATTTCTCCGCGACGGATCTGTCGGCGTCGGAAAGGGTGCTGGCCGAGGACATCGTGCGCATCATGGCGCGCGACGTGACGACCCGCGTGCGGGCCGCCCTGGCCGAAAGCCTGAAGACCAATTCCGGCATCCCGCGTGACATCGCCCTGTCCATGGCGCGTGACGTGGAAGAGGTGTCGCTGCCCTTCATCGAGGTCTCGACCGTCCTGACGGATGAGGATCTGGTGGAGATCATCCGCTCCGGCTCCTCTGAAAAGCAGACGGCGGTCGCCAAGCGCCCCAACGTGACCGAGTCCGTCGCCGACGCCCTGGTCGAACGCGGCAGCGAGAAGGCCGTGGCGACGTTGATGTCGAACGACACGGCCGCTGTCGGCGAAAAGGCCCTTGTCAAGGCATTGGACCGGTTCCCCGATAGCGAGACGGTGGCCGCCCCCATGGTCAACCGGGCCAAGCTGCCCGTGACCGTTGCCGAACGGCTGGTGGCCCTGGTCTCCGAACAGCTACGCGAACGGCTGGTCGCCAAGCATGAACTGCCCAACGATATGGCCGCCGACATCGTCATCCAGACGCGCGAGAAGGCCACCTATGGTCTGGTCGGCGGCGCCGGTGATGCGGATCTGGAAAAGCTGGTGGTGCAACTGCGCCGCAGCCACCGCCTGACCCCGTCGCTGCTGCTGCGGGCGCTGTGCATGGGCGATGTGCCGTTCTTTGAAATGGCCATGGCGCAACTGGGCCAGGTGCCGGTGAACAACGCCCGGCTGCTGATCCATGATGCCGGCCGGCTGGGTCTTAAATCCCTGTTCGACCGTACGGGCCTGCCGCCCAAGCTGTATCCGCCGCTGCGTATCGCGCTGGATGTGGCGAACGAGACGGATTTCGACGGTCTGGACCATGATCTGGAACGTCACCGCCGCCGTATGCTGGAACGTATCCTGACCCAGTTCGAGGAACTGGCCAGTGACGATGTCGATTATCTGCTGACCAAGCTGAGCGACCTGACGGCGGCGGCCTAGGCTTTTGGCGTTGCTCCCTCACCCTCCCGTCTGCTGACGCATCCGGGCCCCTCCCTCTCCCGCAAGGCGGGCGAGGGGAGGAAATTTGCCGCTAGGCTTGATTTTTGCCCCTCGCCCACGAAAGTGGGAGAGGGAGGGGCCCAAGCCGGAAGGCTTGGGAGGGTGAGGGTGAAACGGCAACCCGAACCACGAAACCCGGGAGTGTGTGAGGGTACGAAGCCCCCCACTCCTCACCCCCGTAGATACCATTCCCATTCCAGCGGCGTGACCCGCTGGTTGAACTTGGCGCGCTCGGCCCGTTTTGTGATGGCGTAGGTATCCACGAACGCATCCCCCAGCCAGCGGCGCAGCACGGCCGATCCCTGGAACAGGTCCAGGGCCGCGCCCCATTCATCGGGCAGGCGCGGGGCGTCGGCCTCATATGCGTTGCCTTCCAGGGCCGGGCCGGGATCAATCCGGCCATCCAACCCGTGCAGAAGCCCGGCCAGCATCCCGGCCAGCACCAGATACGGATTCGCGTCGGCCCCGGCGATACGGTACTCGACGCGGCGGCTGTCCGGCCCCCCGGCGGGGATGCGCAGCGGGGCCGTGCGGTTGTTCACGCCCCAGGCGATGACGGTGGGCGCATAGGAGCCGGTCTGGAAACGCCGCCAGCTATTGGCGCCGGGGGCGGCCAGCGCCATGCAGGCGGGCATGGTTTCCGCCATGCCGCCGATGGCATGGCGCAGGGCGTCGGACCCTTCCGCCGCTTCGGCCGCAAAGATGTTGCGGCCGTCCTTGTCCAGCACGCTCATATGGATATGCATGCCGCTGCTGGCTTGATCGCTATAGGGTTTGGCCATGAAACTGGCCTCATACCCATGGCGGTGCGCCACGCCCCGCACCGCCCGCTTGAACAGCACGGCATCGTCGGCGGCGCGCAGGGCGTCGGGGCGATGGGACAGGGTGATCTCATACTGGCCCGGTCCATATTCGGCGATGGCGGTGCCGGCGGGGATACCCTGGGCCTGTGCCGCCGCCGTGATCTCGTCCAGCACCTCCTCGAAATCCTCCAGTTCCATCAGGCCATAGACCTGTGTCCGGTTCTGGGGCAGGCCGCTGCGTTTTGATACGGGCGGGCTGGGCGGTGCGTCGGCGGCGCGGTCGCGGTTGAACAGATAGAATTCCAATTCGATGGCCACCATGGGCGTCAGTCCCCGACGCGACAGTTCCGCCACCAGGGCCTCCACCAGCGCGCGCGGCGCATAGGGGAAGGGGGAGCCGTCGCCATCACGCATGGACAGCATCACCTGACCCAGCGGCTTGGCGGCCCAGGGCACGGGCGTCAGCGTGCCGGCCACGGGGCGGCAGATGCGGTCGGGCACGCCCTTTTCGACGGACATGCCCGTTTCCTCCACCGTGTCGCCGGTGATGTCGACGGCGAAGGTGCAGCCCGGGAAGGCCACGCCCTCCTTCCACACTTTCGACAATTCGTCGATCGGCACCCGTTTACCCCGGAACACCCCGCACAGATCGGGCAGCAGCACATCGACGGCCGTGATGGCCGGATGCTGCTGCCGGAAAATCTCGATCTCGTGGAACAGGTCGGGGCTGCTGGTCATTCCGGGGGGCGTTCCCATCGCGGTTGGTAAGGGGGGCATGGCAGCAGGGGGCGCCGGTGCTGTCAAGGCGGCCGGGCGCCGGGGTGGATTGAAACAATTGTATCCATGGGGGCAGGGCGCGGGTTCTTGCCCCGACCCAAGCCTTGCGCGCATAAAGGAGCAGCTTCTTTGCGACGGGGCCGCAGGGCATGTTCAGGACCATCCGCTTCAAACTGGCCGCGGCGTTCGCGGTGGCCGTGCTGGCGGCCGTGACCATTGGATTGGTGGCGGTGCTGGTGGTGCGGTCCACGGGCGATCTTGTGATCCGCATGTATGACCAGCCGTTGCAGGCCATCAATTACGCCCGGCTGGCCCAGACAAATTTTGTCATGCTGGACCTGATGGTTGATCGGGCCCTGAAATCGCCAAACGGCCTGCCGGAGAATTTCCGCGAGGACCTTGATATCAATGATGAGGATTTCCTGGCCAGTCTGGACGTGGTGGAGGAGCGCGGCCTCAACCCGGAAATCCGTACCTATACGGCCCGCATCCGCGAACAGAATGCCGACTGGCTGGCCGCCGTCCGGCAATTGACGGAGATGCAGGGAACATCCCCTGATCATGCATCGGCTATGGAGGGCATGGAAAGGCTGGGGGCTGGCATCATCACCAACCTTGAAATCGTCACCCAGATGGCCGCGGAGGACGGGTACCGATTCCGCCTGTCGGCTGAAGAAACGATCAAGGCGGCGGCCGACCGGACCACCCTGCTGATCGCGGCCCTGTTCACGCTGGTCGTGGGCATCACCATCGCGCTGATCCGCAATATCGTGACGCCGCTGAACCGTCTGACCCGCGCGACCATCCAACTGGCCGGCGGTAACATGGATGTGGCGGTGCCGCACACATCCCGCCGGGACGAGATTGGCAGTGTCGCCGGCGCACTGGGCGTGTTCAAGGGCGCCATGGAGGTGGTGCGCGAGGCGCAGGAGAAGGCGGAGGCCGCCACCCGCGCCAAGTCCGAATTCCTGGCCATGATGAGCCATGAAATCCGCACCCCCATGAATGGTGTGCTGGGCCTGACGCGTCTGCTGCTGCGGTCGGGCCTGAACGAGGAGCAGGCCAAGCTGGCGACCACGGTCCTGCAATCGGGTCAGTCGCTGCTGCGCATTCTGAACGATATCCTGGATTTCTCCAAGCTGGAGGCCGGGAAGGCCGATATCGAGACCCTGGATTTCGAACTGGTCTCCCTGATGGCCGGCACCAGTATGCTGATGCGCAACCGGGCAGAGGAAAAGGACCTCTGGCTGCGGGAGGAGGTGGACGAGGCGCTGCCCGTCTATCTGAAGGGCGATCCCAACCGGCTCCGGCAAATCATGCTGAACCTTGTGGGCAATGCCATCAAGTTCACGGAAACCGGCGGCGTGACCCTGCGTGCCGGCGCATGCGCCCAGGGGACGCGGCTGCGGGTGGAGGTGGCCGATACAGGCATCGGCATATCGGAGGCGGCGCGGTCCAAGCTGTTCGGCAGCTTCGTCCAGGCCGACAGTTCCATCACGCGGCGATTCGGCGGCACCGGTCTGGGGCTTGCCATCTGCAAGAAGCTGGTGGAGGCCATGGGCGGCACCATCGGCGTGGACAGCGTCCAGGGCCAGGGCAGCACATTCTGGTTTGAAATCCCGCTGGTGGAGGGCAGCCCCATCACGGCGGATGCCGCCGGCGATTATGACGAACATGCGGTGCGGCCGCTGCGTATCCTTGTGGCTGATGACAATGCCATCAACCGCAAGGTGCTGGCCGGCGCCCTGGCCGAGCATGGCCATATGGTGCTGTTTGCCGAGGATGGAGAGACGGCCGTCGCCATGGTGCGCGATGCCGACCCGCCGCTGGATCTGGTGCTGATGGATGTGCATATGCCGCGCATGGACGGCATGACGGCCACACGGGCCATCCGTGCCCTGCCGGGACCGGCATCCGGCGTGCTGATCGTGGCGGCGACGGCCAGCGTCGGCGGCAATGGGGTGCAGCGCTGCCTGGATGCCGGCATGAATGCCTATGTGTCCAAACCCATCGACCCGGCCAACCTGTTCAAGGTCATCCACCGCCTGTTCCCCGATGGCGAGGGGCCGCCGGCTGAATTCGATATCGAGATGGCAGACGCCGGGGCAACCGCCGGCTCGCTGCTGACCGGCACGGAACCCTTCGTGGCCGACATGCTGACCGACATGGCCGACAGCATGGGGCCTGACATGGCGCTGGACCTGATCGACACGTTCTTGTCGATTCTGCCGGAGGTGGAGCCGGACCTGTTCCCCAGCGACGGAACGCCCCAGCCGCAGCAGGTGGCGGAGGTGGCGCATTCCCTGAAATCGGCGGCCGGCAGTCTGGGGCTGGCCCAAGTGTACCGCACGGCGGCATCGGTGGAGGCGGCGGGCCAAACGGGCGACTCGGCGGGTCTGGCTTCCTTGTTATCGCAACTCCGCGTTGATCTGGATGAAGGCGTGGTCTGGCTGCGTGAAAGACGCGCCATGGTCGAGGCCGCCATGGCGGAGGCCGGCCCATGACACCGCTGCGGGATGGCGCCGGGCTGCGCGTTTTGCTGGCCGAAGATAATGCCTTCGAGGCCCGTCTGGTGCAGGGGGTGCTGCGGCAGTTGGGGATCGGCACGATAACCGCCTATCGTGATGGCGCCGAGGCCATATCGGCGGTGACGCCACAGGCGATGCCATTCCATCTGGTCATTTCGGACTGGAACATGCCGGGCGCCACGGGGCTGGACCTGTTGCGCCATGTACGGGCCGTGTGGCGCCACACACCGTTCCTGATGCTGACGGCCCATGCCGGCGTTGACTTCGTCACCAATGCGAAGGCCAATGCCGTCGATGCCTATCTGGTTAAACCCTTCGCCCCGCGTGAACTGGCCAACCGGGTCACGCTGCTTGTCGCCCGCTGAAAAGACGCCCCCCATGCTGACACGTGACCATATACCCGGGTTCGAGAAGCTGAATGTCCTGTTGGTCGAGGATAATGCCTTTGCCCAGCGGTTGGCGCGGCAGGTGCTGGTGCAACTGGGCGTGCAGAATATCCATATCGTGCCTGACGGGAAGGCCGCGATCGAGGCGCTGGAGGACAGCGAGCTTCGTTATGATCTGATCATTTCCGATTGGAACATGCCCAATGTCACGGGGCTGGAACTGCTGCAGCATGTCCGCAAGACGTGGGAGAACATGCCCTTCCTGATGCTGACCGGTAATCAGACGGTGGATTTTGTGCAGGCGGCCCGTGCCAACAAGGTGGATGCCTATATCATCAAACCTTTCTCCCCCATGCAGTTGCGGCATAAGATCTGCGCCATCTTCAACATCAAGATTTGATGTCCTGTTCTAATGGATAGCTGACAGGCGCCACCAATGGCCTACCTTATTCGGGCAGCCGCGGCCGGGATCAGGCCGGGCACAAAGCCGGGGAGGGGTCGAATGAACGGGCGTAAAGGGTTGGTGGCGTGTGCGACGCTGGCTGTTCTGGCGGGAATGGCGGTGCCGGCGGGCGCACTGGAGATTGCGGGCCTGAACCAGCGCAACGAATTGCTGCTGTTCTCCGACACCGCACCGGGCAAGGTGAAGACCGTGCCGGTGACGGGTGTGAAGGGCAAGCTGCTGGGCGTGGATGTACGCCCGGCCAATGGCAAGCTTTACGGGCTGGCCACCGATAACAGCCTCTATGCGATCGACCTGGAGACGGGAGCCGCCACCGCCGGCCCGAAACTGTCGGTGGCCCTGACCGCCATCGACCATGTCGTGGTTGATTTCAACCCGCAGGCCGACCGTTTGCGCATCATGGGATCGGACGGGCAGAACCTGCGCGTCAATGTGGAAACGGGACAGGCCGCCGTCGACAAACCCCTGGCCTATCACCCCAATGACAAGGTGAATGCCGGCAAGAGGCCCGCCGTCTATGCCGGTGCCTATATCAACTCCTTCGCGGGCGCCACGCAGACGCAGCTTTTCGACGCCGACAGCGGCACGGGCGCCTGGCTGTCGCAGGACCCGCCCAATGACGGCGTATTGCGTACCATCGGTCCGCTGGGTGTGCCGGCCGGGACCATCGTGGAGGGGGTGGATATCTTCACCGACAGCCAGGACGAGTATCATGGCCGCGCCGTGGCCGGCGGAACCTTGTACAGCCTGGATGTCCAGCGCGGCACCATGAAGAAGATGGGCCGTATCGGTGATGGCGGTACCGTCATCGATATCGCCATCCTGGACAAGCGCTGAACCGGTTGTTGGGGGAAGGCATGCCGCGTCAGGGTGTTGCAGCGCTACGGGTGTTTTTGCCCCTGGCTGTGCTGGGCGTATTGGCCGGTTCCGGGGGCGCGCAGGCGCCGAAGACCATCGCCCAGCGCGATATCTCTTTCGTCCCCCGGACCGTCTCCATCAAGGTGGGTGAACAGGTCGTTTTTCGGAATGACGACCCGTTCGGCCACAATGTCTATTCTCCGGCGCAGGAGAATATTTTTGATATCGGGCTGCAGGAACCGGGGACGGAGACGCCAGTCACCTTCTCCGTCCCCGGCGAATTCACCATTCAATGCCGCATCCATCCCAAGATGCGGGCCAAGGTGACGGTGACACCCTGATCAGGCCTGGGCCACCTGCCGCCGGCGCAGCGGCAGGATGGTGATCACGATCCCGACGAACAGCAGCGCCATGCCCAGAAGCCGCATCGGGCCGAACACCTCCCCGAAAGCAAAATGGGCCGCCACGGTACCGGTGACGGGCACCAGCAGGGAAAAGGGCGCTACCAGGCTGGCCTTGTATTCACGCAACAACATGCCCCAGATGCCGAAGGCCACCAGCGTGGACAGGCAGACGATGTAAAGCAGCGACAGGCCGGCAGTCCAGCCGAAGCCGGTCAGCGCCGCCCAGACCCTGTCCGGCCCTTCCACCAGCAAGGACAGGGCGAAGACCGGCAGCGGCGGCACGGTCGACAGCCAGACCATCAGCGGCAGGGTCGGGGTGGGTGGCAGCCGGCGCATCAGCACATTGCCCATGGCCCAACTGGCCGCCGCCAGCAGCGTCAGGATGAAACCGGTCCAGGTGACATCCAGACCGACGGTGCTGCCCGTCACGACCAGCCCCGCCGCCGCCACGCCAGCCCCTGCCAGTTGCTGTGCCTTAGGCCGTTCGCCCAGCATGCCGGCTGCGAAAAGCATGGTCAGGAAGGCCTGACATTGCAGCACGATGGACGCCAGCCCCGGCGCCATGCCCTGGTCCATGCCCATGAACAGGAAGATGTAATGGCCGGTGAACAGGAAGGTAGACACCAGCGCCAACTGCCGGAACCCGATCCCCGCCGGACGCGGGATCAGCAGGGCCGGAAGGCAGGCCAGCGTGAAGCGCAACGCCGTCAGCAGGATGGGTGGAAAGCCGGTCAGGGCCAGCTTGATCACCACAAAATTGGCGCCCCAGATCACGGCGACCAGAAAGGCGAGGGCGATATGGAGCGGGCGCATGGTGCGGGCATCCGATAGGACGGTGTCGGGATCATGATCGGAACATGTCAGTATTGCTGACGCAAACCCCAACATGTGCCGGTGACAATCGACAACGCCTTGCCGTGCCTGATTTAGGCCCGTTTCTGGCTGTTTCTATTTCTTGCCAAGTTGGAATAGCCGGTCAATCTGGGCAAAGACAGGGGGCGCATCCCGCCCTAATGCTTCTAATATGGTTATGAATTCGAGCAAATCCACCCTTCTCTGGCCCGTTTCATAAGAAGATATAAACGACTGAGGTTTGCCCAGACGTTGCGCAAGCTCCTGTTGCGTTACCTCTGTTTCTTTACGGATTCCCTCCAGGCATTTACCGACCAATGCGTGGTCTCGCGGTGTAATCCACATGCCTGCCTCCGATCTCGCACAAGTTGAATGCTGATAGATCGAAAAATCCGATATTGAAAAATCCGATATCGGCCGGCACGATGCCCCTTCTCTGTGTCCTTTCTGGAAAAACTGGAATCCAGGGATGCAAAGAATCGGAAAAACTGGAAAAATATCGACGGGGTGACCAAATGAAAGCCGAGAAAATTTCAATAAGTACACGAATATTATCGATTATATCGATAATGATTTTCCTATCGGGTCTGATACTCGTAATAGGACAAAGAAATATGCAGCATATTGATAAAGAATATTCATCTCTCATTGAAAAAGAAGTCTCTGTTATGGTCCGATTGGCGCGTACCAATCGGAATATAATTGCTATTGGCAAACAAACATACAAGGCTGTGACATTGAGTGGTCAGCCTGAGGGGGCGGAGGCCGCCCGGCAAGCCCTGCAGGATTTCGATCAGGCGCGGTCGGATTATGCCGACATGCGGGGCACGCTGCCGCGCTGGGCCGGTGATATCCAGGCGCTGGAGCGGCAACTGACCGGGTTGAAAGCAGAATTCGAGCGTGTCGCGGGGCTGGCTGCCGCCGGCAAGGCGGCAGAGGCGCAAAAGCTGACCCTGACCTCCTTCGACCCGCAGATCGACACGCTGCGCGATGGCAATATCGAACTGACCAATACCATCCGCAAGGCCATTGATGATGGTTCCAAGGCCGCATCCGACAATGTCGCTGTGGCGACAACCAGCATGCTGGTCGTGGGTGGAATCGGGGCGGTGCTGTCGCTGGCCCTTTCGCTTTACGTCGCCATCATCACCATCACGCGCCCGCTGTCATCGGTGACGGCGGCCATGGACAGGGTGGCACAGGACGAGTTGTCCATCCAGGTGCCGGGGCAGGATCGCGGGGACGAGATCGGCCGTCTTGCCAAGGGCCTGGAACAATTCCGCCGCAACGCGTTGGAGGCCCGTGACCTTCGTATCAAGATGGAGGAGGCGGAGAAACAGGCGGCAGAGGATCGCCGCCGGGCCCTGCACACCATGGCCGACCAGTTCGAAGGCAGTGTGTCCGCAGTCGTGGCCCAGGTGGCGTCCGCCGCGACCCAGCTTCAGAGCAATGCGCGCGACCTGTCCGGCATGGCGGAAGTGACCCGCAACCAGACGGGCATGGTGGCCGCTTCTACCGGCCAGACCAGCGCCAACGTCCAGACCGTCGCCGCCTCGGCCGAGGAGATGACGGGGTCCATCGGGGAAATCACGCGTCAGGTCGGGGCGGCGGCCGACATTTCCCGCAATGCCACGGAACGGGCGGAGGAGACGAACCGCACCATCCAGGCGCTGGCGGCGGAAGCCAACGCCATCGGGGCCGTGGTGCAGTTGATCGCAGACATCGCCAGCCAGACCAATCTCCTGGCGCTGAACGCCACGATCGAGGCGGCGCGGGCGGGGGAGGCCGGCAAGGGCTTCGCCGTCGTTGCGTCGGAAGTGAAGAGCCTGGCCACCCAGACGGCCAAGGCCACGGAGGACATTGCCACCCGTATCGCCGCCGTGCAGCAGGCCACCAGCACCGCCGTGACGGCCACGGTGGAGGTGACCCGCACCATCGGGGAGATCGCCGAAATCGCCACCGCCATCGCGGCGGCCGTGGAGGAACAGGATGCCGCCACGCGGGAGATCGCCCGCAATGTGCAGCAAGCGGCCGTGGGCACGCAAGAGATTGCCAACAATATCGGCGTGGTGGATGAAACCGCGCAGAATACCGGGCACGCGGCCAACCAGCTTCTGGGTGCGGCCGGCAACCTGTCGAGCGAGGCGGACCGTCTGCGCGGGGAGGTCGACCGCTTCCTGGCGGAAGTGCGCGCGGCCTGAACAGGCTGGGGCGGCGGCAATGTGGGGGTTGCCGCCGACCTTGCCACCGGGCACTCTCCTTCCCGACAGGCGGGGCATGCCCCGCCATAACGGGAGAGAGACCGAGAATGGACGCCATCGCCGCCACGAACTGGCAGGAACGCGCCGCCGGGCTGCAATTCCGCACCCAGGCCTTCATCGACGGCGCCTATGTGCCCGCCGCCAGCGGCAAGACATTTGCCAATATCAGCCCACGCGACGGCGAGGTGCTGACCCATGTCGCCGAATGCGACGCGGAGGATGTCAACCGCGCCGTGGCCGCCGCCCGCCGCAGTTTCGAATCCGGCATCTGGCGCGACCAGCATCCGCGTGCCCGCAAGGCCGTGCTGCTGAAGCTGGCGCGGTTGATGGAAGAACATGCGGACGAACTGGCGCTGCTGGAAACGCTGGACATGGGCAAGCCCATCCGCGACAGCCGATCCATCGACATCCCGCTGTCGGTGCGCTGCGTCCAGTATTACGCGGAGGCCATCGACAAGCTGTATGATCAGGTCGGTCCCAGCGGGCCGGACGCCATGTCGCTGATCCTGCGCGAACCGCTGGGCGTGATCGGGATTGTCGTGCCCTGGAACTTCCCGCTGATGATGGCGGTGTGGAAGGTGGCGCCGGCCCTGGCCACGGGCAATTCCGTGGTGTTGAAACCGGCCGAGCAATCACCCCTGACCGCCATCCGGCTGGGCGAACTGGCGGTGGAGGCGGGGGTGCCACCGGGCGTACTGAATGTCGTGCCCGGTTTTGGGGAAACGGCGGGACAGGCCATCGGCCGCCACATGGATGTGGACATGCTGGCCTTCACCGGGTCCACCGAGGTCGGCAAGTTCTTCATGCGCTATTCAGGGGAAAGCAACCTGAAGCGCGTGTCGCTGGAATGCGGTGGCAAGACGCCGCATATCATCATGCCCGACGCGGCCGACCTGGATAAGGCTGCCGCCAACGCCGCGGGCGGCATCTTCTTCAACCAGGGCGAAGTCTGTAATGCCGGGTCCCGCCTGCTGGTGCATGAGAGCATCAAGGACGAGTTCCTGGAACGGGTCATCCATCATTCACGGCGCTGGACCCCCGGCGACCCGCTGGACCCCACCACCAACATGGGCGCCATGGTCGATGCCAGACAGCATGAACGTGTCCTGTCCTATATCGCCAAGGGCAAGGCGGAGGGGGCGGCTCTGCGCCTGGGTGGGGCCGCCGCGCGCACCGACACCGGCGGCTATTACATCGAACCGACCCTGTTCGATGGGGTCGACAGTTCCATGACCATCGCGCGGGAGGAGATTTTCGGGCCCGTCCTGTCCACCCTGACCTTCAGGACCACGGAGGAAGCGTTCAAGATCGCCAATGACACGATCTATGGTCTGGCATCCGCCATCTGGACCCGCGACATCTCCGTCGCCATGAAGGCGGCGCGAACCATCAAGGCGGGGTCGGTCTGGATCAATTGCTTTGATGCGGGCGATATCACCACGCCGTTCGGCGGGTTCAAGCAGTCCGGCTTCGGCCGCGACAAGAGCCTGCATGCGCTTGAAAAATACACGGACTTGAAAAGTGTCTGGATCGACCTCTCATAAGTATGTGAAACCGACCCAATGATGGGTTGAACCGCAGCCCATTTCCCGCTAGGTCAGTAAATGCAGAATACCAAATTCAGGAGTGCCGCCTTGCTCGTCAATCCGATCCGTCTTGAGGACGAAAAGCCGGAGTCCGATGCCCAGGAGGAAAAGGGCAAGACGCCCCCCTCCATTGCGCAGAACCTGTTCAAGGCCCGCACCATCCTGCTGTTCGGCGAGATCAACCAGAAGGTCGCGCAGGCCGTGACGGCGCAGTTGCTGGGTCTTGCCGCCGAGAATGACGAGCCGATCAAGCTCATCATCAACTCGCCGGGCGGACATGTCGAATCCGGCGACACGATCCATGACATGATCCGCTTCGTGAAGCCGCGCGTCATGGTGCTGGGGACCGGCTGGGTGGCCTCGGCCGGTGCGCATATCTTCCTGGGTGCCGCCAAGGAAGACCGGTTCTGTCTGCCCAACACCCGCTTCATGATCCACCAGCCCGCGGGCGGCGTCGGCGGTCCCGCCACCGACATTGCCATCGAGGCGAAGGAAATCATCAAGATGCGCAAGCGCATCAATGAAGAGATCGCCTGGGAGACGGGCCAGCCCTATGAACGGGTTGCCATCGATACGGATCGTAATTTCTGGATGTCGGCGCACGAGGCCAAGGAATATGGCATCGTCAGCCACATCATCAATCACGCTGCGGCCTTCGCGTAATACCGGCGGGTGAGGTTTGTTTCCCTCACCCTCCCACCCGCTTGACAGCGGGCGCCTCCCCTTCTCCTGACTGACGGGAGAGGGGGCCCAGGGCCACGAAATCATGACCGATGGTCAAGCTTTCGTGCGCCTCAATCGCCGGCGGGCGCATCCGCGCCCTTGGCTACGCGGCAGGGGCCGCGCGGCGGCAGTCGCCGCCGTACCATCGGTCAAGAATTTTGACCGATGGTATTAGCCAATGGGAGGGTTGAGGGAAAACACCAGCCCTCGCGGAGGCGGTTGGAAAACGACCGGCCCCGATCCCGGTCTTCCGTTCTACGCCGCCGCTTCCTTCTCGTCCTTTTCCTTGGCGGCCTGATTCATCTTGCGGCGCTGGTTGGCCATTTCCAGGATGGCGCCGCGCAATTCCCCATGCTGTCGGGTGAACTGGTTGAAATCGCGACGTTCCAGAATCAGGAACTGGCAATAATCCAGCGCGGTAATGTCGGCGCTGCGCCGCCGGCCGGACAGCAGGGCCATTTCGCCAAAAAAAGCGCCTGTCTCCAGCTTGATCTTGTGGCCGGGCAACTGCACCTCCACCGCACCGCTGGCGATGAAATACATGCCGTCGGCGGGATCGCCGCTGCGGATCACGCGTTCGCCTGGTACGGCGGCGGCGGGCCGGAACATCAGCAGCAAACGTTCCAGCTCATGCTTGTCCAGATGCGACAGGACGGGGAACGTCTCCACCAGTTTCTGCACCTGCAGGCCGTGCGCCTTTTCCCGATCCGCCATCTTGTCGCGGACGCGGTTGATCTGCTGCGTCAGGCGTTTGAATTTCGGCTGTCCATAGCTGGACCATTCCGGGTGCCTTGCCTTGACCTTGCCGGTCAGCTTTTCCACCGCCGTGAAGACCAGCGGGTTCAGCGTGATGGACAGAAGCGCGCCGGCCAGCACCAGATCGCGCCCCTCCGGCGGCAACAGGTTCATGGACACGCCCAGCCCGACCAGGATGAAGGAGAATTCCCCGATCTGTGCCAGGCTGGCGGAAACCAGCAGGCCGGCCCCCATCGGGTAGCCCAGAGCCAGCACGATGGCGAAGGCGACCAGCGACTTGCCCACGATGATGGTCAGCAGCACGGCCGCCACTGCCAGCGGTTCGCGCAGCAGGATCGATGGGTCAAACAGCATGCCGACCGACACGAAGAAGATCACAGAGAACGCATCCTGCAGGGGTAGGCTGTCGGCTGCCGCCTTGTGGCTGAACCGGCTTTCGGCCAGCACCACACCCGCAAAGAAGGCGCCCAGCGCGAAAGACACGCCAAAGACCTGGGCCGAGCCGTAGGCGATGCCCATGGCGATGGCCAGAACGGCCAAGGTGAACAGTTCGCGGGAGCCGGTGCGCGCCACCTGGGCCAGCAGCCAGGGCACGATGCGGGGACCCAGCAGCAGGGCCACCGCCGCGAACAGACCCACCTTGCCCAGCGTGATGGCAAGGGTCAGCAGCACAGGGGCATCGGTCGGGGCCGGCGCGCCATGCCCACCGCCATCGGCGGGCACCGTGCCGCCCAGCAGGCCCGCGAAGGCCGGCAGCAGCACCAGCGCCACCACCATGGCCAGATCCTCCACGATCAGCCAGCCAACGGCAATTCGACCGTTAGGGGTGTGCAGGAGGTTGCGTTCTTCCAGCGCCTTCAGCAGCACCACCGTGCTGGCCACCGACAGCGACAGGCCCAGCACAATGCCGGCCCCCAGCCCCCAGTCCCAGTAGAGGGCCAGGCCCAGGCCCATCAAGGTGGCGATGATGATCTGTCCCACCGCGCCGGGGATGGCGACACCCTTCACCGCCATCAGGTCGGCGGCGGAAAAATGCAGGCCGACCCCGAACATCAGCAGAATGACACCGATTTCCGCCAGTTCCAGCGCCAGCTTGCCATCCGCCACGAATCCCGGCGTGAAGGGTCCCACCAGCACGCCGGCCACCAGATAGCCCACCAGGGGCGGGAGCCGCAGGCGGTCGGCCAGGAAACCGAAGCCAAAGGCCAGGACAAAGGCGATGGAAAGGGTGGCAAGCAAATTGGTGTCGTGCGGCACGCGGATAAACCTTGGGAACGGAACTATCAACAAGTGGCCGTAGTATGGGCAGCGGCGTGACCGGACGCATCTGTAAAATCAATGGCATCGCGCGAATGTCATTCGCCGCCCAGCTTCACCTCCAACTCGTCCAGGCGGCGGGCCATGGTCCGGATATTGTCGATCAGAAGCTGCACCAGTTGCCGCAGCAGCGGGTCGGCGCCGTACAGGCTTTCGCGCAGCACACTGGCCGGCATGCGCATCAGCACCGATTCCACCTCCGCGCTGGCATGGGCCATGCGGGGTTTGCGGTCGAAGATGGCCATTTCGCCAAAAATGCCGCTGGTTTCGACCCGACCGATAATGGTGGGGTGGTCCGCATCGCCGCGCCAGATGCGCACGCGGCCGCTTTCCACCACATAAAGACTGTCACCGGGATCACCCTCCTTGAAGATCATCTCGCCCGGTGCGAAAGTTCGGCGTTCGAAAGCGGCGGACATGGTGGTGGACCCCGGCATCTGGCTGCGCCCGCGACCAGCGCAGGCCTGCCAAGCTTTACGCTGATTGCTCCGCTTTTGCCACGGGCTTGACAATAGTACGACCGTTCGTATTATTTGAGCCCTATGAGCAAAGGTGAACGCACACGCGCCGCAATCCTGGACCAAGCGCTGGCCATGACCAGCACGGACGGATTGACCGGCCTGACCATCGGGACACTGGCCGACCGGCTGGGCATGTCGAAATCCGGGCTTTTCGCCCATTTCGGCAGCAAGGAACAGCTTCAGGCGGCGGTGCTGGAACGGGCGGCGGAACTTTTCGCCGATACGGTGGTGCGCCCGGCCCTGGCACAGCCCCGCGGCCTGCCGCGCGTGCTGGCCCTGTTTGAGAACTGGATCGCCTGGACGATGGACCCGGTGCTGCCCGGCGGCTGTCCCATCCAGGCGGCTTCGATTGAATTCGACGACCGCCCGGGTCCCATCCAGGACCTGATCGTCAAGCAGCAGGAGGATATGCGCCGTGTCGTCATTGGCGCGACCCGCCGTGCGCTGGAGGAGGGGCATTTGCGGGGCGACCTGGACGTGGAGCAGTTCGCGTTCGAAGGCATCTCGCTCTGTTATGGTTTCACCCAGTCCTATCGGCTTTTGAAGAACCCGAAGGCGGAGGTCTGGGCCCGTACCGCTGTCCATGGTCTGATCGACCGGGCGCGAGCGCGGGTGCGGGGGTAAGGGTTGATCCGGTTCCGCATGCGTCGGGCCGGATCGGGTTTCATCGCGGCGCCCGCCCGGATGGACGGACGCCCCCATTGGGGGAGAGTTCCATGGCTTATTTTTTGTCCGAAAAAAGCACGAACGTTCGTAATAATACCGAAGGCGGGTGGCTGGATGGGCTGGCGGGTCTGTTCCAACCCTGGTCGCGGCAGGGGCAGGTCCTGGCCGAAGGGAGGCGCATGTATCTGATGCCTGAACGGGCCGTGACGCCGCCGGCCTTGCCGGAACCGGCGGGCGGCGTCGTGCTGGCTGTTCCCGGCTTCACGCCGCATCTGGCCGCCCGTCTGTGGGGCGCGCAGCGGGGGGATACCGCGCCGCTGGTCATGCTGGTCCATGATTGGGAATACCAGATCCATGACATGCTGCCCTTTGTGCAGCCGCTGCTGGATGCCGGCGCCCGCGTCGTTGCCTTCGATGCGCCGGCCCATGGGCGCAGCAGCGGGGACGAGGCGACGCTGCCGGTCATGGCCGCCGCCATTCGTGCAGTTGCCGCCGCCGCCGGGGGCAGGGTGGTGGGGGTGATCGCCCATGGCGTGGGGGCAGCCGCCCTGACCCTGGCCATCCAGGATGGATTCGATGCCGGGCGGGCGGTGCTGCTGGCCCCGCTGGTTGATCTGACCCTGCCGCTGCGTCAGATCGCGCATGTCCTGCGTCTGGACAGCGATGGGGAGCATGCGCTGGGGCGGATGGTGGATCGGGCGCTGGGCACGCCGCTGGCCTCCCTGCATCTGCATGGCGATGCCCTTACGCGCGCCCTGCTGATCCATTCCGTCGATGACCGGATCATGCCGGTGTCGGACGGTCTGTTGCTGGCCGCGTCCTGGCCCGGCCTGTCCACACATCTGGTCCAGGGGCTGGGCCATCGCCGGTTGCTGTCGGATGTGGGCGTTGTGGACCGCGCGGTCGGCTTCGCATTGCGGGGGGAATGACCGCTCCGCTATGCTATGACGTGGAACGATAAACAAACAAAGGGGGGAGATCATGCAGGTTGGGGTGTCTGCGCTGTATGCGGGACTGCTGGGTGTGCTGCTGCTGGTGCTGAGTTACCGCGTGTCGATGTACCGGCGGCGCCATGGCGTGTCGTTGGGCGATGGCGGGCACAAGGATCTGCATGCCGCGATCCGCGTGCAGGGTAACTTTGTGGAATATGTGCCGACGGCCCTGATCCTGCTGGTCCTGATCGAACTGTCGGGCCGGCAGCCGGGCGTGGTTCACGGGCTGGGGGCCGCCCTGTTCCTGGGGCGTGTGCTGCATGCCCAGGGATTGACCGCCAATCCGGCCGGCAAGAGTTTTGGCCGAATGACCGGCATTCTGCTGACCTGGCTGATGCTGCTGGTTTCCGCAATCCTGCTGGTGCTGGGCGCCGTCGCCGGCATCTGAGGGATTATGAGACGTCAAGCCACGCAGGCGACCCGTAAGGGCCTGCGTGGCTTTTTTATGGGGACCGGTTCACCCGGTTAAAAGTTCTAAAAATCGGCTTAACGGGCAAGCCAGGGCGCGCACCGGGGGCTAGGATCATGGCCGAACGACAACGACCGTTCGCCATCCATACCGCCTCCCCCTTCCATCAGGCCGGCGCCGTCCTGACAATGAACCGACGCGCCCTGGCAGCAAGGAATTGAACCCATGCCCATCGTCGCGACCCCGACCCCCGGTCCGCTGCTGCTCTCGCCCGCCGATCACACGCTGATCATGATCGACTTCCAGTCGCAGATGGCCTTTGCCACCAAGTCCATCGACGCCGTGCAGTTGCGCAACAATGCAGCCTTGGTGGCCCATGCCGCCAAGGGCTTCGGCGTCTCCACGATCCTGACGACGGTGGCGGAGAAAAGCTTCTCCGGCCCCATGTTCAACGAGATCACCGACGCCTTCCCCGGCGAGAAGCTGCTGGACCGCACCTCCATGAACACGTGGGAGGATGCGGGCGTGATCGAGGTGGTGAACAAGATCGGCAAGGACCGTCTGGTGTTCTGCGGTCTGTGGACGTCGGTCTGCATCGTCGGTCCGACCCTGTCGGCGCTGGCCCAGGGTTATGAGGTCTATATCATCACTGACGCCTGCGGCGATGTGTCGGACGAGGCGCATGAGCGCGCTGTGGAGCGCATGGTCCAGGCCGGCGTGCGCCCCATGACCTCGCTTCAATACATGCTGGAGCTGCAGCGCGACTGGGCGCGTGGCGAGACCTATGAGCTGACCACCGGCATCGCCAAGAAGTTCGGTGGCGCCTATGGCTTGGGCATCATTTACGCCAAGACCATGTTCGGGGCGTCGGAAGGGCACTGATTGCCGGTTGCCGTTTTGCCCTCACCCTCCCAGGCCTTTGCAGGCCTGGGCCCCTCCCTCTCCCGCCATGCGGGCGAGGGGCTGAATTTCCACCCCTCGCCCACGAACGTGGGAGAGGGAGGGGCCTATTGGTGTCAGCCAATGGGAGGGTGAGGGCAATCCCGTTCCTTCCTTCCTCCACCCACCCGGGGAGCCATTCCCATGAAGCCCTATCTCCTGTCGCTGGGTGCCGGCCTGCTGGTCGGTGTCATCTACAGCCTGCTGAATGTGCGCTCCCCGGCCCCGCCGACCATTGCGCTGATCGGGCTTCTGGGCATCCTGTTGGGGGAACAGATCGTGCCGCTGGCCAAGCGCCTTTACGCGGGTGAGGCGGTGACCGCCTATCTGCGGGAGGATTGCGCCAAGCATGTGATGGGCCGCCTGCCGGGCGATGAAAGCCGCAAGACATGACCGGGCCGACCCGCCGCACCACACTGGCCGGGGCCGCGTCCCTGCTGATGACACCTTTTCTGGCCGATCCGGGGAAAGCCGCTATGCCGACCAAAGACCTGATCCTGACCAACGCCAAGGTCACCACGCTGGACCGCGCCAACCCGCAGGCCCAGGCGGTCGCCATCCGCGACGGGCGCATCCTGGCGGTGGGGACGGAAGCCGAGGTCAGGGCCGCCGCCGCATCGGATGCGACCCTGATCGATGCCAAGGGCCGGCGCGTCATTCCCGGCCTGATCGACAGCCATATGCACATCATCCGCGGCGGCCTGAACTATAATATGGAGCTGCGCTGGGACGGGGTGCCGACGCTGGCCGACGCCATGGCCATGTTGAAGAAGCAGGCCGAGGTGACGCCGCCCCCGCAATGGGTGCGCATCGTCGGCGGCTTCACCGAACATCAGTTCGTGGAAAAGCGCCTGCCCACCCTGGATGAGATCAACCAGGCGGCCCCCGATACGCCCGTCTTCATCCTGCATCTTTACGACCGCGCCCTGTTGAACCGCGCGGCGCTGCGGGCTGTCGGCTATACGCGCGACACGCCCAACCCGCCGGGTGGCGAGATCCAGCGTGACCAGAACGGGGAACCGACGGGCTTGCTGCTGGCCAAGCCCAACGCCACCATCCTTTATGCGACGCTGGCCAAGGGGCCGAAGCTGCCACCGGAATACCAGTTGAACTCCACCCGCCATTTCATGCGGGAGATGAACCGGCTGGGCGTGACCGGCGTCATCGATGCCGGTGGCGGGTTCCAGAATTATCCCGACGATTACGCCATCATCGAGAAGTTGCATGGCGACGGCGAACTGACCTTGCGCATCTCCTACAACCTGTTCACGCAGAAGCCGAAACAGGAACTGTCGGACTTTTCCGGCTGGGCCAAACAGGTGACGCCGGGGCAGGGGGACGATACCTACCGCCATAATGGCGCAGGCGAAATGCTGGTCTATTCCGCCGCCGATTTCGAGGATTTCCGTGTGGAACGGCCGGAAATGCCGCCCAACATGGAAAGCGACCTGGAACCCGTGGTGCGCCTGCTGGCGGAGAACCGCTGGCCCTGGCGGCTGCACGCCACCTATAACGAAACCATCACCCGCGCGCTGGACGTGTTCGAGAAGGTGAACCGGGACGTGCCCTTCAACGGGCTGCACTGGTTCTTCGACCATGCCGAAACCATCGACCAGCGCAATATCGACCGTATCGCGGAGCTGGGCGGGGGTATCGCGGTTCAGCACCGCATGGCCTATCAGGGCGAATATTTCGTCGAACGCTATGGCGCCAAGGCGGCCGAGGCGACGCCGCCCATTGCCAAAATGATGGCAGCGGGCATCCCCGTGGGGGCCGGCACCGATGCCACACGGGTCGCCAGCTACAATCCCTGGGTCTCGCTGTCCTGGCTGGTAACGGGCAAGACGGTGGGCGGCACCAGCCTGTATCCGCCGGCCAACCGGCTGGACCGGGAAACGGCCCTGCGTCTGTGGACGGAGGCCAATACGTGGTTCTCCAACGAGCAGGGCAAGAAGGGGGTGGTCAAGGCGGGGCAGTTGGCCGACCTGATCGTCCTGTCCGACGATTATTTCAGCGTGGCGGAAAGCGACATCCCGCACATCACGTCCGTCCTGACCCTGCTGGGCGGCAAGGTGGTGCATGGGTCGGGCGATTATGCCCCGCTGGCACCCGACCTGCCCAAACCCATGCCCGACTGGTCGCCCGTGCGTACCTTTGGCGGCTATTGGCAGCCGGCGCGGGACAAGAATGGCAAGCTGTTGAAGATGGCGTCGCTCTGCGGCTGCGCCTCCTCCTGCGCGGTGCATGGCCATGACCATGCGGCTTCCTATGCCAGTCCGGCCCCGGCAGCGGACGAGGCCGGGTTCTGGGGGGCGTTCGGCTGTGGCTGCTGGGCGGTTTGAGATGCGCGACACGCCCGCCCCCATCGCCGCCCTGCTGGAAAGCCCCGCCCTGAACCTGGGCGGCCGGGTCCTGCTGACCCTGCCGTTCTGGAGCAGCGGGATCGCCAAGCTGCTGGACATCAACGGTGCCCTGGCGGAGGCGGCGCATTTCGGGCTGGAACCGGCCTGGGCCACTGTCATTGCCACACTGATCGTGCAATTGGGCGGGTCGGCGGCGCTGATCGTGGGGCGGTTCGCCTGGGTCGGGGCGGGGGCGCTGGGCGTGTTCACGGCGCTGGCCACCCTGATCGCGCATCCATTCTGGAATGTGGCCGATCCAATGCTGCGGTTTCATGAGCGCAACACCTTCCTGGAACATGTCGGGCTGGTCGGCGGGTTGATCCTGGCCGCAATCCTGACCCATCGCAAAGGCCGGCATTGATGGCGGACCCCAACAGCAGCGCGGCCCAAAGCCCGACGCAAAGCCCGCTGCGTCTGCCCCTGTTCCGGGCGCTGTGGATCGCCACCATCGTGTCGAATGTCGGTACCTGGATGCATGATGCCGGGGCCGGCTGGCTGATGACCAGCCTGTCCGACGCACCGATCATGGTGGCCCTGGTCCAGGCGGCCACCACCCTGCCCATGTTCCTGTTCGCCCTGCCCGGCGGGGCGTTGGCCGACATTGTCGACCGGCGCCGGCTGCTGATCCTGGCCCAGTTCTGGGCGTTGATCTGCGCCGGGCTGCTGGCGCTGGCCACGTTTCAGGGGCTGACGGGACCGGGGCTGCTGCTGGGCCTGACCTTTGCGCTGGCGACCGGGGCCGCGCTATCGGCCCCGGCCTTTCAGGCCATCGTGCCGGAACTGGTGCCCAGACAGGCGTTGCCGGAGGCGGTATCGCTGAACAGCCTGGGCATCAATATTTCCCGCGCCATCGGCCCGGCCCTGGGCGGCTTCATCATCGCGGCGGCGGGGCCGGCGGCGGTGTTCGCCCTGAACGCCCTGTCGGTGCTGGGCGTCTGGCTGGTGCTGCTGGCCTGGAAGCGCCAGGCGAAACATAACACCCTGCCGGCCGAACATTTCACCGGCGCCCTGCGGGCCGGCGCCCGCTATGTCCGCCATTCGCCGGCCCTGCGGACGGTGCTGGTCCGCTCGATCGGGTTCTTCATCTTTGCCAGTGCGCTCTGGGCCTTCGTGCCGATCATCGCGCGCCGGGAACTGGGCCTGGGGGCCGCCGAATATGGGGCGCTGCTGGGCAGCATGGGGGCGGGCGCCATTGTCGGCGCCGTGCTGCTGCCGCATGTGCGCAGGTTTCTGTCGGCCAATGGTCTGACCATCGCCGCCACCCTGCTGTTTGCGTGCGTCAGTGTCGGGCTGGCCTTCGCCCATGGTTTCGCGCAGGCGGCGGCCTGCATGGCGTTCGCGGGCATGGCCTGGATCACCATGCTGTCCAGCTTCAATGTGGCGGCACAGACGGCGGCGCCAAGCTGGGTGAAGGCCCGCGCCCTGGCCATCAATCTGCTGGTTTTCCAGGGCTCGATGGCCGCCGGCAGCGCAGGCTGGGGCTGGACCGCCGGGCATCTGGGCATCCCCAATACGCTGCTGATCGCCGCTTCCGGCATGGTGCTGGCCTTGGGTCTGGCGCTGCGTTGGAAGATCAAGGGCGACATGGCGGGCAATATCGCGCCGTCATCCCACTGGCCCTCGCCCATCGTGGCGGTCGACAGCCCCACCGACCGGGGGCCGGTCATGATCACGGTGGAATATCTGATCGACCCCGCCCGCAAGGCCGGGTTCGCCAAGGCCATGGGCACCCTGCGCCGCATCCGCCACCGCGACGGGGCCATCAGTTGGGCGCTGTATGAAGACGCCGCCGAGCCCGGCCGCATGGTGGAAAGCTTTGTCCTGGAAAGCTGGCTGGAGCATCTGCGCCAGCATGAACGCGTCACCCATGCCGACCGTGAGGATCAGGAGGCGGTACGCGGTTTCCATCTGGGGACGGAACCACCCGTCGTGCGCCACCTGATCGCGCCATAGGTCGCGTTTAGGGTACCTTTCCACCGCCCGCCGCGATCCAGCCATTGATACGCTGTTCCAGCATGGTCATCGGCATCGGCCCGTCATTCAGCATCAGGGCGTGGAACTGCTTGATATCGAATTTGGGCCCCAGCGCCCGTTCCGCCCGCGCCCGCAGTTCCGAGATTTTAAGCTGTCCGATCTTGTAGCCCAGGGCCTGAGCGGGCCAGCCGATATAGCGGTCGGTCTCGCTCTGGATGTTCTTTTCGGCCAGCGCGCTGTTGTCGCGCAGGCAGCTTGCTGCCTCCTCGCGACCCATGCCCTTCCAATGGATGCCCACATCCATGACCAGCCGGCAGGCCCGCCACATCTCCATGGACAGCATGCCGAACCGTTCATAGGGGGTGGTGTAGAGTCCCATCTCGGCCACCAGTTGCTCGGTATAGAGCGCCCAGCCCTCGATATAGGCCGTGATATCCTCCTGCCGGCGGAACTGCGGCACGCCCTGCAGCTCCTGCGCCAGGGCGATCTGGAGATGATGCCCTGGCACCCCTTCATGCGCGACCAGGGCCGGCAACTCATAGAGCGGCCGCATCGTCAGATGCGAGGTGTTGATCATCAGGCCACCGGCCACGCCCTGTTCCGGGCTGCCGGGATGGTAGCGGCCTGAAGTATAGCCTTCCTCGATCTCCGCCGGCACCGGCCGCACGCCATAGGGCAGGCGCGGCAGCAGGCTGAAATATTCCGGCAATCGGTCATCGATGCGCTTGGCCAGCCGGCTGGACTTTTCCAGCAACTGCTCGCGCGAGGTGGCATAGAATTCAGGTGATGTCCGAAGAAAGGCCAGGAATGCCTTGAAATCAACTGTAAAACCGGTCTCCTTGATGATGCCGTCCATGGCGGCGCGGATGCGCGCGATCTCGCTTCGGCCCAGGTCGAAAACCTGATCCGGGCTCATCTCCGTAGTCGTCTCGCGCTTCACGCGATAGGCATAGTACGCCTTGCCTTCGGGCAGCGACGACGCGCCCAGACTGGCCCGTGCCTTGGGCAGGTATTCCTTGGCGAAGAAATCGGCCAGGGCGATTTCCGCCGGCTTCACCTTGTCGGTCACCAGCTTTTGCCCATTGGCCAGAAACGCCTGACGCTGTGCCGCCGGGATGGTGGCAGGAAGGGATTTCAGGGGTTCCAGCAGGGCATTTTCGTCCGCCTTCATGTCGGCCAGGGTGCGGGTCATGCGCACTGCCGCTTCCGCCACCAATTTGGGCTGAACGAACCCGGTCTTCAAACCGCGCCGCATATTGGCGATATTGGTGGCGTAATAGTCGGGCAGGGCGGCGATACGGGCCAGATAGGCTTGAACCTCCACCTCATTGCGCAGGCGTGTGCTGCCGGCCGTATAGCTGGCCACGTAGAAAAAGCCGCTGTCGCTGTTGAAGGGCATGCGCTCTTCATCGAACCGCGCACCTTCCAGGTCCAGTGTCAGTTTGCGCAGCAGCAGCGCATGGTTCAGCGCATCCTGACCCGACAGACCCGCCGCCGGAAGGGCCGCCAGCCGGTCGCGCAGGCGGGTGATGGCCTGTACTCTTTCCTTTACCGCCGCCGGGCTGTCATCAGGCCAGCGTTTCGCCGCCGCCAGGTCGCCGCGCTGTGCGGCCCCGATCGGGTCATTCTGGTTTAACAAATGGTCGTAATCACTTAGAACTACTTGCAAATCCTCAACCGGACCTGCCCAGGCCCCCGCGCTGCTCAGCAGCATAAGGGCAAGGCCGGCACCCATGGCGTGTGACAGGATCGGGCGTTTGCGAGACCGGGCGGCGGGAATCGGCATGGCTGAACCTTTTCTTGTTTTTCAGATATTTAATACATATTCCTAAACCACGGTGAATCCCGCCCAGAACGGGTCTTCGCGGTCGATCCAGATGGTGTTGAAGCCGGTCGAAATGGCGCTGCCCTGGATGGAGGGGATGATGGCGTTGTGCCCGTTCAGGTCAACAGCCGCCTCCACCTTACCGATGAAACGGCTGCCGATATAGCTTTCATGCACGAAGCTGTCGCCCACCGACAGCCTTCCCTTGGCCACCAGATGGGCCAGCCGGGCCGAGGTGCCGGTGCCGCACGGGCTGCGGTCGATGGCGCGTTCGCCATAGAAGACGGCATTGCGCCCGTCCGCCCCGTCGCCGCGCGGCCTGTCCACCCACAGGACATGCGACACGCCCCGGATGCGGCTGTCCACCGGATGCACCGGCTCGATCTTCTCCCGCATGCACGCGCGGACGGTGCGCGACAGTTCAACGATGCGCGCCGCGCCCAGATCGTCCAGGCCCGTATAGGGTCCCTGCGGTTCGACAATGGCGTAATAGTTCCCGCCATAGGAGACATCGACCGACAGCGGGCCGAAATCCGGCACCTCGATCTCCACGCCCATGGCCGCGACATAGGCGGGCACGTTGCGGATACGCACCCAGGTGACGCGATGCCCCTCGGTCCCGTACTCGATATCGATGATACCCGCCGGCACCTCCACCCGCAGCTTTCCCGGTTCTCGCGGCAGGATCAGGCCGTTTTCCAGACCGAAGGTGATCATGCCGATGGTGCCGTGCCCGCACATGGGCAGACAGCCGCTGGTCTCGATGAACAGGATGCCGATATCGCTGTCATCTCGTGTCGGCGGGTACAGGAACCCGCCCGACATCATGTCATGCCCGCGCGGCTCAAAGCACAGGCCGGTGCGGATCCAGTCGAACCGCTCCAGAAAGTCCTGTCTGCGCTCCGCCATCGACGCGCCGCGCAAAAGCGGCGCCCCGCCGGCCACCAGCCGCACCGGATTGCCCGCCGTGTGCCCGTCGATACAGAAGAAGGTATGGCGCATCTTTTCAGTTCCCCTCACGCCGGGCGTCGCCATCCGGCGGCCTGGCTGCGTCAGATCGGCCGCGTCGCGGCGGCCTTTTCGACCATGGCGACGACCTGGGCGCGGCGTTCCCCGGCCAGCGGCAGGCGGGGCAGGCGCACCCGTTCCGACCCACGCCCCATGATCTGTTCGGCCAGCTTGATCGACTGTACCAGATCATGTTCGGCATCCAGATGCAGCAGCGGCATGAACCAGCGATAGATGCGCCGCGCTTCGGCAATGTCGCCCTTTTGCAGGGCCTTGACCAGCGCCACCGACTCTTGCGGGAAGGCACTGGTCAGGCCGGAAACCCAGCCATGGGCGCCCAGGATCATGCCTTCCAGCGCCACATCATCCAGCCCGGCCATCAGTACGAACCGATCGCCGAATTCATTGATCAGGTCAGTGAAGCGGCGCGGGTCCGGCGCGCTTTCCTTCACGGCCACGATATTGGGAATGTCGGCCAGCTTCTTCAAAACCCGGGCGGAGATCGACACACGATAGGCCGGCGGGTTGTTGTACAGCATGATGGGCAGGCTGGTCGCCTCGGCCACACTCTTGAAATGGGTGTAAAGCTCTTCCTCGGTCGGGACATAGACCATGGCCGGCAACAGCATCAGTCCATCCGCGCCCAGCGCCTCCGCATCGCGCGCGAAGGCCACGGCGCGCTTGGTGGTCAGTTCCGACACTCCGGCCACCACGGGCACGCGGCCGGCCACGGCGGTGCGGGCGCGGTCCAGCACGGCGCGCTTCTCGTCGGGTTCCAGGGAGTTGTTCTCCCCACAGGTGCCCAGCAGGATCAGCCCGTCCACCCCGTCGCGGATCAGCGCATCCTGTACCCCGGCCGTCGCGTCATAATCGACGGACAGGTCCTCGGCGAACTGCGTGGTGGCGGCGGGATAGACACCCGTCCAGGAAAGCGTGGCCATGATCATCGCTCCGTTGGTGGATCGATAATCGTATACGATATACTTTTGGCGAAGGGAAGGGGGGTTCACTCCCCCAATTGGTCGCGCAGATCGTCCAGTGTGGCCTGGATATGCTCCCGGATCAGCCCCTCGACCAGCGGCGTATCACCGGCCGTCCAGGCGTCCAGGATGGCGCGATGTTCGCGTTTGGCCCGGTCCTCGCGGCCCTTGGGTTCCAGATGCATGCGCACATAGCGTTCCGACAGGATCAGCAGCCGGGTCAGAAGCTGAAAGGTCACCGGCCCCGCCGGCTGGATCATCGACAGGTGGAACAGCCGGTTCTGCGTGACATGGTCGGCCCCGTCCATGTCCTGGTTCTTTTCCAGGGCCTCCAGCGCGGCGCGTGCGGCCGCATGGTCCTCTGCCGTGGCCCGGCCTGCCCCATCTGCCACCGCACCCGGTTCCAGTTTCAGGCGCAGGGCGAAGATCTCCGACGCCTCTCCCATCGACATGGGCCGCACGACATAGCCCCGGTTGGGGTAGGAGGTCAGCAGGCCATCCTGTTCCAGACGGCCCAGCGCCTCGCGCAGGGGGATCTTGCTGACGCCCAGTTCAGTGGCAATCACGTCCTGGCGCACCGGTGTACCCGGCGCGATCCCGCCGGACAATATCCGCCGCCGGACAACTTCATAGGTCTGGTCGGACAGGGTTCTGACAATGATGCTCATGAACGGCCACGGGTGCGGGGAACGGAAACGGGCGGCAGGGGACATTCCACCCCTGCCGCCCGTACAACTTATACAATTCCGTTCCGGGCGGCCATGTGGCATCGACACGCCGCCCGGCACCCGTGCATTGCAGGAAAAGGGGCCGGTGCCTGCCAGCCCCAATCCTCCTACTTCAGCCCCAGTTCCTTCACGATGGCTTGCGCGCCATAGACGTTACGCAGGGCCTCGGCCATACCGCGCACATCGACCATGACGGTGCGGTTGCGCTTGGGCTCATAGCCATAATCGCCCGACAGGCTGTGGATATTGCCGTCGAAGACCAGGCCGATCACTTCGCCCTTGGCATTGATGGCGGCCGAACCGGAATTGCCGCCGATAATGTCATTGGTGGAGACCGCGTTATAGGGGGTCGCCATGTTGACCTTGTCCTTGGCTGCCACCCAGCTCTTGGCCATGTCGAACGGGAAGGCGCCGGTATTGCGCTCATACAGGCCGCCGATGGTCGTGTAAGGCTTGACCTCGGTGCCATCCAGTTCGGTCCAGCCCTGCATCTTGCCATAGGACAGGCGCAGCGACAGGGTGGCGTCGGGATAGACGCTGTCGCCGTAAAGCGCGAAGCGGGCCTTGGCGATGCGGGCCTGGGCCTGCTCCACCACCGCGTCCACTTCCTCTTCCACCGATTTGCGGGCGGCGCGGGCGGCGGCGTCCACCACCTTCATCAGCTTGATCATCGGGTCGTCCGACGCGTCAACGGCTTCCTTGCCGCCTTCGAACAGGCGCAGACGCTCGGCCGGATCGCCCAGCTTGCTGGCCTTGACGGCTGCGGCGGCCACCTGATCGGGCGACTGCTTGCCCAGCACTGCCTTGACCATGGCGTCATCCGGCCCGAACTGCTCCCGGAACTTGGTCAGCGAGAAGGTCAGCAGGGCGACTTCCAGATCGGCATGGACCGGGGCAGGGTTGGACAGGCGCTGTTTCAGGGCAGGCAGGCGGCTGTCGCCATATTCGCGCAGACGCTGACCCGACGGCAGCAGACGCTCATCCCCGGCGCGCAGCAGCAGGCGGGCATTAGTGGCCAGCACGCTGTCGAAGGCGCGCATACGCTCCAGATGGATCACACGCTGATAAAGCTGGGCGAAACGGACCTGCGCCTTCTCGATCTGCTCGAACGCATCGCCGACCTGGGCGGCCAGCTTGGGATCGGCGGCGATTTTGGCGCGCAACTCCTGTTCGGCCTTCACCTTGGCGCCGAAGAATTCCTTGTCGGCCAGCGCCATCTGGCGGCCCTTCCAGACCTTGATGGAATTCTCGATGCTGTTCAGGTCGTCAAAGGCCTCGCGGTTGCGGTCGGCATTCTCCCGCCCGAATTCGATCAGGCGGCCGCGCTTTTCCTGAGCAAAGAACAGGATGGAGGGGGCGACATTGTCGCGCACGAATTCCAGTTCGGCGATGGTGCGCAGGCGGCTGGTGGAACCGGGATTGCCGATGACGAAGCTGGCATCGCCTTCCTTGCTGCCGTCCCTGGACCATTTGAAATGATCCGGGCTCTTGATCGGCTTGCCATCCTCGTAAACCCGCAGCAGCGACATGTCGAGCGCGTAGCGGGGGAAGTTGAAATTGTCCGGATCGCCGCCGAAGGACGCCGCCGCCGCTTCAGGCGCGAAGGCCAGACGCACATCCTGATAACGCTTGTACTTGTACAGGTTATAGCGGCCGCCCTGGTACAGGGTCACGGCGTCGCAGCGCAGCTTGGCGTCGCCGCCGGCGCAGTTCTTCTCGATATCGGCCAGAACCGTGCGGCGGGCATTGGCGAAATCCTGGCCGGTCTTGCCGGCGGTGGCGGCTTCGACCTGGGCGGTGATGTCGGTGATTTCAACAAGCTGGTTGATCTCGATACCGGCGCAGCTTTTCTCCTCCGGGCGGGCCTTGGCCAGGAAGCCGTCGGCCTGGTAATCCTTGTCGGCGGACGACAGTTCGGCGATGCAGTCGGCGACGCAGTGATGGTTGGTCATCACCAGCCCTTCGCCCGACACGAAGCTGCCCGAGCAGCCGCCGGCCAGACGGACATAGGATTTCTGCGCCTTGTTCAGCCATTTTGCATCCGGCGTGAAGCCGGTTGCCTTGGCGATGGACGCCGTCGGCACATTGTCGATGGTCCACATGCCTTCATCGGCCTGGGCCGCCCCCACCAGAAGGGCGATGGTCGCGGCGGTCGATACCACCAGCTTCACCGGCTTCACCATGTTTGTTCCCGTCCTTGTTTCTTGGCGCCTGATTTCGCGTTTGCATGGATGCTGTTGTGCTCCCGTGCCTGCGCGCGGGAACAGGGCCGGCACCATGCGCCCAAGCCAAGGGGCCGGTCAACGCCGTCATGGTGCCGGCCC
>NZ_JAGOGJ010000045.1 GCF_017996735.1 Niveispirillum sp.
GTCGGTGCCCGATGCCGACAGGGTCCCGCTGTTGGACAGCGTGCCCAGCGTGCCGCTGGACGCCACATAGACGCCATAGGTCACACCCGTGATCGTCGCCGTATTGCCCACCGACGTCTGGCTGTCGCCAATATAATAATTGCCGACCTGCATCACCAGATTGGTGCCGCTGGTCATGCCGGAAACCGCCAGACCCGTGATGCCGCCGCTGCTGGCCAGGCTGACACCGGTATAATTGGAACCCACACCACCCGAAACCAGCGTGCTGCCCGCCGAACCGTACAGATAGGTCGAGGTGCTGGACAGGCCCCCTCCCGACACGGTGCCACCGGTGATGCTGGCCGCCTGGGTGACCACCAACTGGCCGCTATTGCCCAAATTCAGGCTGCCGCTGGTCTGCGTGAAATTGCCAGCCACATTGACGATGGTCGACAGGGTGATATTGGCACCCAGATTGCTGATCGTCACGATGCTGGCGGCGACGCCCACAGCCTTGATATTGTCATGCAGCAGCAGGTCACCCGACGCAAAGACCAGATTGCTGCTGACCCCGAACGTGCCCAGGGTCGTGCCGCTGTAACCGGTCAGCGTGCCGATCGTGCCGCCGCTGCCGCCGATGATCGTGTCGACCCGGCCGCCATCCTTGTTGATATTGCCTTTGATGATGCCGCTATTGATGATGGTTCCGAACGTGCCGGCCACGGCATTACTGCTGCCCGTCAGGGTGCCGCTGTTATTGATCAGCGTGATCACGCCATTATTCTGGATGGCGTTGCCGCCACCATTGATGACGCCGCTGTTGGTCAGCGTACCGATGGTGCTGGAATTCAGGATGGCCCAGCTTGAATTGGTAATTGTACCGCTGTTGCTCAACTGGCCGATGCTGCCCTGGTTCCACAGGGCCGTGAAATTGTCATTGGTAATGCGGCCGGAATTCGCCAGCGTGTCAATGGTACCACGGTTGTTGACGCCGAACTGTGCGCCGCCCAGGGTACCGCTGTTGGTCACCGTGCCGACACGGCCCGTCGTGGCCACATAAAGGCCCGTGTTGGCACTGGTCAGGCTCGCGCTGTTGTTCAACGTAGTCAGCGTGCCGCCGACATAATGATTATTCACGTTCAGCAACAGCTTGTTGCCGACCGTGCTGGTGCTGCGATCCAGGGCCGTGATGCTGTTGATCGACACTGTGGCGCCGGTCATGTTCAGGCTGGACCCGCTGACCAGCGTATAGGCGCCCGCCAGGTAATTGCCTGTGCTGACAAAGGTGGACATCACCGTGCCGCCGGTAATGCCGGCCGCACCGCTGGCGATCACGCCGCCCTGTGTGGGATCGACAATCAAAGTGCCGCTGGTCTGGTTGAAACCGCCAGTAACATTGACGATGCTGTCCAGACGCAGCGATGCGCCGATATTGGACACCGAATGGCCGGTAACATTGATATCGTCATTCAGCAGCAGGTTACCGCCGGCGAACACCACGTTGGACAGCGTGTTGATGATGCTGCCCCGGTTGGTCACTGTGGCACCGGTCAGCGTGCCGATGGTGGCGCCGGTGCCGCCGCTGATGGTCAGGGCGTTGGTGCTGAGATTGACGATCTTGCCAGCAATCAGCCCACTATTGGTGATGGCACCCACGGTGGCGCCGGACGCGGCGTACAGGACGGTGGGGCCGCTGAGAGTGCCGCTGTTGTTGAGGCTGCCCAGGATACCGCTAAGATAGATACCCCTGCTGCTGGCGGTGATGGTGCCGCTGTTATTGATGAAGCCGACGGTGCCGCCATTGATGGAAAGACCCTGCGCACCCAGGATCCGCCCTGTATTGTTCAAGGTGCCGAGAGTGCCCTGGTTGTAGATGCCGCCGGTGGCGGCACTGATCAGCCCGCTGTTGGTGATCTGGCCAATCGATGAAACATTCTGGTTCAGGCCGATGCCGCTGCTGGCACCGCTGATGATGGTACCGGTATTGACGATGGTGGCAATGGTACCGGCATTGGCGATACCGCCAGCCGCCCCCGCCCCTGCCACGGCCACAATCCGGCCCTGGTTGGTGATGGTGCCGACCTGGGCGCCGAAATTCAAATAGATGCCGCGCGTCGTGCCCGACAGGGTGCCCGTATTGCTGAGGGTACCCACCGACCCGGTGGCGGCAATATAGACAGCGGTCTTCGCGCCGCTGATAGTGCCGGTATTGCTGAGGCTGGTCAGCGTGCTGCCGATATAATCATTGCGGACGGTGGTGATCAGATCATTACCGCTGACACTGCTCAGGGCCGACTGGCCGGTGACAGTGTTGGTGACCAGACTCAGTCCGGTATAATTAGACCCCGTGGCTCCGGCGATGATCGTATAGTCGCCGACGAGATAATTACTGATCGAGCTGAGGCCTGACACGACCGTGCCGCCAGTCAGGCTGACGGGACGGTTGACCACAAGCTGGCCGGCACCCGGAACAAGATGGATCGTGCCCGCCGTCTGGGTCAGCGTGCCGGTGATGCTGAGCGAATTGGTGATGCTCAGCGATGCGCCGGCGTTGGTGACGGTGTTGGTGCCGACATTGATATGATCGTTCAGATAGATCTTACCGGCGCTGAACATCAGACCGGCATTGGCGCTGGTGATGGTGCCGACGCTGCCCAGGGTGCCGGTGAAAGTTCCGATGGTGCTCAGCGTGCCGCCGGAGATGGTGGGCGTGATGGTGCCGGAATTCAGAACATTGCCGATGATCTGTCCGGAATTGGAGATCGAATTGATGCCACCGACACCCGTGATGGTCACGGCATTGATCGTGCCATGGATGGTGCCGGTCCGGGTATTGATCAGGGTACCAATGGTGCCCTGGCTGTAAACGGCGCGGTCGCCATAGATCAGGCCGCTATTGGTGAAAGTCCGGATCTGCGCTTCATTGTCCCAGGTAAAGGACGAATAGGTCAGCGTGCCGGTGTTGGTAAAGGCACCGATCGTGCTCTGATTGACCAGCCGGCCGTTGATCAGGCCGCTGTTGGACATGGTGCCCAGCGAGCCAGCATTCCACAGCGCATAGGTGGAAGCGGTGACGGTGCCGCTGTTGATGAGGGCCGCTACGCTGCCGGCCTGGATGAACAAGGCACGGCCATTGGCCGCCGTGTCGGTGATCTGGCCGTTGTTCAGCAGCGTACCCAGTTGCGACCCGGCCGTGCCCGTGATGGTGACGGCATAGGCGTTGGTGGTATTGATGGTGCCGCTGTTGGTGATGGTCAGATTGCTGTTGGGGTTCGCCGTCCCGCTCCACACCGTGCCTGTGGTGATAGAACTGCTGATGGTGATGTCAGCGGCGTGCGATGGCAGAACGACAACCAGATGAGCGGCAAGTATCGCCGGAGAGGCGCCCGCCATCAGCATCTGGCGGAGCTTCTTCTGTCCGAATGTTACCTGCACTTTGCGCCCCATTCATATCCATGGCGAACATCGCCATACCTCAAACGACACTATAGGCGGCTCTCCATTTGGGAACACACCTTAAAAGACAAAGTTTCTGAAATAAGAAATTATATTTCTACGAATAAGAAACCATATCTCCACGAATTGGTTGGAATCGAAAGGGATTAGGTAAAAAATCTGAAAAACAGGAATAAAAGCTGTTTTTCATAAAAATTTGCGGCCAAACGGGATTTGGACACAACGGGCAGCAAACTCCCTCCATGACTCTATGAAATACAATATTTTATTTTCTAAAACGCCAATTATTTAGGATCAGGCCAACTGCGATTGTTACGAATCGGGGCACAGTGCCCGATTTACAGCCGAATGACGAACCGATCAGGCGCCAGACCGGACGGGGCAGACCACGTATCGGGCATATGGCCACCTCCCCCCTCTTCCCATGGCGGTGCCGACCGCATTCCTTGATACCATCGACACCGGATGGGGAAGCCAATTGCCGTGCTTGCAATTAACGTAATAGTTACGTTATAATATAACTATCCCTATCGCCAACACCCGGCCCAGCCCGCGTCGAGTACGCAAGAGGACCCAGCCCATGCCCCCCCCGCCTTCCCGTCACTGTCCTGTCCGGCTTCCTGGGCGCCGGCAAGACCACCTTGTTGAACCATGTGCTGAACAACCGTGAGGGCCGCCGCGTCGCCGTCATCGTGAATGACATGAGCGAGGTGAATATCGACGCCGATCTGATCCGTGCCGGCGGCAGCGACCTGTCACGCACGGATGAGAAGCTGGTCGAGATGAGCGATGGCTGCATCTGCTGCACCCTGCGCGACGATCTGTTGCAGGAGGTGCGGCGGCTGGCGGCGGCCGGGCGGTTCGATTACCTGCTGATCGAAAGCACCGGCATCGCCGAGCCCCTGCCCATCGCCGCCACCTTCGATTTCCGCGATGAGGAGGGGCAAAGCCTGTCGGATGTGGCGCGGTTGGATACGATGGTGACCGTTGTCGATGCCGTGAACCTGCTGCGCGACTATGCCTCCACCGATTTCCTGCGGGATCGCGGGGAATCCCTGGGCGATGATGATAACCGGACCCTGGTCGACCTGCTGGTGGATCAGATCGAGTTTGCCGATGTCATCCTGCTGAACAAGCTGGACACCGCCACGCCGGAACAGGCGGATACCGCGCGCAAGATCATCCGGTCGCTAAATCCCGGTGCCGACCTGATCGAAACCGCACAAAGCCGTGTCGATCTCAACCGGGTACTGGATACCGGCCGCTTTGACTATGAAAAGGCACAGGAACACCCGCTCTGGTTCAAAGAATTGCACGGGTTCAAGGACCACAAGCCGGAAACGGAGGAATATGGCGTCTCCTCCTTCGTCTATCGCACCCGCCGGCCCTTCCATCCGGCCAAACTGCTGCAGTTTTTTCAGGAGGAATGGCCCGGCGTAATCCGTGCCAAGGGGCATTTCTGGCTGGCCACCCGTCCTGACTGGGTGGGCGAAGTCAGTCAGGCGGGCTCCCTGGTCCGGCATGAGGCCCTGGGTTTCTGGTGGGCCAGCGTCCCGAAGAACCGCTGGCCCGACAGTGATGAATACCGGCAGATGATCCAGCAGAACTGGCACCCGGTCTATGGCGACCGGCGCCAGGAACTGGTCTTCATTGGCACCGGCATGGACGAGGCGGCGATCCGCCGTCGCCTGGACAGCGCCTTGGTCGGCGATATCAACGCCCGCGACATGCCGGTCAATGCCTGGAAGCGCCTGCCCGATCCATTTCCCAAATGGAAAAGGCAAGGGGAAGCGTAAGGTGGCGATCACCATAAGCAGCCCGCTGGTCCGTAGCCCCGACATGGCCGTTCTGTCCAAAATCCTGAACCCGGATGTCAGCCTTGCCGTCTGGGACCGTTCACGACCCCACACGCTGCTGGATGGGATGGCGGGCCTGTGCCCTGCGCATCTGCCGCAGGGACGGGTCCTGGTCTGGTTACCGGATGCGCCGTCCGCCCTGTCCGGCATTCTGGCTGAAACGCCGATCGCTGCCACGGCATTGGGCCGGGCGTTGCGTGACGATATATTGATGCTGGTCAGGCGCTTCGCCGTCATCGCCGATACCGACATCGTCGATATCCGGCTCGACCGGCTGCGGCATGACGCCTGCTGGAAGTTCCACCGCGATCAGGTGCGGTTGCGCCTGCTGGCGACATATCGCGGGCCGGCAACGCAGATCGTGCCGCAGGTCCAGGCGGAGGAGGCATTGCGCGACCAGCAGCTCTATCACGGGCCGCTGGAGGAGTTTCCCGACGGGGCCGTCGCGCTGTTCAAGGGCACGCAGGCGGGACCGGTGGGGGGCGTGGTCCACCGCTCCCCGCCCATCGCCGGGACGGGCACCGTCCGGTCCCTGCTTTGCCTGAACCTGCCGTCGGATACCTCACCCCGGCTGTGGGAACCGTGACCCGGTCAGTGGCACCAGAGCGTGCCATCCACACCGGGGTGACAGCATTGGACCGAATTGGCCATGGCGGCGGCACGGGCACGGTAAAGGTCCAAGGCCCGCTGCCGCATGTCCCGCGTGTCGGTTTCAGCGGGTCCGCCGGTGACGGGCGCTTCGGGCGGGGCCTGCTGTTTCAGCTTTGCCTCCGCCTCCTTCTGGCGGGCCAACGCCTCTTCATACGCGGCAGGCCCACAATCCTGATTCTGATACAGCTTGCCGCAGCTTTCCTGCGCCAGGGCCGGACCGGGAACCAGAAGCAACAGCGCCGCCACCAGCAGCGCCTCAGGATTTCGGGACGACACGGGCGTTCTCCAGATGGAAATAGATGCCATTCACATCCTCGGCCGACAGGCGCAGGGTGCCTTCCAGCGTCACCTGATCCAGCGTGGCCGTCACCGGCTGCGTCGCGCTGACCTGGATCAGGTCGGCCGGGCCCGGCGGCGGGCAGAAGGGACAAGTGGGCGCCAGGGAGGACAGCAGAAAGGACCGGCTGGCCTCCCCCGTATCCAGCGGCAGGAAGAAGCCGGCCACGGTGATGGGCTGGCCATCCAGCGCCCTGACCCCCGGTCCAAAGACCGCGACAAGCCGGTCCACATCCTTGATCCGCTTTTCCGTCTCCTGCGTATCGGCCAGCTTGTCCCAGCCCAGGGTGGCGCGGGGCACGGCACGCGGGTCGTGCGGCACGGCCTGTGAGGCCAGGGCCGGGTCCTGTACCTGCTTGAAAGCCAGGGCTGGTAACGCACCCGCAAGCATGGCCCCAAGCAAGATGATCTTGACGGTCTTCATCCCCTTACCCCCTCGCCAAAAGCCGGGTGACATCCGCACGGTAAGCCCGGATGGCGGGCAAGGCGGCGGCCAGCAGGGCCACCAGCATGGAGAGCGCCAACAACCACGCCTCCCCCATCACGAACTGCCCCGCCGACAATCCCAGATCGCGGGCGCGAGCGGAAAAACCGGACAGGGCTGCCACGCCGCCATGGGCCAGGGCAATGCCCAGTAAGGTCCCGCCCAGCGCCACCAGCATCGCCTCCATCAGGATCTGTCCCATGATCCTGCCCCGGTGCGCGCCCAGCGCCCGCATCACCGCCAGATCATATTGGCGTTCCTGCAAGGCATTGGCCAAGGCCACGAAGGTGGACAGGCCCGCCGCCAGCACCAGAACCAGACCCAACAACCGCATGGCATCCAGCCCCACACCCATCAGGGCACGCAGGCGCAGCATCTCTGCCGCCGGGCTGGCCGCCTGCATACTGGTCTGGCTGTTGATCTCTCGCGGCAAGCGGGCGGCGGCCAGCGGCGTGGCATAGCGAACCAGGATCGCCGTCACCTCCCGGTCATGGCCATCGGCGTCGCCAGCGGTTTCACGATCGTGGTCGTGGTCATGGTCGTGGTCAGGTTCCTCGGCCTTATCATCGTCATGATGGTGATGATGTTGGTCATGCACCGCCCAGACGCTGGCCACGGGTGTGAGGACCAGACGGTCCAGCACCGTGCCCGTGCGCGCCAGGATGCCGACAACGCGGTAGGGCATGTCGGCATGGGTCTCTCCCCCCGCTGTCAGGCCATGGCTGCCGACAAGGGCACTGTCCAGACCAAGACCGGATGAAGCGGCGACCTCGGCCCCCAACACGGCTTCCATCGGACCTTCAAACATCCGGCCCGTGACCAGCCACCCGCCAAAAAGATCGATATAGGCGGTTTCCGTGCCCAGGATGCGGTAGCTGCCGAAACTGTCCCCCATGGCGACGGGAACGGCCTGTCTGACCATCTTGTTGCGGCGGAGTTCCTCCACGGCGGCCAGCGGCACATTGCCTGTGGGCACATCCACCTGCAGCAGGGCCGACAGGACCAGTTGCAGGGGGCTGCCCTTGGCCCCCACCACCATGTCGATACCCACCACATCGCGCGACAGCCGGTTTTCCAGCCCCCGTTCCAGCAACAGCAGAAAGGCGATCAAGGCCACGCCCAGCGCCAGCAGCAGCAGGTTCAACCCCGTGGTCAGCGGCCGGCGGCGCAGATAGGCAAGACTCAGTCCCAGCATGTTCATGCCGCCCGCTCCATCGGCTTGGACAGTTCCAGCAACACCGGCAACCGGGACATCAGCCGCCGGTCATGGGTAGCCACCAGCAGGGTGGCCCCACTCAACGCCGCCTGCTCCAGAAGCAGGTCGATAACGGCCTGGCAATTGGCATCGTCCAGGGCACTGGTCGGCTCGTCGGCCAGCAGAAGGGCGGGCTGGTTGGCCAGCGCACGGGCCACGGCCACCCGCTGCCGCTCGCCTTGTGACAGGTCGGACGGCGACGCATCCGCACGGTCGCCCAGCCCGACACGCGTCAGCAGTTGCCTCAGCCCCTTTTCATCCGGCGGCTTGCCGGCCAGCCGCCGGGCGAGACGCAGATTGTCGGCAACGCTAACGGCATGGATCAGGTGCAGTTGCTGAAAGATGATCCCCACATGATCGGCACGCAAACGGTCACGCCCCGCATCGCCAATGGCGCGCAGATCATGCCCCAGAAGCGACAGGCGGCCCTGGCTCGGCACCAGCAGGCCCGCCAGCGCGTGCAGCAACGTTGTTTTGCCACTGCCGCTGGGTCCCAACAGAAGACCGTGCCGGCCCGGCGGCAGGGTCAATCGTTCCACGAACAGAATGGAACGCCCACCGGCATGGTGGACCACTTTATCCAGGTCAATCAGATTGGAATCGCGCATGGCAGGTCACGTGTCCGGCAAGAGAATGCATACGATATATCATTACATTCATCGAAACAGCACGTACCGAACAGTGAATTCCCTGTCATGCGGACGGATACCGTGCCGACGGGCGCAGCGGCATGACAAGCCTTATCTGGCCCGATAGGGATCGGTCCGGGGAAGACCGGCCCGTCGGCGCAAGGCCCGGCTGGTGATGAAGTCACGCAAGGCGCGGGGAACGGCATCCCGGCGCGTCCAACGAATGGTCAACCGGGCCTGGCGGCATTCCCAGGCCAGTTCCCGGCCATTCTCATACCGGTGCTGTTCATACTCGGTCATGGCATCCAGAGCGGCATAATCGAACGGCTTGCCAGACATGGCCTCTACAAAACCGGTATGAAAGGCCTGATGACAAACAGCGTGACGGGCTGACCGCCAGGAACATGCACCGTGGATCATATCGTTCGTGGACATCTGTCAGACAGGAGTAATTATGTGATGTTATAACGTTATTATTAAAGTGACCCCGGATCAAGAGGGACGGATCGGTCGCGCCCAGCCCGGACAGCATAGGAGAGAGACCATCAACGGGTCAGAGCGTTATCGGCTCGGCGCTCATAGCCGAATTTGGTCATGCCGTGCGGCCTTCGCCCAACCACCCCGCCGCCAGCGCCCCGAACGCCGCCGGGTCCTCCAGCATCGGGTAATGCCCCACCCCCGCCAACACCCGCAGTTCTGCCGCCGGCAGCGCCGCGATCCAGGTGGTGCGGACCAGATCGGCGGTGATGGCCAGATCCTGCTCGCCGACCAGCACGGCAACGGGCACATCCAGCCCCGCGACACGGTCGGCGAAATCATCGCCGGACCAGCTTTCGAAATAGGCGGCGAAGGCGTCTTCGCGTGACTGGGCAAAGGAACCGGCCACCAGTTCACGATACAGATCGGGCGACAGAAGGTCAGACGTGGAATGGCGGATGATGCCTTCCCGCGCGCCGGCATCGCCCGCCGCCGCACGGAACAGCGCCCGTGTTGCCGCGTCGAACGGGGCAGCACCCGCCCAAACGGGTGTGACGGCCAGCAGCCGTTCCACCCGCGCCGGTGCCGCCACCGCCACGCGCAGCGCCGCCTTGCCGCCCATCGAATGGCCGATCAGGCTGAACCTTTCCCAGCCCAGCCGGTCGGCAAGATCCAGCGCATCGGCGGCGATGGTGGCAATGTCGAACGGCCCGCCCTGGTCACGGGACAGGCCATATCCGCGCTGATCCATCAGCGCAAGGGTCCAGGTTTCGGGGTCGAAGGCCGGCAGTGCCGGCCCATAGACCCCATGGTCGCCGAACCAGCCATGCAGCAGCAGCGCATGGCGGGGTCCGCGACCATGGAGACGATGGCCGATCATGGGCGATGATACCTTTCGATCTTCTGGTCGATGGCGCCGAACAGCGACCGTCCGTCGGACCCGAACATTTCCATCCGCACCCGGTCGCCAAAGCGCAGATAGGGCATGGCGGCCGCGCCATGCTTCAATTGTTCATGCGCCCGTTCCTCCGCGATGCAGCCGCTGCCACACCTTTCATGGTCGGCATTGGCCAGCGCGCCGGCCCCGATGACCGTGCCTGCGCGCAGTTCGCGCGTGCGGGCGGCATGGGCGATCAACTGGGCGTAATTGAACGTCGCGTCATGACCGGGTTCCAGTTCGCCCAGGCGTTTTCCATTCACCTCCACCAGATACCGGCCCGACAGCAACCGTCCGTCCCAGGCGGCGCCCAGTTCGTCCGGGGTGACGGCGACCGGCGCCATGCTGGAGATGCACTTGCCCTGCAAAAAGCCGAAGCCGCGCGTCAGTTCCGGTGGGATCACACCGCGCAGGGAATAATCGTTCAACAGGGTGATCAGCCGCACGTAACGCGGCGCCTCCTCCGCGCTGACGCCCATCGGCACGTCACCGGTGATGATCACCACTTCGGCCTCCAGGTCGATGCCCAGCCCTTCATCCTCCGTCAGGCGCAGCGGTGCCGCCGGCCCCAGCATCGGATCGGACACACCCTGATACATCAGGGGCACCTGGAAAAAATCGTCGGGCACCTTGGCCCCGCGCGCCGCCCGCACCACCGACATGTGATGGTAATAGGCGCTGCCATCCAGGAACTGATAGGCGCGCGGCAATGGCGCCAGGGCGATGGTCGGGTCGAAGGGGAATTCCCGTTCCACCGGGCCGGCGGCCAGCCGATCGGACAGCACATGCAGGATCGGCCCCACACGGTCCCAGTCATCCAGGGCGGCCTGCATGGTGGCGGCGACGCCGGTGGCGCGCACCGCGCGGGTCATGTCGGGGGAGACGACGACCAGCGTACCGTCGCGCCCGCCCTCTTTCACGGTTGCCAGCTTCATTGCAGAACCTCGCGCTTGTAACCATGGGAAGACCCGAACACTTCGGCCCGGCGCGACCAGTCATGCGTGCGGCTCCACAGATCCAGCACGTCCATCGCCTCCCGTTCGAACTGTGCTTCCTGTTCCTTGGTCGCGGTGCGGGCCGTCAGTTCCAGACGGTGGCCGGACGGATCGAAGAAATAGATGGAGAGGATGAAATCATCATGATTGGTGGGGCCGATGACATCGACCCCCTTCGCCTCCAGTTCCGCCTTGGCGCGCAGCAGGGTCGGCACGTCCGCCACCTCGAAGGCGAAATGCTGGACCCAGCCGGGCGTGTTGGTGTCCTTGATGCCCGGCGGGGATTGCGGCACCTCGAAAAAGGCGATGTTGGAACCGTCCTCCATCTCAAAGAAGATATGGATATGCGGGCTGTATTCGCCGGTGGAGGGCACATGGTCCTCCCCCATGGCATGGGTGAATTTCAGGCCCAGGACGGTGGTGTAGAACTCCACCGTCTCCTTGGCGTCCACGCAGCGAAAGGCCGCGTGGTGCAATTTCTTGCACAACATGGGGACATCTCCCTGTTTCGGGTGATCGAACCGGGCCGCCGGATGGCGGCGCCGGCGATTGACGGATGTTGAAAATCAGAACTTGGAGCGGACGCCGACGCGGAACTGCCGGCCGATAACGTCATAGAGATAGCCGTTGACGCCCGACTGGATGGTGCTGGAGGTCGACCAGTTGGGAGAGGCCGGCGGGTCCTGGTTCAGCAGGTTGTAGATCGACGCATAGATCTGCGTCTGGTCACCGATGCCGCCCAGCGTATAGGTGGCCGTCAGGTCGAAATAGGACACCGCCTTCACGCGGTTATTGTCGATATCCACACCTTCCTTGAACTCCCGGTGCAGATGGCCGGCGCCGATGAAGCGGTTGGTCAGCGTGGTGCTGAAGGAACCCGTGTCCAACGTGGCCGACGACAGCAGGCGCCAGCGCGGCACGGCCGTGGGGAAACGCTGTTCATTGGCATTGTCGCCGGCATAGTTCACCGTGATGCCATTGGCCGTGACGGAGCGTTCATCGGCATAGCTGGCGACGGAACGCAGGCTGAGCCGGCCGATATCGCCCAGATCGCCCTGCCACCCCGCCTCGAAATCGATGCCGCGTGCCCGTTCGGCGTTCAGGTTCTGCGGCAGCAGCGTGATATGGGTGATCAGGCCGGCGGCATTGCGGGTAATGAAACCGCACTGGTCGGTGGAACCGGCGGCGCAGCGGGCCAAGACGTTGGTGGCCTCCAGCGTCGTGATCGATCCCTTGATCTTGATATCGTAATAATCAGCCGACAGGGACAGACCGTCCAGCCAGGACGGGCGGTAGACAAAGCCCAGCGAACGGGTATCGGCCTTTTCCGGGGCCAGATCGCGATTGCCGGTGGTGATGGCGCGGATGGAATAGGAACTGTTGGTGACCGGATCGTCGATGGTCTGGTTCAAGGTGATGCCGGCCGCGAACTTCTCCGCCAGGTTGGCGGCGCGGATGTCACGGGACGCCACGCCACGGATGCGGAACTGATCATCCAGATCCCAGGTGGCGCCCAGCTTCCAGGTGGCGACCGACCCGCTGGTGGAATAATCGGTGAAACGCACGGCACCGTTCAGGTCGAGTTGTTCCAGGAATGGCAGGCCCTGGGCCAGCGGTACCACGGCTTCGGCAAACAGGTCCTTCACCGTGTAGCTGCCATGGGCCGGCTTGTAGTTGCCGACATAATGCGCGTCGACCAGCGACAGGCTGTCAGCCGTGGAGCGATAGCTTTCGCGGCGATATTCCGCACCGATGGCGGTGGAAACCGGGCCGGCCCAGATGGCGAACGGCTCGCCCCGCAGCGTGAAGGCGCCGACATCCTGACCGAAGCGGACATTCTGCACGGCGTTACCATTCACATAATCCAGCGCTGCCTGGGACATGTTGCCTTCGCCGAAAATATTGAACGGCGCGCAGAAATTATTGCGGTCGGTCAGGGTGGAACGGCAGACGATGCGCCCGTCCGGTCCCACCACGGCATCCACGGCCCGGTCGAAATTGGCCAGGATGGGGTTGTTGTCGAACCCGCCGAAGGAGAAATGGGTGCGGCCATGCTGGAAATAGCTGTCCCAGCTCCAGCCATTGCCGAACACGCCTTCCGCGCCGGCCACGTAACGCTGCTGCGCCCGCTTCGACCGGCCGCTGACGCCGCCCATGTCCAGGAACATGCGGCCGACATTGATGGTGGACAGGCCCAACTGCGCCATCTGCTGCTTCACGGCGGCAGGCAGATAGGCATTGTCGGCACGGATCACCTGATTGGTGATCTCGAACGCGCGGCCCACCACGTCGTTGCGCGCCTTGCCGTAACCCGCCTCCCCAAACACCGTGATATCAGGCATCAGTTCATAGGAGACGCGGCCATAAGCAGTGCCGTAGCGCAGCGGCAGGGCCAGACGGATGCGCCCGCCGACATCCTGGCTGTCACCGCCGATGGCCTGGATACCCGTCACCAGACCGGGATTGAAGGGCAGCAGTTCCACATTGGGACCGAACTGCTTGTTGTAAAGCGGGTTGGCCGTGCTGACGCCGTTCACCATAACCGTGCGTGGGCCGGTGATCAGGCCGCCCGTGGTCTGGTTCGACTTGCCCACATGGTCGGCCACCAGCCGGCGCGGCTGGCCGTTGGTGGGTGTCCAGGCGGGGTTCAGCACGGTCTTGCGGCTGGTGAACCAATCGCGGCTGTCGGGGAAGCCGGCCCCGCCTTCGGAATGGTATTCACCGCTGACGATGACATGGCCGCGCCCTTCCGCGAAGGGGGAGCCGACGGAAAGCTCTCCCTTGAAGGATTTGGCGTCACCTTCGTTGGAGATGCCATATTGCGCGCCGGTCTTCACACCCGTGAAGGTGCGGTCCAGCACATAGTTGACGACGCCGGCCACGGCGTCGGAGCCCCAGGCCGCCGAGGCACCGCCCGTGATCACATCCACCCGCTGCACCAGCGCCTGCGGCAACAGATTGGCGTCGACAGCGCCGATATCGCTGGTCGGCACCACCCGGTGACCATCCAGCAGGACCAGGGTGCGGTTGGGACCCAGTGCCCGCATGTCGAAGAAGTTCGATCCCGCCTCCGCCCCGGCACCTGAGGTGCCACGGCGCGGGGTGTTGGAGCCGACCAGGGCCGGCAACTGGTTGACGAAATCGGCGATGTTGGCGGGGGCAGCTTCCAGCAGGCGGGCCTGATCGATCACCGTTGTCGGCGTCGGCGCGTCATAGCCCTGACGGGCGACGCGGGTGCCGGTCACCACGATCTCATCCAGGGCGGCGGCCTGCTTCTCCCCCTCGTCCTGCGGATCGGCCCAGGCCGGGGCGGCGGCGCCGGAAACCAGGGCAAACAGGGCAATCCGGGAGACCCGGCAAATCAAGCCATGCCTTCCCTTGAATGATTTCTTCATGCCGCCCGAACGTTCTTTGTTATCCTGCATGCTCATTTCTATCCCTCCCGATGCTGTCGGCGCAATTCCATTGGTTTTGCGCTTCTGATTGCGGTGAACTGACACCGGGAATGTGCCACGTGACCTGGACAATCTACTTATGCCGGGGTCCGCGCCTTTGCCTGAAAGTCCGGTTTTCGATCCGGCGGCCCTCGCCTTCACGCGCGGGAGGGTTTATGTCTGAATGGACAAGAACGTCCGCGCCGAAGCGGCTGGCAATAACGGGAGGTGACCTTTGGGCGCGATGGAACCAGGCAAGGCCGTGTGGATCCTGTCCGGGCGTTTCGGCAGGGCGACCGTCAATCTGAACGACCGGGCGCTGGTCGAACATGCGCACCGGCAGATCAACATCCTGCTGAAGCTGGGCGGTGCGGATGCGCATTTCCTGGTGGATGGCAAGGAACTGGCGCTGGATGACACCTCCATGCTGCTGTTCAATTCCTGGCTGCCGCATGGGAAGCTGGCGGGGCCGCCCTGCCTGATCCTGTCGCTGTTCATCGAGCCGGACTGGCTGGGCGATGCCCTGCCCCACACGGCGGCGCGCGTGACCGAACTTTTCGCCGATGCGCAGGTGACATTGACGGAGGAGGTGCAGATCCAGGCCTCTCGCCTTGCCACGGCCATCACGGCGCAGAACCGTGCCTCGCAGGAACAGTGCGAAAGGCTGCTGCTGGATCTGGTCGATGCCATCGTGGCGCAATATGCGGGGGATGCGGCGGAACGCTCGCTGATGCCGCGCCGGCAGATGATCGATTTCCGCATCCGCAAGGCGCTGGCCTATATGCAGGCCAATTCCCTGCGCAGCCTGCAAATGGAGGAACTGGCCCGGCAGGTCGGCCTGTCGCGTTCCCGCTTCTTCGAACAGTTCCGCCGCTGCGTCGGCACCTCGCCCCAGCAATATGCCGATTATATTCGGGTGACGACGGCCACCCGGCTGCTGAGCACGACGGATTTGTCGCTGGCGGAGCTGGCGGATGAGCTGGGCTTTGCCGGCCACAGCAACTTCACCCGCTTTTTCACCCAGCATATCGGCGTGCCACCCAGCGAATTCCGCCGCCAGACGTCGGATGCGGAGATGATGGCCCTGCATTGACGGCGCAATCGGCCTTCCCCGGCACACCGGGGAAGGCCACTAACACTGTTTTGCGGTGATCAGAACCTTACGCCGCGCGAGCGGCGCGGCGGCAGTCGCCGCCGGACCAGATTGCGATAAGTTCCACTCATCGCAATTTGGTATAACAAGGTCAGCGCGTGGGCAGGGCCGCCACGGCGGCAAAGGCCGGCCGGGCGCGCAGCCCGGCATACCAGCGGGACAGGGCCGGAAGCTCCGGCCGGGCGATGGGCAGGGCCAGCCAGCGATGCGCGCTGATCCCCGCCGCGATATCCGCGATGGTGAAATCATCGCCGGCGACATGGGCCGAAGCGGCCAGCCGCGCATCCAGCAGGGTGAACTGCCCGGCGACCTGCGTTTCCGCCGCCTGTGCCGCCGGGCTGCCGGCCTGCGACCGGGTCTGCATCACGTCGCGCAGGCCGATCCCCAGCGACACCATTTGCCAGTCCAGCCACTGATCCACTACAGCGCGCGCCGCCGGCGTGGCGGGCAGCAGACCCGCCTGCGGGTGGCGGGCCGCCAGATAGCGCAGGATGGCGTTGGATTCCCACAGGATCACATCCCCGTCCTTGATGGTCGGGATGCGGCCATTGGGGTTCATGGCCCGATAGGCCGGATCGTCCAGGCCGCCGAACGGCCCGCCCAGATCGATACGGTCGAAGGACTGGCCGATTTCGGCACAGGCCCAGATGATTTTCTGGACGTTGGATGAATTGGCCCGGCCCCATAATGTCAACATGATCGAATCCCCGAAGCTGTCACAGCGATCCGGCATGGTAGCGCCGCCGGGCGGGACCGGGCTTTCCCACCAGTACGGAAGCTGTGCCGTGCGTCCGGTTTCAGGGGGTGGCGAGGGGCGGTTCACGCAGGCGGAAGCGTTGGATCTTGCCCGTCTGCGTCTTGGGCAGACGGTCCAGGAACGTGACGGCACGGGGATATTTATAGGGCGCGATGCGGGATTTCACGAAATCCTGCAGCTCCCGGACCAGCGCCGCATCCTGTGGCCGGCCGGGGACAGTGACCACGAACGCCTTCACCATGTTGCCCCGTTCCGGATCGGGAACGCCGATGACGGCGCATTCGGCCACGGCGGGATGGGCCAGCAGGGCCTGTTCCACCTCCGGCGCCGCGATATTATAGCCGGACGAGATGATCATGTCGTCGGCCCGCGCCACGAACCAGAAATACCCGTCCTCGTCCCGGCGATAGGTGTCGCCCGTGAGGTTCCAGCCATCGATCACATAGTTGCGCTGCCTGTCGTCTGCCAGATAGCGGCAGCCGGTGGGGCCGCGCACGGCCAGCCGCCCCGTGCCCGGTCCCTGGATTTCGCGCCCCTGCCCATCCAGCAACGTCGCGACATAGCCCGGCACGGCGCGCCCCGTGGCACCGGGGCGGATATCGGAACCTGCCGCCGAGATGAAAATATGCATCATCTCCGTGGCCCCGATCCCGTCCACGATGCGCAGACCCGTGGCATCGAACCAGGCGTCGGTGGTGGGCAATGGCAGCACCTCCCCCGCCGACACCGCCATACGCAGCGAAGAAACATCATAATCGGCCAGTTGCGTCAGCATGGCGCGATAACCGGTGGGAGAGGTGAAAACCATGGTGGCGCGGTGGCGCTGGATATCGGCGACCAGAGCCGACGGCGTCGCCTGATCCAGCAGGGCCGTCGCGGCGCGGAACCGGAGCGGGAAAGCCAGTACGGCCCCAAGGCCGAAGGTGAAGGCGATGGGCGGTGTGCCGATCAGGATATCGTCGGGCCGTGGTGCCAGGATGTGGCGCGCGAACCCGTCGCACATGGCCATCACGTCCCGGTGGAAATGCATGCAGGCCTTGGGCTGACCCGTGGTGCCCGACGTAAAGGCCAGCAGGCAGACATCATCCTGGCTAGTCTCCACCGCATCGAACTGGTCGGGCATGCCGGCCGACAGCGTTTCCAGTTCCGTGTCAGCGGCACCGAAACAGACGATGCGGCGCAGGCTGGGCCGTTCCGCCTGCACCGCCAGCAATTCGTCACGCAGACACGCGTCGCACAGGGCCAGCGTGATGGCGGCCTTGTCCACGATCTGACGCAGTTCGAAGGCGCGCAGCAGCGGCATGGTGGACACGGCCACCAGCCCCGCCTTGATCACGGCCAGCCACGCCGCCAGCATCATCGGGTTGTTGGGTGCGCGCAGCAGCACACGATTGCCCGGCACCGCCCCCATGTCCCGCACCAGCACATTGGCGATGCGGTTCACGCGGTCCGCCAGATCGGCATAGGTCCAGACAAGATCGCCGCAGAGGATGGCGGGGCGGGCGCCATGCCCTTCCGCCAGCGCCTTGTCCAGCAGTTCGACGGCGCAGTTAATTTTGTTCGGATACCGAAGTTCTGGCAGGTCGAACCGCAGGTCGGGCCATTGGTCGGCGGGTGGCAGGTTGTCGCGGGTGAAGCTGTCCAGATGGGCGGAAGGCAGAAGCGTGACTGACATGCGACCCCCAAGTTGCCGGATTTGATTATGTCTTGTCGATCACCCTCAGGACGGCCCGGACGGGCGCGGCATCGGCCGTTGCCAGCCGCAGCGGCAGGGCGATCAGTTCGAAAATCCCTTCAGGCACGGCGTCCAGCACCAGCCCTTCCAGGATGGCCATGCCGTGGCCGCGCACCGCCATATGGGCATCCATGGTCTTGGATGTCTGCGGATCCAGCGACGGGGCATCCACCCCGATCAGGCGCACCCCCTGCCCGGCCAGCCAGTCGATGGCATCGGCGTCCATGGCGGTGAAGGCGCTGTCCCACGCGTCATGCGGAAAACTTGCATAGGTGCGCAGCAGCAGGCGGCGCGTGTCGGCCGACACCCGGCCCGCCAGATGCGCCACCGCCACCCGGTCCAGGCCGGGCGGCATATGCAGCACCAGTGCCGGCCCCAGATAGATATCCAGATCCACGGCACCGATGGGCACGCCGGCTTCATCGTAATGAAGCGGTGCATCGGCGTGGGTGCCGGTATGGGTGGAAAGGGTCAGGCGGCTGACATTCACGGGACAGTCCGGTCCGATGGCCCAGACCCGGTCCTCGACATAATCGGTATCACCCGGCCAGACGGGAATGCCGGTGCGCAGGGGCTGGGTGATGTCGTACACCCGGCTCACAGCGCGGTCCTCAGGCTGAGCAGTTCGGGGAAGAAGCTGGTGTCCAGCGCCTTCACCAGATATTTGACGCCGCTGGTCCCGCCGGTGCCGGTGCGGTAGCCAATGATGCGTTCAACCGTCTTCATGTGGTTGAAGCGCCATTGCTGGAACCGTCCTTCCAGATCCACCAGCTTTTCCGCCAGTTCGTACAGGTCCCACCAGCGGGCCGTGTCGCGGTAGACGGCGCACCAAGCCGCCTCCACCGCCGGATGCGGGCGGTAGGGTTGGCTGAAATCGCGGTCCAGGCATTCGGGCGGCAGCGTGAAGCCGCGCCGGGCCAGCAGGCGCAGGCTTTCATCATAAAGCGAGGGTTCCGCCAGCGCCGTGGACAGCGCCGCAAAGGCCGGCGGGTCGGCGCGGTGGACCTGGATCATGGCCGCGTTCTTGTTGCCCAGCATGAATTCCAGCAGCCGGTACTGCCAGGACTGGAAGCCGCTGGATTGGCCCAGATGCGACCGGATGCGGGAATAGTCGGCCGGGGTCATGGTGGTCAGCACGTCCCAGCTCTGGATCAGCTGTCGCTGCACCTGCGCCACGCGCGAGATCATCTTGAAGGCGGGACCAAGCTCATCCTTGCGGATCTGATCGCGGGCCGCCTTCAGTTCGTGGATGCACAGCATCATCCAAAGCTCGCTGGCCTGATGGATGATGATGAACAGCAGTTCATCATGTTCCGGCGACAACGGGTGCTGTGATGCCAGCAGCGTTTCCAGGCCCAGATAACGGGCGTAAGAAATGTCGGGGCTGGCATGGAATGTGTCGCCGCCCGCCGTCATGCCCATCGGGCATCCCCTGCCTTGCTCGCTCATGTCACGGCTGCCTTGGTCTGGAAACGGTCCTGGCGGTATTCGCCGGTCCGCATGATGTCCGCCAGATGCGCCACTGCGTCCCACAGGTCGACATGGCGCAGGTAAAGCGGGGTGAAGCCGAAGCGCAGCGCGTCGGGCGCGCGGAAATCACCGATGACGCCGCGCGCGATCAGCGCCTGCATGATGGCGTAACCGTCGGAGTGCGACAGGCTGACATGGCTGCCGCGACGGTCGGCCTCGCGCGGGCTGATAAAACCGAAGCTGTCGCCGCACATCTGTTCCACCAGGGCGATGAACAGGTCGCCCAGGCGGCACGATTTCTCCCGGATGCGGCCCATATCGGCCCGCGCCATGATCGCCACCCCTTCCTCAAGCACCGACAGGGCCAGAACGGGCGGGGTGCCACACAGGTGACGGCGTATGCCATCGGCGGGGCGGTAGCGATCATCGAAATCGAACGGGGCCGCGTGACCCATCCAGCCGGACAGGGGCTGCGTCGCCGCCCCCTGATGGCGGCGCGCCACGAACAGAAAGGCCGGCGCACCGGGACCGCCATTCAGGTATTTGTAGCCGCAGCCGACCGCAAAATCCGCCCCGGCCGCGTTCAGGTCCACATCCAGGGCACCGGCGCTGTGCGACAGGTCCCAGAGGGTGAGCGCGCCGACGGCATGGGCGCGGGCCGTCAGGTCCGCCATGTCGTGCATCCGGCCCGTCTTATAATGGACCTGGGTCAAAAGCAGCAGCGCCACATCGTCCGTCAGCGCGGCCGGAATGTCCGCCGGTGCCGCCGTCCGCACCTCCACCGCGCCGCCCAGAAATTCCGCCAGGCCCTGCAGCATATAGAGGTCGGTGGGGAAATTGCCCGGTTCCGACAGGATGATCCGCCGGCCCGGCTGTAAACGCAGGGCGGCGGCGGCCAGCTTGAAAATGTTGACCGACGTGCTGTCGGCCACGATCACCTCATCCGGGGCGGCCCCGATCAGACCGGCGATGGCGCCGCCGACGCGGGACGGCAGATCGATCCAGCCGGCATCGTTCCAGGACCGGATCAGGCCACGCCCCCATTCCTGTTCGACGGCACGGGTCATGCGGGCCTTGGCCGCCTTGGGCAGAACGCCCAGCGAGTTGCCGTCCAGATACAGCACGTCCGGCGGCAGGTCGAATTCATCGCGGAACGGGGCCAGCGGATCGTCCCTGTCCAGGGTCTCCAGCATGGCGCGGGTGATGGTCATGGTCGCTCCCTTCTGATGGTTCCGATCATAACAAGGCTGGCGGCGAACATTGTCGGAAAGAGGCTTGCGTGATCCAAAAATTTCCGAACAATATTCCGGATAAATCACCATATCAGGAACGCATTCATGGACCGGACAGACCGCCGCCTGCTGTCGCTTGTGGAACGGGACGGCCGCGCCTCCTTCGCGGAGATCGCGGAGGAGGCAGGCATGTCAAAAACCGCCTGCTGGAACCGCCTGCAGGGGTTGGAGAAGGCGGGGCTGGTCAAGGGCTATGGCGCACGGCTGGACCGGGAAAAGCTGGGTTTTTCCATTACCGCCTTTGTCAGCGTCACCATCGACCTGGGGCGGCACGACGATTTTGAACAGGCGGTGGTGGGGGTACCGGCCGTTCTGGACTGCCACACCACGGCGGGGGAGTTCGATTATCTGCTGCGTGTGGTCGCCCGCGACGTGCAGGCCCTGGACGCGCTTTTACGCACGCAACTGGGTCGGCTGCCCGGCGTTCGATCCTTCTCCACCCGCATTTGCCTGAAGACCATCATGGAACAACGTCCCGTCATGGACGCATTTTAAAGAACGGTTACCCCCGTTGACAGCCGGATTTCAAGGGAATATTTTATATTTAAAATATCTGACGTCAAGCCATCGGTCAGACAGGAAAGGCGCATTCCCCATGAAGATTGCCTGCATCGGCGGCGGCCCGGCCGGCCTCTATTTCGCCATCCTGATGAAGAAGGCGGACCCCGCCCACGAGATCACGGTCTATGAGCGCAACCGCCCCTATGACACGTTCGGCTGGGGTGTGGTTTTTTCCGAGGAGACGCTGCGCAACCTGAAGGGCGGCGACGCCGAGAGCCAGCAGGCCATCATCGACAGTTTTGCCCATTGGGACGATATCGATGTGCATTTCAAGGGCCGTGTCCTCACTTCCTCCGGCCATGGTTTCTGCGGCATCGGCCGCCGGCACCTGCTGAACATCCTGCAAAGGCGCGCCAAGGATCTAGGCGTGAACCTGGCGTTCGAGACGGAGGTGGAGCCCGACCTGTCGCGCTTTGCCGATTGCGATCTGATCATCGCCGCCGATGGCCTGAATTCGAAAATCCGCACCCAGTTCGCTGGGCATTTCCAGCCATCCATCGACCGGCGGCGGAACAAGTTCGTCTGGCTGGGCACGAAAAAACGCTTCGACGCCTTCACCTTCATTTTCGAGCAGACGGAATGGGGCTGGTTTCAGGCCCATGCCTACCGTTTCGATAATGACACCTCCACCTTCATCATCGAGACGACGGAGGAGAACTGGCGCCGCGCGGGGCTGGACGGGGCCGGCACGGACGCGACCATCGCCTTCGGGGAAAGGCTGTTCGGCCGCTATCTGGATGGCAATCCGCTGCTGGCCAACAGCCGGCACCTGCGCGGGTCTGACTGGCTGAATTTCCCCCGTGTCACCTGCGACACCTGGGTCATGGACAATGTCGTGCTGATGGGCGACGCGGCCCATACGGCCCATTTCTCCATCGGGTCGGGCACCAAGCTGGCGCTGGAGGATGCCATCGCGCTGGCGGCCAAGATCAATGCCCGGCCCGGCGACCTGAAAACGGCGCTGGCGGAGTATGAGGCGGAGCGGCGGGTGGAGGTGCTGAAGATCCAGTCGGCCGCCCGCAACAGCACGGAATGGTTTGAGAATGTGGACCGTTACGCCCATCTGGAACCCGAACAGTTCGCCTATTCCCTGCTGACCCGCAGCCAGCGTATCGGGCATGAAAATCTGCGCCTGCGCGACCGGTCCTGGCTGGAAGGGTATGAACGCTGGTTCGCGGGCGATACCGGCGGCACCGCCCGCCCCACGCCACCCATGTTCACACCGTTCCGCATGCGCGGCCTCACGCTGGCCAACCGGGTCGTGGTCAGTCCGATGGCCATGTACAGCGCCACGGACGGCGTTCCGGGCGATTTCCATCTGGTCCATTATGGCAGCCGCGCCATGGGCGGGGCCGGGCTGGTCTTCACGGAAATGACCTGCGTTTCCGCCGATGCCCGGATCACGCCGGGCTGCACGGGCCTTTATGACGACACCCATGTCACGGCGTGGAAACGCATCACCGATTTTGTGCATGCCCAGTCGGAGGCAAAGATCTGTCTGCAATTGGGCCATGCGGGGCCGAAAGGATCGACCAAGTTGGGCTGGGAGGGCATGGACGCGCCGCTGGACAGCGGCAATTGGGACCTGCTGGCGCCTTCCCCCCTCGCGTGGAGCCGGGACAATTCCATGCCGCGCGCCATGACCCGCGCCGACATGAACCGGGTGCGCGACGATTTTGTCAACGCCACAAGGCGGGCGGTGGCGGCGGGGTTCGACATGCTGGAACTGCACGCGGCCCACGGCTATCTGCTGTCCGCCTTCATCTCCCCCCTGACCAACCGGCGGGAGGATAAATATGGCGGGCCGCTGGAAAACCGGCTGCGGTTCCCGTTGGAAGTGTTCGCGGCCATGCGCGCCGTGTGGCCGGCCGACAGGCCGATGTCGGTGCGCCTGTCCGCCACCGACTGGCACCCGAACGGGCTGACGCCCGACGATGCCGTGATCGTGGCGCGGGCCTTCCGCGATGCCGGCGCCGACCTGATCGACGTGTCGGCGGGCCAGACCTCAATCGAGGGCAAACCCGTTTATGGCCGGATGTTCCAGACACCGTTCAGCGACCGTATCCGCAACGAGGCGGGAATCGCCACCATGGCCGTGGGCAATGTCCTGGACCATGACCATGTGAATTCCATCCTGGCGGCGGGCCGCGCCGATCTGGTGGCGCTGGCCCGACCGCATCTGTCCGACCCCTACTTCACCCTGCATGCAGCGGCGGCGTTGGGCCATGATGCCCAGCCCTGGCCGAAGCAATATCTATCGGGCCGCGCACAATATCTGCGCAGCCGGCAGAATGCCGCCGATATGGCCATCGCGATCTGAAAGGACACCATCATGCTGGACGGACAAAAGGCGGTGGTGACCGGCGGCGGGCGCGGCATCGGTCTGGCCGTGGCACAGGTCCTGGCGGGCGCCGGGGCGTCGGTGTTTCTGGTGGGGCGCGACGTGGGCCGGCTTGAGCAGGCAGCCGCGTCCATCGGTGCCGCCGCACGCTGGGGTGCGGCCGACGTCACGGACGCGGCGGCGCTGGCAAATGTACTGGCGCAGGCGGGACCGGCCGACATCCTGATCAACAATGCCGGCGGGGTGGACAGCAAGCCCGTGAAGCGCCTGACGACGGAGGATATGCGGCGGTCGCTGGATCAGAACCTGATGGGCGCATTTCATGCCGGGCAGGTGCTGCTGCCCGGCATGGTGGAACGCGGATATGGGCGCATCGTCAATATCGCCAGCACGGCGGGGCAGAAGGGCTATGCCTATGCCGCCCATTACTGTGCGTCCAAGCACGCCCTGATCGGGCTGACACGGGCCATGGCGGTGGAACTGGCGCGCACGGGCGTGACCGTCAACGCCGTCTGCCCCGGCTATGTCGCCACCGACCTGCTGGAAAGCTCGCTGGACAATATCCAGGCCAAGACCGGCCTGTCGCGGGAGGATGCGCTGGCCGGCATCCTGACCGGTAACCCACAGGGCCGCCCGGTGCAGGCGCAGGAGGTGGCCGCCGCCGTGCTGTGGCTGTGCAGCCCCGGTTCCGGCGCCGTCACGGGACAGTCCATCGGCATTTCCGGCGGGGAGGTGACATGAGCGACACAACATTCTTCGACCATGAAACGGCAACCCCCACCGATGCGCATCGCGACCTGCGGCTGTGGCTGCGTCTGCTGACGTTGACCAACCTGATGGAGACGGAAATCCGCAACGGGCTGCGGCTGGCCTTCGACACCACCCTGCCCCGGTTCGACCTGCTGGCCGCCCTGCACAAGGCCGGCACGCCACTGACCATGGGGGAATTGTCGCGTCGACTGATGGTGTCGAATGGCAATGTCACCGGGCTTGCCGAACGGCTGCAGGAAGAGGGGCTGGTGGAACGCACCCGCCCGCCGGGCGACAAGCGGACACAGTATGTCACCCTGACCCCGGCCGGCTGCCGGACGTTCGAAACCATGGCCGCCCGGCATGAACAATGGGTGGCCGCCGCCTTCGCCGACCTGAGCGATGCCGACGCGGCCCAGTTGATGGCGTTGCTGGGCAAGGCCAAGGCATCCGCCCGGCGCCACATCACCACACAGCCAGGGGAAACAAGCCCATGACGGACACGGCTTTCCTGCGCCTGCCCTTTTTCGAGCCGCGTCATGCGGCCCTGGCCGCACGCCTGGATGAATGGGCGGCGGCCCATCTGCCCGGCCTGATCGATCACCATGACGTAGATGGAAGCTGCCGCGCCCTGGTGGCGGCCCTGGGTCGCGATGGCTGGCTGGATATCGCCGTCCGACTGGACGGGCGTTTTGACGTGCGCTCCCTCTGCCTGGTGCGCGAAACGCTGGGCCGGCACGAGGGGCTGGCCGATTTTGCCTTCGCCATGCAGGGGCTGGGCACGGGCAGCATCGCCCTGTTCGGTACGGACGAACAGAAACGCGCTTTCCTGCCCACCATCCGGGCAGGCGAGAAGATTGCCGCCTTCGCCCTGTCGGAGACCGGTGCCGGGTCCGACGTGGCTGCCATGGAAACCCGTGCCGACCCTGCCCCCGGCGGCTATGTCCTGACCGGGGAAAAGACCTGGATCAGCAATGGCGGCATTGCCGGCCAGTATGTGGTCTTCGCCCGCACCGGCGCCGGAACCAGGGGGATTTCCGCCTTTGTCGTGCCGGCGGATGCGGCGGGGCTGGAGATTGCGGAACGGATCGACGTAATTGCCCCGCACCCGCTGGCCACGCTGCGTTTCACGGATTGTTTCATGCCGGAGGCCAACCGGCTGGGCCGTGAGGGTGAGGGGTTCAAGATCGCCATGGCCACGCTGGACGTGTTCCGGCCCAGCGTGGGCGCGGCGGCCCTGGGTTTCGCCCGCCGTGCCATGGATGAGGCGGCGCGCCATGCCCTTGGCCGCCGCATGTTCGGCGCCACACTGGCCGACCTGCAATTGACCCAGGCACATCTGGCGGAAATGGCGCTGGATATCGACAGCGGCGCCCTGCTGGTCTACCGCGCCGCCTGGGCCAAGGACCGGCCCGACCTGTCAGGTGTGGATCGCATCACCTATGAGGCGGCGATGGGCAAATGGCAGGCCACCGACGGCGCGCAGCGCGTCATCGACAAGGCCGTGCAGATGTTCGGCGGCCTGGGCGTGAAAAAGGGCGTGAAGGTCGAGGAACTGTACCGCGAAATCCGGGCGCTGCGCATCTATGAGGGCGCATCGGAGGTGCAGAAGGTGATCATCGCCCGTCAGGTGCTGGCGCGTTATCAGAATGCGAACAAGGTGTGACCATGAACGGTGATTTCTCCATTCTCCAGCCCCCCGGCTGGGTCAAGCCCAAGGGCTATGCTAACGGCATCCGGGCGCGCGGCGATCTTGTCGTGACGGGCGGGCAGATCGGCTGGAACGGTGATTGCGTGTTCGAAACGCATGACTTCCTGGGCCAGATACGTCAGGCCTTGGCCAATGTCGTGGCCGTGGTGCGGGAGGCCGGGGGCGGACCGGAACATATCGTGCGCCTGAACTGGTATGTCACCGACATCGACGCCTACCGCGCCTGCCTGAAGGATCTGGGGCCGGTCTATCGCGACGTGATGGGGCGCAACTTCCCCGCCATGACCCTGGTGCAGGTGGCTGGGCTGGTGGAGCGTGAGGCGCTGGTGGAGATTGAGGGCACGGCCGTCGTGCCCTGCTGACCCTGTCAATTCCGGGAGGACAACATGCAAACCGCCACGCATTTCAGGCTGGAGATCAAGGACAATCTGGCCTTCGTCACGCTGAACCGGCCGGACCGCAAAAACCCGCTGACCTTTGAGAGCTATGCCGAACTGCGGGATTTCTTCCGGGGGCTGGTCTATCGACCAGACGAGGTGCAGGCCGTCATCATCAGCGGGGCCGGGGGCAATTTCTGCTCCGGCGGCGACGTGTTCGAGATCATCGAGCCGTTGACGAAGATGGACATGAAGGGGCTGCTGACCTTCACCCGCATGACAGGCGATCTGGTGAAGGCCATTCGTGCCTGCCCGCAGCCCGTGATCGCCGCCGTGGACGGCATCTGCGTCGGGGCCGGGGCCATCATCGCCATGGCATCCGACCTGCGCTTCGCCACGCCGGCGGCGAAGTGCGCCTTCCTGTTCACGCGGGTCGGGCTGGCCGGATGCGACATGGGGGCCTGCGCCATCCTGCCCCGTCTCATCGGCCAGGGGCGGGCGGCGGAACTGCTCTATTCCGGCCGCTCGATGACGGCGCAGGAGGGACGCGACTGGGGCTTCTGGAATGAACTGGTGGAAGCCGAAACGCTGCCGGCACGGGCCGAGGAACATGCACGGCAACTGATGGCCGGCCCGCGTTTCGCCCATATGATGACCAAGACCATGCTGAACCAGGAATGGTCCATGTCGGTGGATCAGGCCATCGAGGCGGAAGCGCAGGCCCAGGCCATCTGCATGCAGACCGAGGATTTTCGCCGCGCCTTCAACGCCTTCGCAGCCCGGACAAAGCCGGACTTCGTGGGGCGGTAAGCACGACAGCCGGTCGGTTTCAAACGCGGCCCCAATTGCTCTTCATCAACCCCCTGCATTCAAAAAAAGTGGTACGACGAAGGGCCTTATGCGTGCAAGGTTCCGTTCAGTTCCGGGGGTTCAGACGACCCGTCCCCGGCAGCGTCATCGCCACCACGGCCACGATGACACAGACCAGACCAACCCAGGCCGTGGGCGACAGGCTCTCTCCCAGGAACAGCAACCCCAGCCCCACACCGATGGGCACGCGCAGATAGGCCTGCGCCGTGGTGCCGATGGAACCCAGTGTCTGCATCAACCGGAAATAGATGGTGAAGGCGATGGCGGTGGAAAAGACCGACAGGCAGAGCAGAGCACCGATCGACGGCATGGATGGCGTCAGGGTCCAGGGCCGGTCCACCACAAGACTGACGGGCAGAAGCAGCACCGCCCCGCACAGCATGGACCCCGCCGCCGGCTGCATCGGGTGCAAGCCCTTGAAATTCTTCCCATAGATGGCAGCCCCGGCATAAGAGATGGTGGCCGCCACGATGGCCAGTTGGGCCAGCAACTGCGTGCCCAGCCCGTCCAGCGCTTCCACCCCGATGATCAGGCAGATGCCGACCATGCCCGCCACCACGCCGCACAGCTTGCGCCAGGTCACCGGCTCATGCCGGGTGATCAACGCCGTCAGCAGGAAGGTGAAGATCGGCGTCGTGGAATTCAGGATCGCGGTCAACCCCGCATCGATGGACTGTTCCCCCCAGGCCACCAGGGTGAAGGGCACGGCCGAGTTCATCACGGCCTGAAACATGAACTGGCGCCAGACCTTGGGATCGCGCGGCATGCCGATACCACGCCAGCGCATCACGGCCAGCAGGATGGACCCGGCGATCATGGTGCGCACGGCGATCAGCGTCACCGGCGGTATAGTCTCCACCCCGATCTTGATGAAAGTGTAGGACGATCCCCACAGCGTGGCCAGAACCAGCAGGAGCAGCAATTCCTTGATCAACAGCGGCCTGTCGCCCATCACCCAGCCCATCCGGCATTTCCCAGCGGCATTCTGAATAGCAGAGGGGGCATGGTGATGGCCGCCGCGTTGACACCATGCCCGGCATGCGCCATCGCCCTACGACAGAACTGAACCGAAAAGCGGGCTGATCGGCAGTTTTCAGGTCATCCTGGTCGATCCTGTTTCGCGCGCATCATCATTTCAGCCGGCATCGACATTGCCACCGCAGAGCGGGATCAGGATACGGCGCCCGCCCCACGCGGCGGGATCGGACAGCAGGGCCGCCAGACCGGCGGCACCTGCCGGTTCCACCACCAGATGCAGATGGCTGCGCAACAGATCCATGGCGCGCAGGATGGCCGCATCGGGCACCAGGATCGTCCCGTCCAGAACGCGGCGCAGACTGTCTACGGCATAGGGTACCGCTACGCGGACCGCGATTCCGTCGGCGATGGTGTCCGCCGTCTCCCGCCCCGTCACGGGCAGGCCCCGCACGGCATGGGCCATCACCGGCGCCCCGGCCGCCGCAACGGCCAGCATGCGGGCACCGGGGGCCGCCTGCTTCACCCAGGTGCCGATACCCGACGCCAGCGCCCCGTTGCCAAGCGGGGCCAGCACCATGTCGATGTCAGGCACAGTCTCCATCGCCTCCAGCGCGATGGTGCCTGCCCCCTCGGCGATCAGCACCTCATCACCGTCGACAACCAGCCGGTGGCCCTCCCGGTCGGCGAAACAGATTGCCTCCTGTTTCGCTGCATCAAAATCGGCACCGTGCAGGCGGACATCGGCGCCCAGGTCACGCATGGCCTGGAGCTTTTTCCGCACGGCATTTTCAGCGGCGAACACCGTCAGGCGGCGACCATGGCGACGGGCGGCCCAGGCCAGCCCCTGGCCGAAATTGCCCGCCGACCCGCACACCAGCGGCCTGTCATCATCGCCCAGGGCAGCCATGAAGTTGCAGGCGCCGCGTGCCTTGAAGCTGCGGATGGGATTGGCGGTTTCATCCTTGAACCACAGTTCGGCACCGAACAGCCGGTCAAGCACAGCGGATTGTCTGATCGGGGAGCCGCGAAACGCCGGATCGATCCGATCAAGGGCGGCCTTAACGCCGCCGGGTTCTGGATATCGCATGCAGGGGATTTTACGGCGCGGTTGCGCATCATTCCGGCAAAGTTGAGCTGTTTGGCGCTTTTCTCCTGCATTTGATGCTGTCATCCTGCCATCATCATGCGCATAGCCGATCTTGACCCGTTCGACCGAAAATTGCTGGCCCTGGTGCAGAAGGATGCCGACCAGACAGCAGATATGCTGGCCGAGAAAGTCGGGCTGTCGGCGTCCGCCGTGTCGCGCCGGCTGAAACGGCTGAAGGCTGAGGGGGTGATCACCGCCACCGTCGCCGTGGTCGATCCCGCAAAGGTGGGGAAGCCCACCTTTTTCATCACGGGCCTGGAGATCGAGCGTGAACGGCCGGAAATGCTGGCCAGCCTGCGCCGATGGCTGGCGGCGGAGGATCAGGTGCAGGAGGTTTTCTACGTGACGGGCGGCACCGACTTCATCCTGATCATCGCCGCCCCTGATGTGGAAGCCTATGACGCGCTGATGGGCCGGTTGATGGCGGATAATGCCACGGTCCGCCGCTTCACAACCAATGTGGCTCTGGGCATTTCCAAGCGCGGGCTGTCGGTGCCGATCCCGACGGACATTCAGGATTGATCAGGCTGTGATGTCGATCCGGGGGATGGATGCGGCAAAGGCCGATACAGCCCCGCCCGACGGTGCAAACGCCTCCGCCATGGCACGGTCACCTTCGGCCATGTCCTGTTCGGCGCGTTCCATCTCGGCCTTGGTGCCGGCCGATCCGTCCTTGCGGGCAAGGTTCTTCATCTGCTGATGGATGGACCGCAACTGGTCCATCATGTTGCGGATTTCCCCCTCGTACTGCGCATCGCCGGCACGGGCGGCACCCGCCTGGATGATGGCATCGCGGCGGGCCTGGAGATCGTCATTGGCGGTGGCGCCGGACGCCTCTTCCTCCGCCTTCTGATCCTTGCCAGGGGATACGCCAGGGGGAACAGCGGCGGCCCCCGGGGTGGCGGTCTGCTCTGCCGCGACGGCCTGTTCCGCCTGCGCGGGGGTCTGGTCGGAACCGGGCTGATTGGCGGTCTGGCTGGCCTGCTGGGCAACGCTCTGCGCTTCGGCACTGGCCGTGGCGGCTTCGCCCGAAGCGGCAGCCTGCGCACCATTTTGCGCGCCATCCGATGAACTTGCCTTCGTGTCGGCACCACCGCCGGTATAATCCTTGGCGGATTCACCCAATTCCTTGGCCACCGAGGCGGCTTCCTTGGCGATGCGGGCGGCGGCCTTCTTGTCGCCGCTGGCGGCGGCAAGCTGGGCCTGCAGCTTCAGCATTTTCAGCTTCTGCTTGGCCTCCTCCTTCTTGCGGGCGGCTGCTTCCTTGGCATCCTCACCACCGCTGGCCAGCTTGTTGACCAGCGTATCGGTATCCTTCTTTTGCGCGTCCAGGCGGGCGCGCGTATCCGGGTCGATGAAATCCTGGATACCCTTGGACGTGGTGCTGGACCCGGTCGCCGCATTCTTTTGCAGCCCCTGCCAGATATCCTGCGCCTTGGATTGGAATTGCCGTGAGGAAACGGCAAACACACCACTGGCCGACCCCAGAACCGACACCATGACACACCCCATGTCTGCTGTCAGGTCGAAGGCGCCCCTCCTTCAGCCCGAATGAATCAAATTTTATTCATTCGAGCCGGTTTACGCAACCATGATTCAGTACCTGCGACAAGATTTGCGCGGTAAAGGCCGCATCTATACGGTTTCCTTGGCTTTTTCCGCAGCATTTTCGTCGGGCTTCTTTTCATCGCCCCAGAAAACGAGGAATGCGATCAGACCGACGGCGACCGCCATGAACAAGCCCGGCGCCCGCAAGAGCAACGGCACCAGGGTGCTGACGGCCATATTGACCATTTCCGCCGCCTTGTCCTTTTCGCGCCGCTTCTGTTCCGCGCGGTGCCAGTGGGCCATCAGGCCCAGGATGATGGGAATGGGCAGCAGGACGACACCAGCCACCGCCAGCAGGGCGGGGCCGGTGCCGATCCAGGTTTTCAGCCAGACGACGGAACCCGCAAGAGCCAGTGCAAAACCGACCAGACCCAGGAAGGCCATGACGGCATAAAGGATGCCGTCACGCCCAACCTGCCGGGCGGCCGTGCCGATGTCGCGGGTAAGCAGCGGCATCAGCAGCGGGACAAGCCGGTCCAGCATCGCGGCTTAACGCCGGCACAGCAGCGCGATGGCAAAGCCTGCCGCGACCGCGACGCCCAGCGATTGCATCGGCCGGTCGCGGACATGGGTTTCAACCTTGCCTTCCAGGCCCTTCAGTTCTTCGCGCAGGTTCTGGATGGCGGTGACGGACGCATCCTTCACATTGGATGCCATCTCACCCACGCGGGCCTTGTAGCCGTCGGCCTTGTCGGACCCGGCCGCGGCGACGGTGGAGGCAAGCGCCGCCAGATCATTGCGCAGTTGCTTCAGTTGCGCTTCAAAATCCGTCACGCCAGCTTCGGCGGTGTCCTTAACGGAAGCCATTGGTTCCTCCTTCTACTTGAGGTCGTTGCACCCTTCTAGAACGCCGCCGCGCCGTAAAGGTTCCAACCCTTCGTGGAGAAAAGCGTCAACCGCAGGCCTGCTGTGCCACCAGGGCCCGTTCCCGTTGCCGGTCATCCAGCAGGGCCAGCATCCAGATCACGAAACCACCCAGCGCCAGTGCCGACCCGACCCATCCGGTCGATGCCCAGCCGTGCCCCCCGGCGATGGCCAGCCCGCCCAGCCAGGGACCCAGGGCGTTGGCAAAGTTGAAAGCGCTGTGGTTGAGCGCCGCCGCCAGCGTCTGGGCGTCGCGCGCCACATCCATCAACCGGGTCTGCAAGGCCGTGCCCAGCCCGCCACCGCAGCCGATCATGAACACGGTGACCATGACCGACCAGAGATCGTTGACCGCGAAGGTGAACAGGGCCAGCGACAGCGCACTCCACAACAGGATGCCGCCGACCGACGGCATCAGGGCGCGGTCGGCAGCCCAGGCGCCGGCCAGATTGCCCACCGTCAGCCCGACACCGAACACGGCCAGCGCCAGGGGCACCGTTGCCGGTGCCACCCCCGTCACCTCCATCATGGTGGAGGCAAGGTAGGTATAGACGCAGAACATGCCGCCGAAACCGATGGCCCCGATGCCCAGCGTCAGCCAGACCTGCCGCTGGCCCAGCGCGCTCAGTTCCCGCAGGGGGCTGGCCCCTGGCACCGGCCGGTCCTTCGGCGCGTAAAGGGCCAGAAGGATGACCGTTGTCACGCCCAGCGCACCGACCAGGGCAAACCCCCAGCGCCAGCCCACCACCTGCCCGATGGCATTGGCCAAGGGTACGCCGATGATGGTGGCGATGGTCAGGCCCAGCATGACGCGGGCCACGGCCTGCGCCCGCCGGTTGACGGGAACCAGACCCGACGCGACCAGCGCCGCCACCCCGAAATAGGCCCCGTGCGGCAGACCCGACAGGAACCGGAAGGCCAGCATCGCCTGATAGCTGGGGGCCAGGGCCGACGCCGTATTGGCCAGCGCGAACACCACCATCAGACCGATCAGCAGGCTTCGCCGCGACAGCTTCGCCGCCAGAACGGCGATGACGGGCGCGCCGACGACCACACCCAGCGCATAGGCGCTGATCACATGGCCGGCCGTCGGCTCGTCAATGCCCAGGTCGGGGGCGAAGAAGGGCAGAAGGCTCATCACCGCGAATTCGGTGGTGCCGATGGCGAACCCGCCCATGGCAAGCGCAAACAGCACAAGGCCGGGGCGGACAACGGGGGCGGACATGGGGCTCTCTTCCGGGCAACGGACCGGCGCATCGCGCCGCACAATCTGCCTTTATGTGAACATCCAGTGGCTTGGGTGACAACGTTGCCCCACGTTATCGCAGTGCAGCATAAATTGCATGGCTAAGGGAATGGTTGGCTCAGCCCCCGCTTTGCCGTGCGTAATCTCGGGGCGGACAGCCCAGCACACGTTTGAAGGCGGTGCTGAAGGCGCTTTCCGATTGATACCCCACCGACAGCGCAATGGCGGATACGCTCTCCCGCCCCGACAGCAACCGGTCACCGGCCAGCAGCATGCGCCAGCGCGCCACATATTCCATCGGGGCGGCTCCCACCATTTCCTTGAAACGCTGGGCAAAGCTGGACCGTGACATGCCGGCATGGCGGGCCAATGCCGGCAAGGTCCAGGGATGGGCGGGATCGGCATGGATGGCACCGATGGCCGCCCCCAGATGCCGGTCAGACAGCGCAAACAGCCACCCCACCCCGGCCCCCCGCAGCCCGTCCAGATGCAGGCGCAATGCCTGGACCAGCATCATATGGGCCAGATGCCGCACGATCAGGAAGACGCCGGGCCGATCCTCCCGCAGTTCCAGCATCATCCGTTCCATCGCCCAGCGCAGGCCGGAACGATCGCCGGCATCGCGCAGATGGATCAATGGCGGCAGCAGCGACAGCAACAGCCCTGCGTGCCGCCCTTCCAGGGCGAAGCGGCTGCTGACGCAGAAGAACTCATCACCGGTACCCACCTGCGCCACTCCGCCCCGCCGGGCGTCGGAAAACACTTCCTGCGCCGGCAAAGGCGGGACATCGGGGCTGCTGGCCATACGGAAGGGCCGCCCCGCCGGCAGCAGGAAACAATCGCCGGGTTCAAGCGGGATCGGCCCCGCCTCTCCTTCCACCCAGAGCAGACAGCGTCCCCGGACGATGGCGCCGGTCTTGATATTGTCCTGCTGGTTCGGGAACTGCACCGCCCAATCCCCACCCGCCGCAAACCCGGCCGACAGGAGGTTGCGGGGTTTCAGCAGGGACAGGATGTCGGACAGCGGGTCCATGGCATTTCCGGACGATCACGAAGAAACTATGGATTTCATAGCATGGATCGTCCGGGCCGACAGCGTCATCCTGCATGCACGGGTCCTGCAACAGGGCCCCACCCTATATAAAGGTGTTCCATGCATATCTTTGTCACCGGCGCCACCGGCTTCGTCGGCAGCGCCATCGTCACAGAACTGATCAGCGCCGGGCACCGGGTCACCGGTCTGGTGCGCAGCGATCTGGCCGCCGATGCCCTGACCCGCCAGGGTGCCGCCGCCCACCGGGGCGATCTGACCGACCTGGATAGCCTTTGCCGGGGAGCAGAGAATGCCGACGGTGTCATCCACACCGCCTTCAACCATGATTTCTCAACCTATCGCGACAATTGCGAGATGGACCGGCGTATCATCGCGGCGCTGGGGTCGGCGCTGGCGGGCAGCGACCGGCCCCTTCTGGTCACCTCTGGCATCGGCATCCTGCCGCAAAGCAAGGTGTTGACGGAGGATGTGGCACCCACCACGGGTGCCCATGCCCACCCCCGCGCCGCATCGGAACAGGCGGCGGTGGCACTGCTGGACCAGGGGATCAATGCCGGCATCGTCCGCCTGCCGCCCAGCGTCCACGGGGTCGGCGACCATGGGTTCGTGCCCACCCTGATCGATCTGGCCCGGCGTACTGGGGTCGTGGCCCATGTCGGGGATGGCAGCAACCGCTGGCCCGCCCTTCACCGGCTGGATGCCGCACGGCTCTATCGTCTGGCGCTGGAAAGGGCGCGGCCCGGTGCCCGCTGGCACGGGGTGGCGGATGAAGGGATACCGTTCCGCGACATCACCGCCATCATCGCCCGCCACCTGAACCTGCCACAGGTTTCAACCGACGGCCCCGCCGCCGCCGCGCATTTCGGCTGGATGGCCGGCTTCGCCGCCATGGACGTGCCGGCCAGCGCCGAGAAAACCCGTGCCGAACTGGGATGGGAGCCTGTGGAACTGGGCCTGCTGGCCGACCTGGACAGCGATGCCTATTTCCCGGCGGGTTGAACCGCCTTGTCCCACGTCGCCACCTTGGCGCGCGTCTGCGACAGCAGGCCGTCCAGGGTGGCCCGGTCCTGCACCTGCCCGCGCAGAATGACGGCATGGATGGCGCGGGTGGCGGCGATATCCTCCAGCGGATTGCCGTTCAGCAGCACAAGGTCAGCCGCCTTGCCCACCGTGACCGAGCCATACCGATCCAACTTGCCGAACCAGGCGGGACCCGCACGGGTGACACTGGCCAGCGCCTGCGCCGGGGTCAGACCATAGCGGACATAGAGCGACAACTCATCATGCAGGCCGATGCCGGGATAGTTGAAGGAATTCAGAAACCCGGCATCGGTGCCGCCGATGATGGTCACACCCGCCTGTTGCAGCAGGGGCAGAACGGATGCCGTCACCTCAAACTGTTCATGGCGGGCCTTAACCTGTTCCGGTGTGGCCTGGGCCGCGCGCTGCACCCGCCATTCATAGGTCTTGCGCAGGCCGGGGCCGATATAGGCCAGATAATCATCCTTGGCATGATCTTCCCGGTCCAGATAGGCGATGATGCGCGACCCGTTCAGGGTCGGCGTCACGAACACGCCCCTTTCCGCAAGATGCCGGAAACCCTGCTGGGCATAGGCCGGGTCGTAACCCTGATCCAGACGGCGCGAGGCCTCCGCCCGGTCGATACGGCCGGCGGCATAATCCGCGGCGATGGCGGATTCGTCCTTCACCCCGGCATTCAGCGCATAATCCAGATGTTCAACGGAACTCAGCCCCGCCTCCACCGCCTGCCCCAGTGTCAGGGCCATGGGAATATGGCCGGAGGTGTTGAAGCCGGCGGCACGGGCCCGCTTCACGGCATACAGGAACAGTTCCGGCTTCAGGGTGCTGTCGGTGATCTTGACAAAATCGACCTTCAAATCCTTCAGTTTGGCGATGGCCTGATCCACCTCCGCCTCGCTGCCGGTTTCCAGAGTGCCCTTCCAGACAGGCTTGATGCCTTCGATCTTGGGGCCGGATGACAGAAGGTTCGGGCCGAACAGCGTGCCCTCGGCAATCTGCTGCCGCCAGGCCAGCACGTCATAGGGGAGGTCTCCCGAACAATCCCGCACGGTCGTGATGCCATAGGCGACATAGAGGGGCAGCAGCGCCTGATTCTCGGCGATCAGGTCCGGCCCGCCACCAAAATGCACATGCATGTCCCAAAGGCCGGGGATGAGATAGCGGTTGCCGGCATCCAGGCTGCGCGTGGTGTTCCACGTTTCCGCGATCTCCGCATCCGGCCCGACCGCCAGGATCTTATCACCGGCCGTCACCACCGCCTGATCGGGGATCAGCCGTTCCGTTTCCACATCCACGATGGTGGCATGGCGGATGACCAGATCGGCACTGCCCTTCCCCGTTGCGGGTGCGGAGGGCGTCAGGACCAGTGTGGTCAACAGGGCGGCGAGCAGTTTTTTCATGGGTGGAACTCCGGCACTGGGGCACGCCCACCCTATGCGCGTGACGGATCATGCGCAAATTGGATATATGGGTAATTATTATCCATATCTTGAATGATATCCGTCATGTTTGATCCCCGCCTGCTGCGCGCCTTCGTGACCATTGCGGATACGGGCAGTTTCACCAGTGCCGCCGACCGGCTGCACATGACGCAGTCAACGATCAGTCAGCAGTTGGGCCGGCTGGAACAATCGGTGGGTCAGGGACTGATCGACAGGGCGGCCCGCCCCGTGCGCCCCACCCCGGCGGGGGAGCGGCTGCTGGGTCCCGCAAGGCGCATTCTGTCCTTGCAGCGGGACGCAGCGGCCATGCTGTCCGACCCGGTGGGAACATCGGTCCTGCGGATCGGCCTGCCGGAAGATATCGCAACGGTCCCCGTGATGTCGGCATTCGCCCGCTTCTCCACCAGCCATCGGGAGATACGCCTGGACGTGACAACCGGCCTGTCGCGCGACATCGCCCGGCGATACCGGGCCGGGGATTTCGATATTGCCATCGTCAAGGAAGCGGCGGCACAGCCGGACCACCGCGCCAGCTTCGCCGAACCCATGGCGTGGTTCCAGGCGGCGGACGGCTTGAATGACTGGCCCGACCCGATCCCGCTTGTCGCCTTCCCGCCCGGTGCCCTTTACCGTGACGCGATGTTTGAACGGATCGAAGGGCTGGGCCGCCGCTGGTACATCGCCTTTACCGGCAGTTCGCTGGACAGTGTGGCGACGGCGGTCACCACCGGCATGGGGCTGTCGCTGCTGCCGGTGGCCGCCATGGCGGGCCGGGCCGTCCGACCCTATCACGGTCTGGGCACCGCGCCCGCCATGGAAGTATCCCTTTATGCCTGGGAAAGCAGCGGCCCCATCGCCGAACTGGGCACGATGATGACGGCAGTGCTGGCCGCACGGAATGCCATGGCGCCATGGGGTGGTCAGGCCGCCGCTGCAACCTGATCACACCAGTCATCGATATGGATGTCGCGCGGCCAGGGGGCCGCCGTGCGGCCTTCCAGCAGATCCTTCAGGCTCAGCAGGAAGATGCCCCATTTGGTGCTGCAATGGTGCATGAACTCCACCGGTTCCCGCCAGCCCTCATGCCGGAACAACAGGATCGTGTAATCCCCCTCCCGCCGCAGGTCCCAGGTGACATGCGTGCCGATCCATTCCGCCGGCCCGTCGGTGACAAGCCAGCGCAGATGTGTCGGCGCCTCCACGGCCACCACCTGCATATCGAAGAAACCACGGTCGCCGAACCCGAAATGCAGGCTGCCGCCGACCGCTTCCCCCCGGCCCGTGGTTCCCTCCGTCCACCAGCGCGACAGGCCCTCCACGCTGACCAGCGCGTTGAACACGGCCTCAGGCGCGACATTCTTGAAGCCGATACGATGCAGGATGTCGGTCATGATGCTTCCTTTCAGAACAAGCGGGGGCGTTTCCCGGCGTGGGATTACGCCGAGAGGGGGAGAAGGATGCGGCGGCTTCCCCGATCAGGAAGCGCTGGTTTCCTCAACGGAAATGGCGTCGTCCAGGCGACGGACGACCTTTTTCCAGCCTTCGCCCATGCTGGTGAAGGCGGTCTCGTTGCGCGGCAGTTCGAAGCCGGCATGAACGACCCGCAGGCGTGTCCCGCCCGCGACCCCGGTCAGGGTGAAGGTCACGATGGTGTCGAGAAGCGAGCCATAGCCGACATTGCCGGCATCCCCGCCCCGCCAGGCATAGGACAGGCGCTCCCCCGGCACGACCTCCAGCACCTGACACCGTATGGTGCCGTCCCAGGCGCCGGCGGGCGTGGTCTGAAAGGTGAAATGCTGTCCCACGATGGCGGCGAAGCCGGCGGGGCGCATCATCCATTTCGCGATCAGGTCGCCGTCGGTCAGCGCCCGCCACACCCGATCGGGTGAATGGGGATATGTGGCCTCCTCCACGATGTCGCGGGTGCGGGGTCTGGTCAAACTCACGCTCATGGGTCCATTTCCTCCAGCACGCTGTGCAGATCGGCCAGCCGGTCGCGCCAGAAGGCGCGGTAATGGTCCATCCAGGCCGACAGGGGTTCCAGCCCTTCCGGTCGGGCGCGGTAATAGACCTTTCGCCCTTCCGGCCGTTCCAGCACCAGACCGGCCTGTTTCAGGGCCTTCAGATGCTGGGACACCGCTCCCTGCGTGACGCCACTGCCGCGGGTCAGGTCGACGACGCTGACCTCCCCTTCGGTGGCGATCCGTTCGAACATGCCGCGCCGCGTCGGGTCCGCCAGCGCGCGCATGATGTGGTTGATGGCTTCGGCTTCGATCATGGAAAATTATTAGTCCAGACTAAATCATAAGTCAACGCTAATGATTCATTTCCGCCGCTTCAGCAGCAGGCCCAGCAGCGCAAAGCCGCCGCCCAGCAGACAGGTCCCTTCCCAACCCCAGGCGGTCCAGACCTGTATGGCGCTGGCTGATCCCGCCGCACCGCCCAGGAACATGCCCGTCATGAACAGGGTGTTGATCCGGCTGCGCGCCGCCGGGTCCAGGGTGAATATCTGCTGCTGATGCGACACAAGCGCGCCCTGGATGCCGAAATCCAGAATGACGACGCCGACGACCAGCGCCGCCAGCCCGACCCAGACGCCGAACAGGACCCAGGCGGCCAGGGTCGCGGCGGCCCCCAGCCAGATGGCGGGATGTGCGCCATGCCGGTCGGCCAGACGGCCCGCCACGGGTGCCGCCAGGATGCCGACCGCACCCACCACCCCGAACAGGCCCGCCGTCTCCGCCCCCAGACCGAAGGCCTGCAGCCGGAAGGCCAGAACCGTCCAGAACACCGTGAAGGATGCGAACAGGCTGGCCTGTACCAGGGTCGCCACACGCAGATCCCGTTCCCGCCGCCAGAGATCGACCAGCGAGCGCATGATCGCGGCATAGCGCGAACGCGGTCCCGTCCGCTCCTCATCCTCCGGCAGGACCAGCACCATCAGCACCGCGCCGAACAGGGCCAGGGGCACCCCCAGCCAGAACATCTCCCGCCATCCGGCATGGGACGCGACAAAGCCTGCCAGGGTACGGCTGAACAGGATGCCGGACAGCAGCCCCGCCATGACCGTGCCCACCGTGGCCCCCCGCCGTTCCGGGCTGGACAGGCTGGCGGCCAGCGGCACGATCTGCTGCGCCACCGTCGCCATCGCCCCCACCAGCAGGGAAGACAGCGACAGCAGCAGCGGGGACGGCGCGACCGCTGTGAGGGCCAGCGCCAGGGACAACGCCACGAACTGCCCGATGATCAGCCAGCGCCGGGGCAGCATGTCGCCCAGCGGCACCAGGAAGAACAGGCCCAGCGCATAGCCCAATTGTGTGGCGGTGGAGACCGGTCCGGCCCCACCCTGACGGTGGAACTCCGCGCTGATCAGGCCCAGCATGGGCTGGTTGTAATAGATATTGGCGACGGCAAGCCCGGCCGCCGCAGCCATGCCGAACAGGGCATCCTTGCCCAGGGGTGCGGCGCTGGCCTGAGGGTGGAAACTGGACGATTGCATCTCCGGGTCCTTTCCCGACTGCTGCGATGCACATCATCTATGCCCATAACGGCTTTCGTATTAGTCTGACAGATCGTTAAGCCAGTATCACGGAAACCGATATAATGGACACGCAGGACGCCCTGGTCTTCACCCAGGTGGTCAGCGCCGGCAGTCTGGCCGGGGCGGCGCGGCGGCTGGGCATCACGCCCATGGCGGCCACACGCCGGCTGGCCAGCCTGGAGGCGCATCTGGGCGTGCGGCTTCTGCATCGCTCCACCCGCGCCCTGTCCCTGACGCCGGAGGGGGAAACCTTTCTCCCCTATGCCCAATCCCTGCTGGATAGCGAGGCGGAGGCTTTGGCCCGCCTGCGGTCGGACAAGGCGTCGGCCACCGGTCTGTTGCGCGTATCCACCACGGTGGCCTTTGGCACCCGCTATGTGGCGCCCCTGGTGCCGCGCCTGCTGGACCGGCATCCCGAATTGCGCATCGCGCTGGACCTGTCGGACACCATGCCGGACCTGATCGCCAGCGGCACAGACCTGGCCATCCGCATCGCCCGCCTGCGCGACAGCGGGTTGATCGCAAAAAAGCTGGCTGACAATCCCCGCCTGCTGGTGGCAAGCCCTGATTATCTGGCCCTGCATGGACATCCCGCCACTACCGCCGATCTGGCCTTCCATGCCTGCCTGTCCCTGTTCGGGACCAGCCATTGGACCTTCATCGCCGACGGGGTCGAAAAACACGTGCGCGTGAACAGCCGCTTCACGGCCAGCAATGTCCAGGGCTGCCGCGCCGCCGCCCGCGCCGGGGGCGGCATCACGCTTTTGTCGGAATGGAACGTGGCGGAAGACCTCGCCAACGGCCGGCTGGTCCGGGTCGATCTGGCCGATGCGGCACCGGAAGCCATCAATATCTGGGCCGTCTATCCCACCACCCGCCTGCTGCCACAGAAGGTGCGGGTGTTCATCACAGAACTGCGTGCGGCATTGCTGGCCGACGGGATGAAGGTCGCGGACGGAAAATAAACACGGACTAATTTTATCCGCGTTTTTCTGCTTGACGCACCAAACGCGGATCGATACAGTCCGCGTTATGGCACACATCACCGCAAGCGTTGAATATGGGATACACGGCCTGCTCTGGCTGATCGGGAATGAGGATGCGGCCCTGTCCAGCCGCGACCTTGCCGAGCTTCAGGGTATTTCGCCCAGCTTCCTGGCCAAGATTTTTCAGAAACTGGAAAAGGCCGGGATCGTAAAGGCGAGCGAGGGGGTCAGGGGCGGCTACCGCCTGGCCCGCCCGGCGGACGAGATCACGTTCCTGTCGATCGTGGACGCGATCGAAGGGGACAAACCCCTGTTCGAATGCCAGGAAATCCGTGGCCGCTGCGCTGTATTCGGCAATAACCCGCCGGGCTGGGCCACCTCCGGCGTCTGCGCGGTACATGCCGCCATGATGCAGGCCGAAAAGGCCATGCGCGACAGTCTGGCGTCGCAGACCCTGGGCGGCGTTGCCCAACGTTTCGGGTCAAAGGCGCCGCAGGAATTCTTCACCGATGTCCAGGCCTGGATCGGGGACCGTATGCAGGGACGCACCGCGCGCGGCGGCCGCCCACCCCGCGACGACCAGGACTGACCTGATTTCCATCTGAGAAACCGGCGGTGGGCAATGGCCCGCCGACGCCACCCCCTTGACCGCTTTTCCCGACCCGCCGTCCGGCGGGAACGAACCCCCATGCCCATTGATGAGAGGATACAATCATGACCAAGCAGATCATCATTGCCGGTTCCGGCTTTGCCGGCCTCTGGGCCGCCCTGTCTGCCGCCCGCGCCGTACATCTGGCCGGCAAGGGGGAAGAGGTGGCGATCTCCATGATCTCCCCCACCCCCAACCTGATCATCCGCCCCCGCCTGTATGAGGCGGTGCTGGAAAATATGGCGCCCGACATCTCCGCCCTGTTGGCCGCCGTCGGCGTGACGCATCTGGCCGGCATCGTGGATGGCATCGATGCCGAGAAGAAGCAGATCACCTTCCTGCCCCGTGACGGCGCACCGCAGACCCTTTCCTATGACCGGTTCGTGCTGGCCACGGGCAGCCGCCTGTTCACGCCGCCCTTTCCGGGCCTGAAGGAATATGGCTTCAATGTCGATACGCTGGGCGGGGCGCAGGCGCTGGATACGCATCTGAAATCGCTGGCCAGCCGGCCCGAAAGCCTGGGCCGCAACACCGTCGTGGTGGCCGGCGGCGGCTTCACGGGCCTGGAAACCGCCACCGAGATCCCCACCCGCCTGCGCGCCATCCTGGGCGAACAGGCCGCCATCCGCACCATCATCGTCGATACCGCACAGGAGATCGGGTCGGAATTTGGCACCGGCCCCCTGCCCGTCATCCGGGAGGCCCTGGCCGAAACGGGTGTGGAGCCGCGTGCCGGTCTGCGCGTTGCCGCCATCGATGCCGAGAGCGTCACCCTGTCGGACGGGGAACGGATCCCGACACAGACGGTGATCTGGACCGCCGGCATGCGCGCCCATGCGCTGGCGGCGCAGGTGCCGGGGGAGCATGACAATCTGGGCCGGGTCGTGGGCGATGCCTTCCTGCGGGCGCCCGCCGCCGACGGCATCTTCGTCACGGGCGACATCGTGCGTGCCGCAACGGACGATGTCGGCAATATCGCCCCCATGACCTGTCAGCATGGGCTGAGCCTGGGACGTGTCGCCGGCCATAATGCGGCGGCCGAGCTGGTGGGCCTGCCGACCCATCCCTACAGCCAGCCCAAATATGTCACCTGCCTGGACCTGGGCCCCTGGGGAGCGCTGTTCACCGAGGGCTGGGACCGGCAGGTACGGTTCACGCGGGAAGAAGGCAAGAAGATCAAGCAGGAGATCAACCAGATCTGGATTTACCCGCCCGCCCCCGACCGTGACGTCGTCTTTGCAGTGGCAAACCCGGATTATGTGATCGTCCCCTGAGGTCCGGCGGCGCGGGTACCCCACACCTGCGCCCCACCCGCCCACAATCGATAGCGGCATATCATGCCGTGGCGCGTGCCCGATTTTTGCGGCCGCGACCGATCCGCCCCCGACAACAGCGCCTTTTCCCGGTACAGCGCGCCTAGGCTCAAGGACAGGACCTCCTTCCAAGGCCAAAGCCGATGCTGAAGCGCAACCGTTCCCTGCTTGATATCGACCGCGATCACCTGATCCACCCCGTCACCTCCTTCCATGGGCACGAGGCGCGGGGCGCCACCCTGCTGGAAAGCGGCAAGGGCATGTGGCTGAAGGACATGGACGGGAACGAGTTGCTGGACGCGTTCGCCGGTCTTTGGTGCGTCAATGTCGGTTACGGCCAGGAAAGCATCGTGGAGGCGGCCGCCGAACAGATGCGCCGCCTGCCCTACGCCACCGGCTATTTCCATTTCGGCAGCGAGCCGGCGGTAAAGCTGGCCGAACGGCTGGTGGAACTGGCGCCGGCCAGCCTGACGCGTGTCTATTTCACGCTGGGCGGGTCGGATGCGGTGGATTCTGCCGTTCGCTACATCACCCATTACTGGAACGCCGTGGGCAAGCCCACCAAGAAGCATTGCATCGCGCTGGAACGCGGCTATCACGGGTCGTCGTCCACGGGTGCCGGCCTGACGGCGCTGGCCAATTTCCACCGCCTGTTCGACCTGCCGCGCCCGTGGCAGCATCATATTCCGTCGCCCTACCCCTACCGTTCCGAGGTGGGCAGCGAGCCGGAAGCCGTGATCGCCCGCTCGCTGGCCCAGCTTCATGCCAAGGTCGATGAACTGGGCGGTCCCGACAATGTCGCCGCCTTCTTCTGTGAGCCGATCCAGGGGTCGGGCGGCGTCATCGTCCCACCCAAGGGCTGGCTGAAGGCCATGCGCGACGCCTGCCGCGACCTGGATATCCTGTTCCTGGCGGACGAGGTCATCACCGGTTTCGGCCGCACCGGCCCGATGTTCGCCTGTGAGCATGAGGGGATTGAACCCGACCTGATGACCATGGCCAAGGGTCTGACCGCCGGCTATGCCCCCATGGGTGCCGTCATGATGTCGGAAAAGATCTACCAGGGCATCGCCGCCGCCGCGAAGGGCGGCGATGTGGTCGGCCATGGCTTCACTTATTCCGGTCATCCGGTCAGCGCCGCTGTCGGGCTGGAGGTCATCCGGCTTTATACCGAAGGCGGCATCCTGGCCAATGGTCAGGCGCGCGGCGCCGATTTCGCCGCCGGTCTGGAGTCCCTGGCCGATCACCCGCTGGTTGGTGATGTACGCGGCCAGGGTGTGCTGGGTGCCATCGAACTGGTGGCGGACAAGGCCGCAAAGACCCGCTTCGATGCATCGCTGAAGCTGCCCGACCGGCTGTTCAAGCAGGGCTATGCCAATGGCGTGATTTTCCGCGCCTTCGGTGACAACATCATTGGACTGGCACCCGCGCTCTGTTGTAACGCTGCCGAAATGTCATTGATTTTCCAGCGCATTCGGAAAACCCTGGATGATCTGCTGGAAGCACCGGATGTCCGGGCGGCCCTGGCTTGATCCCTTGTACCGATGGTCATGATCATGACCATCGGTACGGCGGCGGTCGCCGCCGCGCGGCACATGCCGCGTAAGCCCAAGCCAACCGATGTTGGCGCCCGGCGTTTGAGGGGCCGGCAATCCTGACCGATGGTCAGGTTGCCGGCTGTTGGTAACAGTCTTTGACCTTCAGGAAAAAGGCGCTCGACATATGATACCGGGACCCAAGTTGGATCGGATCGACCTGAAGATCCTGGCACAGTTGCAGCAGGCGGGCCGCATCACCAATGTCGAGCTGGCAGACGCCGTGGGCCTGTCGCCCAGCCCTTGTCTGACCCGCGTCAAGCGGCTGGAAAAGGCGGGCTACATCACGGGCTACGGCGCCCATATCAATCTGGCCAAGCTGGGTGAATTCCTCACCGTCTTCACCCAGGTCACCCTGACCGAACACCGGTCGGGCGACTTCTCACGGTTCGAGACGCGCATCCGCAAGATCGATGAGATCGTGGAATGCCATCTGGTCAGCGGTGGGTATGATTACCTGCTGAAATTCGTGACCCAGGGTGTCGCCCATTACCAGACCATCATCGAAGGCATGCTGGAGGGCGATTTCGGGATTGAGAAATATTTCAGCTATGTCGTGATCAAATCCCCCTTCATCAAGCATCATTTGCCCATCCAGACCCTGTTCGGGGATCAGGGATAGGGCGGAGTCCTCTCACCCTCCCACCCGCTGACACGGGCGGGCCCCTCCCTCTCCCACTTTGTGGGCGAGGGGCGGGTATGACGCCCTTCTACCGCTTGCGGGAGAGGGAGGGGTCCATCGGCACAAGCCGACGGGAGGGTGAGGGCAGTATCCATGACCACATTCTCCCCCCTACGGATCACGGCCCCATGCCCGACACACTGTCCGACCTCCTCCCCGCCCTGGTGGCCTTCCGCCGCGATATCCACGCCCATCCCGAACTGGGCTTCAAGGAGCATCGCACCGCCGCCCTTGTCGCCACCGCCCTGAAGGGGATCGGGCTGGAGGTGCATGAAGGTATCGGCGGTACCGGTGTCGTGGGTGTGCTGCGCGCCGGATCGTCGGACCGCACCATCGGCCTGCGCGCCGACATGGACGCCCTGCCGATTCAGGAGGCGACCGGACTGCCGCATGCCAGCACCCATCCCGGCATCTTCCATGGCTGCGGCCATGACGGGCACACGACCATGCTGCTGGGGGCCGCCCGCCATCTGGCCCGCACGCGGAATTTCGACGGCACCGTGAATTTCATCTTTCAGCCGGCCGAGGAAGGTCTGGGCGGGGCGCGGGAGATGGTGAAGGACGGCCTGTTCGACCGGTTCCCATGCCAGCGGGTCTTTGCCCTGCATAACTGGCCCGACCTCCCGGCCCACCATGTCGCCACCCGGCCCGGCCCCATCATGGCCGCCGCCGACAAGTTTGAGATCGTCGTGAAGGGCAAGGGCGGCCACGCCGCCATGCCGCATGTCACCCCCGACGCCATCCTGGCGGCCAGCGAGATGGTGGGACAGCTCAACACCATCATCGCCCGGCGCATCCCGCCCATGGCGACCGCGGTCCTGTCGGTCACCCGCATTGCCGGCGGCCATGCCCATAATGTCATCCCCGCCGCCGTCACCCTGGGCGGTACCGTGCGCAGCTTCGATCCCGCCATCCAGGACCGGATCGAGGCCAGCCTGCGTCAGGTGGTGGAAGGCGTGGCCCTGGCCCATGGCGTAACAGCGGAGATTGTCTACGACCGCTATTACCCCGCCACCATCAATGATGCCGAGGCTGCCGCTGCCGCCCTGGCCGTGGCCGCTACAGTCTCCCCCCACGCCTTCACAGCGCCGGAACCAGCTTTCACCTCGGAAGATTTCGCCTTCATGCTACAGGCGACCAGGGGCGCCTATCTCTGGCTGGGTCAGGGGGCAGACCACGGGCAAAGCGCCTGCGGCAGCCCCCTCCACCATCCCCATTATGATTTCAACGACGCCATCATCCCCACCGGCATCCGCCTGCATGCGGGACTGGTGGAGGCGCATCTGCGTGCCTGACTGCGCGCCTGAGCCGGCATGTCCTGATTTGCTGTTTATATGACATTCAGGACATGACTTTACCGGTCTATTCTTCCCCCATCACCCCCCGAACGGGGCGTATCGGAGAAGAAAATGAGTACGCAGAATTCCAAAGGCACGGCCCTGGTCACGGGTGCTTCCACCGGCATCGGCGCCCTTTATGCCGACCGTCTGGCCCGTCGCGGTTATGACCTGATCCTGGTGGCACGCAGTGCGGACCGCCTGCGCGGTGTGGCCGATCGCATCACCGCCACCACCGGCCGTGCCGTTGATATCCTTCCCGCCGACCTCAACAACCCCGCCGATCTTCGCCGGGTGGAGGAACGTCTGCGCCAGGATGTGTCCATAACGCTGCTGGTCAACAATGCCGGCTTCGGCGCCGCCACGCCGCTGCTATCCTCCGACGTGGATGAGATGGAGCGGATGATCGGCGTCAACGTCACGGCCCTGACCCGCCTGACCTATGCCGTCATTCCGAGCTTCGTGGCGCGGGGCGCCGGCACTGTGGTCAACATCGCGTCCATCGTGGCCATCGCACCGGAAATCCTGAATGGGGTCTATGGAGCGACAAAGGCCTATGTCCTGGCCCTGACCCAGTCCTTGCAGCATGAGGTCGGATCGAAAGGGGTGCGGGTTCAGGCGGTCCTGCCCGGAGCCACGGCCACTGATTTCTGGGATATGGCGGGCGGCCACGGCACCCTGCCGGCTGACTGGGTAATGCGCGCCGACGATCTGGTTGATGCCGCCCTGGCCGGCCTTGATGCCGGAGAAGTGGTGACCATTCCGCCCCTGCAGGATGGTGGCGAATGGACTGCCTACGAGGCAGCCCGCCGCACCATGTCGACGCACTTGTCGGCTTCAACGCCGGCCGCCCGCTACCGCAACGTCTGAACTGGAGCATCCAAATGTTTGATAATAAAGGCACTGCCCTGGTCACGGGCGCCTCTGCCGGTATTGGCGCCACCTATGCCGACCGGCTGGCCCGCCGTGGTTATGACCTGATCCTGGTGGCCCGCGATGCCGTCCGGTTGGAAGCCCTGGCCCTGCGGTTGCGGGCGGAAACGGGCCGCAAGGTCGACGTCCTGCCCGCCGATCTGGGCAGTGCGGCTGGTCAGGATCTGGTCGCCAACCGGCTGGTCAGCGATGCGGCCATCAGCCTGCTGATCAACAATGCCGGCCTGGGTCCCAATGGCCCGGCGCTGGCCAGCGCCCCCACCGCCTATGATCCCATGCTGGACCTGAACGTGGCGGCCGTGCAGCGCCTGACCCTGACTGCCGCCCATGTG
>NZ_JAGOGJ010000178.1 GCF_017996735.1 Niveispirillum sp.
GCCTTCCACTGGCTGATGCAGCGCCTGAACCAGTTCGAGGCGGCCAATCCCGGTCTGGATATCGAGTTGCGACCCACCGATGTCTGTCCGGATTTTGCCAAGCATGAAGCCGATCTGGATGTCCGCTTCGCCCCCATCTATGGGCAGCCCCTGACGCTGGCGCCCGGCGTGCAGAGCGTGGAGGTGGCGCAGCCGCCCACCATCCCGCTGGCCAGTCCCGACTATCTGGCGGCCCATCCGCCCATCCGCACGTGCCACGACCTGTTGGGTCACCAGTTGCTGCATGAGGAAAGTTTCGATGTCTGGGCCTGCTGGCTGTCGGGTCACGGCGTGATCGGCCATGGGGACCTGACGGGTCCCCGCCTCTGGCATGCGCACCTGACCCTGGATGCCGCCCGGCGCGGCCGGGGCATCGCGCTGGGCAACCATCTGATCGCGGCGGATGATCTGGCGGCCGGAAGGCTGGTGGAGGTGGGTGTCGATCTGCCGGATTTCCATCCGATGCCGCTGGGCTCCTATCTGCTGGTGGCGCGGGAGGATCGCTGGCGCGCGGCACCCATCGCGCGTTTCCGGCAATGGCTGCTGGCGGCCGTGGCGCGGGAGATGCCGAAGGCGCTGGCGGCCGGCGGGCGCCGGGTCTGACCCCGCTGGTGACGTCAGGTCACCGCCCACGGCGCCTTTGGCATCTCCCGCCACGGGGGCGGCCCTGCGAGGCTTCGGTCAGCCAAAGATATCGCCGGAAGAACCACCATGGCCCGTTTCCAGACCCCGCCGATCCAGCGTGGGGAGCTTTTCCGTCAGGCCGCCCTGATCGATGATGAATGGGTGGGCGGGACCAGCCTGCTGACCGTCAGCAATCCCGCGACCGGCCTGCCCATCGGCACGGTGCCCGACCTGGGTGCGGATGAAACCCGTGACGCCGTGGCGGCGGCCCATGCCGCCCAGCCCGGCTGGCGGGCGCTGGCGGCGCGTGACCGGGGCATCGTGCTGCGGCGCTGGGCGTCCCTGGTCCAGGCGCACGAGGCCGATCTGGCCCGTATCCTGACCTTCGAACAGGGCAAGCCGCTGGCCGAGGCGCTAGCGGAGGTGCGGTCCACCGCCGCCTTTCTGGACTGGTACGCGGAAGAAGCGCGGCGGGTCTATGGCGAGGTGCTGCCCGGCCACCGCGCCGACAAGCGCATGCTGGTCACCCGTGCGCCCGTTGGTGTTGTCGCCGCGATCACGCCCTGGAATTTCCCGTCCTCCATGATTGCCCGCAAGGTGGGGCCGGCCCTGGCCGTCGGTTGCACCATGGTGCTGAAACCGTCGGAACTGACGCCGTTTTCCGCCCTGGCCCTGGGCGTGCTGGCCCAGGAGGCCGGGGTGCCCAAGGGAGTGTTCAATATCGTTACCGGCCGGCCGAAGCCCATCGGCGACGTCATGGTGGAGGATGCGCGCGTCGCCAAGCTGTCCTTCACCGGCTCGACGGCGGTTGGAAAGCACCTGGCCGGCCGCTGCATGGAGACGATGAAACGTGTCTCCATGGAACTGGGCGGCAATGCGCCCTTCATTGTCTTCGATGATGCCGACCTGGATGTGGTGCTGGAGGCGGCTCTCCTGGCCAAGTTCCGCAATGCCGGCCAGACCTGCATCTCCGCCAACCGGTTCCTGGTGCAGGCCGGCATCTATGACCGGTTCGCCCGGCTGCTGGCCGACCGTGCCGCCGGACTGTCGCTGGGCGACGGGTTGCGGGACGGGACGCGCATGGGCCCGCTGATCAATGCCGCCGCCATCCAGAAGGTGGCCCGCCACGCCGATGACGCCGTGCGCCTGGGCGCCCGCATCCTGACGGGCGGGGCCACGCCCGACGCGGAGGGGCGGTTCTATGAGCCCACGGTTCTGGTCGACGTGCCGGCCGACGCGATGGTGATGCGGGAGGAAACATTCGGGCCGCTGGCCGCTCTCCATCGCTTCACGACGGAAGCGGATGCGATTGCCATCGCCAACGGTACCCGCGCGGGTCTTGCCGCATATCTTTTCACCCGCGATCTGGCGCGGGCGCATCGGGTGGCCGACGCGCTGGATTACGGCATGGTCGGCGTCAATACGGCCCTGCTGACAAGCGAAGCCGCACCGTTCGGCGGCATCAAGGAAAGCGGGCAGGGACGGGAAGGGGGCTTCCACGGTCTGGACGATTATCTGGACATCAAGTCGGTCTGCATCGATGTGCCGGCGGCCGGGGCGGGGGCGTGATGTATACGCCGCATCCCTATGCCGCCGCCGACCCTGTCGCCATCATCCGCCGCTACGCCTTTGCCCAGTTGATCACAGGCGGGGGTGATACCCCCCTGATGGCGACATCCACCCCCATCCTGTTCGAGCGGGAGGGGGATGAGACGCGCATGGTCGGTCACCTGTCGCGGGCCAATCCACAGGCCGGCAGTCTGGTGGCGGGCATGCCTGTGCTGGCCATCTTCGCCGGCCCCACCGCCTTTGTCAGTTCCTCCTGGTACCGGGAAAAGCCGGAAGTGCCGACCTGGAACTATGTCACGGCCCAGGTGCGGGGACGCCTGACCCCCATCGATGACGCGGAGGGGCAACTGGCCATCCTGCGCCACACAAATGCGATGATGGAACGGGGCAACCCGGACCCCTGGACCCTGGAAAAGGCACCGCCGGGCCGTGTCGACTTCCTGCTGCCGATGATCCGGTCCTTTCGGATCGAGGTGGAGGCCATCGCCGGAGCCACGAAGCTGAGCCAGCGGCACCCGCCGGGCGACCGGATGCGTGTCCTGTGCGCGTTGATGGACAAGGGCGACGGCATGGCGGCCGATGTGGCGCGGCTGATGGCGGCCGATCTGGGTGTCGGCTGGTGACCGTGGCGCACCATGCCGGACCCGAATGTCATCTTCACGGACGGGGCATGGCGGGCGCACCATGATGCAATGGAATGGTCGGGATCGAACAGGTGGGATGGGCATGAAGGCGAAAATCGGTCGGAAATCCCTGGGCTTGGCCCTGCTCCTGGGCCTGCTGGCGGGTGGCGCGCCACCGGCGGCGATGGCGGGACAGGAACAACTGGCGCCTTTGGTCAACGCGGGTGAAAAGCTGCTGCGCTTTGACTGGCCCCTGCTGCGCATCGGCACGGGTGAGTATGCGGAGGGGCCGACCGGCGTCACCGTCTTCACCTTCGGGCGCAAGGTCCATGCCGCTGTCGATGTGCGCGGCGGCGGACCCGGCACGGTGAATACCGATTATCTGCGCCTTGGCTATGCCGTGCCCGATCTGGATGCCGTCGTTTTCGCCGGCGGGTCCTGGTACGGGCTGGAAGCAACGACGGCGGTGGCCACCGCCATGATGGATGATGGCTATCGCGGCGGTGCCTGGGACAATCTCGCCCTGTCGGTGGGGGCCATCATCTACGATCTGGGTGACCGTCGCCTGAATGAGATCTATCCCGATAAGAAGCTGGCGCAGGCGGCCTATCGTGCGGCGCGGCCGGGCCTGTTTCCGCTGGGATCGCGCGGGGCCGGGCGGCTGGCCCGCACCGGTGGCCTGTTCGGCTGCAACGCCGCGTCGGGACAGGGCGGGGCCTTCCGTCAGGTCGGGGAGGTGAAGATCGCGGCCTTCACCGTGGTGAATGCCCTGGGTGTCGTGACCGACCGTGACGGCAATGTCGTGGCCTGTCACAAGGACAAGGATTGGCCCAAGACGCTGAAGGCCGCCGATCTGGTGCAGGGCATGCCGGCCAGCCGCAAGCCGGACTGGAAGGGCCTGGCCACGGGCAAGGATGAACGGCGCAACACCACCGTGTCGTTGATTGTCACCAACCAGAAAATGGATCAGGCGGAGCTGGAGCGGCTGGCCGTGCAGGTCCATACCTCCATGGCGCGCGGGCTTCAGCCCTTCGCCACCATCTTCGACGGCGATGTCCTGTATGCCGTGTCGACGGCGGAGATCGAGGAGGCGCAGGGCCTGCCCTCCTTTGACCTGTCCACGGTGGCGGGAGAGGTGATGTGGGATGCGATCCTGTCGTCGGTCCCGTCGCAGCCTGTCGCCGCCACGCCCGCGCGCAAGGCCCTGTTGAAACCCGACGCCGTTGCCGCTCTGGCCGGTGACTACAGCTTTTCCGGCCATGTGAAGGTGACCGTCACGGCGGAAGGCGACCGGCTCTATGCCCAGGCCACCGGGGAACGTCCGGCCTTCGCCATCAAGAAGGAGACGAAGGTGGAACTGCTGCCCGTATCGGCCACGGATTTTATGGTGCCGGGCCGGTACCCGCTGACGGCACGGTTCAAGGAACCGGGCATTCTGGTCCTGAATCCCGGTGAATGGGAACAGGTGGGGCGGCGGTAGGCCAGGGCGGAGGACCCATCATGGACATGCGTTCCCTGGAGACCGCCCCGTTCGACCCGGCCGGCATGTCGGCGGCCGAACGTGTCAGGCGGGCCTATTCCGGCATCCTGACACCGGATCGGATGGCACAGACCCTGCGCCAAGGGGACAAGCTTTTTGCCACCCGCGCCGTGCCGGCCGGGCCGCAGGCCGCCTTGCTGCCCCATCGCCCTGTCGATTTCGACGGTCTGTACTTTGCCAGCAACGGGCGCGGCGTCGACCTTTATGATTATCTGGCCGTCAACCGGGTGGCCGGTCTGATCATCATCCAGGATGGCGCGGTGGCGCTGGAGACCTACCAACTGGGCAATCATGCCGGGTCGCGATGGCTTTCCATGTCCATGGCCAAGTCCATCAGCACGACGCTGGTTGGTGCCGCCCTTCGGGATGGGTTGATCGCCTCCCTGGACGATAATATCACCCGCTATGTCACGGCCCTGCGCGGCAGCGCCTATGATGGCGTACCTGTCCGTGACGTGTTGCAGATGACGTCTGGTGTTTTCTTTCACGAGGATTATGGCGACCCCGCATCCGACCGCCGCCGCATGCTGGAGGCACAGATCGCGCAGGTCCCCGGCGCCATCCTGGCGCATCTGGCCTCCCTGCCCAAGGCCGGACCGCCGGGGTCGATCTTCAACTATTCGACCGGGGAGACCCATGTGGTCGGTGCCCTGGTCCAGGCGGCCACGGGACGCTCCCTGTCCGACTATCTGTCGGAAAAGATCTGGCGGCCCTGCGGGATGGAGCAGGACGGGGCCTGGTGGCTCGAAGCGCCAGGCGGGCTGGAGGTGGCGGGCAGCGGTCTGTCGGCCTGCCTGCGGGATTTCGCCCGGTTCGGCCTGTTCATGCTGGATGACGGTGTCGTGGAGGGGCGGCGGGTGTTGCCGGAAGGCTGGGTGGCGGAGGCAACCCGCCCCCGAACCTTGGGCGGGGGACAGCGTCTGGATTACGGCTTCATGTGGTGGCCACAGCCGGGGCCGGACGGGGCGTTCACGGACGGTGCCTACCGGGCCGGCGGCATCTTCGGCCAGTATATCTATGTCAATCCCGCGCGCCGGCTGGTGATCGCGGTCAATTCCGCCCGGTCAAAGCCCAAGGGGGCGGAAGCCATTTCCGACCTTGATTTCTTCAATGCCGTTGCGGCGGCTTTCGCCAAGGGTGATCGATGAGCGACAGCACGGCCCGCCTCTCCCCCCTGGTCCCCGCTGCCGGTTCCTTTTTCGGCCATCCCAGGGGATTGGCCTATATCGTCTTCACCGAGGCGTGGGAACGCTTCTCCTTCTACGGCATGCAGGCCCTGCTGGTGCTGTATATGGCCGGATACCTGTTCCAGCCGGGGGCGGTGGAACAGGTGGCGGGTTTCCATCCTTTCCGCACCACGGTGGAAGCCGTTTTCGGTCCTCTGTCGACGCAGGCGCTGGCTACGCAGGTCTTCGGACTGTATGGCGGGCTGACCTATCTGACGCCGATCTTCGGCGGGCTGGTCGGCGACCGCTGGATCGGGCGGCGGCGGGCGGTGGCCGTGGGTGCGGCCATGATGGCGTTCGGCCATTTCGTCATGGCATTCGAGGCGGCGTTCCTGCTGGCCCTGCTGTGCCTGGTGCTGGGCTGCGGTCTGCTGAAAGGCAATCTGGCGGCCCAGGTAGGGGCCCTGTATGACCGCGGCGACAAGCGGCGCGATGCCGCCTTCTCGCTCTATTACATGGCCATCAATCTGGGGGCCTGTCTGGCGCCGCTGGTCTGTGGGACACTGGGCGAGCTTTACGGCTGGCATTACGGGTTCGGGGCGGCCGGCATCGGCATGGTGATCGGCCTGCTGATCTATCTGGCGGGCCGCCACCATCTTCCAGCGGATGAGACCGTCCGGCGGGAGGGGCCGCGCGGTCGTCTGACGGAAAGGGACTGGCAGGTGATCCTGGCCCTGTTGCTGGTGCTGCTGACGGCCACCCTGTTCTGGACGGTGCAGACCCAGGTCTGGACCACCTATGTCCTGTGGATCCGTGACCGGGTGGACCGCAACCTGCTTGGTTTCGACCTGCCCATCACCTGGTTCCAGTCCGTGGACACGCTGGCCGTGCTGGCGCTGGCTCCCGTCAGCATCCTGCTCTGGCGCCGGCTGGCGCGGCGACAGGCGGAGCCGGGCGATCTGGGCAAGCTGATCATCGGCTATGCGCTGTTCGGGGCCGCCTGCCTGTGGCTGTCGCTGGCGGAACTGTCCGGGGGCGGGGAGGGGCGCATCGCCGTCATCTGGCCCATCCTGTTCCATGTCATCTGCGCGTCCGGCTACCTGCATGTGGCCCCCATCGCACTGGCCCTGTTCACCCGCAGCGGCCCTCCCTCCGTCAATGCCATGATGGTCGGGGTCTATTACCTGTCCATCTTCGGCGGTTCCATCGCCAGCGGCTGGCTGGGCCGCTTTTACGAGACGATGTCGCCGGCCGCCTTCTGGACCCTGCATGCCGCCATCGTGGGCGCGGGGTCGCTGATCATCCTGCTGCTGAAGCGGCCGTTGGGCCGCGTGCTTGCCCGATAAGGACAAAATCCATGACCATCCGCAATCATGATATCGCGGCCCTGCGCCGCCTGGATGTCGCGCACCATCTCCCTGCCCAGCAGGATTACCGGCTGATTCAGGAGATGGGCGGCAGCCGCATCATCACCCGTGCCGAAGGGGCCACCATCATCGATGGCGACGGCAACCGCATCCTGGATGCCATGGCCGGCCTCTGGTGCGTGCAGGTGGGCTATGGGCGGGAGGAACTGGCCCGCGCCGCCTATGATCAGATGTGCGAACTGCCCTATTATAACAGCTTCTTCAAGACGGCCCCCGTGCCCACGGTGGAACTGGCGGCCAAGCTGGCCAGCCTGCTGGGCCCCGGCCTGCCGCATCTGTTCTTCAACAATTCGGGGTCGGAGGCGATCGATACCGTCATCCGCCTGATCCGCCATTACTGGACGCAGAAGGGGGAACGGGGCCGGCAGATCATCATCGCCCGCGAAAATGCCTATCACGGCTCCACCATCGCCGGGGTCAGCCTGGGCGGCATGGGGCCGATGCGGGCGCAGGGCGGGCCGCTGCTGCCGGGCTTCAGCCATATCATGCAGCCCTACCGCTTCAATGAAGGGTTCGGGGAGGATGAGGAGGCGTTCTGCGCCCGCGCCGTCACGGCGCTGGAGACCCGCATCCTGGAGCTGGGCCCGGACAATGTCGCGGCCTTCATCGGGGAACCGGTGCAGGGCGCCGGCGGTGTCATTATCCCGCCCGCCGGTTACTGGCCCCGGATCGAGGCGGTGTGCCGCAAATACGGCATCCTGCTGGTCTGTGACGAGGTGATCTGCGGTTTCGGGCGTCTGGGCGACTGGTTCGGCTTCCAGCATTATGGCGTGTCGCCGGACATCGTCTCCATGGCCAAGGGGCTGTCGTCGGGTTATGTCCCGATCTCTGCCGTCGGCGTGGCCGGGCATATCGTGGAGACGCTGCGGGCCGTGGGCGGTCCGTTCATCCATGGTTACACCTATTCCGGCCACCCGACCGCCGCCGCCGTGGCGCTGGCCAACATCGCCATCATCGAACGGGAAGGGCTGGTGGAACGGACCCGCATCGAGACCGGCCCCTATCTGGCCAAGGCGCTGCAACGGCTGGCGGATCACCCGCTGGTCGGGGAGGTGCGGTCCGTCGGCCTGCTGGGGGCCGTGGAGATCGTGGCCGAAAAAGGCACCAACCGGCGCTTCGGCGGCAAGGAGGGCAAGGCCGGTCCCATCCTGCGCGACCTGTGCATCGAAAACGGGGTCATGGTGCGCGCGGTGCGCGACACGCTGGTGATGAGCCCGCCTTTGACCGTCACACCGGCGGAGATCGACCGCATCGTCGATGTCATCGCCAGCGCCCTGGACCAGGGGGCGGATGCACTGGCCGGGATCGCGGCATCGTGAAAGACACCATGGTGACCTGAGGTCACCAACCCGGTCCTCATTGGCATCTGTTTTGCGCTGCGGTAACGGACCATCATTCCAGCATGGGCGGCCGGCGGGAACAGCCAGTGGCGAACGGCACGTCCAGCCAATAAACAAATGATCTGAACAGGGGTGATCCTCATGACTGTCATCGACAGAAACCTGTCGCGCGCCCGCCTGCTGCGGGCCACGTCCCTTGCGGCGCTGATGCTGGTGGCCGCGCCCGTTGCATCGGCCCAGACGACCGCCACCGCCGCCGACGGACAGCGTGTGCTGCTGGAAGAGATCATCGTCACGGCCAACCGGCGGGCGGAAAGACTGATGGAGGTTCCGGCCTCCATCGCGGCCTACAGCCAGGAAAAGATGGATGATCAGGGGGTGCGCCAGATCGAGGATATCACCCGCCTGACCCCCGGCCTGAATTTCACCCGCCAGAATTATTTCAGCGGATCGAACACCAATATTTCCATCCGTGGCATCCAGTCCAATGACGGGGCGGCGACCACGGGCATCTATATCGACGATGTACCGATCCAGGTGCGCGCACTGGGCTTCTCCTCCGCCAATGTCTATCCCAAGGTCTTCGACCTGGAGCGCGTGGAGGTGCTGCGCGGGCCTCAGGGGACGCTTTTCGGGGCGGGGGCGGAGGGCGGCGCCGTTCGTTTCATCACGGGTCAGCCCGACCTGAATGATATGAAGCTCTATGGCCGCGCCGAACTAGGCTTCACGGAAAATGGCGCGCCGTCCTACGAGGCCGGGGCCGCCGTAAGTACGCCGGTGACGGAGGGGAAACTGGCTTTCCGCGCGTCCGCCTGGTACCGCCGCGACGGCGGCTGGGTCGACCGGATGAACCCGGAAACCAACGCCCGCGCCGACAAGAACGCCAATTCCCAGGACAGCAAGGCGGCCAAGGTCGCCCTGACCTGGGCGCCAACCGAGACCCTGCGCATCACGCCGGCCCTCTATTACCAGGATATCGATATCGACGATACGACCGGCTATTGGGAAAGCCTGTCCGATCCGGCCGACGGCGTGTTCCGCACAGGCTATGCCCTGTCGCAACCGCAGCACGATCGTTATTACCTGCCGTCACTGACCATCAATGCCGATTTCGGCGCCGTCGCCCTGACCGCCGTCACGGCCTATTTCGACCGCGACCAGAACGAGATCCGCGACTACACAAATTTCGACAGCGAGCTTGCGCGAACCGGTCCCTATGTCACCCTGCCGGGCCAGAAGGCACCCGGTTATTTCGGCGAACGGCAGGAGAATTTCAGCCAGGAAATCCGCCTGCAATCGACGGATGACGGGGGGCCGCTCACCTGGGTGGTCGGCGGCTTCTACAGCCACGAAAAGCAGCTTTCCACGCAGGCCAACCAGGACAGCTATATCGACCGGCTGATCCGCAACGCCACCGGCGGCGCCTTCAATGTCGCCAGTTGGTTCGGGGCGCCCATGCTGCCGGGCGATTTCCTGTATGACAGCAGCACACGTTCCACCACGGAACAGATGGCCGGCTTCGGTCAGGTCGACTATGCCGTGACCGACAAGCTGAAGGCCACCATCGGGCTGCGCGTCGCACATCTGAAGATCACCCACGCCCAGGATGCGGCGGGTCCCTTTGTGGGTGGGACATTGAACAACCAGGGTTCAACCTCCGAAACGCCGGTCACGCCCAAATTCGGCCTGACCTATCAGGTTGATCCCGATGTGATGGTCTACGCGTCCGTCTCCAAGGGTTTCCGCGCCGGTGGGGCGCAGACGGCCGTGCCGCCCAGCTTTTGCGGCTCCGATCTGGCCAGCCTGGGCCTGACCTCGTCCCCGACCTCCTATGACAGCGACAGCGTCTGGTCTTACGAGGCGGGCAGCAAGGGCACCCTGTTCGGCGGCCGCGCCACGGCGGAGGCCAGCGGCTATTACATCGAATGGAAGAATGTGCAGCGGTCGGTCTATCTGCCGAACTGCGGCTCCAGCTTCATCAACAATACCGGCTCCATCACGTCCAAGGGCTTCGATCTGTCGCTGCAGGGGCGGGTGACGGACGATCTCAGCCTCGGCCTTGTGCTTGGCTATACCGATGCCAGTTTTGACCAGACGGTTCTGGGCGGGGCAGGGGCCATCCTGGCGGAAAAGGGCGACGCCGCCTTCAACGGCCCGCGCTTCACCATGACCGTGACGGGACAGTATGATTTTGTCCTGCCGGGTGGCCAGGACGCCTATGCACGGGCCGACTACACCTTCTCCAGCAAGGCACCGCTGGACAATCCGAAGGTCTATTCCTACGATCCGATGCTGACCAATGTTCCGGTGATCAATCAGGTCAATGTCCGCGTGGGGGTGAAGCTGGAGGATCTGGATCTGTCCGTCTTTGCCAACAATTTGACGAACAGCCACCCGGAGCTGGGCCGCTACCATCACTTCTACGGCTCGCCCCTGACCACCAATGCCACCCTACGGCCACGCACGGTTGGCGTGACCGGCACCTACCGTTACTGAGGTCACGCCCGCGCCGGCCAGCCGGCGCGGGTTATCTCACCCCGGTCTACAAGCTCCGCCTGACGGCTGGGTCCGATCAGATCAAAACGTTGTGCGGCGACGACCGGTCCCGGCGCGCTTGCGTCGCTGAGGCGCCGCGCGCCGGACCTCGGTCGCGCATGCTAATCATCCTGGACACTACGGATATCAATGTTCACGACGTGCCTGGATGTGCCAGAGAGCTGGTCCCCCGTGAGCGGACAGTTTGCTAAGCTTGGTTCGGCCTTATTGAAGGACGACCGACATGGCGGGACAGAGGAAGCGATATTCAGCGGATTTCAAGGCGAAGGTGGCACTTGAGGCG
>NZ_JAGOGJ010000179.1 GCF_017996735.1 Niveispirillum sp.
TGACGAGCGCGGCACCCGCGAGTACAACCTGGCTCTGGGTGAGCGTCGCGCCAACTCGGTCAAGAACTACCTGACCGCCCTGGGCGTCGAAGCTGCCCGCGTTCAGACCATCTCCTACGGCAAGGAGCGTCCGCAGGTCGTTGGTTCCAACGAAGCCGCCTGGACGCAGAACCGCCGTGGCGTGACCGTGATCAACTGATCCGGTACGACCGCAAAGGTCAAGGCGACAGCCTGAAGGAAACGCCGTCCGGGAAACCGGGCGGCGTTTTCTTTTGCGCGCTTCCGGCCGGTCTGATGGCCGCGATTGATGTCAGGCGCGGACCCCCGGCCCGCGTTGCGCGGATTGGACGCGCGCCCAGGCATGGGCCCCCGTCTGGAACCCGATATTGCCGGCATAGCCGACCGTTTCCAGACTATCGCGGAACAGGGAGCCGATGGATTGGCGCAGATCGGCGGGTAACAGCCTCTGGGTGCGGATCATCAGGTCGAACCGCCCCGTCCAGACCATGCCGTCTAACTGCATCGGCCCGATATTGCTGAAACTCAGGTCTAGCAGGAACCGTTTGGGGGGGCCGCGCCCTTCGCCGCGCTGTTCCTCGCCCTCCTGCTCCGTGGCGCTGCGTACGTGCAACTGGGCACGCATCACCTGATCGGGGGTGCCGAAGGGGATGGGCATGGCGCGCCATCCGTCCGGCGTGGGTTCCGCCGCCTGCCGGGCCGCGGCCTGGAAATCCTCGCGAAGCTGGGCCAGCAGGCGCCCACCGCCGCGCGCCGTCAGCAGTTCCGTTGCGTCGGCTCCCAGCCAGCCAGCCGCGTCGCCACCGCGCAGCGCCGCCAGGAAAAAGGTCAGATTGGTGGTCAGCCGTTTGGTCGGCTGGGGCAGGATGGTTGCGGCGATGGCGCGGGCCATGGCCGGGTCGGCGGCAACCAGCGTTGACATCACCTCCCGCATCGCCGGCCAATCATCCCCCTGTACAGGATCCAGCGGCGGCAGCAGGGCCGCAAGGTCGCGGTTCTGCGGGATTTCCAGGGACAGGGTCAGGTTGGTGCCGGGCGGCAGGTCGGTGCGGGCGCGTAGGACCAGCGTCCCCTGTGACGTGGTCACCACCGGCTGCCCCTGTGCGGTATTGCCGACCAAGGTGCCGGTGATGCTGTTGGCCGGTGGAAGGGTCGGGAATCCGTCCCGATGCGCCGGCAAGGTGCCGGGCGGTGCGGCATTCCCCTCCACGGCCAGTACCCGCAACTGCACCGGCTGCCCGTTGGGGAGCGGGGCAGGCTTGGCCGGTCCCGTGGGGGGCGCGGTGGGTGGGGCAGGCGGGGCGTCGCCACGGGCACGGGCAAGCTGGATTTCCGGTGGGGACTCCGGTTGCAGAAGCGGCGTCAGGGCCGGTTTGGCGGGCGCTGGCGTCGTTGGCGGGGCGGTTGGGGGTGGGGGCGGCAGGACCGGTGTAGCGCCGCGCGCCCGCACCGTTTGCAGGCCTGTATCCGGTGCGGTCTGTCCCGGCCGGCCGGGGACCGGCACGGGGTCCCCAATTGGACCGGTGGGCGGTGCCGTGGGCGGCGATGGTGGCAGATTCTCGCGCGTACGGGCCTGCCAAAGGGCCGGTTCCGGGAGGGCGCGGGGGGAGGGCGGATCGGGCCGTGTGACGACCGTCGTCGGCGGCGCCGTGGGCGGAGCCGGCGGGCGGGCATCACGGGCGCGCGCCTCCTGCTGTGCCGGTTGTCCCGGTGACGGTTCACGACTTGTCTGTGGGGCTGGGGTTGACCCCGCCCCGGTACCGGCCGCCGATGCGTCTGGCCGCTGTGCAGCCTGTGTCGGCTCCCCCGGCATGGCCCCCCTTGGTCCGGGCAAAGGCGGAACGCTGTCACCGCGCGGTGACGCTGCGGCCGGTGCGGTTGGGGGTGCTGTCGGTGGGGACGGCGGCGGTGCAGCGCGAAGCCGGGTTTCCTGCACCGGTTGCTCGGCCATGTCGCCCGGTGGTGCCGGTGGCCGTGGGGAGCCTTCAGCCGTGACGGGTCCCGTGGGAGGGGCGGTGGGCGGCGATGGCGGCTGGCTGTCCCGGACGCGGGCGAGTTGGCTGCCGTCCGTCGCGGGCACGGCTTGCGGTGAAGGCGGGGGAGACGGCGTCGGTCCCGGCGGGCCGGAGGGTATGGGGATCGTCGGCGGCGCCGTTCCGGATGCGGGGGGGCTTCCCTCCCGAACCCGCGCATCCTGAGCGGGGGTGGCGGTCGGGGCGGGCGCAGGAGCCGGTGCTGCCGGCCCGGCGCCGCCTGTGGTGGGGATCGTCGGCGCCGCCGTTGGTGCCGACGGTGCGGTGTGGCCCCGCAGGCGGGCCAGGTCCGTGGATGCCCCTGTCCCTGTCGGTGTGGGGGCGTCTTCCGGGGGCAGCGGGGCTTGTGCATCGGTCCGCAGCGGCAGGGCCGGAGTCGCCGGTCTGTCGGTTGGCACGGTTGGGGGCGCCGTCGGGGGGTGCTGGGGGGCAGCACCGCGCAACCGCGCTTCCAGCGCCCCGTTCCGGTCGGCCGGGGGGCCATCCAGGTCGCGGAAGGTGAACAGGCCGGATGATGGCGTTGTCGGGATGTTGTACCGCGCCAGCCGGGCCAGACGCGCCGCATCGCGGTCGACGGGTTGCTCCGCGCGCGCAGGGGGCGTCGGGGTGCTGACCTCCTGCCCGCCATCCGGCGTTTGCGCCGGGGGGGACGGGGCCGGCCCCCCTGTTGGCGGCCGCTGGATACCGGCGACCGGGGTCGGTTCCGGTGCATCACCCGCCAGGCTTGCAAGAAGGCTCCCGGTGGGGACGGGGGCGGCCGGTGGTGGCGGTGCGCTTTCGGCCGCTGGGGCGGGGGCTGGGGGCGGTGCTGGCTGCGCTGCGGGGGGCAGCGGCGGCTTCTGCCCGCCGGTGACCGGCGGCTCTGTAGGGCCGGCTGCTGCCGCCGCATTTGCCGTGCTGACCGGTGGTGGGGGTGATACCGGGCGCGGCTGAACCGCGGCCACCACGATGGCGGCGATGGTGGCGCCGGGCTGTATCTGGGGCAGTGCTTGGGGGATTGGGGCGCTGGCCTGGGGTGCGTTGGCCTGGTTGACGGCCGCGCTGTTGACGGGTGCTGCCGGCGTCTGCGCCGGGGGTGGTGCCATGGCGGCGGCCCGTGGCGGTGTGCCGGGCACCTGTGGCGGGATGCGCAGCGTAACGGGCCGGTCGGTCGGCAAGGGGGTTGGTGTTTCAACTGCCACATCACCGGCAGCGGTGCGGATGGTGGCCTTGCCATCCTCCTGCGCCACCACCTGACCGGAGACGACAAGGGCACGGTCCAGCCCCGCCAGCTTATCCGGCAGGGCACGGATCATCACGTCGGCCAATGGCACCAGACCCGGTGCGGCCGGCGCCGGGCCTGTTCCGGTGGGGGCGGCGGTGAGGCCGGGGGGCAGCGGGGCGGACATGGGCCTTGGGCCCGCCCGCCCGGTCAGCCGGCCGTCAGCTTCTGTGCCAGCGCCATGATGTCATGCGCCGCGTCGGAGGTGGGGGAGCGGACCAGCAGCGGCGTCTGGGTCTTGATGCTTTCCCGCACCTTCATGTCGCGGCGGATGATGCCGGCCAGTTGCGGCGACTTGCCCAGGAACTTGCGGCAGGCGGCCAGCAGGGTCTCATAGGTCTTGTCGCCCTCCGCCCTGGTCTGCGCCATGTTCACCACGATGCGCAGATCGGCCATCGGGTTGGCCTGATAGGACAGCTTCAGGAAGGCGTAGGCATCGGTGATGCTGGTCGGCTCATCCGTCGTCACCACCAGCGAGATGCCGGCGGGGGCCGTGAAGGTGCGGACATTGCGATCGACACCGGCGCCCAGGTCGATGACGATATTGTCGTAGGACCGGGCAAGATCGGTCAGGTCGTTGCGCAACTGGGTCAATTTTGCCGGGGGCAGATTGGCCAGGCTGCCGGAACCGGACCGGCCGGCGATGATGTCGAACCCGCCCTCATTATAGCGGGTGGTGGACCCGGCCAGCGTCACCATGCCATCGATCACCTGGCCCAGATCGCGCTTGGGCATCAGGCCCAACTGGATATCGACGTTCGCAAGGCCCAGATCGCCGTCGAACAGCAGGGTCTTGCGGCCCAGCTTGCTCAGCGCGTGCGTGAGGGAGATGGAGAAGAAGGTCTTGCCGACCCCGCCCTTGCCGCTGGCCACGGCCAGGATATTGCGCTGGCGCAGCGGCGTGACATTGGCGGAGGCGGCCATCATCGCGGACAGGTCGTTCATGCGTGGGTCCCCGTTTGCTTGGCTCGCCGCTGTTCGGCTTGCAGTTCCGGCATCATCATCTTGGCCAATATTGTCGGCGTCAGGGCGGTCAGCCCATCGGCAACCTTTGTCGTCGCACTTACATCTGCAAAAGCCAGGCCAGCCTCGTGGGCGGCGGCCAGCAGGCTTCCATAACGCCGCGCCATGTCCATGCGGGTGGCCAGCAGACGTCTGGCACCGATGGCACGGAAGGCCTTGGCGATCTCCACCGCCTCCACCGGATCAAGGCCGGCAGGCAGCACCAGCACGGGCTCTATATCGGTGGCGGTGACGAATTCCCGCAGATCCTTCATGTCCTGCGCGTTGTAGGGGTTGCGGCCGGCGCTGTCGACCAGCACCTGTTCCATTCCCCGTGACACTTCCACCGCGTCCGACAGGGCCGTCGGGTCCTCCACCGTGATCAGGCGGAGCTTCAGCACACGGGTGAAGGCCTGCAACTGCTCGATGCCGCCGGCCCGGATCGTGTCGGTCGAAATGACGCCGACGGGACGTTTCTGCAGGGCGCAGCGGGCGCATAGCTTGGCGACGGTCAGAGTTTTCCCACCACCGGGCGGGCCAACCAGCATCATGGGACGCGGCGCCCGGCCATCGGGCAGGGGCTGGAAGCTGAACACGGCGTCCAGGGCGGCGGCCATGGCCATCATCGGGTCGCGTGTATCGAAATCTTCCAGGCTGTCGACCAGCCGCTGGTTCAGTTCCGCCGGCACGCCATGGCGCAGCAACGTATCGGCCACGACATCAATGGGTTCCGGCCCCTCGGGTTCCAGGAAGCGCAGCGGGTTGGCGGCCGCCATCGGCGGGTGCGCCGCCAGCATGCCCTCGTCTTCCTCGATCGCGGCCGTCACGCGGACGCCGACGCCCTCTTCCTCGCGGGTGGCCACGATGATGGCGTCGTCGCCCAGCACCTCGCGGACAAGCCGCATGGCTTCCTGCATGGATGGCGCATGGAACGATTTCAGACGCATGCCGACCCCGCCTTCCCGGCCCTCCAGCCCTTGTTGACACCTTGAGTCGTCACTATAGCAGCCTTTGCGGCGAAAGCCCTAGGGCGCTGGAAAAGTTGTCCCGGCCGTGCCATCAGATCTGCCCCAATGTCTTGATCTTGGCCTTGGGGTGGATTTCGTTCTGCGACATCACCACCGTGGCCGGGCGGAAACGTTCGATGATGGAGCGCACGAAGGGCCGGATCAGCGGGGAGGTCAGCATCACCGGCGCCTCGCCCTGCATGGCGAACTTTTCGAACGACTGGCGGACGGCGGTGATGAATTGCTGAAGACGCGAGGGGGCCATGGACAATTGCCGCTCGTCCCCGTCGCCCACGATGCTGTCGGCGAAGGCCTGTTCCCATTCGGGTGACAGGGTGACCAGCGGGATGAACCCCATATCGTTGGTATTGCTGTCGGAAATCTGGCGGGCCAGACGGGCGCGCACATGTTCCGTGATCTGGGTCATGTTGCGGGTATAGGCGGTGGCCTCCGCCACGCCTTCCAGAATGGTGGGCAGGTCGCGCACCGACACACGTTCGCCCAGCAGGTTCTGCAACACACGCTGCAGGCCGCCGATGGTGATCTGTGTCGGCACCACATCGCCTACCAGCTTCTGGTGTTCCTTGCCCATCTCATCCAGCAGCTTCTGCGTCTCCGCATAGGAGAGCAGATCGGCCATATTGTCCTTGATGATCTCGGTCAGGTGGGTGGTGACGACGGTGGGCGGATCGACCACCGTATAGCCCTTGAACAGCGCTTCCTCGCGATAGGCGCCATCGATCCACATGGCGGGAAGGCCGAATGTCGGTTCCGTCGTGGTCTCCCCCGGCAGGCCGATGCGATCCCCCCTCGGGTCCATGCAGAGCAGCATGTTGGGCCGCACATCGCCGCGGCCCGCCTCGATCTCCTTGATCCGGATCAGGTAGGTGTTGGGGGGAAGCTGCAGATTGTCCTGGATGCGCACGGCCGGCATTATGATGCCGATTTCCGCCGCCAATTGCCGGCGCAGGCCCTTGATCTGATCGGTCAGACGGTGCCCCGCCTCCGAACTGATCAGTGACAGCAGCCCGTACCCCAGTTCCAGGCGCACCAGATCGATGGCCAGCGCCGTGGAGATCGGTTCGTCGGCAACCGGTGTCGGGGCGGCGGCGGCCTGTGTCTCCTGTTCCGCCTCCAGCGCGGCACGCATCAGCCTGGTTCTGGGCAGGTAATAGGCGGCGGCGGCCAGACCGATGGCCAGCAGCCCGAAGGAGATCTTCGGCATGCCGGGCAGCAGGCCGATGGCCATGACCACGGCCGCCGTCAGACCCAGGGCGGTGGGATAGAAGGTAAGCTGCCCGAACACGGCCTTGTCGGTGGAGCCGGTGGAACCAGACTTCGACACCATCAGACCGGCGGCTAGCGAGACCAGCAGGGCCGGGATCTGCGACACCAGACCATCGCCCACGGTCAGCAGCGTATAGGTCTGGCCCGCCTCCAGGAACTTCATGTCCTTCTGGGCGATGCCGATGATCATGCCCACGATGATGTTCAGGAAAGTGATGACCAGACCGGCCACCGCATCGCCACGCACGAATTTCGACGCACCGTCCATGGAGCCGAAGAACTGGCTTTCATCCTCCAGTTCCTTGCGGCGCTTGCGGGCCTCCCCCTCGTCGATCAGCCCGGCCGACAGGTCGGCGTCGATGGCCATCTGCTTGCCGGGCATGGCATCCAGGGTGAAGCGGGCGGCCACTTCGGCGATACGGCCCGAACCTTTGGTGATGACGCTGAAATTCACCAGCATCAGGATGCCGAACACGGTCACCCCGATGATGAAGTTGCCCCCCATGATGAATTTGCCGAACGTCTCGATGACGTGGCCGGCCGCAGAGGCGCCTTCATGCCCATGGCCCAGGATCAGGCGCGTGGACGCCAGGTTGAGCGCCAGGCGCAACATCGTGCTGACCAGCAGGATGGTGGGGAAGCTGCTGAATTCCAGGGGTTTCTGGATCGACAGCACCGTCATCAGGATCAGGACGGAAAAGGCGAAGGAAATGGTCAGGCCAACGTCCAGCAGGAAAGTCGGCAGCGGCAGGATCAGAACGACGACGATGGTCAGAATGGCCAGCGCGAAGCCCACCTCGCCGCGTTTCAGCGACTGGCCGATAATACGCAGGGCGTCCTGGGCGGAGCCTATGTTGGACTGCGGTTGGTCGGTCATCGGGGGTGATCTTCGGGTTCTGTGTCAGGGGTCTGCGTGATGGGGACGGGTGTCACCCCACCGCCCGGTCATCCTCCACCCCGCCCGCCGGCGGCGGCACGGATACGCCGCCTTCGCTATATTCTTTCAGCTTGTTGCGCAGCGTGCGGATGGAAATACCCAGGATATTGGCGGCATGGGTACGGTTGCCCAGCGTATGCTTGAGCGTGTCGATGATCAGGTCCCGTTCCACATCCGCCACCGTGCGGCCGACCAGCGCCTGCGTTGCCGTTGTGCCCGGCATGAAGGTGCTGCCCGCATCCGCCAGCGGGATCACCGGGGCCGGCGGCGGCGGTGGATAGGGCTGCGGCGCATAGGGTTGCGGGGAATAGATGGAGGCATTGCCATAGGAACTGGCCGCCCGTGCGGCCGCCGGCATCACGGGCTGCACCGGTTGCGGCGGCGGCGGGGGCTGATAGGCGGCGGGCTGCGGCGCCGGGGCATAGCTGGGCTCGGCACCCGTCAGCAGGATGGCATCCGTCCCGATCTCCGTCCCGCGCGACAGCAGGACCGCGCGGTGCATGGTGTTTTCCAACTCACGCACATTACCGCGCCAATGGTGCGATTGAAGCAGGGCCATGGCAGTGGGGCCGACCGTGCGTTCGGGCAGGCCATTGGCTTCGGAATATTTCGTCGCGAAATGCTGGGCCAGCAGCGCGATGTCGTGCGGACGGTCGCGCAGCGGCGGCAGTTGCAGGGCCACGACGTTGAGGCGGAAATACAAGTCCTCGCGGAACCGGCCGGCCTTGGCCTCCGACAGCATGTCGCGGTTGCTGGTGGCCAGGATGCGGATATCGACCTTGACCGGCGTATTGCCGCCCACCCGGTCGATCACCCGTTCCTGGATGGCGCGCAGCAGCTTGGCCTGCAGGCGCAGGTCCATCTCGCTGATTTCGTCCAGCAGCAGGGTGCCGCCATTGGCTTCCTCGAACTTGCCGATGCGCCGCGCCACGGCGCCCGTGAAGGCGCCCTTCTCATGCCCGAACAACTCGCTTTCCAGCAGGTTTTCCGGGATGGCGGCACAGTTGACGGAGACAAAGGGCGCGCCCGACCGCCGGCTTTTGCGGTGCAGATAGCGGGCCATCAGTTCCTTACCCGTCCCGCTTTCACCGGTGATCAGGACGGACGCGTCGCTGGGGGCGATCTGATCGGCGAGCGCCAGGGTGGCGGCCATGGCGGGGTCGCGGCTGACGATGGCGTGGCTTTCCTCCGCCACGGCTTCCAGCACGGCGGCGATCAGGTTCGCGTCGGGGGGCAGGGGGATATATTCCTTGGCACCCGCGCGGATGGCCTTCACCGCCGCCTGGGCGTCGGTACCCACGCCGCAGGCGACCACGGGGACCGCGAACCGTTCATTCTTCAGGGCATCGACCAGGGTGCGCACGTCCAGCTTCACGTCGATCATCACCAGATCGGCGCCCTGCCCGGTACGCAACGCGTTCAGCGCCCCGTCGATACTGTCGGTATGCGCGACCTTCGCCCCCTTCTGCAGGGCGATCTTGCCGGCGGCGCTGATATAGCCTTCGAGTGTTCCCACGATCAGAAGACGCATCGTCCTACCCTTTCACTCACCGGTCCGGTCATTCAAAACAGGTTCATTGTTCATAGGCCGTCACCCGTAATTCGGGCGGCAGCACGGTATTGATCATCACCTCCAGCCGGCGGGGATTCTCCTGCCGTGCCACCGAACCGGCGGCCAGCAGATAGAGCCCGTCGACCAGCGCCTCGCGTTCCGCATTGCGGTCGATCTTGGCGGCGATGGGGGAAAAAACCATGGAGCCCAGGATGGCCCCGTAGAAGGTGGTGATCAGCGCCACGGCCATGGCCGGGCCCACCGTGGACGGGTCCGAAAGGTTGCCCAGCATCTGTACCAGCCCGACCAGCGTGCCGATCAGACCCATGGCCGGCGCCACCTCCGCCGCACGCCGCATCACCGCCGAGGCGGTGCGGGCGCGGGCCAGATTGGCTTCGATCTCGGTCCGAAGGATGCGTTCGGCATCGTCGGCCGGCAGCCCGTCGACGATTAACTCCACCGCCTTGGACAGGACGGGCCAAGCCTTTGTGCTTTTCACCAGGGGCTGCAGGCCCAGCGGACCCGACCGGCGGGCGAATTCCGCCAGCGACAGGGCCGTCTGCGCCGCCGCGCGCGGATCGGGCGTATTAGCAACCATCGTGGAGGACAGCGCTCTCATGGCCGCGCGCATGTCGGGCCAGGTGAAGGAAATGGTGGTGATGGCCGCCGTGCCGCCCAGCACGATCAGCACGGACGGGATATCGACGAACGATCCGACACCGCCGCCGCCCATGAACAGGGCACCCAGCACCAGCAGCAGCCCCGATGACAGGCCGATGATGGTGGCCAGGTCCAGCCGCCGTCGCATGCGCGGCAGGGGCGGCGCCTTGGCGGGTGCCGGTGCCGGCGGTGCGGACGGGGCCGCCTGTGGTGGCGGTGCCGGGGGCCGGGTGCGGGTGGTGGCGCGGTCGTTCATGCCTTACGCCCGCTCGGTCTTGATGATTTCGGTCATGGTCACGCCCAGCCGGTCTTCCACGACCACCACTTCGCCGCGCGCCACCAGCCGGTTGTTCACATAGATGTCGATGGCCTCGCCCACCTTGCGGTCAAGTTCCACCACGGCACCTTTGTTCAGGCGCATCAGGGTGCTGACCTGCATGTTGGTCTTGCCCAGGACGGCGGAAATCTGCACGGGGATGTCGTAGACGGACTCCAGGTCCTTCACGACGGGCAGGGCTTCCAGTTCCCCGCCGCCAGCGCCGCCACGGCCGCCTTCGAAATCGCTGAGCGACATATCCTCTTTGCCGGCCATCTCAGCCCCTATCCCCGGAATTCATCAGATGCGTCATGGTCACAGCGCCGCCTCCCGCCGGTGGGTGCCGCCCACCTGTCCCGGCCCGCCGGGGAAATCGGCCAGAAGGTTGCCGGCCAGCTTCTCGATATCGGCCCAGAGGCGTCCCACCTCGCGCTCGGCCCCGCCGGCGGCCCAGTCCACCTTCACATCCATCTCACCCAGCTTGGGATCGGCCAGCACATTGACCTGTCCGCCGAAACCGTGGCGCATGGCCATGTCGCCGATGCGGCCCCGCAGTTCATCGAACCAGCGCTCATGCACGCGGAAGACCAGCTTCGGCTCCTCCACCAGTTCCTCCAGAAAGGCGGCGATCACCCCCTCGATCTCGGTCAGGCCCTGGCGTTCCACCAGACCGGGCCACAGCTTGCGGGAGATGGCCAGCGCGATGCGGGTGGTATTGTCCCGCCGCACCTGCGCTTGGCTGTTCTGCACGGTCACCAACTGTTTCAACCCGTTTTCCACGGCGCGCAATGCAGCCGCCAGTTCCTGCTGGTCCTGGGTCTCCGCCTGCGCCTTGCCCTGGGCGATACCTTCGGTCAGGGCGGCGGCGCGCGCCTGTTCCTTGGCCAGCCGCACCTGCTGCTGAAGCTGCTCCAGGCTGAAGGTGGGCGGTGGCGGGGGAGGGGGG
>NZ_JAGOGJ010000180.1 GCF_017996735.1 Niveispirillum sp.
GTCGATGATATCGCCCTGTCGGTCCTGGCCACGGTGATCGGACATCAGCGGGAGAAAGGCTGGATACTGGTCGATGCCGGCTGGATGGCGATGCCGCAGGATCGCGGAACCTCCAAACAGCCGGTCAGCCAGGGCTATGGTCTGGTCTGTGACAGCAGCGGCAGGCCCTATGGCGATATCATCCTGGCGGATGCCAATCAGGAACATGGGATCGTGACGGTTCGGCCCGGCTCCGGGGCGACGCTGCCCGACCTGAAGATCGGTGATCGTGTGCGCATCCTGCCCAACCATGCCTGCGCCACCGGTGCGCAGCATGCCAGCTACCGCGTCGTCCACGGCACATCGGATATTGTCGACGCCAACTGGCAGCGGTTCGGAGGCTGGTGATGAGCAGCATCGAACCCGTGTTCACCGAAGCTGCACCAGCGCCGGCAGGGCACTATGTGCAAGGCATGCGGGCAGGGGACACACTCTATATCTCCGGGCAATTGCCCATCCGGCCGGATGGGCAGCCCTTGACTGACCCTGGCTTTGACGCACAGGCCCGGCAGGCCATCGCCAATATGCTGGCGATCCTGAATGCCGCCGGAGGCACGCCCGCAAATCTGGTCCGCGTAACCGCCTATATCGTTGGGGTCGCGAACTGGCCGGAATTCAACCGCATCTATGCGGAGATGCTGCCTGATGCGCGACCGGCCCGGACCGTCGTGCCGGTGCCAGAGCTTCATTATGGCTTCCTGGTGGAAATCGATGCCGTGGCGCATGTGCCGGCGGTCCCCTGATCCAACGCACGAATGTGGGAACGACAAACGATGACGAGCAGTACCGAATGCCCTTCCTTCCTCAATCTGGGGGTTATGGCCGAACAGCTTGCGGCGGCTGCCGGACCGGATCCGTTCGGGACGGGGGCACGCATTCTGCCCGTGCGCGCCGGCCCCTGTGAGATTTTCACCACGTCGATTGCCGCCGGATCGGGTGAGCATGTGGAAGATCGTGGTGACACGTGGATATTCGCCAGCCGTGGAGCGCTCACCCTCGTCACCGGCTCCCATGAAGCCGTGATCGAACCCGGAAGCAGTGCGGTAATTGCAAAGGGCACCGCGTTTCGCTGGCGCGCCGCGCAGCCGGTGACCCTGATCGGCATGCGTTATCTGGAGGCTGTCGACGGGGATGGCGGAATCAGTGTCATCGACAACGCGGCCCCGCTGTCTCCTTCCAATCCGCCGGCCGATGATGTGCTGATCGGCGAAAGGCCAGCCTGCCGCTCAAACAACGTTTTCCGTTCGGCCAGCGGGGAGTTCCTGTGCGGCACCTGGGATTCCACGCCCTATCAACGTGTTCCGATCTTTTTCCGTCACAGCGAGTTGATGCATCTTCTGGAAGGGGAGGTGTCATTCACAGACGAGGCCGGGCGCACGGGAACGTTCCGAAAGGGCGATACCCTTATCATCGAGCAGGGTGCCCGGTGCAGTTGGGCCAGCTTCGTGCCTGTGGCCAAGATCTACGCGCTTTACAAACCGGCACAATGACGGGCCGCGCCGCCGGCATGGCAGACTGAATTATCCGCACCTGAGGTTTCATCATGGTTCCCGTTGTTCGATCCGTTGCCAGCGACGAAGCGCTTCCGCCGTCAGCCGATGTCGTGGTGATCGGCGGCGGTATTGTCGGCACCGCCTCGGCCTATTATCTGGCCAGGCGCGGCCTGTCCGTCGCCCTGCTGGAAAAGGGTCACATCGCCTGCGAGCAGTCGAGCCGGACGTGGGGCTGGTGCCGGCAGCAGAACCGCGATCCCCGCGAAATGCCCCTGTCGCTCCTGTCGATGTCGCTCTGGGACGGTTTGGCGGGGGAGATTGGCCAGGACCTGGGCTTTCGTCGCACCGGTTTGGTCTATGCGACCGACGATGCCGCCATGCTGGCCTCCTGGGAAGCCTGGGGGAAGACGACAGCGCGGGAATTCGGTGTCGAAACCTACATGCTGAACGGCGCACAGGCGGCGCAGCGTATCCCGGAAACCCGCCGCAAATGGCTGGGCGGCCTGCATTCCGTCACGGACGGAAAGGCCGAGCCCGCCTGGGCCGCGCCGGCGCTGGCCGAGGGCGCGCGTGCCTTGGGCGCCACCGTTCACCAGAACTGCGCGGTACGTGGCCTGGACATCACCAATGGCCGGGTTTCGGGGGTCCATACCGAAAAGGGCAGTATCCGGGCGAATGCGGTTCTGTGCGCGGCGGGGGCGTGGGCGTCGACCTTCCTGGCGCGCCATGGCGTGGTGTTCCCCCAGGCCAGCGTGCGCCAGACGGCGATAAGGACCAAGCCAACCCGGAATGTCGGCGACGTGATCTATTGCCCGGATCTGGCCATGACGCGGCGCCTGGACGGCAGCTACACCCTGGCCATAAGCGGGCGCGCCACGCTGGAACTGACGGCACAGGGCATGCGGTTCGCACGCGGCTTCCTGCCACAATTCCTGAAGCGGCTGAAGGCGGTGCAGATCGGGGTCGGTGAATCCTTGTTCACCGGCCCTGAATCCCTTTCATCCTGGCTGGGACGCGATGAAACGATGTTCGAACGCCATCGCATCCTGGATCCGGCCCCCAACGGGCGGCTGGTGCGGACGATCATGGACAATGTCAGGGGCACCTTTCCCGATTTGGCCGGGATGGAGATCGACCACGCCTGGGGTGCCTATGTCGACTGCACGCCAGATGCCGTACCGGTTGTATCCGGGATCGATACGGTCGGCGGCCTGTTCCTGGCGGCCGGCTGTTCGGGGCATGGGTTCGGTCTTGGGCCGGGCATCGGCTATCTGGCGGCACAACTGGTCACCAATGAAAAGCCGGTGATCGATCCCACACATTTCAACCTTTCGCGGCTGATCGATGGTTCCGCCATCAAGGTCGGCGCGCTTTAGGGGGCATGACCAGAGAGCACCGTTACGGGTGCGCAATGGCAGGAGGTACGGATGAGTACGATTGCTGTGACCGCTTCCCGGCAATACCAGCCCGGTATGACGGCAACGGTTGCCAAAATCGCCGGCGGGCGCCTGCGCAGCATCGATGCGCTGCGCGGCTTCGTCATGGTGCTGATGCTGCTGGACCATGTCCGGGAGACGTGGTTCCTGCATGTCGATGTCGCCGATCCGGTGGATGCCAGGACCATCATGCCGGCCCTGTTCTTCGCCCGGCTGGCCGCCAGCCTGTGCGCGCCGATCTTCGTGGCGCTGACGGGTCTCGGCGTCTTTCTCTACAGCCGCAATCACACGCCGCAGGAGACATCATCCTATCTCCTGAAACGCGGTCTGCTGCTGATGGCGATCGAGGTGTTTTTCCTGTCGCCGATCTATTGGGGGATCGCGCAGCCGACCTTGTGGCTGCAGGTCATCTGGTGCATCGGGGTCTGCATGATCGTGCTGGCCGGTCTTTTCCGGCTGCCCCTGGCCACGCTTATCGTGCTGGGCCTGGTGATCGTCGCAGGCCATAATCTGCTCGATCCCATTCGTCTGGCCCCGGACGCGCCGTTCCATACGCTGTGGGCCCTGCTGCATCAGCGTGACCTCATCGCCTTGCCGTTTGGTCTGATGGCGAAAACCAGCTATCCCGTACTGGCCTGGATCGGTGTGATCCTGCTGGGCTTTGGCATCGGCCCCTGGTTCCTGCCGCATATTGCGCCCCAGACCCGTCAGCGCCGTCTGCTGCTGCTGGGTGTCGGCATGATCGCCTTGTTCATCGGCCTGCGGCTGCTGAACATCTATGGCGACAAGCCCTGGTTCATCGTGGCGGATGATCCGGCGCGGACGGCGATGAGCTTCCTGTCATTGACCAAATATCCGCCATCTCTGGACTTCCTGCTCTTCACCCTGGGTGTCGGATCGCTGCTCCTGGCCTTCTTCGACCGTATCCGCGATGCCGGTGTCACCAGCGCCCTGGCGGTGTTTGGCGGCGCGCCGATGTTCTTCTACATCTTCCATCTGTGCATGCTGCGCCTGCTGTACCATACGGCACTCGCCATCTGGGGACCCACCCAGGGGTCTGTCTTCGGCTTCGACGGCTATGGCTGGGTGTTCGCCTGGTATCTGGGCCTGATCATTCCTTTCTACATCCCGACGGCCTGGTTTTCGCAGCTGAAGGCGCGGCGCAAGGACATTGCCTGGCTCAAATATTTCTGACCGGCCGGGGTGTCTGGCTTGCCCGGAAGAGGAGCATGGTCAAGTGGCGATAAGGAAAATGAGATGACGGCTTTCGCAGTCGATGACGCAATGGCCGCGACGGCATCCCCCAGGCTGGTCGCCCTGACGCCGGACCATCTGCCACAGGCCTTGTCCCTGTCTCTGGCCCTGCAATGGCCCTATCGGCTGGAGGATTGGGCCTTCGCGCTGGCCCTGGGACACGGGATCGCGGTGGAGGTGGGGGGCCGGCTGGTGGGCACGGCGCTCTGGTGGCCCTATGGTGACAGCCACGCATCCGCCGGAATGATCATCGTCGCTCCCTGGGCCCAGCGCCGCGGAATCGGCAGGATGCTGATGGATGAGTTGCTGGGGCAGGCCGGAGGCCGGACAATCATCCTGAACTCCACGCTGGAGGGGCGGTCACTTTATGCGCAGCTTGGCTTTGCGGCCTATGGTGCGATCCACCAGCATCAGGCGGTACTCGCCACCCGGCCTGTCACGGTGGCAGTTTCCGGCACTGTCCGGGATTTCCGGGCCGACGACCGTGCCGCCATCCTTGCCATTGATCGGGCCGCCAGCGGGATGGAGCGTGCGAACATGATCGATGCGTTGTTCCCGATCGCCGCGTTCAGGCTTGTCGAGCGTGAGGGGGCCGTTCGGGCCTATGGCTGTGTCCGTCCCTGGGGCCGGGGCGTCGTCGTCGGGCCGGTGGTGGCGGCCGACCCGGAAGATGCCCGCGCGCTGATTGCGGATCTGATGGCCCCCCATGTCGGGCGCTTTGTCCGCATCGACGTCACTGCTGCCAGTGGCCTGACACCCTGGCTGCTGGGTGTGGGTTTGCCCAAGGTTGGCGACGTTACATCCATGGTGCGTGGACAGCCCCTGCTTGCCGAGGGCGCAGCAACGCTCTTTGCGCTTTCTAACCAGTCACTTGGCTGATCGTGGCGTCCTGCGGTTAGTGTGGTTGAGGAGTTCCGGTGATGAAGATGACCTCCTACTGGCTGGATACGGCCACGCCGTTCGCTGGTGCGATGCCAGGCGGACCTGAGGGTACGGCCGATGTTGCGGTCGTCGGGGCGGGCTTCACGGGCCTGTCGGCGGCTCTGGCTTTGGCCAAGAAGGGAGCGAAGGTTGTCCTGTTGGAGGCTGGCCGCGTTGCCAATGCCGCGTCGGGCCGCAATGGCGGCATGTGCAATAATGGCTTCGCCCAGGACTATTACTCTCTCTCCACAGCGCTGGGCCGGGACCGGGCGAACACCCTGTACCGGGCCTTTGATGCCGGCGTCGATCTGGTTGAAAAGATCATCACGGACGAAGGCATCGATTGCCACTTCCGACGCGTGGGCAAATTGAAGCTTGCCGCTAAGCCGGCCCATTACGACAAGATCGCCCGCTCGCAGGACCTGTTGTCACGCGACGTCGATCCCGACACCCGCATGGTGCCAAGATCGGAAATGCGGGCGGAAATTGGCTCTGATCGCTATTTCGGCGGCATGCTTTTCAAAAAAAGCGCCGGCATGCACATGGGCCAATATGGTCAGGGCCTTGCCGCCGCCGCCGCGCGTCACGGCGCCCGCATTTATGAGAACAACCCCGTCATCGGGCTGCGCCGTGTCGAGGGGCAGGTCCACGAAGTGACCACGCCGCAGGGCAGCCTTCGCGCCAATCAGGTTCTGCTGGCGACCGGCACGTCACGCATCGGGCCGCTTGGCTGGTTCCGGCGGCGGATCATACCGGTCGGGGCCTACATCATCGTGACCGAACCCTTGCCGGTCAGCCTGCTCGACCGGCTGACTCCCAATCGGCGCAACACCACCGACACCCTCAATTTCGTGAACTATTTCCGTGTGCTGCCGGACAACCGACTATTGTTCGGCGGCCGGGCCCGTTTTTCCAGTGCCAGCGATCCGGTGTCGGACGCCAAGAGCGGCGCCATCCTGCGCCGCTCGATGATCGCCCTGTTCCCCGAACTGGCGGATGCCCGCATCGATTATTGCTGGGGCGGCATGGTGGAGATGACGCGCGACCGGCTTCCCCGTGCAGGCGAGCATGATGGCCTGTTCTATTCGATGGGCTATAGCGGGCATGGAACGCACATGGCGACCTATATGGGCGCTGTCATGGCGGAGGTTCTGGACGGCCGTGCCGATCTCAACCCCTGGCGCGGCATGGACTGGCCGGCCATCCCCGGCTATTTCGGCACGCCCTGGTTCCTCCCGATTGTCGGGGCCTATTACCGGTATCAGGATCTGGTGAAATAACGGCGCGAATGATGCGTTCAAAATTTTCCGGAGAGTTGGATCACCTCCCTCCGGCGGCACTCCCCGATGGTCCTTGGTGGACAGCGGCGTGGCATGGGCGAAGCCGTGCGCCGCCATGAACCCGGCATGGGCATATGCGGCTGGCACGGCGGTGTTGCCGAAGGTCAGATCGCGGGACGCGCAGGCATCCAGTCCCATATGGCTCATCGCAGTTCCTTCAAGGTCGGGGTTGCGGGATGAAGGGCCTTATCCAGCGTCCTGGGGCCCATCCAGCACCATGGCGGCGGCGGGGGTGGTACGGGGCAGGATCTGATAGGGCATCTGCTGTTCGGCCGGAACGGGGGCTGTCCGGCGGGTGCGCAGCAGCGCGAAGGCCAGGGTGGTGGCAGCGACCAGCGCGATCAGGGCGAACAGGCCGGCCGGTCCCAGGGCCGCCATGGCCGCCGCCCCGCTGAGCGGTCCCAGAATGGCACCGCCGGAATAGACCATGACCAGGCCGCCTGTGGCCCCGACGCGCGCATCGGTGGTCAATCGGTCGTTGGCATGGGCAACGAATAGCGGGTAGAGCGCGAAGGCCGTGCCACCGAACAGGGCCACCGCCGGTAACAGCAGGGCAGGTATCGCCAACGCGGCCAGGATCAGCAGCAGCGCCAGCACCAGGGTAGCCGCAAGCGTGCCGATGATCACCCGGCGGCGGTCGAACCGGTCGGACAGCAGGCCCAGCGGCCATTGCAGCACCACCCCCCCAAGCACGGCGATGCCGATGAACCGGGATGTCTGCGGCAGATCCATGCCGATGCCGGCGGTAAACAGTCCCCCCAGCGCATAGAAGGCCCCCAGCATGACCCCGGTGGCCAGCGCCCCGGCCACCCCCAGCGGCGATGCCGCATACAAGGTGCCCAACCCCATGGCCCTGCCTTCCGGTAATGGTGGCGGTGGCATACGGGTCAGCGCGATGGGCAACACCGCCAGCGACATCAGGATGGAACCGGCGACCAGCGGCAGCAACGCCTGCGACGTGGCCAGCATCAGGATGGGCTGTCCCGCCGCCTGACCGATATAGAGAACGATCATATAAAGCGCCAGCACGCCCCCCCGCCCCGTGGCCGGGGCGCGGTCGTTCAGCCAGCTTTCCAGGCAGACGAAGATGCCGGCCATGCACAGCCCGTCCAGCAGCCGCAGGCCCGCCCAGAAGGCGGGATGCTGATAGAGCGCATAGGCCAGCAGCGAGGCGGAGAACAGGGAGACGAAGGTGGCAAAGGCCCTTATATGCCCCACGCGCCCGATCAATGTGAAGGCCAGCAGCGACCCCAGGCCCAGCCCGATGAAATAGGCGGTCCCCATCCAGCCGATGGTGACGGGCGATGCCCCGGCCTCTTGCAGGCGCAGGGCGATCAAGGTGGCCACGAAGCCGCTGCCGGCCATGGCCAGGAAGATGGCGGCCAGCAGCGACCGGACGGGACGCCAGCCGGTCATCGTGCGATGGGGGCGGTCATGGTGCCGCCCCGCAATGGTGAGGAAAGGGCGTAACCCACTGCCAGCCCGACCAGCATGCCCGGCATCCCCTCATAGACATCATTGTGCCAGCCCAGCAGCCGCCAGCCCAGGGCCACGGCGACGCCGGCCAGCATCATGGCGATGGAAGCCCGCTGCGACACCCCCCGGCCCAGGGCCAGCAGGATCAGCAGGGGGCCGAAGGCCACGGCCAGGGTCGACCAGGACAGGATGACCAGGCTGAAGACACTTTGCGTGCCGGCCAGCGCGATCAGAAGGGCAAAGCCCGTGACCCCGGCGGTTGCCAGTTTCAAGGCCCAGGGCGCCTCCAGCCGTTCTGGCACCAGATCATGGGTGATGGCGGCCGAGCAGGCCAGGACAAGACTGTCGGCCGTGGACATGGTGGCGGCGAAGATGCCGGCCAGCACCACCCCCACCAGCACCGGCGGCAACAATTCCAGCGCCATGGTCGGCAGGGCCATTTCCGGATCCAGTTCGGCCAGACCCGGCAGGTACAGCCGCGACAGCAGGCCGACCCCGGTGGCCAGCAGATAGAACAGGGTGAAGAAGGAATAATACCAGACGCGGGCCCGCACCATGCCCTCTGGCCGGTCCAGCGCCATGAACCGTACCATGACATGCGGCTGGCCGATGACACTGACGCCCGCGAACATCCAGCCGACGATGAACAGCACCAGACCGGACAGGCCGGGCAACAGCAGGTCTGGCGGGGTCAGCGACAGGAACCCGTCGATGGCCCCCATCTGGGTGATGCTGGCATCCCAGCCGCCCCGCCCATCGACGGCGACCACGAACAGCAGGCCCATGGCCAGCAGCATGACGCTGCTCTGTGCTGCGTCGGTCCAGATGCTGGCGCGGATGCCGCCAGCCAGGCAATAGGCCAGGATCATGGCCGCAACGATCCAGGCGCCCAGGGTCGGCGACCAGTCCAGCACGCCATGCAGGGCCTTGCCGCCCGCCGCGATCTGCGCGGCGGCATAGGCACCCAGGAAGATCACGGTGATGATGGCAGCTATCCGCCGCCACAGCCGCATGTCACCGCCCTGCCATCCGGCCAGCACAGACCCGAAGGAGGCTTCGCCCGTGCGGGCCGTGGCCTCGCGCAGGCGGCCATGGATGAACAGCGAGGCCAGCAGGTCACCCGCGATCCAGCCCAGCATCAGCCAGACCGAAGACAGGCCGACCGTGTAGGTATAGCCGATGACGCCGATGAACATGTAGCCGGAATTGTTCGTCGCCACCGCCGACAGACCGACCAGCCAGGGCGCCACGCTGTTGCTGGCCAGATAATAATCCCGCCGGGTCCGGCGCGACCGGGAAACAGAGAAAAGCCCGATACCCAGGAACAGCAGCAGGAAAGCCACAAAACTGGCGGTGATCATGGGAAGCCCCTTAAAAGGTCAGGCGGCGATTGCGGCCACCGGACGGATGCCGTCCGCTCCGATCAACCCGTCATGCAGGGCCCGCACGGCGCTATCGAAATCAGACCGGGCCACGATGAACTGGACATCGACATTGCGGATCTGATGCTGAATGCCCATGACCGGCACGCCGGCCCCAGCCAGGGCGGCCAGCGCATCGGCCAGCAGGCCCGGACGGTTCAGGTCGCTGCCGATGATGGCGACGATGGAAATGGCGTGGGTAGCCAGGCCGGCGGTGGGAAACCGGGCCTCCAACGCGTCGACCACCTTCTGGACGGCGCTACCGTCGGCCCGCAGATAATGGGTGATGGTGTTGGCATTGCTGGATTTGGCGATGATCCAGGCGCGATGGCGGGTCAGCGCCTCCAGGATGCCGGCGTCGTAGCCTTTCTCCCCCACCATGTCCTGCTCGAAGAACTCCAGCGCCGTGCCGTTGCGCAGGCCGGTGACGATCTCCACTCTTGGGCAATCGGAGATGTAATCGCCGCAGATCAGGGTGCCGTCATCGGTCGGATCGAAGGTGTTCTTCACCCGCAGCCGGATGCCGGCCTGCCGCAGGCCGCGCCCGGCGCGGGGATGGATGGCCTCCATGCCCAGATTGGCCAGCTGATCGGCAACGTCATAGTTGGTGCGGCCGATCTTGCGGGCATTTCCCGGACCCACAAGTTTGGGGTCGGCGCTCGACAGGTGGAATTCCTTATGGATGATGGCTTCCGCGGCTCCGGTCAGCACGGCGATGCGTGAAAAGGTCATCTCCGAATAGCCCCGGTCATAACGGGCCACCATCCCGCCCTGGCACTGGGCATAGCCGGTGATGATGGGCAGGGTGTCCGACAGGTCGATGCCGGCCATGCCATCGGCGATGCGCTGGTCCAGGTCGGGCCGGGCTGTATCGCGCCAGCCGGTCAGGTCGATCATCCGCGCCTTGACGCCGTGGTCGCGCAGCAGCAGGGCGGTATTGTGGGCGCTATGCGCCTCGCCCAGCCCGGCCAGCATTTCCCGCACGGCCGCCAGCGGCTCGGCCAGGCGGAAATGCCCATGGGAGCGCAGCCGGTGCAGATCGTCCAGGCATTGGCGCACACCGTCGATCCGCTCGGCCACGAAGGCGTCGGCCGTGCGTCGGCTGTCGCCTTCTTCGGTGAAAATGGCGGCGTTGCGCGCCCTCATGGCGGTGGCCACCCGATCCAAAGCACGGGTCCAGTCATCCCCGTCGGCGTCCTTGATGAACGCCGCATAGACGCCGGGCTCGCCCGTCTTCTTGTGTTCCAGCAGCAGGTCGGTGATGCCGGCATAGGCGGAAACAACGAAGGCGCGGCCATACAGCGCCGCTCCCTGCCGCCCGCCGATCAGCACATTATCCAGCACGGTCTGTGTGGCGGCGATGGAGGTGCCGCCGATCTTTTCGATCGTGTGCTCCGTCATCACGCGGCACTCCGCGTCAACGGGCCCGGCATGGGGCGGATGGCGGCGATGTCGCGCCGCGCGGCGATGAAGTCCGGGCGGGGGTTCACCTTGCCGAACGGTTCTTGCAAGCGGTTGGACAGCGCATTGTAGACCAGGAAGGCATTGGCCCTGGGCAGGGGGGTGATATTGCCGTTCGACCCGTGCATG
>NZ_JAGOGJ010000181.1 GCF_017996735.1 Niveispirillum sp.
GCCCTCGGCGTTGGAGATCAGCACACCGTTGCGGCGGCCGGGGATCGGGCCCTTGTACGGGGCGTAGTCGTGGAACAAGCGGTTGATGACGCCGGTACCACGCGTGTCGGTCAGGAACTCGCCCTGATAGCCGATCAGGCCACGCGACGGCACATGGAACACCAGACGGACCTTGCCGGCGCCCGACGGACGCATTTCCAGCATCTCGCCCTTACGCTCGGCGATCTTCTGGACCACGACGCCGGAGAATTCCTCGTCCACGTCGACGACGACTTCTTCGATCGGCTCCAGACGCTGGCCGCTGGCGGCGTCGGTCTTCATCACCACGCGCGGACGGGAGATCGACAGCTCGAACCCTTCACGACGCATGGTTTCGATCAAGATGCCGAGCTGCAATTCACCACGGCCGGCCACTTCGAACGCGTCGGCATTTTCCGTCTCACGGATGCGCAGCGCGACATTGCCTTCGGCTTCGCGCAGCAGACGGTCGCGGATCATGCGGCTGGTGACCTTGTCGCCTTCACGGCCGGCCAGGGGTGAGTCATTGACCGAGAAGGTCATGGCCAGCGTCGGCGGATCGATCGGCTGGGCCGGCAGGGCTTGATCCACGCTCATGTCGACGATGCTGTCGGCGACGGTGGTCTTCACCAGACCGGCGATGGCGACGATGTCACCCGCCTGCGCCTCTTCCACCGGCACGCGCTCGAGGCCACGGAAGGCCAGGACCTTCGACGCACGGCCCTGCTCGATCAGCTTGCCGTCGCGGGACAGCGACTTGATCGACATGTTGGTCTTGATGCGGCCGGACTGGATGCGGCCCGTCAGGATGCGGCCCAGATACGGATTGGCTTCCAGGGTGGTGGCCAGCATGGTGAACGGCGCATCGACGCTGTCGACCTTGGGGGCCGGAACGTGATTGACGATCAGCTCGAACAGCGGCGTCAGATCCTTGCGCTCGTCATTCAGGCTGGTGACAGCCCAACCGTTGCGGCCCGAGGCGAACAGGGTGGGGAAGTCCAACTGCTCGTCGCTGGCGTCCAGCGAGGCGAACAGGTCGAAAATCTCGTTATGCACTTCGTCGGGGCGGGCGTCCTGGCGGTCGATCTTGTTGACGACGACCATGGGGCGCATGCCCAGCTTCAGGGCCTTGCCCAGCACGAACTTGGTCTGCGGCAGCGGGCCTTCGGCGCTATCCACCAGCAGGCAGACACCGTCCACCATGTTGAGGATACGCTCCACCTCACCGCCGAAATCGGCGTGGCCGGGCGTGTCGACGATGTTGATGCGCACGTCGTTCCAGACGACGGAGGTGCACTTGGCCAGGATCGTGATGCCGCGCTCACGCTCCAGGTCGTTGCTGTCCATCGCACGTTCGGCGACCTGCTGGTTTTCACGGAAAGTGCCGGACTGCTTCAGCAGCATGTCGACGAGGGTGGTCTTGCCATGGTCGACGTGGGCGATGATGGCGATATTGCGCAATTGCATGGGTACGGTCCTGCGTGCCTGGTGCTGGTCGCGCGCCGCCCAATGACTATGTCCGCCGGATCGGGGTTCGCGCATGAAAAACGCCCGGCCACCCTGTCAGGCCGCCTGAACAGGCGGAAACAAGGGTGGCCGGGCTCTATCGCGGCGCAATATAATCGTTTCGCGCCGCGTCGGGTAGGGCGCGGAAAAGGGGGCAGCCCTGCGTTTGGCCCCGTCGCATTAACGATCCTGTAAGACCCCGTCCGGATTGACGTTATAGACAAGGCGGCCAATCCCGCCCTGCCCCATGGCCTAACACCAAAGCGCCGTCCGCTTACCCCTGGAAAGCAGACCCCGCGCCATGCCACCATGACGGCAACCGGGGGAGGATAATGACCCAAGGCACGTGGCGGAAATGGATGTTGTCGGCGACGGTGGCCACCCTGGCTACGCTGCCCGTCCTTGCCCAGGAAACGAAGTATGAGGTGGTGATCCAGGGTGTGGAGGATCATCCCAACCTGTCGCGCCTGCTGCACGAGGTGTCGAGCCTGGTGGAGTTGAAGGCGGAGCCGCCGCCATCGCCCATCGGTCTGGGCCGCCGCGCGGATGCCGACCTGGAGCGGTTCCGTGCCGCCCTGCGGTCCGAAGGCTTCTACGACGCCATCGTCAATGCCGAGATCGACGTGGATGTGGTGCCGGCCAAGGTGCTGATCCTGGTGGAGGAAGGGGCGCGGTACAAGGTGAGCGCCGTCCACCTGTCGGGTCCCAATGGTGCCGCCCTGCCCGATGGCGCGCCGGCGCCCGAAGCGCTGGGTCTGGCCATCGGATCGCCGGCCCGCGCGCCGGACGTGGTCGATGCCGAAGGCCGCATCCTGCCGCGCCTTGCGGAACGGGGCTATGCCTATGCCCGGCTGCTGGATCGCAAGCTGGTGGTCGATCATGCCACCCAGGGCATGGATGTCACCTATCTGGTCGATCCCGGTCCCAAGGTCGCGTTCGGCGCGATCACCTTCAACGGGCTGGACGAGGTGTCGGAACGCGCGGCCCGCCGTCGCCTGCCCTGGCGCGAGGGCATGCAATACCACCCCGCCACCATGGAGGAAGGGCGTCAGGCCCTGGCCGATCTGGGGGTCTTTTCCTCCGTCCGGCTGCGTCTGGCGGATCAGCCGACGGAAGATGACAAGGCCCCCGTCCTGGTCGATCTGGCTGAGCGTGAGATGAATTATGTCGGGTTCGGCGCCGATTACGGGACAGAGGATGGATTCGGGGCCAATGCCTATTGGGGCGACCGCAACCTGATGGGCAATGCCGAGAAGCTGCGTGTCGATGCCTCGGTCGCCGGCATTTCCCGGCGCGGCGAGACCAATGCCAGCGAGTTCGATTATCGTCTGGCCGGCACCTATCAGCAGCCGGATTTCCTGTCGCGCAACCAGTCACTGAACCTGTCGGCGGAAGCGCTGTCGGAACGGCCCGATGCCTATCGCCGCCAGGCCCTGGTCCTGACCGGTGCCGTGGAACGCAAGCTGGCCAAGGGCTTGAAGGCCAGCCTGGGCGTGACGGCCGAACAGTCGCATATCGAGGAAAGCACCCAGACCACAAAAAACACGCTGGTGGGCGTGCCCTTTGCCATCACCTGGGACAAATCGAACGACCTGCTGAACCCCACGCAGGGCTTCCGGCTGGCGGGCGCCGTAACCCCCTATCTGGCGGCCTTCGGTGACAGCAACAGCTTCACCATCGCGCGGGTGGAGGGGCGGACCTATTTCGATTTCAAGGATGATGGCTGGTATGTCGGCGCCCTGCGCGGCGTCTATGGCGCCGTCATCGGCGGCGGTCTGCTGGACGTGCCGGCCGACAAGCGCTTCTTTGCGGGCGGCGGCGGGTCCATCCGCGGCTATGGCTATCAGGAGGTGGGGCCACGCGACAGCAATGGTGAACCGCTGGGCGGCGTATCGCTGCTGGAACTGTCGGCCGAAATGCGGGTGAAGGTGACGGAGAATATCGCCGTGGTCCCCTTCGTCGATGCCGGCAATGTCTATACCACCGAATATCCCAAGCTGGGCCAGGGGCTGCGCTATGCCGCCGGCATCGGCGGGCGTTACCATACCGTGATCGGCCCAATCCGGCTGGATGTGGCGGTCCCGCTGAACAAGCGCGATGGGGACAAGGCGTTCCAGTTCTATATCTCCATCGGCCAGGCATTCTGAGGGGGCGGGAATGACGGAACCGAACAGCCGCATCCGCCCTGTCGTCACCTGGATCGCCGCCGGGCTGGCCGGGCTTGTGACGCTGGTGCTGCTGCTGGCCGTGTCGGCCGGCATCTGGCTGGCCACGCCGTCAGGGCGCGATTTCGTGCTGGACCAGGCGCGGACCAATGTCGACGGGCTGGTGATCGAGGGGGCGGACGGGTCGCTTTTCGACCTGCGTCTGGCCCGCGTCACCCTGGCCGATGCCGATGGGGTCTGGCTGACCGTCACGGGTGCGCATCTGGCCTGGAACCCCTGGGATCTGTTGTCCCGCACGGCCAGCATCGACACGCTGTCGGCGGCCACCATCGATGTGGTGCGCCAGCCCCTGCCCTCCGAAGATCCCAACGCCAAACAGGGGCTGCCCCGCCTGCCCATCGCCGTCACCCTGTCGCGGCTGGTGCTGGACCGGGTGACGCTGGGGGCCGATCTGCTGGGCGGCAGCCCGGCAGTGATCAGCGCCACGGGGCAGGCAAGGCTGCCGTCGGGCGCCCTGGGCGGCGCGGGTTCGCTGGATGTGAAACGGATCGACGATCATCCGGGCACCCTGACCGTGTCGGGCGAATATGTGCCGGGCCGCCGCCTGACCCTGGCGGCGGAGGCGCTGGAACAGGGCAACGGCCTGATCGCCGAACTGCTGGACATTCCCGGCCGGCCGCCCGTGACCCTGACGCTGAAGGGCGACGGGCCGCTGACCGAATGGACGGGCACCGCCACGGCCAAGGCCGGGGACGCGGCCGACGCCAGGGCGGAGTTCCGCATCCGCCCGTCAGGGGACAAGCTGACCTTCGGCCTGGACCTGTCGGGCAATATGCAGGCACTGCTGCCCCCCGCCATCCGGACCCTGGTGGGACCGGACCTGCGCATCGGGGCCGGCGGCCTGATCGATCCCGGTGTCAGGCTGGCGCTGGACGGCGTGGGCTTCAAGATGGCGGCCGGCACGGTTTCCGGTGGCGGACAGTTCGACCTGAAAACCCGCGCCCTGAATGTCGGCGCCTGGGTGGAGGTGCCGGACGGCGCCATCCTGTCGCCCCTGACCGCCCCCGCCACCCTGTCCGCCCTGCGCGGCAGCCTGACCCTGACCGGCACGCCGGAACTGCCGGAACTGGCCGCCGACATATCGTTGGACACTGTCGGGCTGCCCGACCTGACCCTGGACCGGCTGGGCGTGAAGCTGGTGGGCAAGGGGCGGGAGACCCTGTCCATCATCGCCGACCTGCGGTTGGAAGGGGCCAAGGGGCCGCTGGCCGCCCTGACCGGTGCCAATGCCGATCTGGCGGCGGAGGCGACAATCGTCCCCGCCACGGGCCGCATCGACATCGCCAAATCTGGTTTCATCGGCACGGCCCTGTCCGCCACGGCCACCGGTTCCCTGACCGGCTGGGGCCGCGACGGCGAACTGGCCCTGACCCTGTCGGCCAAGGATCTGTCGCCCCTGTCCGGTCTGGCGGGCCGGAAACTGGCCGGGTCGTTGACTGCCGAGGGGACATTGCGCCGGCAAGGCGGGCAAACGTCCCTGGTCGTGAAGGGCGAGGGCAAGGAACTGGCGGCCGGCATCGCGGCCCTGGACCCGCTGCTGACCGGCAGAACGGAGATTTTCGCCGATGTCGCGATCGGTGAGGACATGGTGTTGCGCCGCCTGTCGGTGGACAATCCGCAGGTGAAGATCGGCGGCGAGGGTCGCTATGGTCCCAATGGCATCGCCGCCGACGCGGTGGCAGAGGTGGCGGACCTGTCGCCCCTGTCCCCGGCGCTGGGCATGCGCGTGGCCGGTGCCGTCACCGCCCGGCTGAAAAGCCAGTCGGCCGACGCGCTGACCCTGGAAGTGGTGGGTGACGGGCTGGAGGTGGATGGCCTGCGGCTGGTCGATACACGTATCGACGCCCGGCTGGCCGGGGTGCCCAAGGCGCCGACAGGCCGCTTCGACCTTGAGGCCAAGCTGAACGGGCAGCGTATCGCGCTGGGCAGTGACATTGCCCAGTCGGGATCAACCCTGTCGCTGGCCGGGATCGAGGCCGTGATCGGCCTGAACCGTTTCAGCGGCGACCTGTCGCTGGATACCAGCAGCGGGCTGGCCGCGGGACAGTTGACGGGCAATGTGCCCGATCTGGGCATCCTGGCCTTCATCGCGGGTGACGAGGTCTGGGGCAACGGCACGATCAATGTGGCCCTGTCGCATGACAAGGGGCAGCAATCGGCCGATGTGAAGGCGGACTTCAAGGAATTGTGGCGCCGCTGGCACGGGCAGAAGGTGGCCGCCATCAATCTGGCGGCCCGCCTGGACGGCAGTGCCAAGGCACCCAGCCTGGATGCGGGGTTCAGCATCACCGGCATCGATGCCGGCACCCTGGACCTGGACCGGATCACCGGGTCGGCGCGCGGCCCCCTGTCGGCCACATTGCTGAAATTCGACCTGTCGGGCAAGCGCGGGTCGGCGCCGGTGCGTCTGGCCATGGAAGGCCAGTTGGCCACCGGCGCCAAGGACGGCATCACCCGGATCGGCCTGGGCACCCTGTCGGGCGCCTATGCCGACACGGAATTCCGGCTGGCCAACCAGGCCAACCTCGCCTTCGGTGACGGGGTGATCAATGTGCAGGGGCTGGTGCTGCTGGCCGGGGACGCGCGGGTGGAGGTGACGGCGGACATGTCGCCCAAGGGGCTGGGCGGTCGCCTGTCGCTGAGCCGGCTGCCCCTCAACTGGGTGCGCCTGATCGATCCCACCCTGACCCTGTATGGTTATCTGGACGGCACGGCCAGCCTGTCGGGCACTGTCACCGATCCGCGCGGCACCATGAGCCTGAAGCTGTCGGAATTCGCCCTGGCGCCGCAGGTGCTGAAAGGACCGTCACCCCTGGGTGCCACCCTGACGGCCGATTGGCAGAAGGGCCGCGTGGCCCTGGTCACCCGTATCGACAGCGCCGGATCGGGCGTGGGCCTGTCGGGGCGGGCGGACCTGCCGCTGGAAATGCAGGGGTCCGTGACCAACATTTCCGTGCCGACCGACAAGCCGGTCAGCGGCCGGCTGGAGGGCAATGTGGCCCTGCGCCGGCTCAACGACCTGCTGGCCAGCACGGGCGACCGGCTGGGCGGGCAGATGGTGCTGGACCTGACGCTGGGCGGCACGCTGGCCGCCCGGCAATTGACGGGCAGCGTCACCCTGAACAATGCCCGCTATGAGAACCAGCGATGGGGCACCCTGGTCACCGATATCCAGGCTGTTCTGAAGGGTGACCCGCATGGGCTGTCGATCGAACAGTTCGAGGGCAAGACCCCCGGCGGCGGCACCGTCGCCCTGTCCGGCAGCTTCGGGTTCCGGCCCGAACTGGGTGACAAGCAGATCGATCTGCGCCTGACGGCCAGGAAGGCCAAGATCGCCGGCATCGACATGGTGGAAGCGGTGGCGGGTGCCGACATCACCGTCACCGGCAAGCCGGCCGACATGACCATCGCCGGGCGCGTGGATGTAGCCAACGCCCATATCCGCATCCCCGACAAGCTGCCCCCCACCGTGGTGGAGGTGAAGGTGGAGGAGATCAACCATCCCCGCCGCATCGCCCCGCCCGGCGCCGTCAGCAGTGCCGATGCCAAGCCGGCGGGAGAGGCTCCGCCCGCCCTCATCATCCGCCTGAATATCGATGTGGAGGCGCCCAACCAGATCTATGTCGGCGGGCGGGGGCTGGATGCGGAACTGAAAGCCTCGCTGAAGGTGCGGGGCACGGCGGACACGCCGCTGATCTCGGGCAATGTCTCCCTGGTAAAGGGCGAAATGGCCCTGCTGGGCCAGACCTTCACCCTGACCCGCAGCAACATCGCCTTCTTAGGCGACGGAACCTTCGATCCGTCCCTGGATGTGGAAGCACGCACCCAACGCGGCGACCTGACCGCCATCGTCGCGGTCACGGGCCGCCCGTCCAAGCCGACGGTCAAGCTGTCTTCCCAGCCCCCCTATCCGGAGGACGAGGTGCTGGCCCGGCTGCTGTTCAACCGGGGTGCCGGACAGTTGTCGGCGCTGGAGGCCGTGCAACTGGCCCAGTCGGCGGCACAGCTTTCGGGCCTGTTCGGCGGCGGTCCGGGCTTCGTCGACAATGTCAAACGCTCGCTGGGCGTGGACCGGCTGGAATTCCGGGGCAGCGAGGACGGGACCGGCGCCGGCACAGTCGCCGCCGGCCGCTATATCGGCGACAATATCTATGTCGGGGTGGAACAGGAACTGGGCACCGGCCAGAGCAAAGCCACCGTGGAATATGGCATCACCGACCATATCAAGGCCCGTGGCGAGGTCGGGACCGAGAGCAAGGTCGGCGTGCAGTTCCAGTGGGATTATTAGAGCCGTTTCCGGTGACCGGAACTGCGCTCTAGGATCGCCGGAACACGACCGTCAGGTTGTTGGCCGGCATGTCGATGACCACGGGTGCGTCGAACCCATGGCGGGCCGCCACCTCCGCCACCGCCTCCAGGTCGCGCACGCCCCATTCCGGGTTGCGGGCGCGCAGGTCGGCGTCGAAGGCGGCGTTGCTGTCGGCCGTGTGCTGCCCATTCCTTTTGTAGGGACCATAGAGGCACAGGGGTGCGCCGGGCCGCAGCAGCCGGCCGGCACCCGCGAACAGGCCCAGCGTCGCCGGCCAGGGCGCGATATGGATCATATTGATGCACAGGATGGCATCGGGTGCCAGATCGGGCCAGCCGGCGGGATCCCCCGCATCCAGGGCCAGCGGCGGCCGGATATTGGGCAGGGCCGCGTCTGCCATCCAGGCGCGGATGCTGGACAGCGCCTCTCCATCCCGGTCGCTGGGCTGCCAGATCAGGCCTGGCAGGTTTTCGGCCAGGAAAATCGCATGCTCCCCGCTGCCGCTGGCGATTTCCAGCAACAGGCCGCTGGCCGGCAGATGCGGGCGCAGGGCGTCCAGCAGCGGCTGGCGGTTGCGCAGCGTGGCTGGGGCGTGGCGTTTTTCGTCGATCATCCTGTCCTCACCCAAGGTCGGGGGTCCAGCCCTCTGGCCGGCGCATGTCCGCTGATACCATGGAAGCAGTTGCGCGCGGTGCGTGGATTGTCTACCTCTCCCCCTAGTTTGATCCACGTCGCGCGCGGCATGTTTGTTGGAGTTTGGGGATGCCCTACGTCGTCACCGAGGCCTGCATCAAGTGCAAGTACACCGACTGCGTCGAAGTCTGTCCCGTGGACTGCTTCTACGAGGGTGAGAATACCCTGGTCATCCATCCCGACGAATGCATCGATTGCGGCGTGTGCGAGCCGGAATGCCCGGCCGAGGCCATCCTGCCCGACACCGATCCGCGCGCCGAACAGTGGCTGGCCATGAACCGCGAATATTCCGCGCAGTGGCCCGTGATCAATCGCCGCAAGGATGCAATGCCCGACGCCGATGCCTGGAAGGGCGTGCCGGACAAGTTCGCCAAGCATTTCAGCCCCAAGGCGGGCAAATAACCCTTGTCGAAAACGGCGACATCGGGATGTTTCCTTTGTCGCCGTCCCGGCCAACGGGCAGAAATCTTGACCGCTGGTTAAGAAGTCGGCGGTATGCCCATGCGATGGGCGCATGACCGACATAACGCGCTTTGCGCGGAACCAATGGCGAACAGTGCGTTCCGCCTCTGTCATGTTCGCGTAACATCGACTATATTAGGTCGAGCGAGGTTCGGCACGGCGCCCGTGATTGTGGCTTGATGTGCCGACCGCTTTCGCCATCGCAGTGTTTCGTCAGCACGGGTCCCGCCGCCGGCGCGGTCGGGGCATCAGTTATTTTTGTTCCCGTGGCGCGCCGCCCGCGCGGAAGAAGAGAGCAACCGAACATGTCCGAAAGCCTAGATTTCATCACCGGGGATCACGTTGTGTATCCGGCCCACGGCGTGGGTCAGATCATCGGGATCGAAACCCACAGCATCGCCGACATGAGCGTGACGCTGTACGCCATCCAGTTCGAAAAGGAACGGATGACGCTGAAGGTTCCGGTGGCCAAGGCCAAGGCTTCCGGCCTGCGCCGCCTGTCGACCAAGGACCGGATCAAGGCCGCCATGGAGACCCTGCAGGGTCCCAGCAAGATCAAGCGCATCATGTGGAGCCGCCGCGCCCAGGAATATGAGGCGAAGATCAATTCCGGCGATCCGGTTTCCATCGCGGAGGTCGTGCGCGACCTGTATCGCGGCGAGGATCAGTCCGATCAGTCCTACAGCGAACGCCAGATCTATCACGCGGCGCTGGAACGTCTGGCCCGTGAGCTGGCCGTCGTCGAAAAGATCGACGAGCGCAAGGCCACCGAGAAGCTGGAAGCCGTGCTGAGCAAGGCGGCGTAAGTCAGGTCCCGCCGGATGGCGGCGCCCGATATGTGGGGGAACGCGCAAGCAGTTCACACAAGATCAGGCATGCCGCTGTTAAAATTGTGGGATATTTAGTATGTAGGGGGCGTTCACCAGTTGAACGCCCCTTTTTTTGCACCGCCGCAAGTCCTACACTGGCCGCGCGACGTTACTGCCGGGTTACCATGTCGGATGATCGCAAATATGCCTTGCTGGGGCGTCCCCGCCGTGTCTGGGCCGTGGGGGCCATCCATGGCGAGGCGGCACGGCTGGCCGCCCTGCATGATGATGTGGGCAAGCGGTTCCAGCCCGGTGACCGGCTGGTCTATCTGGGCAACATGATTGGCCGTGGCGCCGCCGTGCGGGACACGGTGGAGGAATTGCTGTCCTTCCGCCGCCATATCCTGGCCCTGCGCGGTGTGGTGGTCACCGACATCACCTATCTGCGCGGCGGGCAGGAGGAGATGTGGCACAAGCTGTTGCAGTTGCAATTCGCCCCCGATCCGGCCGCCGTCCTGCAATGGATGATCGGCCAGGGGCTGGACACGACCCTGGCGGCCTATGGCGGCAATCCCCAGCACGGGTTGGCCGCCGCCCGCGATGGCGCCGTGACGCTGGCCCGCTGGACCGGGGAATTGCGGGCCGCGCTGCGCGCCGCGCCGGGCCATGACAATCTGCTGAGCGCCGTGCGCCGCTGCGCCTATACCAGCGCCGCCGATGGCAGCCCCACCGACCTGCTGTTCGTCAATGCCGGGCTGGACCCGGCCAAGCCGCTGCATATGCAGGCCGATATCTTCTGGTGGGGCGGCGGCAGCTTCACCCGCATTGCCGAGCCCTATAACGGCTTTCGCCGCGTGGTGCGCGGTTACGACCCGACCCATGGGCC
>NZ_JAGOGJ010000046.1 GCF_017996735.1 Niveispirillum sp.
CGAAATAGACGTCGTAATCCGTGCCGGCGGTCAGGCCGGTGATGGCGCTGAAGCTGCTGTCGAAGCTGCCCGTGGTGGCGGACGAGTTGCCGGACTTCAGCGCCGTGGCGCCCGTGGAATCCTGGCCTGCCTTCACCTGCGACGCAGAGGGGGCGCCGGCATTGTTGGCGACGACGACATAATAGACGGTGCCGGCCTCATCAATGCTGGCCGATGGCGTGAAGCCGCTGCTGGTGGCGCTGCCGACCGAGGGGGCGACGTCGAAGGTGGGGGGCGTGGTGTCGCCGCCGCCGACGACATTCAAAGTCGCTACAGCGCTGCTGGAGGTGGCGTCGTCGGTGGCCTGCAAGGTGACCGTGCGGGCCCCGGTTGAAATGGTGGTGGCCGTGTTCTTGTACTGGATATTGCGCAGCACGGTCTGGAAAGCAGCATCAGTGGCGCCGCCTTCCAGGGTCAGGCTGGACGTGCCGTTACCCGAAACACGGATTCCGGCCGTGTGCGCGCTCAGCAGGTCCGCATCGGACAGGAAAAGCTCCTCGTTGCCCGTGTTCAGGATACCGCTCAGCGTGGCGGTCACCTTCCAGACACGGCCTTCGCCGTCCGTCACCGTGGCCGCACTGCTGCTGCCCGTTACCAGAACGCCCGAACCGAAACCGGTCGTTGCCGGGTTGGTGTAATCGACCCCCGACGTGCCACCATTCAGGTCGACCGACGGTGCCGTGCCATTGGTCCAGCTTTCATAAGCGCCGATATCGACGCCGCCATTGCGGACACGCAGCAAGCCGCGCACATCCAGATCACCGATGACGTAGAAGGCGTCACCCTGGTTCAGCGCATTGGAGGCCGTGGAGGCCAGACGATAATCCCCACCTGCGGAATTGACGAAATTCACAGACGAATTCGTCGTGATGCTGTTGATGGTGCTTATTGTTCCTGTTGCATTTGCAGATATATTGTCAGTGATGATTGAATTTCGCACCACATATGAGGACGACGTCGAGTACCCGTCGCTCAGAAGAACGCCATTGCTGTTTCCGGCGACGGTCGAGTTATTAATGGACAGCTTTAAATTCGCAGCAGCGGCGCCGATGAACGAATTTATTGCGGGCGTGGTTGATGAGCCGTTGGTGTAGAACGCAGAATTGTTAATAGATACAGAAGCCGCAGTCGTATTGCTGTTGCCGACATCAAAGTAAACACCTGCTGCCGTCCCGGTGCCGCCGTCGCCGGCATTTCCAAAGAACGTCCCATTATCGACCTGGAAGGACAGTTTCGCGCCCGCCCGGGCGGCTTGTCCCATGACTGGGCCGAAATAGACGAAGGTGCCCGCCTGGCTGTTGCTGACTGTCACATTCCTGATGGAACCGGACGCATTCGAATTATCCGCGCCGACCCCGACATAGACCGCACTGGCACTATTGCCGGACTGGTCGCTGAAGTTTGTCAGGATACCATTCTGAAGGGCAAATCTGGATTCAACGCCAATAAAGAAGAAACCTGCCTTGGAACCGCCATCGACGGTAAAGCCATTCAGATCTACCAACAAACTTTTGGTCAGGCTTATCAGTGTGGCGTCGCTTCCGGGGTCTCCGGTGAGATCCCCGCTCAACGTGACATTGGTTGCCAGCTTGATGGTGTCGGCATCGTTGGTTTGCTCCGCCCAGTAGAGGGCCTCGCGCAGGCTGAGGCCGCCGCCATCATTTATGTCCGTGGTCAGATCGGCCCCCACCGTATCGGTGTCGGTCCCAACCGTGACGGTCAGCGTGCTGGCGCTGGCCATCACATTGACAGTATTGGCAATGTTGAGCGAGGCGGTATTGTTGCTGCCGCCATTGTCGCTGATGCCGGTCAGCGTCACGGTGCGGGTGCCGGCAGTGACGCTGGCATCGCTGTTGAAATACTGGATGCCATCGATGAGGCCCGCCATCTGGTCGTCGCTGGCGGTTATGCCGCTCAGCGTGACGGTGGCGGTGGAGCCGCTCATGGAGACGGCATAGTTGCCGACACCGCTGATGCTGCCGCTGGTGCCGTTGGTCAGGGCGATCCTGGTCCCGGCCACCACCAGATACTCAGTCGTGTCGGCGACATTGGTGACGGTCAGGGTAGCGCCGGCAAAGGTCTGACCAACATCGTTGGTCGCGGCCGTCACCCCGGAGAACAGGTCGACACCACCGGATTCACCTTGGATGAATCCCGTCGGGACATGCGTGGCTGACAGCGTTGGGGTCGTGCCGGACGCACCTGCACTGGTGCTGGCATCCACCTTGACCGGCGTGGTCATCAGGTTGGTGGCGCTGTCCTCTGCCACGAAATAGACGTCGTAATCCGTGCCGGCGGTCAGGCCGGTGATGGCGCTGAAGCTGCTGTCGAAGCTGCCCGTGGTGGCGGACGAGTTGCCGGACTTCAGCGCCGTGGCGCCCGTGGAATCCTGGCCGGCCTTCACCTGTGCCGCCGTGGGGGCGCCGGCATTGTTGGCGACGACGACATAATAGACGGTGCCGGCCTCATCCAGGCTGGCCGATGGTGTGAAGCCACTGCTGGTGGCGCTGCCGACCGATGGGGCGACGTCGAAGGTGGGAGGTGTGGTGTCCCCGGACGAGGCAGAGACGGTCACGGAGGAAGCGGCGACACTGGAACTGGTGTCGTCCGTTGCGGAGACAGTCACCGTGCGAATGCCTGCCGTGGGGGATGCGGCCGTGTTCTTGTACGCGATCAGCCCCAGAATGGTCTGGTAGCTGACAAGCGAGCTGCCGCCGGTCAGGGTTAAGGTCGCACTGTTATTGCCGGTAACGCCGATGCCAAGGGTGCGGGCGGTCTGCACCTGCGCGTCGGTGAGGAACAGGACCTCGGACGTTGAGTCGGCCAAGCCACCGCTGATCGTGGCAACCATCGAGGTGATACGGGTGTCCGCGTCCAACTGACCAACAGACGGCGCGGGCGCGATTGCACCGCCGGTTGACGGCACACTAATGGTCACCGACGCATTGACGCCGCTGGTTCCGGTGTCAAGATCAACCGTGGGCGCGTTGCCAGCGCCCCAGACGACCTCATAGGCACCCAGATCGACTTTGGTGCCGCGGATACGTTCCAGCCCGCGGATGTCGCCATTGCTGGAATAATAGGCCGCGTCGCTATCATCGCCTGCGTCAATAAAATCTGTGGCACCATCAGCCGGTCGGTAATCCGCAGTACTACCAGTTGTCGCATTCACGAACTTCGCGGTGGTTCCATTGGTCGCGCCGATGAAGTTCTCACCCAAACTCGTAAGAGTAGCCGCCCCGGTTGCCTTTGCAACACCGTTGATGCTTACAGAGTCTGAGGCGCTATCTCTTTTATAGGAGATGCCATCCGCATTCGTAACGCTGGCAGAGCTGCCATTCTTGAGGGTGTTATTCGCTATAATCGAATTATGGATACTAACGTCGGCCGACCCGTAAACGTTCGAAGATACGTTCGCAGCTATGCCGATGGCGAGACCTGAATTAATGGTGAAAGTTGCATGTGTATTGTTGGCGTAGTTGTCAGCGATGGTCAATCCATTTCCGGTAAAGGTAATTGGCCTTCCAGATCCGACCAACTGAATAAGGCCGATGTTTGTCTGATCTTGATTCGGGTTGTAATTGATGGTGTTATTTACAATAATCACATTCTCAAAATTATGCGTACCACCCTGTATGCGGAATGGCGCCAGCCAGGCTGTGGGGCTTGTTGTAGAGCTGACATTGTCGCGGACAATCGTATTGGAGATATTGGATCCGCTGCCTCTGATGAGGCTTATCTGGCCCATATTATCGTGGAACACTGAATTCGAAATCGTAAGCGTTCCTGCCGTGGCAGTGATGACACCGGTCGTGGCAACCGCCCCGCCATAGAACCGCTCGAAATTCAAGCTGTTCAGTGTCAGATCCGCACCGGCCGTGAAGGCGGCCACATCGGTGGATGTGGTTGTGTTGCTGTTGTCCTTATCACCGCTGAGCGTGATATCGGCAATACCATCGCCGTCCACATCACCATCAATGATCAGCGCCTGTGAGGCACTGACAGCCATGGCCGACGAAAATTTAATCGTCGAGCCCTTCAGGACGCTGGAGAAGGTAATCTTATCCAGCCCGGCGGTGTTATTGGCCCAATAGAGAGCCTCCCGCAAACTGAGGCCGCCGCCATCGGTGATATCTGCCGACAGGCTGGCGCCGTTGGTGGCGTCGTCACCACTGTCAAGGCTGGTTGTGACCACCAAGGCTGCGTTGGCCGACACAGTCACCGTGGCGGCCAAGCCAGGGCTGGCGGTGTTATTGCTGGCGCCACTGTCGGTAATGCCGGCAAGGGTGACCGTGCGTGTACCAGTGGTAACGCTGGCATCGCTGTTCTTGTACGTCATGCCATCGACAAGCACCGCCATCTGGGCATTGCTGAGGGCCATGCCAGACAAGGTAAGGGTGGCTGTGCCGCCGCTGACGCTCACAGAATAGCTACCGACATTCGCAATGGTACCGCTGGCGCCATTGGTCAGCGCCACATCAGTCCCGCCAATGGTCAGATATTCGGTTATATCGGCAACATTGCTGACCGTGATGCTGGCACCCGCAAAGCTCTGCCCGGTGTCCTCTGTGCTTGCGACAACATTCCGGAAAAGGTCTACGCTGACCGTACTACCCTGGTTCACGAAGCCGGTGCCGGCCGTGGCCGTCAGGGTGGGAGAGGTGTCTGCGGCGCCAAGAAGCTGTGAGTAGCCTCTCTGTGCAACAGCTTCGATAACATCTCCGCTGTTAATAATGCCCGCCGATGCTTCCAATTCCCAGTCGCCACCCAGCCGCGTTGCCCCCGTCGCATCGTCCGACGCTGCCACGTCCGCGCCCGTACGCGCCGCCATCACAGAAATGAAACCTTTGCCTTCGCCGGACGCGACTGAGCAACCATACAGCAGCAGATCGCCGTCAGCCGTCAGTGCGGCGCCCAGTGCCGACAGATCGGCACTTCGCGCACCGGCTGTGGCGGTGTCGAGTGTCAGAGCGCCGAGTTGCACCTGACCTTCCGCCCCATGGCTCAGCACATGGATAGCGTCATACCCGCTTTTACCCTCAGCCCATTCTGCCATCTGGGCCAAACCGTCCTTGCTGCCATCCAGCAGGACAATTTCCACCCCTTCCTTCACGCCATCGCGCAGGGTCTGCCAATCGGTGACGGAGGTGTCGATGAAGGCCACCTCACGACGGGCAGGTTCTGCCGCGCTTGCCGCCGGTGTGGGCGAGACGTCGGTCAGGCTTGCCAGAAGACTTGTCACCGCGGGGTCATCAACGGTGTGATCGGGCAAGGGCTTTGTCGCTGCTTCCTGTACGACATCGGCCGCCGTGGCTACCGCCGCCGCATCGAACATCATGCGCGGTTCAAGGGCAATACTGTTGGCCACGCGCTTTGAACGACGGGGGGAGGGGGTCTTGGTCTTACCGCCGTTACCCTTGTTGGTGGCCATCAGAAAATCTCCTCAGGAAGCGACATGAACCGGCCGGGCCGGATCGGTGTTGAATTGCAGGTCAGGATTGCAGTTTTGGCGGCGCGGCCAGTTCAATGGCGCGCCGCCGATACTCTTCAGAAAGGTGGGCCGAATGGGGCATGGCCGTCGGCGAATACATTCAACAGCTTTCCGCGACAAACCAAGTATGGGGTCGTCCAGCCGTTAATATGGTTAGGGTGATATTCCAACTGAACCATTTTTCCCTCGACTGGACCCCAATTCGCCGGGAGTATAAAAAATCAATAGCTGGAAAAAAAGAGATATATGCATGTAGAGTGAGGATTTTGCATTAATGTGGCGTTAATATGACCGGTTAAGCAAACATGTTAATATGGAATTACTGTAAAAAATCTTAAAATAAAGATCCCCACAAGGGACGCTTCAGGTTCCTTGTGGGGATTTTCATGATTTCAGTGGATTGATGCAGATGGTGTATTGTTTCATCTGGATAAGTAATTTAACGAAAGTCATTTAAATAGTAATGTTACTTCTTTTGTAGTGCGAAAGTCATATATGACGCATCCAGTCTTTATATGCAACTTAAACAAATAGATCGCTGAAAAATTCAGATAATATGGATAAATTTAAGACCAATAAAGATGATGTGTAATCAAGTACGAGATAGGTCATGATGATTTGGAAAAAAATGCTTTTTGCGACTTTGAGTTTCCTCCTTGTGCTGGGTCCCGTCTGAAACCCGTGATAACCCACCGCCCTTTTTATGCTGGTCAGACGTTACACGTATCTTGTGATCCACGGAAAGCCTGTATGTGTAACAGCATTTTAATAAAATGCTGTATAATGTTAACCTTTACGTGGCCTGTTTGCCTGTGGCAGCGTGAAGACGGGTCGGGGACATGGGTATCCGGGGCGATGTCCAATGGATGATTGGTCAAGGCTGTTGGCAGTCGCGCGCCGTATGGCGAATCTCACGCAGGAGGATTTTGCATCTGACCTGGGTGTTGGACGTGCAACCCTTGCCCATTGGGAAAATGGCCGCCGGCCGGTGCCCGCCAAGGTGAAGCGGTGGATCCTGGATTTTATGGGCGGATATTACCGCGACAGGGCCGATTTCAAGAATATGCTGGCCGTGGCGGAGGCGTCCGATGGTTTCGTCACGCTGTATCGCCCGGGACTTATCATTCAGGGGGCCACGTCCTATGCACGGCGCACCTGGAAACAGGCCATGAACACCGAAATGGTGGGGCAGCAGGTACTGCCCTTGATGCGCCGGGACATGAAGTTCCTGGAGTTTTACGAAAAATACTACAGGACCATGCTGAGTGGCCAGAGTGAGGTCGTCTCAGTCTCCTATGTTGATGAATCTCTTCTGTTTCCCGGCCGCTTGGTGAAGGCGTCTGTCACTGCGGTGGACGTCGGGGAGGGGCGTATCCTGCGTATGGAGAATGCCTATCTGCCCGACCTTCCGGGGCGTGCGCCGCCGGATCAGGGTGTGAACATCATCACCATGGACGATGTCGGATACAATTGACCCCTATGGCAGGGTTTAAGGACCGATCGCCGCGGGATATTTGACCGTCAGGTCCCTTCGCGCATCTGATACAGGCTGGGCGGCACGCCGAAGGTGCGATGGAACATGGCGGTGAAGGCGCTGGGGCTGTCATAGCCGACATCGAAGGCGACCAAGGTCACGGGCCGCCCGCTGGCCAGCAGGGACAGCGCCTCCATCAACCGCACCTGCTGGCGCCATACGGCGACCCCCATGCCGGTTTCCTGCTTGAACTGTCGGGTGAAGGTGCGTCGGCTCATGCTGGCAAGCCGGGCCCAGTCGTCCAGATCGCGGTTGTCCGCCGGATCGGCCAGGATGGCGCGGCAAACGCGCAGCAGCCGGTCATCCGCCGGCATCCGCACCTCATACGGCGCGTTGGGCATGCGTTCGATCTCGTCCAGCAACAGCGAGACGATGCGGCCTTCCCGACCCTCCAGATCGTAATCGGGCGGAAAACCGGCGGTTTCCAGGATCAGCGCCCGCAGGAAGTCCGACACCTCGATCACACGGCACCCGCCCGGCTGCCGGTCGCGCGCCGGGTCGATATAAAGGGTACGCAACGACACAGGCCCCCGGCATGATACCTCATGCGGGGTGCCGGCCGGCAGCCAGAGTGCGCGTTGCGGCGGCAGCACAAAGGAGGTGCGGTCCGTCACCACCGACATCACCCCGGCCGAGGCGTAGAGAAGCTGCGTGTGCTGATGGCTGTGGAAGGGATCAACGAAGCCGGCGGGATATTCATCCTGCAGCGCGATGACGGGCCGCTGGGTGACCAGATAGTCGGCGCTGCGTTTCATCGAAAATCCCCCGTCCATGGCCCGGATGCGTCAGTAGAATGTGGATCGTGGCACACGGGTCAAGATTGTCTGTCAGGAACGGCCCGCGCGCGGCAGTGATTGGCCCGGTGCGGCAAGCAGAGCTGCCATCCGCTCCCGTAGCATTCCGGGCATGACGACAGCCGGGAGTTTGGTTCGTGAGTGAAGTGATCAAGGCCGCCGACGATCTGGACCCCGATATCCGTCGCTTCCACCATGCCATCAATAGCGGCTATGCAGCATATCCGCCCCATCCCGGCCAGACCCTGGCCGACCGCCGGCAGGTGGCGGAAATCGTGCGGGCGCCCTGGACCCAAGGCGGACCGGTCATGGCCCGGACGCGGGACCTGTATCTGGGCGATCGCGGCGTGCATGTGCGTATCCATGAGCCGGTTGCGGACGGAGACCTGCCGGTCATGCTTTACATCCATGGCGGCGGCTGGATGCTGTTCAGTCTGGATACGCATGACCGGGTAATGCGTGAATATGCTGCCCGGGCCGGCGTGGCGGTGGTGGGTGTCGATTACAGCCTGTCGCCCGAAGCGAAGTTTCCCACGGCGCTGGAGGAGATTGTCGCGGTCGTGGACGCCATCCGTGCCGGGCAGGCTGACCCCGGCCTTGATCCCACCCGCATGGCCATCGGCGGCGACAGCGCCGGGGCCAATATGGCTGTTGCCGCCAATCTGCTGCTGAAGGGGCAGGGCAAGCCCGTGCTGGATGCCATGGTCCTGAATTATGGCGCCTTTGACCATGCCGTCACCGCATCGCATGAACGCTACGGTTCCGACGGTTACATGCTGAACAGCGCCGAAATGGTGGTGTTCTGGGATGCCTATCTGCGCGGGGCGGAGGATTATGGCAACCCGCTGGCCGTGCCGCTTCGTGCCGACCTGTCCGGGCTGCCGCCCGCCTTCCTGTGCATCGCCGCCTGCGACATCCTGACGGATGGCAATCTGGTCATGGCGGCATCCCTGCGTGCCGCCGGGGTGCCGGTCAGCGCCAACCTTTATGAAGGCGCCAGCCACAGTTTCCTGGAGGCGGTGTCCATCTCCCCGCTGGCCGACCGCGCCTTCACCGAGGCCGCGGCGTGGCTGAACCACACCCTTGCCCGTCGCTGATGCGTTGCACCATTTGTGGGTGTATTTTTCCGCTGCACCAGAAAAATGTTGAATGCTATCAAGTCATTGATCGGTTTGGTGGCATGCGGGGTTATGTGTTGCACCGCAATCGCCCGGCCTGGACACGCCAAACTCGTCCTATTGGCCCGATCGCGAGAGTAAATGACCTACCCGGGTGTGCCGGGCCTTCGCGAAGGGCATAGGCTGAAACCTGAAGAAAGGCCGGGATACGGCCCCGACCACGAACAGAACAGGGACCTCGACATGACAAAGACCCGTTGGTACCGCACCTTCATTCTGTCCTGCGCCGCCACCCTGGCGCCCCTGTCGGCAATGGCGCAGGAGGCAGCGCCGGCCGATAGAGGCATCCTGCTGGAAGAAATCATCGTCACCGCCACCAAGCGGCAGCAGAGCGCCCGCGACGTTTCCGGCTCCGTTTCCGCCGTGTCCGGCAAGCAGTTGGAAGCCATCGGCGCACAGAGCTTCGCCGACTATATCCAGCGCACGCCAGGCGTGGTGTTCAATGAATTCCAGCCCGGCACCTCCCACGTCGTGATCCGTGGCGTGGCCACCAATTCCGGTAATGTGCAGGGCCAGGGCACCACGGGTTATTACATCAACGAGGTGCCGCTGACCGAACCCGGCTGGACCATCGTCATCCCCGATATCGACGCGTTTGACGTGGACCGGGTGGAGGTGATGCGCGGGCCGCAGGGGTCGCTGTTCGGCTCCGCCTCCATGGGTGGTGCCGTCAACTATATCGCCAACAAGGCCGATGCGTCCAAGGAGGATGCGGCCCTGGAAACCACCTTGTCGCGCACCCGCAATGCCGATATCGGCTGGACCGGCAAGGCCATGCTGAACATGCCGCTGGTGGAGGATAAGCTGGCGGTACGTGCGGTCGGCAGCTTCCGCCGCGACCCCGGCTATCTCGACAACGCGGGCACGGGGGTGAAGGGGTCCAGCAACATCGATGTCGGCGGTGGTCGCCTGTCGGTGGTCTGGACGCCGGACGATCTGACCGAACTGTCCTGGCTCAGCCTGTATCAGAAGACGGCGGCGGATGACGCGCCTTATCGCAACCCCACCTATGGCAGCTTCGGCCGCTCCAGCGCCCTGCCGGAAACCAACGATACGGACGTTGAAATCCACAGCCTGCGCCTGGATCGCGATCTGGGCTTCGCGACCCTGACGGCGCTTGGCGCGTATCAGAAGAAGAGCCAGGGCTTCGTCTTCGACTTCACCCCCTATCGTGCCGCCTATAATGCCGATCTGGGCCTGAACATCACCAACCCGCTTTATGTGCGGTCCGGTGGTGACAGCGACGGCAAGAGTGCGGAACTGCGTCTGGCGTCGAACGGCGGTGGTGCCTTCGAATGGCTGCTGGGCGGCATGTATTTCGAAAGCGACAAGTATCTGTATGAACAGTTGGGTGCCAATGGGGCCGCCGCCGCCTTCGACGCCTCGCCGAATTACGGCCCCGGCAAGGGGGCGATCATTGCCCCCGATGGCCACATCTTCAACGCCTTCTACACCGACCTGAAGGGGGAGGAGAGCGCCCTGTTCGGCGAGGCTTCCTACTACCTGACGCCAGAGATCAAGTTTACGGCAGGTGGCCGCCTGTTCAAGACGGAGGTGACCAGCACCTCCACCACCGTCGGCTTCTCGACATATCCCGGCAATCCGCTGGTGGAACGCACCCAGACCAAGGAAGACGGCTTCTCCCCGAAATTCTCCCTGACCTACAAGCCCAGCGACACGCTGATGGTCTATGGTCTTTATTCCGAAGGTTTCCGCTTCGGCACGCCCAACGGGTCCGGCCTGTCGGCCTTTCCCATCCCCAGCGGGTCGAAGAGCGACAGCCTGAAGAATTACGAGGCGGGGCTGCGCGCCACCCTGGCCGATGGTCAATTGCTGCTGGACGCCACGGCCTTCTATGTCGATTGGACCGATATCCAGTTGCGCCTGCTGACGCCCGACAATTTCAACTATGCTTCCAACGGGGCGGCGGCCTCCATCAAGGGGCTGGAAATGTCGGCCACCTGGCAGGCGACGGCCAACCTGGATATCCAGAGCAGCGTCACCTATATGAAGGCGCGGCTGGATGAGGATCTGTTCATCCTCTGGTACGGCACGGCGCCGAAGGGGGCGCGTCTGGCCGGCTCGTCCGACTGGTCGATCGCCAACACCGCCATCTACACGTTTGATGCCCAGTACGACCCCACCGTCACCTTTGCCCACCGTTACCTGTCAAAGGGGATCAGCGACATGAATTCCGCCGTCCCCGGCATCGCGGTCAACGGACAGGGCGGGTACAATCTGTTCGACCTGCGTGTTGGTGCGACCTTTGGCACGACGACGGCCACCGTCTTTGCCAACAACATCACCGACAAGCGTGGTGTCACCCGTACCGTGCCGGAGGCCAACGGCCTGAGCCAGGGTCTGGTGCGGCCGCGCACCTACGGTGTAACGCTGCACTGGTCGATGTAAGGGGGGGCTGTATGGGGAGCATGATGATGCAGCGTCGGTCATTTCTTCTGGCGGCTGGCGTCGCCTTGCTCCCCCTGCCCGGCATCGCGGCGGACGGTCCACCGTTCCCGCCGCGCCCGCCCAAACGGCCCAAACGCATCGTGCAACTGGGCCGCACACGCATCGACAATTACGCCTGGCTGCGCGATCCCAACTGGGCCAAGGTTTCACGTGATACCAGTCTGATGGACCCGGAAATCCGCGCGCATCTGGACGCGGAAAACCGCTATGCCGGTGCCTTGCTGGCCCCGACGGTCACAGCGCAGGCCGCTATCGTGGCGGCGATGCAGGCGCTGACGGGCGCGGAGCAGGCGGCCCCGCCCGTGCCCGATGGGCCGTGGGACTATTACACCTATGTCCGGCCCGGACAGGATCACAAGGTTTATGCCCGCCGCCCGCGCGGCGGCGGTGCGGAACAGGTGCTGCTGGACGGGCAGGAGCGGGCGAGCGGCCACGCCTATTTCCGCGTGACGGAGGCGGAGCACAGCCCCGACCACAGGCTGTTCATGTGGGCGGAGGATGTGGAGGGCGGGGACCGTCACCGCATCTGTGTACGCGATCTGGAAACCGGTGCGGTCAGCACGACGCCCAATGCCGATGCCTATGGCTGGCACGGCATCGCCTTCTCCCCCGACAGCCAATATGTGTTCTGGATCTGGCGTGATCCCCTGTCGCGGCCCGTGAAGGTGTTCCGCCGTCCGGCACGGGGCGGGGATGATGTACTGGTCTATACCGAGCCCGATCCCGCCCTGTTCATGGGCCTGTCGCGCACCGCCTCCAACAGCCATGTCGTGATCCATATCCTGGGTCCCGATGTGGATGAGGTGCGGCTGATCCCGGCTGCCGACCCGCTGGCCGAACCGATGCTGGTGGAACCGCGCCAGCCCGGCCTGCATTACCGGGTGCAGGAATGGGCGGGTGACCTGATCATCCTGACCGATGCCGATGGCGCCCTGGATGGCAAGCTGATGCGTGCCAGCCTGACGCAGCCGGGCCGTGCCCACTGGCAAGACTGGGTCCCCCACCGGCCCGGCTGCCATATTCTGGAGACATTGTCCTTCCGCGACCATTTCGTGCGGTTGCAGCGGGTGGACGGGCGTCTGGAACTGGTGGTCACGGGCCGCGACGGGCGCGAAGACAGCGTTGCCTTCGATGAAGCCGCCTATACCATCACCCTGGCCCCGGTACAGGAACCGGATGGCGGCATCCTGCGCCTGATCTATGAAAGCCCGCGTACCCCACGCCAGTGGCTGGATTATGACATGGTCAGCCGCACCCGCCGTACCGTACAGCAGCAGGCCACGGGCAAGGGCTTCGATCCCGCCCGGTATGAGGTGCGGCGCCTGATGGCCCCGGCCTCTGATGGGGAACAGGTGCCGGTCACGGTGCTGATGCGCAAGGGTATGAAACTCGACGGGGCGGCACCGCTGCTGCTTTACGCCTATGGCGCCTATGGCGTGCCGTCGGAGGCGGAATTCTCCATTCCCGCCCTGGCGCTGGTGGACCGTGGCTGGACCTATGCCATTGCCCATGTGCGCGGCGGGTCGGAAAAGGGGCGGCGCTGGTTCCTGGATGGGCGGCGGTTCAAGAAGAAGAATACTTTCACCGATTTCATCGCCTGTGCCGAGCTTCTGATCCAACAGGGTTACGCCGCGCGCCGCCGCATCGTCGCCTATGGGCTGTCGGCGGGGGGCCTGTTGATGGGTGGGGTGACCAACCTGCGGCCCGACCTGTGGGGCGGGGTGATCGCGCAGGTGCCCTTTGTTGATATGCTGAACACCATGAGCGACGGGGACCACCCGCTGGTTCCGGCCTTCCGGCCCGATTGGGGTGATCCGCTCGCCGACCCGCAGGCCTATGATTACATCGCCTCCATCTCGCCATATGAGAATGTACACGATGCAGTCTATCCGCCGGTGCTGGCCACGGCGGGCATCCGTGATGACCGCGTCTCCTATTGGGAAGCGGGCAAATGGGTGGCAACCTTGCGCGACCATAACAAGGGTCCGTCGCCCATCCTGTTCCATGTCGACATGGCGGCCGGGCATCAGGCGGGGGCCGGCCTGACCGACCAGTTCAAACAAATGGCCCTGTTCTGGGCCTTCGCCGAACAAAGCCTGATCTGGAGCAAGGGTCTGAAATGAAGCTGTCGGATGCCATCGCCATCGGTCGCCTGGATGCACACGCACAGGCCGGCCTGATCCGGTCGGGTGAGGTGTCGGCCCCGGAACTGACGGAAGCCGCGATCCTGCGTATTGAAGCGCTGGACCCCGCCCTGCAATCGGTCAGCTGCCCTGCCTTCGAGCTGGGCCGGACGAGGGCTGCCGGGCCGCTGCCCGACCATGCGCTGGCCGGCGTGCCCTATCTGTTGAAGGACAGTCTGGATTATCCGGGCCTGCCCAGCCGGGGCGGATCGGCGTCCAAGCCGCTGACGCCGGTCACATCCGGCCATGAATATATAAGGCGGCTGGATGAGGCGGGGCTGGTGCCGGTCGGCAAAAGCGCCATGCCGGAATTCGGTCTGCTGGGCGTGACAGAGCCGAAGATCGGCCCCGTCACCCGCAACCCCTGGTCCGCCGCCCATTCACCGGGCGGGTCCAGCGGCGGGGCGGGTGCGGCCGTGGCGGCAGGTCTGGTGCCGCTGGCCCATGGCAGCGACGGGGCCGGGTCCATCCGTATCCCCGCCTCCTGCTGCGGCATTGTCGGGCTGAAGCCCGGGCGGGGCACCACGGTGCGCGTCCGGGCCCGGCATGTGGTGGAAGACCTGCTGGTTGGTGACAGCCTGATGGCGCGCAGCGTGCGCGACGTGGCCGCCGGCTTCGCCTTGGCCCATCCCGGCCGGCCCGCGCCCATCATGGCGCCGTTCCATGGAAAATTGCGCATCGGCATGGTGCTACCCTGCCTGTCGGGCCGTATGCCGGAGGTGGAACCGCTGGTCGCGGTCAGTGCCGCCGCCGTGCTGTGTGGTGACCTGGGGCATCAGGTCACCTCCATCGGGTGGCCGTTCGATGGGCCGGCGGCGGATCGGGCGGAACGGACCCTCTGGTGCCATATCGGTGCTGATTGCGTGGATGCAGCACGGGCGCGGGGGCAGGACCCCGAACAGGTGCTGGAGCCCTGGACCCTGGCCCTGGGCCGAATGGCCGATGGTTTGCACACCGATGATCTGGAATGCGCGTGGCGGCAGGTTGCGACATTGCCGCAGCTTTTGTCCGAATTCTTCCGCGACCAGTACGATGTCATCCTGACACCAACACTGGCGGAGCCGCCGCCAACGCTTGGTTTCATGGCTCCGGATGTGGAGCCGGACCTGTTGATGGAGCGCATGTTCCGCTGGCTGGGCTACACCCCGTTGCAGAACCTGTCCGGCACGCCTGCCATCTCCCTGCCGTTGCACTGGTCCAAGGACGGGCTGCCCATCGGTGTGATGTTTGCCGCCGACCGGGGCCGTGAAGATCTGCTGCTGTCACTGGCTTACGAGTTGGAAGCCGCCCGTCCGTGGGCCGACCGGTGGCCGGGGTGATAACAGGGCTTTATCGCGCATGATGCGGTGACAGGGCGGGAACAGCCCTGGCATGACGCCGAACTGGGCCCGCGCCATGATACGATGCCACCTGCTGAACAACCTGCCGGACATCGGCCTGATCGAACGTATGCGCCGGTTCAATCAGGGGCGGCCATAGCCGCCCCCGCCCGGTGTTTCGATAACGAACAGGTCGCCCGGCACCAGTTCGGCCCGGGTGACGCCGGGCAGGATGGTTACCCGCCCGTCGGCATGTTCCACCCGCTGCTGCCCGCAGGCACCCGGCTCCCCACCTTCCAGACCGAACGGCGGGACGGTGCGGCGAGAGCCGACGAAGGTGACGGTCATCGGTTCCAGGGCCCGCACGGCCCGCACCGCGCCATCGCCGCCCCGCCATTGCCCGTCGCCGCCCGATCCGCGCCGGATGGCGAACCGTTCCAGCCGCACCGGGTAGCGCAGTTCCAGCACCTCCGGATCGGTGATGCGGGTATTGGTCATGTGGGTATGGACGGCGCTGGCCCCGTTGAAGCCCGGCCCGGCGCCCGATCCGCCGCAGATCGTCTCATAATATTGGAACCGGTCGGCCCCGAACAGGAAGTTGTTCATGGTGCCCTGGGCACTGGCCGAGACACCCAGGGCGCCCAGCAAGGCCGTGCAGACGGCCTGACTGATTTCCGTATTGCCGGCCACCACCGCCTTGCCGGGCGTGGGGGACAGGAAGCAGCCTGACGGCAGCACGATCTTCAACGGCGCCAGACACCCCTCGTTCAACGGCAGGTCATCGCCGATCAGGCAGCGGAAGGCATAAAGCACCGTGGCGCGGGTCACGGCGGGCGGGGCATTGAAATTGCCAGCATCCTCTGCCGCTGTGCCGGTGAAATCGATCACGGCCTCGCGCCTTGCATGGTCAACGCGCACCGTCACCTTCAGCGCGGCGCCATTATCCATGCGGTAATCGAAATGCCCGTCGCCGATCCGGTCCAGCACGCGGCGGATACTTTCCTCCGCATTGGCCATGACATGGCCCATATAGGCGGATACGCCGGGCCAGCCATAGCGATCGACCAGGGCCGATAATTCGCGCACACCCGCCTCGTTGGCGGCAAGCTGCGCCTTGATGTCGGCGACATTCACATCGGGGCTGCGCGCCGGCCAGGGGGAGGCGGCCAGCAGGTCGCGGAAATCCTGCTCGCGGAACCGGCCATTTTCGACCAGCAGGAAATCGTCGATCACCACCCCTTCCTCCGCCAGGGTGCGGGAGTCGGGCGGCATCGAGCCGGGCGTGACGCCGCCAATGTCGGCATGGTGGCCACGATTGGCCACGAAGAAGCGCAGTTCCGCGCCGTCCGGCCCGAAGACGGGCGTCACCACCGTCACGTCGGGCAGGTGTGTGCCACCATTATAGGGATTGTTCAGCACCACCGCGTCGCCGGGGCGCAAGCTGTCGCCCCGGCTGCGGATGACGGTGCGCACGCTTTCGCCCATGGCGCCCAGATGGACCGGCACATGCGGTGCATTGGCGATCAGATTACCGGCCGCATCGAACAGGGCGCAGGAGAAATCCAGCCGTTCCTTGATATTGACGCTGGTGGAGGTGTTGCGCAGCACCGCCCCCATCTGTTCGGCCACCGCCATGAAACGGTTGTTGAACAGTTCCAGCAGGGCGGGGTCGGCCTTTTCCCCCGTCACGGCGGCACGGGCCAGTGGTTCGATGCGGGTCAGCAGCAATTCCCCGCCCGCCAGCACTTCCGATTGCCAGCCCGGTTCCACCACGGTCGTGGCGATGGCTTCGCGGATCAGGGCAGGGCCGGTGATGCGGCTGCCGGCGGGCAGCTTCTCCCGGTCGAAGACGGGGGTGGGGTGCCGGGCGCCGGCGCTCCACATCTCCACCCGGTCGATGGGGGACGGGGTGTCGCCGGAGGCGGGCGCCAGGGGGCGCACGGTTTCGCCGGGCCGTACAGCCTCTGCCACCAGGCTTTCCACCATGATGGCGCGTTCCGGCGTGGCGAAGCCGAAGCGGCGGATATGGGCCTGGGTGAAGGCCGCGCGCATGGTGTCGGCGTCGCCGTACGGCACCGACAGGGCGGTATCCGTGCCTTGATAACGCAGATGCGCGCTGACATTGGCCGTGATGCGGCCGTCGCCCGCCCCTACCGACAGGGCCGCGATGGCATCGCGGCCCAGGGTATCGGCCAGCGGCGACAGGTCGGCGGCATCCGCCAGCGGGCGTTCCACCGCCTGCTGGCGTGTGGCCGTCTGGTCCGCCAGCCCCATGCCATAGGCCGACAGGACGCCCGCGAACGGATGGATCAGCACCCGCCCCATGCCCAGTTCGTCGGCCACCAGACAGGCATGCTGCCCGCCGGCCCCGCCGAAACATTGCAGGGTGAATTCCGCCGCATCCTCCCCCCGTTCCAGGGCGGTACGCTTGATGGCGGCGGCCATGTTGGCGACCGCGATGCCCAGGAAACCCTCGGCCACCTGATGCGGGCTGCGCCCGTCACCGATGCGGGCGGCCAGTTCGGCGAACTTGTCCGTCACGATATCGGCATCCAGCGGCAGGTTGCCATCGGGGCCGAAAATGGCGGGGAAATGCCGGGGCACGATCTTGCCGCACATGACATTGGCATCGGTGACGGTCAATGGCCCGCCCCGGCGATAACAGGCCGGACCGGGGTTGGCCCCGGCGCTGTCCGGGCCGGCGCGGAAACGTGATCCGTCGAAATGCAGGATGGAGCCGCCGCCCGCCGCCACCGTTTCGATGGCCATCATGGGTACGCGCATCTCCACACCCGCCACCTCCGTATCGAAGGCGCGTTCGAACGATCCGGCGTAAAGCGCCACATCGGTGGAGGTGCCGCCCATGTCGAAGGCGATGATGCGGGCCTCTCCCGCCGCCTCTGCCGTGCGGGCGGCACCCACCACGCCACCGGCCGGACCCGACAGGATGGCATCCTTGCCCTGGAAATCACGCGCCAGGGCCAGCCCGCCATTGGACTGCATGAAATAGAGCTTGGTATCCCCCAACTCCCCGGCCACCCGGTCGACATAGCGGCGCAGGACCGGCGACAGATAGGCATCCACCACCGTCGTCCGCCCGCGCGAGACCAGCCCGACCAGCGGGCTGATGACATGGCTGGGGGAGACCTGTGTGAAGCCGGCCGCGCGCGCCAGTTCGGCCAGACGCTGTTCGGCGGCGGGATATTTCCAGGCATGGACCAGGGCGATGGCCACCGCCTCGTACCCTTCCGCCCGGCGGCGGGACAGCAGGGCGCGGGTGGCGTCCTCGTCCAGCGCTTCCAACTCCGCCCCGTCCACGCCGACACGGCCGCCCACCTCCTCCACCGCGTCATAGAGCGGGGTGGGAAGACGGATATCCAGGTCGAACAGGCGCGGGCGCGTCTGGTGCCCGATGACCAACAGGTCGGCAAAGCCCCGGTTGACCAGCAGCAGCGTACGCGCGCCCTTGCGTTCCAGCAGGGCATTGGTGGCCACCGTCGTGCCCATCTTCACCTGATCAATGATCTCCACTGGCAACGGTGCGTCCAGGGCCAAGCCCAGGGCGGTGCGGATGCCGGCGGTGGCGGCATCGCTGTAGCGTTCGGGGTTCTCGCTCAACACCTTGGCAGTGGTCAGCACGCCATCGGGGCTGCGCGCCACCACATCGGTGAAGGTGCCACCCCGGTCGATCCAGAATTGCCAGCCGCTCATTATGCATTCTCCCGGTCGCCGGCCACGGCCAGCAGCACAAAACTGGCCAGCCAGTGCTGACCCATATAATCCTCGGCAATGTGCGGCAGGGCCGCCGCCACATGCCGTTCGGCCGCCGCAAGGGCTTGCGCGCGGCGTGGGTCATCGGCGGCAAGGCTGCCGGCCAGACCATTCAGGCACCAGGCACGCGCCAGACTCAACCCGTCCAGATGCGCGATCTTGCCATCGCTGCGGTCGGTGACCAGCGGCGGTTGCAACAGAACCGGCGGCAGCCCGTCCGGCAGATAGGCATCGAACCAGCGGGCGAAATCGGCGGGGGGCAGGGCGCGGCGCATTAACTCGGCCACCTGCAGCGCCGGAGACAGGAACTCATCCTGCGACGGTTCCCACACCTGCGCGCCGCGATCCTGCCCATGCCAGGACAGGGCCTTTTCCCGGCAAAGCGTAGCCAGATCGGTATCGCCCACCAGATCGGCATATTCGATGGCGAACCGCAGGGCCAGGCCCGTGTTCATATGGGTGCCGACCCGCACCGGATAGGGCGATTTCGGCAGGAACCGCTTGAACCTTTCGGCGAAGGCGTCGGCCAGGGGTTGCAGGGTGGCGGCCCAGCGCCGCCCCTCCGCGCTGTCATGGCGGCGCAGTTCCGCCGCCAGCATCAACAGCCAGCCCCAGCCATAGGGTCGCTCGAACCCAGCGCTTTCCGGGCGGTTCAGATAGGTAACCTCTCCCGCCACGCCGTCTGCTGTCAGCATTCGGTCCGCCAGGGCACGGATGGAAGCCGCTTCCGGCAGGGCGGGGAACAGCCGGTATAGCGTCATCAGGGTCCACCAGCCATGGACGCAGGAATGCCAGTCGAAGCTGCCGTAAAAGATCGGGTGCAGGTCCTTCGGCGACCGCACATCGCCGGGGCCGCCCATCACATGGTCCAGCTTGTTGGGATATTCCCGCGTCACATGGTCCAGGGGGGCGGCGGCCAGATGGCTGGCCAGGGCGGCGGACAGGGTGGTGCTGTTCATCGATGGCCTCAGAACGCCAGGAAATACATCAACAGGATATTGGCGATCAGGATCACCAGGGCACTGGGTGCCTGCGCCCGGATCACGCCGTTGAAGGGGCGGTCCCGGTCCGGCAGGCCCAGCAGATTGGCCGGCACCACGTTAAAATTCGCTGCCATCGGGGTCAGCAGCGTGCCGCAGAACCCGGCCAGCATGCCAATGGCGCAGACGATGGCCGGGTCACCACCGAACCGGTGGACGATGAAGGGCAGGGCGATGGCGGCCGTCATCACGGGAAAGGCGGCAAACGCATTGCCCATGATGATGGTGAACAGGGCCATGCCCAGGCAGTAGACGGTGACGGCGATGAATTTTGTGTCGAGGGCGAAGGCGCTGCTGACCAGATCACCCACCACGCCGCCGACATTGGAGGCCAGGAATACCGCCCCCAATGCCGCCAGCATCTGTGGCATCAGGGCCGCCCAGCCGATGCCTTCCATCAGGCGCCGTCCTTCCCGCACGGGCGCCAGGGCCGGCGGGCGCAGCCACAGCATGCTGCCCACCAGGGTCAGAAGGCAGGCAAGGCCCAGCACGATCAGCGTTGTCTGCCGGTTGCTGATCAAAAGCCGGCCCATTTCCGTATGCTGGGCGGCCAATGTGCCCGCGACCGTCAGGAAGGGAACGGCAACGGCCAGCACCGCCAGCTTGTATCCCGGTGCCGGTCCCTCCGTTGCGGGCAGGGCGGGGATGCGGCTGGCGCCCGGACCCCCGATGGCGACGATGATGACCAGGGCCAGGACCAGCAAGCCATTGCCCAACCCGCCCAGCAGGCTGCCGAACAGCATGGACACCGCCAGAAGCCCCCAGAAAAGAACGCCCAGCAGCCGCTTGGGGTGCGATGGGTCGCGCAGGGTCAGCAGGCTGAACCCCGCGAACATGGCGCCCAGCAGCAGATAGGCGTGATCGACATTGATCATGATCCCACCCTTTCCGTCGCCGGTGCCGCCGGGTCGACGGCTTGGTGTTCAAGCGTCCGGTCGAACAGCAGCAGCCGCGCGCCATGAACAAGGAAGGCGATAACGGCCGTGGGGATGGCCCACAGCGAGACATGCAGCGCCTCGATATGGAAACCTGCCTGTTCCATGAATCCCACGATCAACACGATGGAGCCGATGGCGATGAAAATATCCTCGCCAAAGAACAGGCCGATATTGTCGGTGGCCGCCGTCATGCCGCGGATGCGGAAGCGGGTCCGGTCCGGGATCGATCCCAACTGTGCCTCCGCCGCTCCTTCTGCCATGGGCGCGACCAGGGGGCGCACCATCTGCGGGTGACCGCCAAGCGAGGTAAGGCCCAGGGCCGATGTCGCCTGCCGCACCGCCAGATAGGTCAGCAGCACGCGGCCCGGCGTGGCGGCCCCCGACCGGGTGATCAGCGCCTTGGCTTTTTCCTGCAACCCCGCCCGTTCCAGCAGCCCGATCAGGGGCAGGATCAGCCAGGTGATGTGGAAATAGCGATTGTCGTTGAAGGCCGTGCCGAACCGGGCCAGCGTGTCCAGCGCTGCCTGTGGCAGGTCCTGCACCGGTACGCCCGCTGAAAAGGCCGCCGCCACGCCCGTGGCCACCGCCCCCACCAGGATGGTCGGCAACGGGTTGGTGCGCAGGGCGAAGCCCGCCACCACGATCAATATGCCCACGAGCACCAGCATGGCGTCCCCCGGCGGAATACGATATGATTTCGTCGATAAGACACTAACAATTTATCGATATCATATCAATGAGGGCTGTCGTGACTGAGCAATCCAAATCGCCGATCGTGTCCTCGGCCCATTTGGCCCAGGGCGGATCGCCCGCCCTGTCGGAACTGGAATTCAGCCTGACCTTGGCGGCATCGGCGTTTCAGCGCTGGATCGTGCGTTGTGCCGCCGCCACGGGCGCGCAACTGACACCGCTGGAGGTGCTGATCCTGCACACGGTCCGCCATCGCGGCCGACCGAAACGCTTTGTCGACATCATGCTGGTCCTGCATATCGAGGACACGCATCTGGCCAATTACGCGCTGCGCAAGCTGCTGTCGGCCGGCCTTATCCAGACCTATCGACAGGGCAAGGAGAAACTGATCGAGGCGACGGAGGACGGGGTCGCCTTCTGTGAAAAATACAGGGCCATCCGCGAACAGCTTCTGGTGGAAAGCGTCAAGGCCAGCGGCCTGAGTGAGGAGGCCTTGTCGCAATCGGCGGCAAGGCTGCGGGCGCTGTCAGGCATCTATAACGAAGCCGCGCGCGCGGCGGCTACGCTTTAACCAGGCGTGTCCTGTGCCGTCAGGGCGGGTTTCCCCCGTTCCACCGCGGCGGTGGAACGGGGAAGGTGGGGTCACCTACTCCTCCCGCCTTTCCTTCAGATCCTCCCGCATCTCGAACCACATGGCGTTCAGGACGGCGAAGGCGGCGGCCAACGGCAGGCCCAGCATCCAGGCGAAATACCACATGATGCGCTCTCCTTATTCTCAGTAATGGTGACCCCGGCCGGCGCGGATGGCGTCTGCGTCGACCTTGCCCCACAGGATGCGATAGGCCCAGGCCGTGTAGGCCAGGACCAGCGGCAGGAAGATGCCGGTCACCACCAACATGATGAACAGCGTCTGGTGCGAGGATGAGCTGTCCCACACCGTCAGGCTGCTGACCGGATCGATGGAACTGGGCAGGATGAAGGGGAACATCGACACGCCGACCGTCGCGATGATCCCGAACAGCGACAGGCCGGAAATGACCAGGGTCACCCCTTCCGTCCGTGCCTTCAGCCCGGCCCAGACCAGAAGCGGCCCGGCCAGACCCAGCACCGGTGCGATCAGCAGGAACGGGTAGGCGGCGTAATTGCTGAACCACAGGGCCGGCGCCGCCGCCACCTCCTTCAGCAGCGGGTTGGACGGGCCGTCCGTCACCACGGCGCTGGTGATGTGATAACCATCGACCCAGAGATAGAGCGCCAGCCCGGCCAGCGCGAACAGGGTGGGCGTCAGCAGGGCGGTGACCAGCCCCACGGCCCGCGCCCGGTTCGCCACATCGCCGCTTGTCTTCAACGCCACCCAGGCGGCCCCGTGGGTGACCAGCATGGAAACCGACAACAGGCCGCAGAGCAGGGCGAACGGGTTCAGCAGGCCGAAGAACGATCCTTCGTAAAAGGCCCGCAGATCGCCATCCAGACGGAACGGCACGCCCTGCAGCACATTGCCGACCGCCACGCCGAAGATCAGCACCGGCACGAAGCCACCCGTGAACAGGGCCCAGTCCCAGGCTGACCGCCAGCGCGTATCGTCGCGCTTCGACCGGTATTTGAACGCCACCGGCCGCAGGATCAGGGCCGCCAGCACCACAAACATGGCCAGATAGAAGCCGGAGAAGGACACGGCATAGAGCGGCGGCCAGGCGGCGAAGATGGCGCCGCCGCCCAGGATGAACCAGACCTGGTTGCCTTCCCAGACCGGGCCGACGGCATTGATGATGGTACGGCGTTCGACATCGTCCCGGCCGATGAAGGGCAGCAGGATGGTCGTGCCCATATCGAACCCGTCCGTCGCCGCGAACCCGATCAGCAGCACGCCCAGCAGCACCCACCAGATCAGGCGCAGCGTCGTGTAATCCAGAAGTTCATGCAGGATCATGATGATCACTCCGCAGCCTGAAGCGTGGCGTGGGGGACGGGGGCCGGATGATCATCCGGCTCGGGCCCCTTCCTGATGGCGCGGACCATCAAGGTCACCTCCACCACGAACAGCACGCTATAGAACAGGGTGAAGCCGGCGATGGTGATCAGCAGGTCGGTGACCGACAGGCTGGACACCGCCATGGCCGTCGGCAGCACGCCTTCGATGATCCAGGGCTGGCGACCGAACTCCGCCACGATCCAGCCCATCTCCGCCGCGATCCAGGGCAGGGGGATGGCCAGTACCGCCACTTTCAGCAGCCAGCGCGGCTGCCCTAGCCGTCCCGTCGCCGACTGCCAGAAAAAGGCCGCCATCAGGGCGATGAAGAAGAAGCCAAGCCCCACCATAAGGCGAAAGGCCCAGAACAGGGGTGCCACCTGCGGCACCAGATCCCAGGCCGCCTTGTCGATCTGTTCCGCCGTGGCCTGGCGCGGATCATCGACATAGCGTTTCAGCAGATAGGCATAACCCAGGTCATGGCCATTATTTTCGAAAGCTTGCTTCACCTCCGCCGCCACCTTGTCCACGCCCCTGGCGGCGCGGATGGATTGCAGGGCGTCATAGGCGATGATGCCGCGTTCCACCCGCTGCTTCCCGCGCGCCACCAGATCGTTGATGCCGGGCACTTCCGTGTTCAGCGACCGGGTGGAGATCAGGCCCAATGCCCAGGGGATCTGCAGCACATGGTGCGTCTCCCGTGCCGCCTGGTTGGGAAAGCCGATGGCGGTGAAGGCGGCGGGGGCGGGTTCCGTCTCCCACATGCCCTCGATGGCGGCCAGCTTCATCTTCTGGTGTTCGGTCGCCAGATAGCCGCTTTCATCGCCTAGCACGACGACCGACAGCGATGACAGCAACCCGAAGGAACAGGCGACCGCCATGCTGCGCTTGGCCAGCAGGACGTGCCGCCCCTTCAGCAGGTAATAGGCCGAAACACCCAGCACAAACACCGCCGCCGTGACATAGCCGGCTGAGACGGTGTGCACAAACTTGGCCTGCGCCACGGGGTTGAAGATCACGGCATAGAAATCCTCGATCTCCATACGCATGGTTGCCGGGTTGAATACGGCCCCGACGGGGTTCTGCATCCAGCCATTGGCGATCAGAATCCACAGGGCGGAGAAGTTGGAGCCGATGGCCACCGCCCAGGTGGCGGCCAGATGCTGCAGCTTCGTCATCCGGTCCCATCCGAAGAAGAACAGGCCGACAAAGGTGGCTTCCAGGAAGAAGGCCATCAGCCCTTCAATGGCCAGCGGGGCGCCGAAAATGTCGCCGACATAATGGCTGTAGTAGGACCAGTTCATGCCGAACTGGAATTCCATGGTGATGCCCGTGGCCACGCCCAGCACGAAGTTGATGCCGAACAGCGTGCCCCAGAATTTTGTCATCTGCCGCCAGATCGGGCGGTCGGTCATGACATAGACCGTCTCCATGATGGCCAGGATGATCGACAGGCCCAGGGTCAGGGGCACGAACAGGAAATGGTAAAGGGCGGTCAGGGCGAATTGCAGGCGTGACAGCCCGACAATGTCCAACTCCATGCGTCATGTCGCCGGCTGCCACCGGCGCCTCCTGAACGCGAGCCCCGTCCCGATGGCGGGGCTTCATCCTCCGGGGCGTCGGTCAGGATTATCAGTCGGGGCGCAGGGTGGACAGGGCCTGATCAAAGGCCGGGTCGCCGCGCGCCACATCCATGACCACCCGGCCGCGGGACAACCGGATGATCCGGTCGGCCAGGGCCGCCTCACGCCTCAGATGCGTGACCAGCAGAATAGTTCGTCGGGCAGCCGATGCTTTGATTTTTGTCAAAATCATGGCTGCGACAGAAAGGTCAATGCCCTCCGTCACCTCGTCCAGCAGCCACAAGGGCTTGTCCTGCAACAGGAACCGGGCCAGGGCCAGACGGCGCCGCTGTCCCGATGACAGGCCGGTTCCCCCTTCGCCCAGCGGGGCATCCAGACCGCCCGGCATATCCCGGACGACTCGCGCCAGCCCGGCCTGATCGAGAACCTCCCACAGGCGGATGTCGGTGGCGGTGGGATCGGCCAGCAGCAGATTGGCCCGCACGCTGTCCTGGAACAAGGCTGCCTCCTGGCCCAGCAGCGCCCAGCCGGGCAGACAGATGGTCCCCGCCTGCGGTGCGGCTTCCCCGGTCAGCATCGCCAGAAGGCTGGACTTGCCGGCCCCGCTGTCGCCGATGATGGCCACATGTTGTCCGGCCGGGATGGACAGATTAAATCCGTCGAACAGCGGGGTCAGGGTGCCTTCGTGCCCGAAGCGGATGTCCGACAGGACAAGATCGGTCGTTTTCCCGTCTGGCCGCATCTCCCCCGTTGGTGTGGAAAGCGCATCCCCCACCCGGCGCACCGCCCGCAGGCTGCGCCCCAGTTCCACGGCGCCGCGCCGCAGCGCGCCCAGCGGTTCCATCATGCCCAGCAGGACCAGCACGAACAAAGCCACCGCCGGCCCGCCGAACAGACCGCGCTCGACCAGGGCCGCGCACAGCATGACGCCGCCCGACAGCAGCGCCGTGCCCGCCAGCCCCTGCCAGAGGGCCAGACGGCTGTCCAGCCGGTTCAGCCTGTCATCGGCGCGTACAAGCCGTGCTTCCGCCGACAAGGCCAAGCCTTCCGCCTGTGCCTGCCGCCCCGCCAGCCGCCAATCCACCCGTCCGGCAACAAGGTCCAGCAGGCGCAGGCGCAACGCCTCCAGCGCTGCCGCCCGCAATCCCCCCGCCGCCATGCCGCCCCGTCCCCCCAGGATCAGCATGCCGATGCCGGTCAGCAGCAGGAACAGGCCGGGCAGCAGACCGGCCCATCCCGTCAGCAGGGCCAGCCCCACCATGCCGGCCAGCGCCAGCACAAGCAGAACGGAGGCCGGCACCAGCAATCGCAGATACAGCGTATCCAGCGCGTCCAGATCGCCCGAGATCCGGAACAGCAGCCGCCCCGGCCGCAGGGTCATGGCCCGGCCCAGCCCGGGCCGCGCCATGGCCCGGAACAGCCGAACCCGCAGGCCCGCGATGACCGACAGAGTGGCGTCATGCGTCACCAGCCGTTCGCCATAACGCGCACCGGTGCGCAGGATGGCCAGTGCCCGCACCCCGGCACCGGGCCGGAACACATCAAAGACCAGGGCCGCCCCGGCCGACAGGCCGGCAATGCCCGTGGCGGTAATGAACCAGCCCGACAGGCCCAGCAGACCAGCCCCCGCCAGCGCCGTGGTACCGGCGATCGCCAAGCCCCATCCCAGCTTGCGTCCCGCCGCCTGCCGGAACAGGCGCAATAGCAGCAGCAGATGCGCCCTCATGTCCCGACCTCCACCACGCGGTCCATGCGCGCCGCCAGCCGTGGATCGTGGGTGGCGACCAGCAGGGCGCGGCCCTGGGCCGCGTCCAGCAGCGCCTCGATCACTTCGCCCGCCGTGAAGCTGTCCAGATGGGCCGTCGGTTCATCGGCCAGGATCAACGATGCATCGGGATCGGCGATGGCACGGGCCAGCGCCAGTCGCAACGCCTCGCCCCCCGACAGGCCCGCCCCGCCTTCGCCCACGCGCCGCGCCGGATCATGGCCGGGCAGCAGGCGTCGCAGAACCGGCCCCGCATCCAGCCCCGGCCGGCCCAGGGTGACATTGGCCGCCAGCGATGCATTCATCGTGAAGGGCCGGTGCCCGATCCACCCGACCTTGCCGGTACGTGCCACCAGTCCCTGGTCGGGGGCCAGCAGACCCGCCGCCAGCGCCAGCAGGGTGGATTTCCCCCCGCCACTGGGCCCGAACAAGGCCACCTTCTCCCCGCGCTTCAAAACCAGATCGATATCCTTCACCACCGGGGCCGCCCCCGGATAGGCGAAACCGACAGCGTCCAGGCGCAGCACGGACCCATCCGCCGGCGCAACCGCCAACCGTTGCGCCTTTGACGCCGCGCCGTTCAGGCCCGCCAAGGCCCGCAAAGCCGCCTCGCCGCTGGCCCGGTCATGCCAGATGGCGGACAATTCGCGTAGCGGCTCGAAAAAAGCGGGGGCCAGCAACAGGATGAACAGCCCGTTGGCCAGCCCCAGCGTGCGGCCCCAGGTTCCGAAATCGATCTGACCCAGCAGGGTAAAACCGACATAGACCGCGACCAGCGCCACGCCCAGGGCGGAAAACAGCTCCAGCGTCGCCGATGACAGAAAGGCGATGCGCAGCACCGCCATGGTCCGCCGCTTCACATCGGCGGCCAGGGTGTCGATACGGTCGGCCACGCTCCCCTCGGCCTTCAGCGCCCGAATGGTGGACAGTCCGCGCAGCCGGTCCATCAGCAGGCCGTTCATGCTGCCCACCGCCGCCAGTTGGTCCTCGCTGGCCTTTTTGGCCCGGATGCCGATCAGGGCCATGAACAGGGGGATCAGGGGCGCGGCGACCATCAGGATCAGGGCCGCCGCCCAGGAATGCCATGCCACCACCGGCAGGATCACCCCCGGCACCAGCATCAGACGCCAGCGCACGGGCACATAGCGCTGCAGGTAGGGAACCACGGCTTCCGCCTGCTCGGCCAGCAGGCCCGCGACCTCGCCCGATGGCGGCAGAGTCGGGTCCAGTGGCGACCGCGCCCCCAGCGCCGCCACGGCCTCGGCGCGCAGGCGCGACAATTCCCCCCGCGCGGCCTGAAACGCCAGCCGCCCGCCCCAGGCATCCAGCACGGAGCGCAGCAGGCCTAATCCGGCAAAGACCCAGGCCAGCGTCACCGCATGGCCCGGCAAAGTATATGAACCGGTCAGCCAGAAGACGGCATCGGCCAGCAGCCAGGCCTGCGGTACCCAGAGCAGCGCCGCCGACGCCTGGACCAGGGCGGCCAGACGCAGGCGGGGTGAAACGGGGGGGCGGGCTTTTCTCGACATGGTCGCGGAAAATACCCACCCTGCGGCCCGGACGATAGCGCAAAGCGCAGCTATAAGGCTTCTTGCGTCGCCCTGTCCCACCTGTTGGACAGGCGGGTGGGGATCACCGCTGCGGCCGGTACCCGGTATCGATCAACGCCGTGCCGCCCGCGATGCGCGACACACAGGCGCAGAGTTTGGTGCCCTCGCCCTTTTCCGCGTCGGACAGGAAGACATCGCGATGGTCGATCTCTCCGCTATGGTCCAGCACATCGACGGCGCAGAGGCCGCATTCACCCCGGCGGCAATCATGGATCATGGGAATGCCGGCATCGTCCAACGCATCCAGCAGCGACCGGTCGGACGGCACCGTCACCTCCCGGTCATAGCCGGCAACCCGTACCGTGAACGGTGCCTCGGTGAAGCGGCCGGTATCGCCGAACACTTCGTACCGGAAACGGCTGGTCGCGCGCCCGGCCTTCGCCCAGGCCCGCTTGGCGGCTTCCAGCATGGGCAGCGGGCCACAGATGTAAAGTTCCCCCTCCGGCGACAGACGGGCAATGGCCGCATCCAGATCGATCATCGCGCCCTGATCCTGCGCATGTACCGCCAGCCGGTCGCCCAGCAGCGCGCGCAGCGGGTCCAGGAACGGCATGGCCGCCAGGCTCTGCCCACCATATTCCATGCGCAGATCGGTGCCGCGCGCCGCCAGCGCCTGTGCCATGCCATAGATCGGCGTCACGCCGATGCCGCCGGCCAGCAGCAGATAATCCGGCGCTCGCCAGGACAGGTCGAACCGGTTTTCCGGTGTCGTGATCCGCACCCTGTCCCCGACCTTCAGGTCGAACATGAAGCGGGAACCACCCCGGCTGTTGGGATGCAGCTTCACGCCGACCGCCACGCGGCCGGCGGCGGCGTCGGGCAGGCAGGAATAGGTGCGGATGGCATGGCCATCGCCGATGGCGGCGCGGATGGCAATATGCGATCCGGGATCAAAGGCCGGCATGGGCGCGGCGGTGGCAAATTCAATGCGGCGCACCCCATCGGCGATATCATCGGCGGCGGAGATGGTGGCGTCCATCCAGACGGCGTCATTCTTCATTCTTTATGTCCTCCCGATGGAGATGTTCAACCGGCGACCAGCGCCAGGGCGGGGAAACGGCGCAGCGCGGCATTGCCGCCTTCCATGACCTGTTCCAGATTGCGTCGCGCCAGCCTTGCATGTTCACGCGCCACGGCCTCGGCCCGTGCCCCCTCGCGCAGGCTGATCGCTTCAATCATTGTGCGGTGCTGCGCCTGGGCCAGGACCAGGGAATGCGGCACCACGGCCGATCCCGGCTTGTCCAGAAAGGCGCTGGGCGAGGCGAAGGGCAGGCGGGTGATGCGATCGATCTCCCGCTCGATCGTCTCGCTGCCCGACAATCCGGACAGCAGCTCATGGAACTCCGCATTCAGCGCGGTATAGCGGTCCAGGGGCGGGTCGGCCGGATGCAGGGTGATCACGGCGTCGATGGCGTCCAGCACGCGGTTGATGGCGATCATCCGTCGCGGCTCCACCCCCCGTTCCGCCGCCAGTCGTGCCGCCGTGCCTTCCAGCACGCCGCGCAACTCGATGGCATCGATGGCTTCCTCCAGCGTGAAGCGGCGGGGCATGTGCCCGCCCGCCGGCACCCGTTCCAGCAAACCCTCCTGCTCCAGCCGGGCCAGGGCCGCCCGGATGGGTGTGCGGGAAATGCCCAGCCGTTCGGCCAGCGCCGGCTCCGACAGACGTTCTCCCGGCTCCACATCCCCGCGCAGGATCAAGTCACGGATGCCGGCCAGCGCCCGCACCGTCTGTGCCGCGTCCTTGTTATAGCTCATCAGGGCCGCTCCCTATTCGGCGGCCAGGGCCGGCCGCGTTTCCCGGTCGATCATCCGGTCGATCAGGCGCCGCGCCCACATTGATCCGGCATCGATATTCAGGTTGTAGAAGATATGGCCGGGATTGGCGTCGATGGCCTTTTGCTGGGCTTCCAGAATATGTTCATCCTCGCGGAAGATGCCGGACACGCCCTCGCGGATCTTGTGGGTGCGGGCCTGGTTGCGGATGTCGAAATTCCGCGCGAAGGCCCAGAAATAATGGCAGGTGGTCTCCGTTTCTGGCGTCAGGCAGTTGATGACCCGGCCATCCACGCCCTTGGACCGGTCGCCTTCGGGTGCGCCTGTGCCCGTGGGTGCCACGCCCACCTCGATGATGATGGTCGAGGGGGCGGTAAAATTGATGATCTGCCAGCGGTCGACATGGTGCTTGCGACCCAGATTTTCGGCCCAGAAGGGCGGGGCATCGATATCCACCATCCAACGGGTGATGGTCGCGGTCGTATCGGAATGGGTGGCCGTGAACGGCGCCTCCGCCACGGCCTGATTGCCGATGGAACTGCCATGCACGAAGGTTTCGTGGGTCAAATCCATCAGATTATCCACGACCAGACGGTAATCGCACTTGGCATGGATCACCTTGCCATCGGCGGCCCAGGCGGGATCATTGTTCCAATGGATATCGGGGATCAGCGCCGGATCGGCCAGCGCGGGATCGCCCGGCCAGATCCACAGGAACCGGTAACGTTCGACCAGCGGGTAGCTTTTCACGCAGGCCGACGGGTTGATGGTATGTTGAGACGGCATGTATACACACCGGCCGGTATCGTCATAGGCAAGGCCGTGATAGCCGCAGACCACCCGGTCCTCTTCCAGCCGCCCCAGTGACAAGGGCAGCAGCCGATGCCAGCAGGCATCGGCCAGCGCCACCGCCGAACCGTCCTGTTTCCGGTACAAAACCACATGTTTGCCGCAGATGGTGCGGGCCAGAAGCTTGCGCCCCACCTCCACATCATACGCAGCGACATACCAGGCGTTCAGCGGAAAACTCTGGGCCATGTTTTCTTCTCCCCTAAGTCTGTATCTTGATTTTGATATCTGTATACAGCTTTTCTGGGCATGAGTCGATGGGGCGGTTGGCTGCCCGAATGATTTCTGTCATATCAGGTCTGGTAGCTCAGCCTTCCCCGTCGCCATCGCCGCCGGCAAACTGGAACCCATCCAGCAGAGCCAGCAACGCGCCGCGTCCCGCCGGCCCAAGGGAGGCCGTCAGTTCCTGTTCATAGGCGTCGTGCCGGGCCTGGATTTCCCGCATCCGTACCTGGCCATGATCGGTCAGGTGCAGGCAGTAGGACCGGCGATCGGCCGGGGAAGGGGAGCGGACCAGCAGATCGCGCCCTTCCAGCCCATCCAGCAAAGGCACCAGATTGGCGCGTTTCAAACCCAGCGCGTCGCTGATCTGCGACTGGCTGAGACCGGGATTGTCGCGGATCACGGTCAGAATCGCGAACTGTGTCGGGCGGATATCGAATTCCGACATGAACTGCGTGAACAGGGTGAAGGCTGCGATCTGCGCCCGCCGCAACCTGTATCCAACAGATCCCTGCAGGGTCGAAAGATCGATGCCGCTGCGATCATCCATTCCGCTCACTCCACCATTACCCGTTCGCAGCCGCAAACTATCGTCATGTCACGCGGAATTCGAGGGATTCGTGTCGTCCGCCGCCTGTTGGCGCAACACGTGCTTCTGAACCTTGCCGGAACCGGTGCGCGGCAGGGTGTCGGTGATGATCACGCGCTGCGGCCGCTTGTACCGGGCGCAGCGCCCGTCCAGATGCGCGGTGATCTGCTCCGGTGTCACGGCATGGCCGGCGCGCGGCACGATATAGGCCCAGCCTACCTCGCCCCAGCGCGCGTCGGGCACGCCGATCACGGCCACTTCCGCCACGCTGTCCAGTTCCAGGACGGCGGCTTCAACCTCGGCCGGATAGACATTCTCCCCGCCGGAAATGAACATGTCCTTCTTGCGGTCGACCAGATAATAGAACCCGTCCGCATCGCGCCGGGCGGCATCGCCGGTGCGCAGCCAGCCGCCCTGCTGCACCAGGGTCGGCAGTTCCGGCCGGTTCCAGTAGCCGGGCGACAGGTTAGGCCCGTTGATCCAGATTTCACCCACGGCGCCATCCGGTACATCCTGGCCATCATCATCGACCAGACGCAGGCGCAGGGTGGGGCCGGGAATGCCGGCGGACCCGGCCTTGGCCACGATGCGGGCACGGTCGGAAATGGGCATGCCCAGGACGGTTCCCGCCTCGCTCATCCCATATCCGTCGGCGATGGTGATGCCATCATCGCTGAACCGCTGGATCAGGGCGGCGGGCATGGGGGCGCCCCCTGTACACAGGGCGACCAGACGGCGCAGGCGGACCGGATCGTAATCGGGATGCTGGCGCAGGGTCTGCGCCATCTGCGGCACGCACATGTAATGGGTGACACCCATCTCCGGGTCGGACAGGCGGGCAAGCGTCACCGCCGGGTCGAACCCCCGCGACAGGATCAGGGTGCCGCCCTGGACCAGGGGTGTGCGCACCATGGTGACCAGCCCCACCACATGAAACAGCGGCATGTCGCACAGCACGACACTGTTCGCATTCACGCGGTTCATCAGGCTGAAATTCACGTTGGTAAAGAACAGGTTGCTTTCGGTCAGCAAGGCCCCCTTGGGCCGGCCCGACGTGCCCGACGTGTATAGAAGCGTGGAAGGACGGTCCACCGGCAGTATGCCGGCCGGCCGCACAGGAGCCATACCGCTCCAGGCCGTGAACGCCTCGGCCATGTCCATGACCCGCGTATCGGTCTGTCCCGCCGCCGACCGTTCCGCGGTTTCCAAGAATTCCGCGTCGGTCAGCAGCAAGGCAGGGGCGGCATCCGCCACCTGAAAGGCCAGTTCCGGCACGGTCAGGCGCCAGTTCAGCGGCACGAAGATCGCCCCCAACCGGGCCGCCGCCAGATGCAGGATCGGCATGGCGATGTCATTGCGGCCAAGCACGGCAATCCGCTGCCCCTCCGCATCACCAAGCAGGCTGGACAGCCAGGTACAGCACCTGTTCACCGCCTGATCCAGGTCGGCATAGGTGAAACGGCGCCCCCCGACCAGATCGACCACCGCGATCCGGTCGGGCTGTGCCGCCGCCTGAAACGCCAGCGGATCGGGGGTGGGAAGGTGGGTGGCAGACATGGACATGGCTTCTCTTTGCGCAGAGAGAGGTCAACAGATCAGAAGTCCAACCGTCCCGTCATCCCCGGCTTTCACCGGGATGACGGAGAGGGATGACGACCATTATCCGCGCTTGTACGCGCCCAGGCCGGGCTTGTAGCTCTTTTCGTCGATGAACTGACGGATGCCTTCCTTGCGACCGTCATTGTCGTAGGAATTGGCGGCTTCCTGCGCACGGACCAGATAGTCCTCAGCATTGTCGTAGGTCATTTCCTTGACCCGCCGCACGGCATCCTTGGTGGCCTTCAGCGCTACAGGGTTCTTTTCCAGCAGGACCTTGGCAATCTCGGTCACACGGTCCTTCAACTGGGCCAGCGGCACCGCCTCATTCACCATGCGCCATTCGGCGGCCTTCTTGCCGTCGATGGCCTCACCCGTCATGGCGTGATACATGGCGTCGCGCAGGGGGATCAGGTCGACGACCACCTTCGTGGCGCCGCCGCCGGGCAGGATGCCCCAGTTGATTTCCGACAGGCCGAACTTCGCCTCTTCCGCCGCGATGGCCAGATCGCAGGAATAAAGCGGGCCGTAACCGCCGCCGAAGCACCAGCCATTGACCATGGCGATGGTCGGCTTCTGGTACCAGCGCAGGCGCCGCCACCAGCCATAAGCCTCGCGCTGGGCCTGACGCGTGGCGCCCAGACCCTTGGCCTCCGTTTCGCGGAAATACTCCTTCAGATCCATGCCGGCCGACCAGGCCGTGCCTTCGCCCGACAGGACCAGGACGCCCACATCCTGACGGAATTCCAACTCATCCAGAACCTCCATCATGCGGCGGTTCAGGGTCGGGCTCATGCAATTGCGCTTTTCCGGGCGGTTGAAACGAACCCAGGCGATGCCATCAACGACATCGAACGCGACAGTGTCTTCGGTGCTCATGTTGTTCTTCCTGAAAGGGAACGTTCATCAGATCGGGAAATGGCCGGGCAAGGTTTCCAGGGTGATCCAGCGCAGTTCGGTGAAGGCATCGATTCCGGCCTTGCCACCGAACCGGCCATAGCCGCTGTCCTTGACGCCACCAAACGGCATCTGCGCCTCGTCATGGACGGTGGCGCCGTTGACATGGCAGATGCCGGACTGGACACGCCGGGCCAGACGCAGGCCACGTGCCGCATCGCGGGTGAAGATGGAGGCCGAGAGGCCATATTCTGTATCGTTGGCGGTGCGGATGGCCGCATCCTCCCCATCCACACGCACGATGGTGGTGACGGGGCCGAAGCTTTCCTCGGCATAGATCCGCATGGCCGGCGTGACATGGTCCAGGATGGCGGCCGACATCAGCGTGCCCTTGGTCGGGGTGGGCTGATACAGCTTGGCCCCCTTGGACACGGCATCGTCGATCAGGGACTGGATTGTCGTCACGGCATGCGGATCGACCACGGAACCCAGCGGCGTCTTGCCCTCACGCGGGTCACCGGCGACCAGGGTGGCGGCCTTGGTGGCGAATTTCTCGACAAAGGCGTCGGCGACCTTGTTATCCACCACGATGCGTTCGGTGGACATGCAGATCTGGCCGGAATTGAAGAAGGCGCCAAAGGCGGCGGCCTTCACGGCCTCGTCCAGGTCGGCATCGTCCAGCACCACGAATGGTGCCTTGCCGCCCAGTTCCAGCAGGACCGGCTTCAGATTACGGCCCGCACGCTCGGCAATGATGCGGCCGACACGGGTGGAACCGGTGAAATTGATGCGCCGGACGGCGGGATGATCGATCAGGGCGCCAACAATGGCCCCGGCATCTTCCGGGGCGTTGGTGATGACATTCACCACGCCCGCTGGGAAGCCGGCATCGGCCAGCGCCGCGCCGATCAGGGCATGGGTGCGCGGGCACAGTTCAGATGCCTTCAGGATCACGGCATTGCCACAGGCCAGCGCCGTCGCCACGGCGCGCACACCGAGGATGACAGGCGCGTTCCAGGGCGCGATGCCCAGGATCACACCCACCGGCTGGCGTACCGCCATGGCGATACAGCCCGGTTTGTCGGACGGGATGACCTCGCCATTGATCTGCGTGGTCATCGAGGCTGCTTCGCGCAGCATGGAGGCGGCCAGGGTCACGTTGAATCCGGCCCAGCCGGCCGTAGCGCCGGTTTCGGCGGCCATGGCGGCGATGAAGTCCTGCATGCGCGCCGTCAGCGCTTCAGCCGCCTTCAGCAGCAGGGCGCGGCGTGCGTTCGGGCCGGTTTCCGACCAGGCGGCAAACGCGGCGGCGGCAGTATCGGCCGCTTCCTTCGCGTCGTCGATGCTGGCGGCGGCAGCCGTGCTGGCAACCTCACCCGTCAGCGGGTTCAGGCGGGTAAAATTGCGGCCATCTGTGGCCGGACGGGTCTTGCCGCCGATCAGCAGGGCGGCATCCAGATGCGTGCTCATGCGCCATTTCCTCCCGGAAGGGCCATCGGCCCGTTATTTAGTTATGTTGTATAACAATATTGACGGCGATGCAAGAGGGAACGTTCCGTTGACGTCGCCTGCCGTTGCCGGGTGCGTTGCACCCGCTCGCGCCATCCCGTTGGATGGCAAGGCGCCTCGAAGCTGCCGAGGCAATTAGAAACATCAACACTAACACTTGTCCAATAAAATGATTATGTATGATAACGAGATTCTGTATAGTAGGGTGAGTTCATCGAAAGCCCCCGGGACGAGGGGATGATACGGGAGGTTACCTATGGGCGCACCCGCCCGATCCGTGCCGCGCGGCGGCACCACGCTGTTCCTCTGCTTTCTCATCGCGTTGCTGGAAGGCTTTGATATTCAAGCCATCGGTGTCGCCGCCCCCTATCTGATCCCCCAGCTTGGCCTGTCCCCTGGACAGGCGGGCGTGGTTTTCGGGGCGGGCATGGCGGGTCTGGTTCTGGGTGCCGTAACTGGCGGCTGGCTGGCCGACCGTATGGGGCGCAAGGGCTTGTTGATGGTCTGCGTCGCCATCTTCGGCCTGTTCACGCTCGCCACCCTGGTGGCTGGTGGACCTGTATCGCTGGGGGCCTACCGGTTCCTGGCCGGGGCTGGCATGGGGGCTGCGATGCCCAGCCTTGTGGCCGTGGCGCTGGAAATCGCACCGCCGGAACGCCGCACCCGCACTGTCACGCTGATGTTCTCCGGCATGCCGGCGGGTGGGGCGTTGGCGGCGTTGTTCGCGGCGGGCCTGCTGGAACAATATGGCTGGCACTCGATTTTCCTGGCCGGCGGTCTGCTGCCGCTGCTGCTGTTGCCCGCCATGTGGGTTCTGATGCCCGACAGCCGGTCGTCCGCCGCTTCTCATGCCGGCGGCGCCAGCGCCGTGACGACGCTGTTCGGGGAAGGACGGTTGCTGATCACACTACTGGCCTGGTTCACGTTCGGCATGACGCTGCTGGTCCTGTATCTGCTTCTGAACTGGCTGCCGTCGCTGGTCGCGGCCAAGGGGCTGGGCGGGGTTGGCGGTGCCGGTGCGGCCTTTGCCTTCAATGCGGGCAGCATCGTCGGTGCCCTGGGAATCGGCTTTCTGGTCGACCGGTTGGGGCCGCGTATTCCCATTATCGCCGCCTATCCCTGCCTGGCGCTGGCCATGTTCGGTTTGGCCGGGGCGGAAAATCTGGGGCCGGTGCTTATCCTGGCCGGGCTTGCGGGGTTCTTCCTGCTGGGTGCCCAATATTCCCTCTACGGCATCATCCCGCTTTATTATCCGGGCCCGGTGCGTGGTCTGGCCACGGGGGCGTCCATCGCCGTCGGCCGGCTGGGTTCCATCGCCGGTCCGCTGGTGGCGGGTCATCTGCTGGGGCAGGGATGGGGACCGGCCGGTGTCGCCATGGCCATGGTGCCGGTAGTGCTGACCGCCGGCGTCTCGGCCGCCGTGATGACCATCCGGGGCCGGTATATCGATGCGTGAAGCGGGACAGGCAGGGGGTGGCTATCCGGCCGCCCCCTGCCGGAACCGTCCGGGGGAGCAGCCGACCCGGCCGGTGAAGAAGCGATTGAAATAGGCAGGGTCGCTGAAGCCCAGTTCGAACGCCACCTCCGCCACGCCCAGGTCACTATACAACAGGCTGCGTTTGGCCTCTGCCAGCAGCCGGTCATGCAGGAGGTCGATGGGCGGATGCCCGGTCACGGCGATACAGGCTGCGCGCAGCCGCCCCGGTGTGACGCCCAGTTCATCGGCGAACCGTGCCACGCCCCAGCCGGCGCGGTACTGTTCCTCGATCAGGTCCCTGTAACGCGTGACCAGCGCCGCCCGTGGCCCGCGCGACGCTCCACCACCGCCCGCCGACAGGCGGGCCGCCCGCCAGGCATGGACCAGCAGCGCCGTCAGCGCCGCCTCCACCAGCAGCGACCGGCCCACACCACCGGCGGCCATTTCCGCCTCCAGCAGCGTTGCCAGACGCAGGCAGTCCGCCCCGTCATCCCCCAGCGGCACCGCCGCCGCCCGGCCGAACAGTTCCGCCAATCCCGGCTCCCGCCGCGCCAGCCCGCGCAGCATCGGTTCCACAAAGGTGATCACATGTCCCTGACTGTCGGCGTCCCAATGAAACCCGTGCACTTCGCCCGCCGGGATCAGCAGCAGGCAGGGTGCCGCGAACGCTTCCCGTTCCCCGCCAGCCAGCAATTCGCCGCCCCCTGTGGCGATGACAAAGACATGGTTCAGGTCGGCATGGGCATGCGGCTGGATCTGCCAGCCGCTGGGCTGGCTGCGCCGTTCCAGGGTTTCGGCATGGATGAAATGTTCATCCGCCTTGGCCTCCGCCTCCCCGTACAGGAAGAAGCGGGGCACGGGATTGCTGGCTTTCCGGTTCATGCGGTGCAGCATGGCAAAGGGGCGATGAAAAATCCAATTTTTTGATGGATGCGTGTCCTGTGCCAATGGTTCACCGACGCTATCATCCCGCCAACAGCCAATAAACATTAGGGAGTAGGACCGCGATGCGCACACAGGTTGCCATCATCGGCGCCGGGCCCGCCGGATTGCTTCTGGCCCACCTTTTGTACAAGGCGGGCGTGGAATGCGTGATCCTGGAACGGCGTGACCGCGCCTATGTCGAAAGCCGGATTCGGGCCGGCATCCTGGAACAGGTGACGGTCGATCTGCTGCGTCAGGTCGGGGTTCATGAGCGCATGGACCGCGAGGGCCTGCCGCATGAAGGGTTCGCGCTGTCCACCGATGGTGACAATACCCGCATCGACATGAAGGCGCTGACCGGCAAATCCGTCATGGTCTATGGCCAGACGGAGGTGACACGCGACCTGATCGACGCGGCCCTGCACCGTGATATCCCGCTGCTGTTCGACGCACAGGATGTGGCCCTGCACGACATCACCAGCGCCCGTCCCCGTGTCACCTTCCGGCATGACGGGGTGGATCGCACGCTGGACTGCGATTTCATCGCGGGCTGCGACGGGTTCCACGGTGTGGCCCGGGCCAGCATCCCGGCCGATGTGCTGCGCACCTTTGAACGTGTCTATCCGTTCGGCTGGCTGGGCGTTCTGGCCGATGTGCCGCCATGTGATCATGAACTGATCTATGCCAGCCATGAACGGGGCTTTGCGCTTGCCTCCATGCGCTCCAACACCCGCTCGCGCTATTATGTGCAGGTGGCGAACACGGAGAAGGTGGAGGATTGGTCGGACGAGCGGTTCTGGGACGAACTGTGCCTGCGCCTGGGGAACGAGGTGGCGCCGCGGGTCACGCGCGGCCCGTCGATTGAAAAATCCATCGCGCCGCTGCGCAGCTTCGTGGCCGAGCCGATGCGCCATGGAAATCTGTTCCTGGCCGGCGACGCCGCCCATATCGTGCCGCCCACGGGGGCCAAGGGGCTGAACCTGGCCGCCACCGACGTCGCCTATCTGGCGGACGGGCTGGCCGATCATTACCGGGGCAACAGCGCCGGGATCGACGCCTATTCCGCCCGGGCGCTGGCGCGTGTCTGGAAGGCCGAACGTTTCTCCTGGTGGTTCACCAGCCTGATGCACCGGTTCCCGGAGACCGACGCGTTCGGCCGCCGCATGCAGATCGCCGAACTGGGCTATCTGCGCGGGTCGCATGCGGCCCAGCAGTCGCTGGCGGAAAACTACGTGGGCCTGCCGCTGCACTGACCCGCACACCCCGATCATTCGTTCATAGGAACCCATTGATATGGCTGGTAAGATTTACCCTGACGCCAAGTCGGCGCTGGACGGTCTGCTGTTCGACGGCATGACCATCATGTCGGGCGGCTTCGGCCTGTCCGGCAACCCGGAACATTTGATCCCCGCCATCAAGGAGGCGGGTGTCAAGGGCTTGACCATCATTTCCAACAATTGCGGGGCCGATGGTTTCGGCCTCTGGCAATTGCTGAACAATGGCCAGATCAGGAAGATGATCAGCTCCTATGTGGGGGAGAACAAGCTGTTCGAGCAGCTTTACATCTCCGGCCAGTTGGAACTGGAACTGAACCCGCAGGGGACTTTGGCCGAACGTATTCGTGCCGGCGGGGCCGGCATTCCCGCCTTCTACACCGCCACCGGTGTGGGCACCGTCGTGTCGGAAGGCAAGGTGGTGGAGGAGTTCGAGGGCAAGCATTACGTGCGCGAGACCTGGCTGCGCTCCGACCTGTCGATCGTGAAGGCCTGGAAGGCCGACACGGAAGGCAACCTGATCTATCGGAAAACGGCGCGTAACTTCAACCCGGTGATGGCAACCGCCGGCAAGGTGACCGTGGCAGAGGTGGAGGAGATCGTGCCTGTCGGCAGCTTCGATCCCGACCATGTTCATACTCCCGGCATCTATGTCGACCGTGTCATCAAGGGCACGCAGTACGCCAAGCTGATCGAAAAGCGCACCACGCGGCCGCGTCCGGCCGCCAGCCAGGAGGGCTGAGCCATGCCCTGGACCCGTGATGAAATGGCCGCCCGCGCCGCCCGTGAGTTGCGCGACGGTTTCTATGTGAATTTGGGTATCGGCATCCCGACCCTGGTCGCCAACTATATCCCCGACGGCATGCAGGTGCTGTTGCAGTCGGAGAATGGCATGCTGGGCATCGGGCCTTTCCCGTTCGAAGGGGAAGAGGATGCCGACCTGATCAATGCCGGCAAGCAGACGATCACGGAATTGCCCTCCTCCTCCTATTTCAGCAGCGCCGACAGCTTTGCCATGATCCGGGGCGGCCATATCGACCTGACGGTGCTGGGCGCCATGCAGGTGGCCGGCAATGGTGACCTGGCCAACTGGACCATTCCCGGCAAGATGGTAAAGGGTATGGGCGGCGCCATGGATCTGGTGGCCGGCGTCAAAAAGGTCGTGGTGGTCATGGAACACCAGGACAAGAATGGCGGGTCCAAGCTGTTGACCGAATGCAATCTGCCGCTGACCGGCGCCGGGGTGGTCGACATGGTCATTACCGACCTCGGAGTCTTCACCATCGACAAGAATGGTGATGGCGGCATGGCCCTGATCGAACTGGCCCCTGGCATCAGCGTGGAGCAGATCACAGCCGCCACGGGCGCCCCCTTCCGGGTGGAGCTTGCAGCATGAGCGCCGCCTATATCTGTGACGGCATCCGCAGCCCCATTGGCCGGTTCGGCGGTGGCCTGTCCCGCCTGCGACCCGATGATATGGCAGCACAGGTGATCCAGGCCCTGCTGGCCCGCCATCCCGGCCTGAACCCGGCCGCCATTGAAGAGGTGTTCCTGGGTTGCGCCAATCAGGCGGGGGAGGATAACCGCAATGTGGCCCGCATGGCGGCGCTGCTGGCGGGCCTTCCGGTCTCGGTCCCGGGCACCACCATCAACCGCCTCTGCGCGTCAGGTGCCGATGCCGTGGGTACGGCGGCGCGCGCCATCAATGCCGGTGCGCTGGACCTTGTCATTGCCGGCGGTGTGGAAAGCATGACCCGTGCCCCGCTGGTCATGGGCAAGGCCGAAAGCGCCTTTCAGCGCAGCGCCCAGATTGAGGATACGACCATCGGCTGGCGCTTCATCAATAAGGCGATGAAGGAACGTTACGGTACCGATAGCATGCCGGAAACGGCGGAGAATGTGGCCGTCGATCACGGTGTCGCCCGTGAGGACCAGGACACGTTCGCCCTGTCCAGTCAGCAACGTACTGCCAAGGCCCAGGCCGACGGTTATTTCGAAGGCGAAATAACCCCGGTTACCGTCCTGGACGCCAAGGGCAAGCCAACCACGATCAGCGTTGATGAGCATCCCCGCGCCGATACCACGGCAGAGGCGCTGGGCAAGCTGAAACCCGTGGTCCGTGCCGGCGGTACCGTCACGGCGGGCAACGCCAGCGGCGTCAATGACGGTGCGGTGGCCCTGCTGATTGCTTCGGAGTCCGCAGTAAAAGCCCATAACCTGACTCCGCGTGGCCGTATCCTGGGCATGGCGACGGCGGGCGTGGCACCGCGCGTCATGGGCATCGGCCCGGTGCCGGCCTCGCAAAAGCTGATGGACAAGCTGGGCCTGACCATCGGGGATTTTGATCTGATTGAGTTGAACGAGGCCTTTGCCTCGCAAGTGATCGCATCCATGCGCGCGCTGGGCGTTGATCCGATGGCCGATCATGTGAACCCGCATGGCGGGGCCATCGCGCTGGGCCATCCGCTGGGCGCGTCGGGTGCCCGTCTGGCTCTGACGGCGTTGCGGGGTCTGGAACGGCGCGGGGGCAAGCGGGCGCTGGTGACCATGTGCATCGGCGTGGGCCAGGGTCTGGCCCTCGCCATCGAAAAAATCTGAGGGAGGAACGAGAAATGACACTGATCCTGCCCTATAACCGGGAGGAGGAGGGCGCCCATCCGTCCTTCCTGTCACCCGACTACAAGGCCACCATCAAACGGTCGCCGCAGCAGCCGCTGATCCGCATTCCGCAGACATTGACGGAATTGACGGGGCCGGCCGGCCGCTGGGACCGGCTGATGGGTCCCGCCGTCGCCGATCTGACCAAGGTCGGCAAGGGCGAGGCCATCGGCCAGCGCATCATCGTTTCCGGCCGCGTGCTGGACGAGGATGGGCGTCCCGTGCCCAACACCATTGTGGAGGTCTGGCAGGCCAACGCCGCCGGCCGCTACATCCACAGGAAGGATCAATGGAACGCGCCGCTGGACCCGAACTTCACCGGGTCGGGCCGTGTCATCACCGATGATCAGGGGCGGTACCGCTTCCTGACCGTCACGCCCGGCGCCTATCCCTGGGGCAACCATTATAACGCCTGGCGCCCGGCCCATATCCATTTCTCCCTGTTGGGTCCGGCCTTCGCCACCCGGCTGGTGACTCAGATGTATTTCCCAGGCGATCCGCTGATCCCGCTGGACCCGATCGCCAATGCCGTTCCCGCCCATGCCCTGCCGCGCATGATCAGCCGGTTCGATATCGAAACGACGCAGGAAGCCCTCGCGCTGTCCTTTATTTTCGATATCGTGCTGCGCGGGCGTGACGCCACGCCGATGGAGGATTGATCCATGACCGGACAAACACCCTGGCAAACGGTCGGCCCCTATTTCCACTATGCCCTGCCGTGGAAGGGCGGTGCCGATCTGGTGGAAGGCAAGGGCGATGCCGGTGCGCGCATGGACCTGCTGCCTGACGGCCATTACACGCTGAACCCCAATAATCAGCCGCGCGGCGTGGCCAGGGGGCAGGTGGTGACAATCACCGGCACCGTGTTCGACGGCGACGGCGTGCCCATCCCCGACAGCTTTGTCGAACTGTGGCAGGCCAATGCCGCCGGCCGTTATGACAGTCCCGACGATGCGCGGGAGGAGCTGGCGCTGGACCCGGACTTCATCGGTTTCGGCCGTGCTTCCGCCGATGCCGACGGTGTTTTCACCATCCGCACGGTCAAGCCCGGCCGCGTGCCCGGCCCCGGCAACAGCCTTCAGGCCCCGCACATCGCCATTTCGGTGATGGCGCGCGGCGTCATCAAGCGGATGGTCAGCCGCATCTATTTCGCAGATGAACCCAGCAACGCCGAAGACCCGATCCTGGACCTCGTCCCCGCCACCCGCCGCGCCACGCTGCTGGCCGTGCCCGTGGGGGAGGGGCAGTACAGGTTCGACATCCGCCTTCAGGGCGAGGGTGAGACGGTGTTCTTCGACGTGTGAGGGCTTTCTTTGCCCGACAGTGCCTCCCCCGCTGTCACGGGGGAGGCAAGGAATGGCCGAAATCATTCCTCAAGACGCCACGGCACCCCTATCATCCGCTTATCCCCATTACCCGGTCTGGCTCCATGACATCCGCACTGTTCACGCCTTTGTTCCGGACGTCTTCCATGTCGGCCCTGTTCGATGATCGGGCGGTGCTGGCCGCGATGTTGCGGGTGGAGGCGGCGTTGGCCAGTGCGCAGGCCAGCATCGGCATGGTGCCCCCCGCTGCCCTGGCCCCGATCCACGCCGCCTGCGACCCCGACCTTTATGACATCGCGGAACTGGGCCGGGCGACGGCCCTGGCCGGCAATCCGGCGATCCCGTTGGTCAAGGTACTGACGGCCAAGGTCGCGGAAATTGATCCCGCCGCTGCCCGGCATGTGCATCGCGGCGCCACCAGCCAGGACATCATCGATACCGGTTTTGTCCTGCGGGCGGTGCAGGCGGTGGCGCTGCTCCGCGCCGATCTGGACCGTGCCATCCATGCCCTGGCCGACCTGTCCCGACGCCACGCCGGCACCCCCATGGCCGGCCGTACCTTGTGGCAGCAGGCATTGCCCACCACCTTCGGGCTGAAGGCGGCGGGGTGGCTGTCTATGCTGCTACGGATCCGCAGCCGTTTGACCGATGCGGGCAGGGCGGCGGCCAGCCTGCAATTCGGCGGGGCCGCCGGCACGCTGGCCAGCCAGGGCGTCCACGGTTTGGCGGTGGCCAAGGCGCTGGCCGCCGAACTCTCCCTGACCCTGCCCGACACCCCCTGGCACAGCCAGCGTGACCGCATCGCCGATCTGGGGGCGGCCCTGGGCCTGCTGACCGGCGGGTTGGGCAAGATCGCCCGCGACATCGCCCACCTGATGTCGTCGGAAGTGGCTGAAGCGTTTGAGCCGGCGGCGGCTGGCAAGGGCGGGTCATCCGCCATGCCGCACAAACGCAACCCCGTGGGCACAACCATCGCCCTGTCGGCGGCCGCCCGTGCCCCCGGACTGGTCGCCACCCTGTTCAGCGCCATGGTGCAGGAACAGGAACGCGGGGTCGGCGGCTGGCATGCCGAATGGCCGACCCTGGCGGAACTGTTCGCACTGACCTCCGGCGCCATGGCTCATATGGTCGATACCTTGTCCGGCCTGGAACTGGACCCCGCCCGTATGCGGACCAATCTGGACCTGACCCAGGGCCTGATGATGGCCGAGGCGGTAACCCAGGCCCTGGCCGAGGCATCGGGCCGCCATGACGCGGGTAAGATTGTAGAGGCCGCCTGCAAGCGCGCCGTGGCCGCCGGCCATGGGTTGCTGGAGGAACTGGCCGCCGATGTGGCGATCACCACCCATCTGCCGCGTGAACGGCTGGTGGCGTTGATGCGGCCGGAAAGTTACCTCGGGTCAGCGTCGGACTTCGTGTCCGCCGTACTGACCACCTATGAGCGGGAGATGAAGTGATGGCGGACTATGTGACCCTGGCCGATGGAGGCCGCCTGCATTGGCGCCTGGACGGGCCGGAGGGCGCGCCTTTTCTGCTGCTGTCCAATTCGCTGGGCACCAATATGGACATGTGGGCGCCGCAGATGCCTGAGCTGACCCGGCATTTCCTGGTTCTGCGTTATGACAGCCGGGGACATGGAATGTCCGATGCGCCCGCCGGCCCCTACAGCATCGACCTGCTGGGCCGCGATGCGGTGGGGCTTCTGGACGCGCTGGGGATCGAGAAGGTGCGCTTTGCCGGCCTGTCCAAGGGCGGCATGGTGGGGCAGTGGCTGGGCGCGAACGCGCCGGAGCGGCTGTCGCATCTGGTCCTGTGCAACACCGCCGCCGAAATGGCACCGCCCGAGCCGTGGAATGCCCGCATCGCGCTGGTCAAGGCCCAGGGTATGGGCGCCATCGTTAATGGCGTGGTGGAGCGCTGGTTCACCGAACCCTTCCGGACCACCCATCCCGACGCCATCGCCCCCATCACTGCCATGCTGCACGCCACGCCGGTGGAGGGCTATACCGCCTGCTGTGCCGCCGTGCGCGACATGGATCAGCGCGCCTCGCTGCCCCGCATCACCGTGCCGACCCTGGTGATCGGCGGCCGCCAGGACCCGGCCACCCCCATCGCCAAAAGCCATGAGATGGTGGCGTTGATCCCCGGTGCCAAAATGGTGGAACTGGACGCGGCGCATTTGTCGAATATCGAGCAGGCAGAGGCGTTCACCGCCGCCCTGCTGTCCTTCCTGAAAGATTGAGATCATGGATGAAGCCGAACGCAAGGAACGGGGCTTCACCGCCCGGCGTTCCGTCCTGGGTGACGCGCATGTCGACCGCGCCATCGCCAATACCACGGAATTCACCGCCGAATTCCAGGACCTGATCACCCGCTATGCCTGGGGGGAGATCTGGACAAGGCCTGGCATCGACCACACAACCCGCCGTCTCATGGTGATGTCGATGATGATCGCCCTGAACCGGGAAGAGGAATTTATCATGCATGTCCGTGCCGCCGTGACGCACGGGGTGTCGCGCGACACGATCAAGGAACTGATCCTGCAGGCCGCCATCTATTGCGGTGTACCGGCGGCCAACAGCGCCTTCCACGCCGCCTCGCGCCTGTTCAAGGAGATGGACGCGGCGGCTGGATCGATCTGAGGCGGGAGACCATTTCTGCCGTCACCGCCTCCGCCTCGCGCTCATCCCGGATGACGCGCGGCGTGATGAAGACGACCAGTTCGGTACGCACCGAACTGGTGCGTTTTTCGCCGAACAGTGCCCCCACGCCGGGCAGGGACGACAGGACGGGGATGCCATCGCGCCCCGCCTGCTGTTCTTCGGAAATCAGGCCGCCCAGCACGACGGTCTGACCGCTGTCCACCGCCACGTTTGACGTGATCTGCCGCTGGCTGATGGTGGGGGTCAGGTTGCCGGAATTGCGGGTGCCGGAGACGTTGGAGATTTCCTGATAGACCTCCATCGTCACCTTGCCGCTCTGGCTGATGCGCGGCACCACGCGCAGGATGACGCCGGTATTCACATAATCCACCTGCGACACGATGGGCGCATCGGGATTATCCACCGACTGGGCCGTGCGCGTCAGGATCGGCACCCGGTCACCGACCAGCAACTGTGCCACCTGACTGTCCATCACCACCACCTGGGGGGAGGAGACGACGCGCACATCCGTCACCTCGTCCAGCGCCGACAGCACGACCCGCGGATCGCCATTCTGTGAAAACACCAGATTGAACCCCGGCACCTGCGTGACGGGCCGCATGCTGCCCGTGGCATTGTTCAGGGT
>NZ_JAGOGJ010000182.1 GCF_017996735.1 Niveispirillum sp.
CACCTGGACCAGGATGGGGTTGGCGCTGTCATCGGGCAGGCGCACGGCCACCGCACCGGCAGGACCGGATTCAGGATGATGGTGGCCACAGCCGGGGCCGTGGATATGGGGCGGATTGGGATCGGGCATGACCGGCGCGCAGGCGAGGGATGGGGGCAGGCACCTTGCCCCGGCGGCCCTTTCCATGCAAGGAGTCGCGACAATTCCCCATTCTCAGTATCAGGTCATCATGCGCGGCTATTTCGCCCTCGGCGCCGAAGGCATCAGCAAGTCCGGCAATCTGGGCACCATCATGCGGACGGGCCATGCGTTCGGTGCCAGCTTTGTGTTTTCCGTGAATGCCGTGGTCGATATGAACGAACTGCGCGTCACCGACACGTCGGGCGGCGTCGATCACGTGCCCTATTATGGTTGGGGATCGATCGCGGAGATGGCGCTGCCGGCGGGGTGTCAGCTTGTTGGGTGCGAGTTGACCGATGATGCGGCGGAACTGCCCAGCTTCCGCCACCCGCTGCGCGCGGCCTATGTGTTCGGGCCGGAACGGGGCAACCTGTCACCCGCCATGCTGGCCCGCTGTGACCATGTGGTGAAGATCCCCACCAAATTCTGCGTCAATGTCTCGGTGGCCGCCGCCATCGTCACCTATGACCGCATGATCAGCCTGGGCCGCTTCGCCGAACGGCCCGTGCGCGTGGGCGGCCCGCGCGACGCCATGCCCGACCATGTGCATGGCAAGGTGCGGGTACGGAACAAGGAAAGCCTGCGCATGCGCCCGTTGCTGGGCGGGTGGGAATAATACCATTGGTCAAAATTCTTGACCGATGGTACGGCGGCGACTGCCGCCGCGCGGCCCATGCCGCGTAGCCAAGGGCGCGGATGCGCCCGCCGGCGATTGAGGCGCACGAAATCATGACCGATGGTATCCGCGCCGACCGGCGCGGCGGCGGCGCGCCCCCCCCCCGTCCCCCGGTCTCAGCTACGGATGGGAACCTGCAGGGTGACTGCGGCGTCGCGCCCATCGGTGATGTCCAGCGTGCGGAAATCGTAATCACGCTCCGGCCCCTTGAAGACATCATATTCAAGCACCCGGTCCACCGTATTGTCGGGCTTGAAGGTCAGGACCTTCGGCTTGATGTCGTAAAGCTGTTCGGGCGTGATGCTGGCCGATGCGGCGATGATCACCTCGTCCCCCTTCTGGCAGGTGCGGGCGGCGGCACCATTCAGGACGCAGCATTTCGAACCGGGCTCGCCGAAGATCACATAGGTGGAAATCCGCGCGCCGCTGTTCTTGTTCCAGATTTCAACGAATTCCAGCGGATAGACGCCGGCAAGCGCGCATTGCTCGGGGTCCAGCGTGATGGAACCGTGATAATTCAGATCGGCGCCCGTGACACGGATGCCGTGGAACTTGGCGCGGACGATGGTGATCATGGGGCCTCCGGTCGGGCTGGCACTGTCCTCAGGGTCCGCCGATCATTCCGGCCACCGGATCGGCGGCCGCGTCGGCGGTTTCGCCAATCACATAAGCGTTCCTGACGCTGCATACCACCGCATCCGCCGCAGCCCTGTCCGCCGCATGCACAAGACAGAGCGGGCGATCCGGTCCCACGGCCGTTCCGATAGGCGCCACCTGATCCAGCCCCACGCGCGGATCGATCCCGTCCTGCGGCCGGGTGCGGCCCCCGCCCAGCGCCACCACGGCCAGCCCCAAGGCGCGGACATCCTGCGCCACCACATGACCCGCATGCGCCGGGAACACCGGAACCACCACCGGCGCAGTGGGCAGATGCCGGTCCGGCCGTTCGATCAGGTCGGGTGGCCCGCCAAGCACCGCCACCATGCGGGCGAAACGGTCGGCGGCCGCACCGGTGGCGATCGCCTGTTCCACCAGCCGGGCAGCACCCGCCGCATCCGCCGCCAACCCCGACAGAAGCAGCATTTCACCGCACAGAGCCTCGGTCACCCGCCACAGGCGCCCGTCGGGCCTTTCGCCGGCCAGGATCGACAGGCATTCCCGGACCTCCAGCGCGTTGCCGGCCGTATGGCCCAGCACCTGCCCCATATCGGTCAGCAGGGCGCGGGTGGGCAGGCCGGCATCGGTGGCCGTGGCCACCAGCATCTCGGCCAGTGCGCGGGCCCGTTCCGGGCTTTCCATGAAGGCGCCCGATCCGAACTTCACATCCAGCACCAGGGCGTTCAGGCCCGCCGCCAGCTTCTTGGACAGGATGGACGCCGTGATCAGGTGAACACTTTCCACCGTCGCGGTGACATCACGAATCGCATAGAGACGGCGATCGGCGGGCGCGATTTCATCCGTGGCGCCGACAATGGCGCACCCGACCCGGCGCACCATGGTTTTCAGCCGGTGCAGGTCAGGCCGCCCGTCATAGCCGGGAATGGCTTCCATTTTGTCCAGGGTTCCGCCCGTGTGACCCAGCCCCCGGCCGGAAATCATGGGCACATAGCCGCCGCAGGACGCGATGATGGGGGCCAGCAGCAGACTGACCTTGTCCCCCACGCCCCCCGTGGAATGTTTGTCCAGCACAGGCCCGCCCAGCCCTTCGCGCGACCAGTCCAGGGTCGTGCCCGACCCGGTCATGGCGCGCAGCAGAGCGACCCTTTCCGCCTGATCCATGCCCTGGAACCAGACCGCCATGGCGAAGGCAGCGGCCTGCCCCTCCGACACCGACCCATCCGTCAGGCCGGCGATGAAGGACGCAATATCATCGGCCGACAGGGCGTGCCCGTCACGTTTACGGCGGATGATCTCCTGCGGCAGGAACATAGGCTCGAACACTCACCGGGGCTTCTGGCCCGGACAGGCCATGGCGATGGGATCCACACCATAGCGTGTTCCCGCCGCCGGGTGCAGGGGGGCAGACATGCGAAATGCCGCAGGGCGCAGCAACACCATATCGGGGTCCTGCCGATGCAGCGCCTCCCGATTCGCCCGGCTGGCCAGGGCCGCCGTCAACTGGGCCGCCAGGGCGGGGTCCAGCGCCGGACCCGCAATCCAGGCCACGGGCTGCATCATGGTCGCCACTTCGGGCTGGTCACCGTCATAGGTGCCCGCCGGGATGGAACCGGGGGCGCCGAACGGGTGCAACCCGGACAGGCGTCCCGCCGCATCCCCCGTGACCGGCAGCAGCCGCGCCCCCGCCGTCACCGCCATCGCGGCAACCGGATCGGGGGTGGCGGCGATGCGGAACATCGCATCGATGCGGCCATCGGCCAGCGCCAGGGCCGCCGCTTCCCCGCCGATCTCCACCCCCCGCACCTGCTGCCGGCGCAAGCCATAGGCGGACAGGATACGTTCCGCCAGCCGGCGTTCATCGGAGCCGGCAACGCCGATGGCAACGCGCCGTCCCTTCAACTGCGCGGGATCGCTCAGGTTGCCCTCGGCCCGCACCAGCACATGCAGCGCCTCGCTGTAGATCTCGCCCAGGATGGTCAGTTCGGCCGGCCGGGTGCCGGCAGCCGGGAAACAGCGGGCCGCATAGATCCGGTCGGCGGGCGCCAGACCGGTTTCCACGGCACCGGACACCACCGCCTCCACAATGTCGCGGCGGTCGGGCAGGCTTTGTGTCAGGGCGATCAGGCCGGGCACGCCACAGGCGCGGCCGTCGATGCAGGCGGGCATGCCCGGCGGGCGCGACAACATGGAGGCCAGGGCCGCCCCCACATCGAAGCCCCGCTCCCCCGACGGATCGGCCGCGATACGCAGATAGCGCACGGCCAAACCGGTATCCGCCGGCGCGCGGCCAAGCGCCACCAGTGCCATCAACGGCACGGCCATCAGCGGAATTATCCAGTATTTGGGGGACATGGCACCAACGCCTACCAAGTTTGGGCTTATTCACGCTTTTTCAGCGTGCCTGTCAAATGCGCCCTGGTGATGGCAGGCCGATTCGTTCCGGCTGTTGCCGGCCGGATTCATGATCTCAGGACAGGGGGGGCGGCACCCGCCGGACAGTGGAATTCCGGCCTGATCCTGCCGATCGGTTACTTGTCGGCCGACGCCAGTATATGGGCCACGATGGCGTTGGCATGGCCGTGCCCCATGCCATGTTCTTCCTTCAGCATGGCGACCAGTTCCATATGCCGGGCGGGAAGGCGCAGCCGCACCAGATCCAGCCAGTCACCGATGGGGCGCCCATATTTCTTCTCGATCGAAGGGAAGTAGGATGCAGGTCCCTTGACCACATCGCTGGTCATTATGGCAGCCCTCATACCGGACATCATGGTCGATACAACCAATATGCCGGCCTGACGGTAGCGTAAACCCTTCCGATGGGCGCCAAGGGCGTGGAGGCTGCCCGTTCCCGCCCGAACTAGCCTTTTGGCCCGTCCACGGACTTTACGCATCCATGGACCTGCGGCACTCTGTCATCAGAGGAAGCGCCGCCATTGAGACGGTGCCCGACGGGGGAAACGCGCATGGCATCACGGCTCGGGTCGATGCTGGTTGTCTTCAGCCTTCTGGGCGGTGTCAGCACCGTCCGGGCCGAACAGCAGGTCCTGCCCCCCATTGCGAACCTGACGGCCGAACAACTGTTTTCCGTCGCCTTCCGCCCCATCATCGACAATGCGCTGAAACCACCTTCCATGCCGGACCTGCTGGGCGACGGGTTGCGGCGCGTGGCGGCGGCCGACCGCACGCTGGGCATCGTGTCGGTGCCCGGCCATCTGCTGCTGACCCGCGACGGGGTGGAGTTGTCACGCGTGGCCCTGCCGGCCGACATGATTCCCGAGCGCTGGGCCAATGCCACGGCCGACATGCTGCGCGCCATCACCGCCGCCTCCCCCATCATTGCCCAGCGCGGGCGGGAACAGGTCTGGAGCGACATGTTCGACGGCATGATGACGGACCTGGACCCCTATTCCCGCTATGCCGAGCCGAACCGGGCGCAGGGGGAGCGCACGCAGCGCGAAGGCTATGACGGAATCGGTGTCGGCATCCGTACCGTCGACGGGTTCTTTGAAATCTCCGACATGGTCGCCGACGGCCCTGCGGCCACTGCCGGCATCCGTGTCGGCGACCGCATCTTTGAAGTGGCGGGCACACGTATCATCGGCCTGCCCTATGACCGGCTGTCAGCCCTGATCCAGGGGCCGGAGGGAAGCTGGGTGGAAATGAAGGTCGGGCAGAACGACCAGCGACAGCGCAGCGTATCGGTCCGCCGCCGCCATCTGGTACCCAACACGGTGCAGGCCAGCCTGACCGATGGTGTCGCCACCATCCGCATCGACCGTTTCAATAACGCCACCCAGGACAATGTGCGCCAGGCCATCCAGCGCTATCTGGACAAGGGGCCGGTGCGCGGCGTCATCCTGGACCTGCGCGGCAATCCGGGCGGGGTGATGGTCCAGGCCGTGGGCGTGGTGAACCTGTTCGTGCCGCAGGGCCGAATCATCACCACGCGCGGCCGCAACCCCAGTTCCATCCAATGGTTCGAGGCGCAGAAACCCACCACCGCCTTTCCCGATCTGCCCCTGGTGGTGATGATCGACGGGCAGACGGCATCCAGCGGGGAGATCGTGGCGGCAGCCCTGCAGGATGCCGGCCGCGCCCTGCTGGTCGGCACCTCCACCTATGGCAAGGGCAGCGTGCAGCATGTGACGCAATTGCCCAATGGCGGGGAACTGTTCATCACCTGGAGCCGGATCTACGCGCCCAGCGGTTACAGTTTCGACGGGCAGGGCGTGCAGCCCAGCCTGTGTACCGCCCTGCCCGGCACCAGCGTGCCGGCGCTGCTGGCCGAGGCGGCGCGCGGCGACCGGGGCGAACAGGCGCTGCTGGCCCGCAACCGTCTGGCCGCCCCCGACGATGCCGACGCCCTGGCAAAGCTGCGCGCCGCCTGTCCCGCAAAGCCGGCCGACAGCGTGGCATCGACCGCCGCGACCATGTCTTTGGCGCGCGCCTTGCTGGAAGATACGGCGCTGTATCGCCAAGCCCTCGCATCCCGTCACATCAACGTTGCGGAGAGGTAGGGTCTTTGTCCTTGACAGACGGGGGCGGATGCGTAGATTCCGCCGCTGTGCCGCTGGGGGTCTTCTTCCGGCGGAACTGGTTTATATGGATCGGCCGCGCGTCCTTGCGGTGGCCGCAAGTCAGACGCAGGTAGGGTATCATGGCTAAGCAGAACACCGTGCTGATCAAGTTGGTGAGCACCGCCGACACGGGTTACTTCTACGTGAAGAAGAAGAACCCCCGTAAGACGACCGAGAAGCTGGAATTCAACAAGTATGATCCGGTTGCTCGCAAGCACGTGGCCTTCAAGGAATCCAAGATGAAGTGATCTCCCTTCCGGGATGATCCTCTCTGGATCGGGGTTACGGCCCCGACACGACACAGAACCCCCGCCGGTCCGCCGGCGGGGGTTTTGCTTTTGGGGCGGGTTTGTCCTGTACGGCTGGTAAGGCCGTTCCGACTGGTATCCTGATGTTCGAATCAGCTCTTACGGACGACCACTCACGGCATCCGACTCCTGCAACGGGCATGAACCGGGGCGCATCCGGAATTCCGGAAATGCAAAAGGCCGCCCGAAGGCGGCCTTTGATGCATCATCTTGATCGTGTCTGGAGCGGGCGAAGGGATTCGAACCCTCGACCCCAACCTTGGCAAGGTTGTTGTCGGCTGTTTCGCGGCGTTCCCTGTTGTCTCCCCATGTCCATAACATGCTGATTTAACACCGTTGTTTGTGCCACCCTATCACAGCCGATTCCCCAACATTCCAATTTTGGTGGACACCATGTGGACACCATGATTCAATGGTGTCCACCACGGCACCGGAGAACGGCCATGTCCAGCCCCTCGCAGAAACTCACCAAGCGCGTCGTTGACGGTGCCGCACCGAAGGAAGCCCGCTACGATCTGTGGGACAGCGAGTTGCCCGGCTTCGGTCTTCGCGTCGAGAAGAGCGGCACGAAGACGTTCATCATCCGCTATCGCGCGAACGGTGGCGGACGCACCGCGCCGCGTCGGTTCATGACGGTGGGGCGATACCCCACGCTCTGCATGGAGGATGCTCGGAAGAAGGCGAAGGAGTTGTTGGGAGCCGCCGCGAAGGGCGACGATCCGGCGGGAGAGCGTTCCGCCAAGCGCAAGGAACTGACCATCGCGCAATTGATCGACATCTACGCCGATGAAGGCACGTCGCACCTGAAGCCGCTGACGCGCAAGTACACCTTGGCCCGACTTCAGCACCACATTATCCCGACGTTGGGCACGAAGAAGGTGACGGAAGTCGGCCCGGCGGATGTTGAACGCATGATCCGCGCCGTCACCAACGGCAAGACGGCGAAGGATGAGAAGGTTGGCCCGCGTGCCCGCGTCATCGTCAAAGGCGGGCGCGGCGCAGCCGCGAAGGTGGTGCGCGACCTGTCCGGCGTGTTCGCCTTCGCCAAGCGACACCGCATCGTTGCCGAGAACCCGTGCGAAAGCGCCAAGAAACCCACCGACAACAAACGCGAGACGTTCCTGTCCCTTGACGAACTGTCCAAGATCGGCGCTGCGCTGGATACGGTAGCTGCCGAAGGCGCGAACCGCATGGCCGTGGATATCATCCGCCTGTTGGCGTTCACTGCGTGTCGCCGCAACGAAATTTGCGGGCTGCGGTGGAGCGAAGTCGATTTCGATCATTCATGCTTTCGCCTTGCCGATACCAAGACCGGCAAGTCGGTGCGCCGTTTGGGTGCGCCTGCGCTCGAACTGCTGCGCACGCTGCCGCGTCACGACGGAACCGACTATGTGTTCCCGGCGACAAGCGGTTCGTCGCATTTCCAGGGATTGAAGCGGGTGTGGAAGCGCGTGCGGGAACTTGCCGGGATGCCCACCATCATGCCGCACACGCTGCGTCACACATTCGCCAGTGAAGCGGTGTCGAATGGCGAGACATTGCCGATGACGGGCGCATTGCTCGGCCACGCGAACGCACGCACAACGGATCGGTACTCACACATCGCGCAAGACCCGGCAAAGCAAGCAGCGGATCGTGTCTCACGTCGCATCGCAAATGCGATGGCAGGCAATGTCAGTGGTAATGTTGTCATTCTTAAAGAAAAGAGTGCAGCGTGAAGCGCAACAGGGTGCAATAGGAAAGCTGTCGAGAAATGTCGGGATGTATCACTTTGATTCTTGATGCTGTTCTCGACACCGGTTATGTTTCCTCTTGGGAGTACCGGTGATAGCGTCCTTTCGGACCAACCCCGCACCGTTCTACGGATCAACCGTGGGCGGGTGAGGTGTGACCATCCCCGCTCATATCGGCGGGAGATGTGTCATGGCACCGCGAGCCTACACCGTTGAACAGTTCCTTCAAGCCTACAACCTGAGCCGCTCCACCCTGTACCGCCTGTGGGAGCGGCGACAGGGGCCAGCGATCATGCGCGTCGGACGGCGCGTGCTCATTCCCGTGGACGCGGCGGACGCATGGGCCAAGGCGCACACCCTGGAAGCGTCTCAGCCTGCGGCGTGAGCGGATATGTATGTATATCCGCAACTCACCCAAGAACCAGCTGATATCACATGGCTTTTCGGCTCGCCTCTGCGTGGTTCTTCCGATAACCCGGCATTTTCGGAAGCTGGCTTCCGAAAACTGCCCGATAGCCCGATGAGAGGGAGCCATGATGTCGCGCCCCTTCTCTCGGCGGGGAGACGACAAGCTCATCCGCATTCCAGCACCGAAGCTGGACCGGAAAGACGACGGCTCCATCCGGCGGACCAAAGACGGACACCCGGTGATCCGCAGCACGGGATACATCCCCAACCTGCCGGACGAGTTCAGAACGAACATGCTGCGAGGTACGTTCCTTGCGGAGTTCGGGCGGCTCTCCGAACGTCGGCTTTCTCATTGTGCGCTTCTGGTGTTCTTGAGGCTGTTGTCTTGGTGTCGGTGGAAGTCCGCCGAACTGTTGTTCGACGACGCGACCGGCGAACCCACCCCGGCGGACGGCGACGGGAACTATGTTTTCGCCGCGCTCGGGCGACCGGGCACAATCACCAAAAGCTTCACCCGCGAACAGCTTGCCGAAGCAGTCGGCGCGACACCACGCGCCGTCTACGATGCCTTGAAGCAGCTATCCAAGAACTCGCTGATCCGCGCCGTTACAGTTCCTCAAGCGACAGCAACGAAACACCGGAAGAAGGGCGGTCGGCCCGAAGAGCTGCTTCGATACGAAATCAACCCGGATTACGCCTACAACGGCCCCCTGAACGACGGTCTCGGCTACGCGGAAATAGCCGGAAGCTTTCGTGAATACAAACAATACGATGAGAAGGATGCATTCGATGAAGACGACGCTTCGGAAGCCTCCCCCGACGCTCCTTGATCTTCTGCGCAAGAAGTACCGGAAGCGTTCGCTCGCTCTCGGCCTTCGCCGCACGGTGCTGATGCGCCGCAAGGCCCGCATGATCCTGGCGAAGTGGAAGGATGAAGGATGATCGAAGCTCCCCTTCGCGCGGCGACCGCGCTTGTCTTCGTCCGGCTGCATCTGGCCGCGACGAACATCGCCGACCGCGTTCTATCCCGCATCGTGTCGGAACGCTGCGCCGATTGGTGCGCGGTCCATCGCTTGCCGGTGCCGTCCGTGCGCGACATCGCGCGGGCGATGCGGTCAATGGGGTACGCGCACGCGAAGTCTCACGGGCAACGGGTATGGCGCGGTGCCGCGTGGCGCGAACCCGATCCTTGGGAAACGTTGGCTGCGCCCAACATCCTGGGGCGACTCACCACCAGCGCGCCCGTGATGACGTTGGCGGAGTTCTGCGACATCACCGGCACGGCGCGGAGCACCTTCTACGCGCTTCGCGCACGCGGTGAAGCTCCCGCCGTACATCGTCGCGGCAACCGCCTATTCATCACGGCAGCGGATGCGGCGACGTGGTGCGCGGAGCAGGGACGGCATGCCGCCGTGCTGAACATCGTCGATTGGACGGAGACGCGGCGCAATTCGGTCACACGGATCACCCGCCGCTCGACCGTGAGTGATGGCGGGCCACCCCACCAACCGGCAACACGGACGCTCGATCTGGACATGACGTGGACGGGAGCGGCGGCATAGCGCCCCGCACCATCGAAAATCCGAGTCGGGGCAACGGGTAAGCCGGTACACGGATTGGGGTTCCGCCCCGCGACGCTTCTACGACGGCAACACCGACGGGCGCGCGCTGCGCACCGGGGCGAGGGAGGGTTCGGCATGCTGGACCTTGCGGAGAAACAACGCCTGACCCATGACGCGCTTCGCGACTTCACCCACGCCTTGCCGTCCCGCGCCTATGACGTGCGCATCATCCCGCGCAAACGCGGCAGCCGCCCGGCAACGCGGAACTGGACCCGCGCCGTGTTGCTGGCCCCGGACACCATCAAGTTCCTGAGAGCGGCGAACGCCGACGGCTCCGATATCTTCATCCGCCCCGGCTTCGCGAACTACGTGCTGGTGGACTTCGACGCGGACGGCGACGCGCGCTTGAAGGCAATGCTCGATGATGGCGTTCCCGTCGCCTTGGCCGTCCGCACCAGCCCCGGTCATGTGCAAGCCTGGATCGACATCGGCCCCATGCGCGAGGTGACGGCGGACGAAGGCGCAGAAGCCGCGCGCATCCTCGCGCGCCGTTACGGTGGCGACATGGGCGCGACGGGCCGCATGCAAGTTGGCCGTGCCCCCGGCTTCTTCAACCGCAAGCCCAAGTACCGGGATGAGAACAATCACTGTAAGCGTCAGCCGAAGCCCGTCTTGCGGAACGTCTAATAACTGAGATTCTGCCGCCCCCTGATTTTGGTGGTGGCGGATGGTCGGGATTTTGGAAATGGACGGTCTTGGGAGTGCTCGTAAGAGCG
>NZ_JAGOGJ010000263.1 GCF_017996735.1 Niveispirillum sp.
GGTGGTCGGCATATTGATCGGCCGGTTGCCGGCCCGGCTGACCAGCCGTCCGCTGACCAGTTCGTTCAACGCCTCATATTCGGCATCGCTGTAGGATATACCCGCCGACAGATGGAGTTGGTCGGTCGCCGCCAGATCCGCCGTCAGTTCCACACCTTTGGAGGCCAGTTCACCCCCCTGCACCGCCAGCGACGGGTTGGACGGGTCACGGGTGACGATGTTTTTCTGGGAAATGCGATAGGCGGCACCGGTCAGGCTGGCCCGCCCGTCCAGCATCAGCGCCTTGAAACCCGCCTCAACCGAGGTGCCCTTGGTCAGCTTGAAGGCCGTGTTGGCCAGCGACAGGGTCAGCATGCTGCCCACCGGCTGTGCCGCCGTCGTGTACTGGCCATACAGCGTGACGGCCGGCGTGACATCATAGGTGGTGCCAACGCGCCAGGAGAAGGGATCGTAATCGGCGTCGGCGCGGGTAAAGGCGTTGCCGGCATTCAGATTGGTGATGCCGCGATCCAGTTCGATCCCTTCATACCGGATGCCCGCCAGCACCAGCCAGTCCGGCGTCAGGTTCAGGGCGTTTTCGGCAAAGACGGCCTTGGTCTTCAGGCCGCTGTCGAACACGACATTCTGGCTGGTATAGAGGGTATCACCGACCGGCCAGACGCCGACGACGGGGTTATAGGGATCGACGGCTGCGATGGCGCCCACCGCCGTCTGCTTGCGCGGGTTTACGAAGTCCGTGTCGTTATATTCCCCGCCGAGGGTGAACCGGTTGCGCAGGCCCCCGATATGCCCGTCATTGGACAGGGCCAGACGTTCATTCCAGAATTCATGATCGTGATAGATGGCCTGAAGCCCGCGCGCGAAGCTGCCATTGGGGAAGGCGGCGCTGGGCGCGGTGAAATTCTGATCCCCGCTCAACACAAAATCGCGGGTGGCGCTGTACCATGTCAGGTCGTTTGCCAACGACCAGCCATCAGCGAAACCATAATCCACACGTGCCCGCAGCGTCGTTTCGTCAGCCCCGGAATAGGCGCCGTCAGGATTGTAGTTCTTGCGGCGCAGGGCCTTGTCGATCACCAGACCGTTGGCCGACCGCAGGGCCTTGCTGGCGTCGCGGGCCACGGCGGCGGAGACCAGCGGCACACCCTGATAGGTGCCGTCATATTTGTCATTGTAATGATCGACAGCCACAAGGACGGACAGATTCTGCGCCGGCTTGTACAACAGGCTGGTGGTCAGGCCGCTGGACCGGGTCTTGTTGGCATCCACGTCATACAGGCTGTCGGACGTCATACGGCTGGCATCGGCGCGCACGGCCACATCGTCGGACAGTTTCACATTGACGCCCCCCGCCAGGGTCAGCGTATCGAAACTGCCATAGGTTGCCATGGCATCGACATGGGTGTCGTCAAGGGTCGGCTTGCGCGTCACCTTGTTGATGACGCCGGCCAGCGCCCCCTCCCCCACCAGAACGGAGGCCGGACCCTTGATCACCTCGATCCGGTCGAAATGCCAGCTATTGGCATCGCGCGTAACCATGGTGGAACTGGACACCCGCACCCCGTCCTGCAGGATGGAAACGGTGTTGCCGGCAAAGCCGCGCATCGACACGACGGCGGGGTTGCCCGGCACATTGCCCGCGATGGCGCCGACCACATCGGCAAAGACCTCGCGGGAGGTGCGCAGCCCCCGGACCAGGATATCGTCGCGGGTCAAAACCTCCACGCTGGCCGGTGTCTCGCGCAGGGGCAGGCCCAGGCGGCTGGCGGTGGCGGTCGGCTGCTCCAGTTTTGCGGCGGCCCGCTGACCCGTCACGATGACGGCAGATTCGGTGGGTTCGGCATGGACAATCCCGGCCAGGGCCAGGGTGGAGACGCCGGCGACAAGCATTTTCTTCAGCATGACAGATCCTGTGCGCCCATCCCCAGCATGGCGCGGGGCGGGCGTTGACCCGTCGCGGTGGCGCGCGATGGCCAGAACACGCGACGGCGGGGACCGCGATTGCGGGTCCCGATGATGGAATGAAGGTGTGAGGATCAGGTCAGGCGAAGGCGGGTGGTGCCCGCGCGCCCGGCGGGGCGCAGATCAGCGGACGCGCATTGTCGACCCACAGACCCAGTCGATAACGGACATGACGCGGCGGCAGCCAGAGCAGCAGGGCGATCAGCAACAGAACAGGCGCCACCGCCCCCAGAAAGGCGAAGGCGCACAATCCCTGCTGGTGGGTATCGGCCGGGGCCATGCCGTCATCCGACCCCGCGACGGCCTGCGCCGCGTTGCCGGAGCAGATGATCAGGAAACCCTGCCCCTCGGCCGCGTTAAAATCCGGCATGTACCCGCTGGGGATCATGCCGCGCAGCAGCAGGGCGCAGAACAGCAGCATGCCGACCCATTGTCGCATGCCGAATGCCGCTCCTGTATGTGTCCGCGTTTCCATGCGCCCCCTTTTGACCGTAACGGACATGGGGGTCAAGCATGCCGGCTGCGGCGTCAGGCCGCGCCCGACCGGCCCCATGCAGATACCCGCAATAAGGGTATTTAACCATCTTCTGTTCTCTATATTGCCTTGAACAGGATACCCCGTGCGGGTTAATCAGGAAGCGGCTGCCCGCGATGCAGCCGCGAGATGCCAATACGTCCACCCACGGGCCATCGGAGAGGTGCTGCATGTCAGGCTATACGGGTTACCCCCAAACCATTTCCTATCCGCAGACAATTTCTTATCCCCAGACCATTTCCTATACGCAAACCATCTCGTACCCCCAAACCATCTCCTACCCGCAGGCCGCCTGCTGTGCTCAACCCGGCACCATCAGCTTCGCTCAGCCGGGTACCATCAGCTTCGCCCAGCCCGGCACCATCAGCTTCGCTCAGCCCGGTACCATCAGCTTCGCCCAGCCCGGAACCATCAGCTTCGCTCAGCCCGGAACCATCAGCTTCGCT